>NZ_OZ245712.1:1200000-1800000 GCF_965226985.1 Algihabitans sp.
AGCGCGGCAATCCGGGGCTTGCAGCCTTGGCTGAAGTGGCGCGGGTGGATGGGCCGCCCAGCACCTATCATGCGGGGTTCCTGCTTGGACCGAGGCTTAATGCCGGTGGCCGGGTCGGGCGCTCCGATCTGGGCGCGCGCCTGCTGACCTGCGGCGATCCCGGCGAGGCGGCGAGCCTGGCAGCGGACCTCGACGGCTTCAACCGGCAGCGTCAGGAGATCGAGCGGCAGGTGCTCGACCAGGCCATCGAGCAGGTCGAGCGCGGCCCCAGACGTGCGGGACTGACGCTGGCGGCGGGCCACGGCTGGCATCCCGGCGTGATCGGCATCGTGGCGGGTCGCCTGAAGGAGCGCTACGACCGGCCGGCCCTGGTGGTCGCACTGGACGACTCCGGCGTCGGCAAGGGCTCCGCGCGTTCCGTACCGAACGTCGACCTGGGGGCCGCAGTCATCGCGGCACGACAGCAGGGGCTGCTGATCGACGGCGGCGGTCACGCGATGGCCGCTGGCCTGACTGTGACGGAGAGCCAGTTGGGCGCCTTGACCGACTTCCTGGACGCGCGGCTGGCCGGCCGGCTGGCCGAGACCGGCTGGCGTCCGGCTCTGGGCTGCGACGGGGTCTTGGCGGCCGGGGCCGCCACCGCCGATCTGCTGGCGCAACTCGAGCGTTGCGCTCCCTTCGGTCAGGGCAATCCGGAGCCGCGTTTCGCGCTCTCCTCAGTGCGGGCCGTCGATGCCAGGCCGGTCGGCGAGAGCCACCTGCGGCTGCGCCTCCAGGGCTCGGAAGGCGGCAGTCTGAAGGCTATCTGTTTTCGTGCTTTCGAGAGCGATCTGGGGCCAGCGCTGGTCCAGACGCGGGGCCGCCCTCTGCACTTTGCCGGCAAGCTGCGCGCCGATACCTGGAGCGGTCCCGACGCAGTACAGTTCGTCGTCGACGACGCGGCTTTCGCTTGACGGCGGGGCAGCCTCACGGCGTGCCGGCTTCATGTTATTTGTCTCGAACATTCTCCAGTGTTCTGAAAGAAAACACTTTTGCTCGCTCTCGCTTAGGGGCGTTCTAACAGGTCCGTACGGCTGAGCGTTCGGCCCGGTTGGTGAGGCTTCCTCTCCGCCGCCAACGGCCTATACTTCCGGAGTGACCTGGATGATCCGCACCCTCGGTTTGGCCGCAGCGCTCGCGCTGTCGGCTCCGCCCGTGAAGGCCAGCGATGTCGTCGAACTGGAGTTGGTGCTGGCCGTCGACGCCTCTTCGTCGGTCACCTCCTGGGAGTTCGACCTGCAGATGCAGGGGCTCGCGGACGCCTTTCGCGACGCCGAGGTCCAGGGCGCGATCCAGGCGGCTGGGGAGCGGGGGATCGCCGTCTCGCTCGTGCAGTGGTCGGGGCGGGACCGGCAGGTTCTGGCCACCGATTGGATGCACATCCATAGTCCCAGTTCGTCCCTGGAATTCGCCGACGAGCTGGCCGCGACGCCACGGTTCATCTCGGGCGGCTCCACGGCGATCGGAAATGCCATCGAGTTCTCGGTCAACCTGTTGACCTTCAATGCCTACGAAGGGCTCCGCCGGGTGATCGACGTGTCCGGCGACGGGCGCACAAACCAGGGCATCCAGACCAGTCAGATGCGCGACGCCGCCATCGGCGAGGGCATCACCGTCAACGGCCTGGCGATCCTCAACGAAGATCCCAGCGTCGATCACTACTTCAAGTCGAACGTGATCGGCGGGTCCGGCGCTTTCCTGCTGTCGGCCACCGACTACCAGGATTTCGCGCGGGCGATAAAGCAGAAGCTCCTGCGCGAGATCGCTGGCCCCCCGATCGCGCTAGGGCCGCAGATAGAGCCGGGGCCGCAGATCGAGCAGGAGTTGGGTGGTGCGGCGCGCTCGACCCAGGCCGCCCGCCACTCGGTCACGCCCGTTTCTCCTGATCGTCAAGATGAGCTTGCAATCCCCGTCGCGGCTGAGTAAGTCACGGGGCTTGGAGACGGCGCGAGCCGTGCCGGCCCCTAGCTGCGTCCCCATCGTCTAGAGGCCTAGGACATCAGCCTTTCACGCTGAAGACACGGGTTCGACTCCCGTTGGGGACGCCACTGGGCCGCAGGGCCGCGAAGATCCCTGAAATGATCAGACTATGACAGCCGCCGGCACGGAGCGGAGGTCTCAAGCGTAGCGGAGTCCCGCGCCTGAACGGCCGTCAGCTCCGGTCACGGAAATGCCGCAGGCACGCGTTTGACGGAGCGGGGGGCCGGGGATAGGTTGCCGGCGGTCCAAGTCGTGTTTCAGCCGAATATCTCTTTGACTGTTTCGCTGTCGGCCCGAACCGGAGTCCGAGGCGACCGGTCGTGTCGCGCAGAGGGGTCCGCGTGATCGTCGTCGTTGGCAGCATCAACATGGATCTGGTGATCCGTGTGCCCCGCTTTCCCGAAGCGGGTGAAACGCTACTAGGGGGAGATCTGGCTCAGTATTCCGGCGGCAAAGGCGCCAATCAGGCCGTCGCCGCAGCCCGGGCCGGCGGAGCGGTCGCCATGGTCGGCCGGGTCGGCGGCGATGCCTTCGGCCCGGTTCTGCGCGACCGCCTGGCTGCCGAGGCGATCGATGTCGGGTCGGTAGAGACTGTGTCGGGCCCGAGCGGCGTCGCGGTCATCACCGTCGACCAGGCGGCCCGGAACAGCATCGTGGTATCCCCGGGCGCCAACAACGCCCTGACTCCCGACGGCCTCGCGGCCTCGCTTTTCGAGGGAGCGACTGCGGTTCTGCTGCAGTTGGAAATCCCGCTAGAGACGGTATTGGCGGCGGCACGGATGGGACGGGCGGCCGGCGCGCGTACGCTGCTTAACCTGGCGCCTGCGCGAGCCTTGGCCCCTGAGCAGCTGGCCGATATCGACGTTCTGCTGGTCAACGAAACCGAAGCGGCAAGCTTGACCGGCCTCACTGCCGAGGCCGTTGCAGCCGATCCCGAAGCGGCTGTCGGCCAGCTTGCGGCGCAGGTTCCAGCGGCCGTTCTGACGCTGGGTGCCGCCGGTGCCTGCTGGGCCGAGGATGGTAAGGTCGGCCGCGTTCCCGGCTTTTCCGTAGAGGCCGTCGACACGACGGCGGCGGGAGACTCCTTCGTCGGTGCTCTCTCCGTAGCGTTGGGGGAGGGGATGGCGCTGTCCGACGCAGTGCGTTTCGGCAACGCGGCCGGCGCGCTTGCCGCCACCCGTGTCGGTGCTCAACCGGCGATACCGAAACGGGTCGAGATCGAGGCCTTCCTCGCCGAGCGGAGCGCCTGATGCCGCTTCTGGAGATGCGGGGCATCACCAAGAGTTTCGGCTCCTTTCAGGCCCTCAAGGGCGTCGACTTCACCCTGGACGAGGGACAGGTTCACGCTCTGGTGGGGGAGAACGGCGCCGGCAAGTCGACGTTGATGAAGGTGGTATCCGGTGTCGAGCGGCGCGACGGCGGTACCATGACGGTCGCCGGCGAAGCGGTGGCCCTGTCGAGCGTGGCCGAGGCCCGTGCGCACGGGATCGTCATGGTCTTTCAGGAACTGGCGCTGGTTCCCAGTCTGAGCGTCGCGGAGAACCTGTTTCTCGGCGATCTGCCGCCGACGATCAGCCATCGGGATCTACGGGTTCGCGCCGCGGCCCTGCTGCGCGATATCGAGTTGGACATCGACCCGGCGGTCGAGGTGGAACGGCTGAGTATCGGCGAGCAGCAGCTCGTCGAGATCGCGGGGGCCCTGGCGCGCAAGGGCCGTATCCTGGTTCTGGACGAACCGACCGCGGCGCTGTCGGCGCATGAGACGGAACGTCTGTTCCATCTGATCGAACGGGTCCAGCGCAACGGTGTGGCGGTCGTCTACATCTCCCACAGGCTGGAAGAGATCTTCCGGATCGCCGACCAGGTGACGGTCTTGCGCGACGGCGCGCTGGTCGGTTCGGTCCGGGTTGCCGAGGCGACACCGGAGGAGGTCGTGCAGATGATGGTGGGTCGGGCCGTTCGGACCGAAGCGCAGGTCAGCCGTATGACCGGCGGGCCGTCCGTCGGGACCTTTCGGTTTCAGGCGGACGGACTGGACGCGAACGAGATTCGGCTGGCGGCCGGCGAGGTCGTAGGTCTGGCGGGCGTCATCGGGTCCGGACGTAGCCGGGTGCCGGGTGTTTTGTTCGGACTGGAGGGCGTTGCCGACTGGGACGACAAACCGATCCGGTCGCCCCACGATGCCATCGGTCGCGGGATCGCGCTGGTACCGTCCGACCGCAAGACGCAGGGGTTGGTTCTGGGCATGTCCGTGAGCCACAACCTGACTCTGTCGGTCCTGAAGCAGGTGTCGCGGCAGGGTGTCTTGTCGCCGCGTCGCGAAGAGGCGGAAGCCCGCACCTGGATCGACCGCTTGGCTCTCAGGCCACCCGATCCGCTGAAGATCGTGGGCGAACTCTCCGGCGGCAACCAGCAGAAGGTGGTGGTCGGCAAGGCCTTGGCCACGCGTCCGAAGGTGCTGTTGCTGGACGAACCGACACGCGGTGTCGACATCGGCGCCCGGGCGGAACTCTACGACGTGATTCAGTCCCTGGCGTCGCAGGGGCTCGGCATTCTGGTGTCGTCCAGCGATACCGAGGAACTCGTCGGCTTGTCCGATCGTATTTTGGTTTTCCGCGAAGGGCGTGTCGCGACCGAGCTGGTCGCCCCGGTCGCGCATGAGGAGGTGGTTGCCCATGTCACAGGGGCGCAGTGAGTCGAAGGGGCGCAGTGAAGACCGGAACGGCGGGACCGGCGAAGGGCCTCCGCCGCAGTTCGACTGGGGTGGCCTGCTGGCCCGCTTCGGGCTCGTCCTGGCCCTGCTGGCGCTCATCGTGGTGCTGTCGGCGCTGTCCGACCGCTTCCTGAGCTGGAACAACATCGTCAACATCCTGCGCCAGATCTCGATCAACGCGATCATCGCCTTTGGTATGACCGTGGTGATCATTGGGCGCGGCATCGATCTGTCGGTGGGGTCGCTGGTGGCGCTGACCGGCGTGATCGGTGCCAGCATCGCCGTCCTGGGCGTGCCCGATCGCGGCCTGGAGCCGACCTTCCTACAGCTGGCCTACCCCTGGCTGGCAATGGGCGCCATGTTGCTGATCGGCACCCTGCTCGGTCTCTGGAACGGCGCTTTCGTGGCCTACGCCGGCATCGCCCCCTTCATCGTGACCCTGGCCGGCCTGACGATGTTTCGCGGCGGCGCTCTGGCCTACACCGAAGGCCGTCCGATCAGCGGCATGCCGGAGGCGATCTACCAGATCGGCAACGGGGAGATCCTCTGGTTGCCGACGCCGATCTGGATCATGCTCGTCTTCCTGGGGATCTCCTACTTCCTGCTTCGGCACACATCGCTCGGCCGCTCGATCTACGCCATCGGCGGCAACGAGGAGGCAGCGCGCCTCTCCGGGATCCCGGTGCGGCGGGTCAAGCTCTTTACCTATGCCTTTTGCGGTTTCGCCGCGGCGCTGGCGGCGATCATCCTCACCTCGCGTGTCAACTCAGGCCAACCCTCGGCGGGTGTGGCCTTCGAACTGGACGCCATCGCCGCCGTGGTGGTGGGAGGGACCTCGCTGTTCGGGGGCAAGGGGGGAGTCTTCGGGACGCTGATCGGCGCCTTGATCATCGGCGTTATCAACAACGGGATGAACCTCCTGGACGTCCCGTCCTTCTACCAGCAGATCGTCAAGGGGGGTGTGATCCTGGCCGCCTTGCTGATCGAGCGGCTGGCGGCGAAGCGTCGCTGAACCTTATGGCCTCGCCCGCGCCTGAGTGACATCTTGCGATCAACGGATATTCGAAAAGGGAGGATTGCCATGCCCAAGACCATGACGAAGCCCAGAACCGCCCTAGGCGGCCTTGTTTTGACTGCCGCTTTCGGACTGACCGCCAGCCCGGCTCTTGCCGCCGACGGCACCATCGGTCTGTCGGTATCGACCTTGAACAACCCCTTTTTCGTGACCCTGCGCGACGGCGCGCAGGAGGCTGCCGGTAGGCTCGGGCTCGATCTCGTGGTGGTCGACGCTCAGGACAGCGTGTCCAAGCAGGTCTCCGACATCGAGGACCTGGTGACCCGCGGCGTGGACGTGCTGATCGTCAATCCGACCGATTCGGATGCCGTCGTGCCCGCCGTGCGCGGCGCAATCGACGCTGAGATTCCTGTGATCGCCGTGGACCGCGGCGTCAACAACGTCGAGCTGTCGTCCTTCGTGGTCTCCGACAATGCCGCCGGTGGCGTTCTGGCTGGAACCTTCATCTGCGAGCGGATCGGTGCGCAGGGCAGTGTCGTCGAGCTCGAAGGCATTCCCGGCGTGTCGGCGACCCGCGACCGGGGCGCAGGCTTCAACGAGGCGATCGCGGAGAGTTGTCCGGAGGTCGAAGTCGTGGCCCGCCAGACCGCGAACTTCAACCGGGCCGAAGGGTTGTCGGTGATGGAGAATATCCTGGTTGCCCAACCTGAAATCGATGCCCTCTTCGCCCACAACGACGAAATGGCGCTGGGCGCCCTGCAGGCCGTGGAGTCCTCGGGCCGGGACATCCTGGTGGTCGGCTTCGATGCCACCGACGACGCCGTCGGTTCGGTCGAGGACTGCCGCATGGGCGCCACGGTCGCCCAGCAGCCGGATCAGCTTGGCTCGCAAGCTGTCGAGATTGCGCAGGAGATCGTCACCAACGGGCCGCCCAGCGAGCAGACCGATGTCTTCGTCGAGCTGCGTCTGGTGACCAACGACGCTTGCGATTGAGACGAGGGGGCGGCAGCCAACTCTCAGATGGTCTGTGCTCCGAACTCTGCAACAGGCCAAGACCGCGCCTCTCCTGGACCCTCAGTTGGAGAGGCGCGGTCCTGCAGTGTGTCCAGGTTCCCACCCTGGGCCTCACATCTCATTCCGTTAACGGACGATCTCCGCAGTCGGGCGGGGCGTGGTCGCGGTCTCCGGCGGTAGGGCCGGTACGGGAACTTCGGGCACTTCGCCGGTCAGGCTGTCCAGGAAAGCGACGATTGCTGCAGCCTCTTCGTCGGGCAGCACTTGGCCAAGCTGCGACTGGGCCATGATCTGCACCGCGACCTCAAGATCCCAGACCCGGCCCGAATGGAAGTAAGGCGCCGTAACCGAGATATTGCGCAGGGGCGAGGCGCGGAAGACGTATTCGTCGTCCACGGTTTCCGTCACGGCGAAACGGCCCTTGTCGTCGGGCGGAAGGATTTCGGCACCCGGCCTTTCGATCAGACCGAAGGGATAGTAGCCGTGTCCGCCGACGTTGACGCCGCTGTGGCAGGCTGCGCAGCCCCGGTCGATGAAGAGGTCCAATCCCTGCTGCTGCTGTTCCGTCAGGGCGGCGATGTTGCCGTTCAGGAAGGCGTCGAAGGGAGCCGGTGTCAGCAGTGTCGCTTGGAAGGCTTCCAGAGCCCGCGCCATATTGTCGAAGTTGACCGGTGTTGCCTCGTCAGGAAAGGAGTCCGCGAACCACTCCCGGTATTGCGGCATGCTTAGTAGGGTCTCGATTACGACCTCCGGCGTGTTCGCCATCTCCACACTGGCCTGGATCGGTCCTTTCGCTTGTGCTTTGAGGTCTTCGGCACGGCCGTCCCAGAACTGGGCTTCGTTCAGCACGGAGTTCAGGACAGTGGGAGAGTTGCGCGGCCCGATCTGCCAGCCGTGACCGATCGAGGTTTCCCGGTTGTCGTCACCGCCGGTCGAGAGGTTATGGCAGGAGTGGCAGCTGAACACGCCCGACGCCGAGAGACGCGGATCGAAGAACAGGGCTTTGCCGAGCTCGATCTTCTCCGGAGTGATGGGGTTGTCCTGCACACTCGGTACCGTCGAGGGTAGCGGAACGAAGTAATCCAGAGCCTTGTCGCGCAACTCGTTCGCTCCTGCCGTGCTTATCGCGCAGACGGATGCCAGGAGCGTGGTGATAAAGAGTTTCATTGAGACCTCCTGAAGTAGTCTCTTTAGAAGATTCTAATTATGGTGATAACGCATTGACCGGCGTCATTTACGGTTCAATTTATCCCGTCCGAGTGAGCGTTTTGCGGCCTGCTTGACTGTCGGCCGTACGATTGCGTGAGCAGCATACGGAAAATATTCAAACATGAAATTTCATGTTTGAAATAAATTGCCATCTGCGCTATCAAGATGTCTCGGGATTGGAGGCTTGACGATGCGCGTAGCTTGCTTGGGTGGCGGACCGGGGGCGCTCTACTTCGCGATCTCCATGAAGCTGCGGGATCCCGATCACGAGATCGTCGTGATCGAGCGCAATCGTCCCGACGACACCTTCGGCTGGGGCGTGGTCCTCTCGGACGAGACCCTAACGAATCTCTCTGAAAACGACCCTGTCAGTGCCGAGGCGATCCGGGCTCACTTCGCCTATTGGGACGATATCGCGGTCGTTCACAAGGGGACGCGGACGGTCTCAAGCGGCCACGGTTTCTGCGGGATCGGGCGCAAAAAACTGCTGTTGTTGCTGCAGCAGAGGGCTAGAGATCTGGGCGTCGAGCTGCGGTTCGAAACGGAGGTGGAGAGTGCTGCCCCCTATATGGAGCGTTACGATCTCGTCGTCGCGTCCGATGGTCTGAACTCACGGGCGCGCTCCGAGTTCGCGGAGGTCTTCAAGCCCGACATCGATCTGCGGCAATGCAAGTTCGTCTGGCTCGGAACCCGCCAGAAGTTCGACGACGCCTTTACCTTCATCTTCGAGAAAACGGAGCACGGCTGGGTCTGGGCGCACGCCTACCAGTTCGACGAAGACACGGCGACCTTCATCGTCGAATGCTCGCAGGAGACCTGGGACGCTTACGGTTTCGAGGGCATGACGAAGGAGGAGAGCGTCGCGACCTGCGAGCGCATCTTCGCCGAGCATCTCGATGGCCATAGTCTGGTCTCCAATGCCAATCACCTGCGAGGCTCCGCCTGGCTCAACTTCCCGCGGGTTCTCTGCGAGAGCTGGTCGCACCGGAACCTGGTGCTGCTGGGCGATGCCGCTGCTACCGCGCATTTCTCCATTGGTTCGGGCACCAAACTGGCGCTGGAGTCCGCCATCGCCTTGGCGAGCTATCTGCACGAGGGCGATATGGCTTCGGCCTTCCGGCGTTATGAGGAAGATCGACGGGTGGAGGTCCTGAAGCTGCAGTCAGCGGCGCGGAACTCCACGGAATGGTTCGAAAACGTGGAGCGCTACCTGGACCTGGATCCGGTGCAGTTCAATTACAGTCTGCTGACGCGATCCCAGAGAATCAGTCACGAGAACCTGCGCTTGCGCGACCCCGCGTGGCTCGCCTCCGCCGAGGCTTGGTTCCAGAGGCAAGCCGCTTCGAATCGAGACCGCGCGCCGATGTTCGCGCCCTATCAGCTCCGCGGGATGAAGCTGAAGAACCGAATCGTAGTGTCGCCCATGGCCCAGTACAAAGCGCTGGAGGGCTGCCCCACCGACTGGCACGTGGTTCATTACGGCGAGCGCGCGAAGGGCGGCGCCGGACTGGTTTTCACGGAGATGACCTGTGTCTCCGCCGAAGGACGGATCACCCTAGGGTGTCCCGGTCTCTACGCCGCCGAGCATGAGGCCGCCTGGAAGCGGATCGTCGACTTCGTGCATGCGGAGACCGAGGCGAAGATCTGCTGTCAGATCGGGCATTCGGGCCGAAAGGGTTCGACCCAGCTCGGCTGGGAGGAGATGGATGCACCGCTGCAGGACGGCAATTGGCCGATCCTGTCGGCCTCCGCGCTTCCTTGGTCGGCGCGCAATCAGGTGCCGAAGGAGATGGATCGCGCCGATATGAATCTGGTGCGCGACCAGTTCGTGGCGGCGGCCGAGATGGCCGAGCGGGCCGGCTTCGACATGCTCGAGCTTCACGCCGCGCACGGATATCTGCTCTCCTCCTTCATCTCGCCGCTCTCCAACAGGCGAAGCGACGCTTGCGGCGGCTCGCTCGAGAACCGGATGCGCTATCCGCTCGAGATCTTCTGTGCCGTCCGCAACGTCTGGCCCGCCGACAAGCCCATGTCGGTGCGGATATCCGCGACCGACTGGTCCGACGGCGGCGTCGATGCCGCAGAGGCTGTCCGGATCGCGGCGTTCTTCCGCGATGCCGGGGCCGATATCTGCGATGTTTCCGCCGGCCAAACCTCGACCGAGGCCCAGCCGGTCTACGGGCGCATGTTCCAGACGCCCTTTTCCGACCGTATCCGCAACGAGCTGGGCATGCCGACCATGGCGGTCGGCAACATCTTCGAGCCGGACCACGTCAACTCGATCCTGATGGCGGGCCGCGCCGACCTGGTGTGCCTGGCCCGTCCGCATCTCTCCGATCCCTATTGGACGCTGCACGCGGCCGTGGCGCTCCGCGATGACGAGGTGGCTTGGCCTGACCCCTATCTTGCGGGTCGCGATCAGATGCGCCGCCTGGCGGATCGCGGATGACCGTCGCGGGACGGTCCGTCTTGATCACCGGCGGCGGCTCCGGCGTGGGCGCTGCGATTGCCGGTGCCTTCGCCGATGCCGGCGCTCGGGTGACGGTCGCCGGACGGAGGCTGGAGCCGCTGCGGGCTGTCGCCGGACAGCGCATGAGGGCGATCCAGGCCGACGTGACCAGCGAGACCTCGCTGTCCGACCTCTTTGCCGAGGCGGGACGGCAGGAGATCGTGGTGGCGAACGCCGGCGCATCGGAAAGCGCGCCTTTCGTCAAGACGACGACGGAGGCTTGGGAGCGGATGCTGGCCGTCAACCTGACCGGTGTCTTCCTGACTCTCCGCGAAGGTTTGCGGCAGATGGAGGGGTGGGGGCGTTTGATCTCGGTCGCCTCGACCGCAGGGCTGAAGGGCTATGCTTACGTCGCGCCCTATGCGGCGGCGAAGCACGGCGTGGTCGGTCTAACCCGGTCGCTGGCACTGGAGACCGCGCGCAAGGGGATCACGGTCAACGCGCTCTGCCCCGGCTTTCTCGACAGTGAGATGACCGAACGCAGTGTGACAGAGATCGCGAGGACGACGGGCCGGACAGCGGAGGAAGCGCGCGCCGGCCTCGCGCGTTTCAATCCCCAGGGCAGGCTGATCCAGCCGACGGAGGTCGCGGCCGCGGCACTCTGGCTTTGCGGTCCGGGCTCGGATGCGGTCAACGGTCAGGCGATCGCGCTGTCGGGGGGCGAGGTATGAGCCTCGACTTGCCTCAAGCGGAGAGACTTCGGCTGCGCCTCTGGCTGCAGATGCTCAAGGCGACACGCCATATCGAAGCCGAACTGCGCGAGAAACTGCGCCTGGAGCATGGAACGACGCTGCCGCGTTTCGACGTCATGGCGGCGCTGGAACGCCGGCCGGATGGCCTGAAGATGTCCGAGCTGTCGCGTCGCCTGATGGTCTCCAACGGCAACGTGACCGGCATCGTCGACCGCCTGGTGGAAGACGACCTGGTGGTTCGGGTTGAGGTCGAAGGGGATCGTCGGGCCACGCGCGTGCGCCTGACGGATGAAGGCCGGGCTGCCTTCGAGGCGATGGCTGTACAGCACGCCCACTGGATTCAGCAGTTCATCGATCCGCTCGACGATCGGGAAGTGGCGGAGACCACGGCCGCGTTGGAGAAAATCCGGAAGGTAGAGACATGAAGCTGGCAAACCTCAAGCCGGAGCACTTCGAGTGGCGCATGGAGGGTCGCGTTGCCGTCCTGCGTCTCACGCGCCCCGAGCGCAAGAACCCTTTGACGTTCGAGAGCTACGCGGAGCTGCGCGATACCTTCCGCAATCTCGTCTATGCCGAGGACGTGGACGCGGTGGTCTTCGCCTCCAACGGCGGGAACTTCTGTTCCGGCGGCGACGTGCACGAGATCATCGGCCCGTTGGTCGAGATGGATATGAAGGGCTTGCTGGCCTTTACGCGCATGACCGGCGATCTGGTCAAGGCGATCATCGGCTGCGGGCGTCCGGTCATTTCGGCCGTCGAGGGAGTTTGCGTCGGTGCGGGGGCCATGATCGCGCTCGCGTCGGATCTGCGACTTGCCGCACCGACGGCCAAGACGGCCTTCCTTTTTACGCGGGTCGGCTTGGCCGGCTGCGACATGGGCGCCTGCGCTCTGCTGCCGCGGGTGATCGGTCAGGGACGCGCGGCGGAGCTGCTTTACACCGGCCGGTCCATGAGCGCCGAGGAAGGCGAGGCCTGGGGCTTCTTCAATCGCGTCGCGACGGAGGTCGAGAGCGAGGCGCTGGCGCTGGCGCAGCGTATCGCCGAAGGCCCGGTCTTCGCGCATGGCATCACCAAGACGCAGTTGTCCCAGGAGTGGTCCATGGGGCTGGAGCAGGCGATCGAAGCGGAGGCCCAGGCCCAGGCAATCTGCATGCAGACCCAGGATTTCGAGCGTGCCTACCGGGCCTTCGTTGCCAAGCAACGGCCGGTGTTTGCGGGAGATTGAGAGCAGGAGACTGATGATGGCGAAGGCGACAGCGGCCTCACCCGCGCTGCCTCTGGCCGAGGCGGCTGCCGATGGGGCCGGACGGATGCAGGATGTCGACCGGTCCTTCCTCGACTGGCCGTTCTTCGAGGATCGGCACAGAGAGCTTGCCGAGGCGCTTGAGAGCTGGTGCGCGGGCCTGTCGGTCGACCACGGCGACGTGGACGCGGCCTGCCGGGATCTGGTGGCGCGTCTCGGTGCGGAGGGGTGGCTCACGCACTCCGCCGGTTCGCTGGATGTGCGCACGCTCTGTCTGATCCGCGAGACCCTGGCGCGTCACGACGGTTTGGCAGACTTTGCCTTCGCGATGCAGGGCCTGGGCACCGGCGCGATCACCCTTTTCGGGTCTGAAGCCCATCGGAGCTGGCTTCCGCGAACGACCCAGGGCCGTGCCATCGCGGCCTTTGCCTTGACCGAACCACGCTCTGGCTCGGATGTCGCCAATATGGAGACGGTCGCCCGGCGCGACGGAGACGCCTGGATTCTATCGGGAGAGAAGACCTGGATCTCGAACGGCGGGATCGCCGATCTCTATTGCGTCTTCGCCCGAAGCGGCGGGCCGGGTCCTAAGGGGATCTCCTGTTTTCTGCTCCCCGGCGATGCGGAGGGGCTGGAGATCGTCGAGCGGCAGGAGGTCATCGCGCCGCATCCTCTGGCACATCTGCGCTTCAACGAGGTTCGGCTGCCCGAAGACGCACTGGTTGGTGCCGAGGGGCAGGGCTTCCGGATCGCGATGTCCGTCCTGGATGTCTTCCGGGCGACGGTCGGCGCTGCCGCGCTCGGCTTCGCACGCAGGGCGCTCTCGGAAGCGGCCAAGCGCGTGCGTGCGCGCGAACTCTTCGGCGCGCCTCTGGCGGAGCTACAGATGGTTCAGGGGCACATCGCAGAGATGGCACTCGATATCGATGCCGCCGCGCTGCTGGTCTATCGCGCCGCCTGGGCGAAGGACCGCGGCGCCGAACGGGTCACCCGGGAGGCTTCCATGGCCAAACTCTTCGCCACGGAACAGGCGCAGAAGGTCATCGATATGGCCGTGCAGTTGCACGGTGGAGAGGGCGTGCGCAAGGGGGCGATGGTCGAAAGTCTCTATCGCGAGATCCGCGCGCTGCGGATCTACGAGGGCGCTTCCGACGTTCAGAAGGTGGTGATCGCGCGGCAGGTTCTGGGATGAACCTGGGACCCACGGCACATCAGGACAGCTTCACCCGGGACCGTCTGCCGGCCGTCGAAGACTGCCCCGATTTCCTCCGCGATAGCTTTTCCTACCCGGACTATCTCAACGCCGCCGTCGAGCTGACCGACGCCATGGTCGAAAAGGGGTTCGGCGACCGTGTCGCGCTGATCGGAAACGGGCGACAGCGCACCTACAAGGAGCTGTCCGACTGGACCAATCGGCTCGCCCACGCCCTGGTCAAGGACTACGGTCTTAAGCCCGGCAACCGGGTACTGATACGCTCTGCGAATAATCCGGCGATGGTCGCCTGCTGGCTCGCGGCGACCAAGGCGGGAGCCGTCGTGGTCAACAGCATGCCGATGCTGCGCGCCGGCGAGCTCTCCAAGATCATCGACAAGGCGGAGATCAGCCACGCTCTCTGCGATACGCGTCTGATGGACGAGCTGGTCGCCAGCGCGAAGGAGAGCGCCTTTCTGAAGACCGTCGTCGGTTTCGACGGGACGGCCAATCACGATGCGGAGCTGGACCGCGCTGCCCTGTCCAAGTCCGTACGGTTCGAGGCGGTCGGGACGGGACGTGACGACGTCGCCTTGTTGGCCTTCACTTCGGGGACGACGGGCGAGCCGAAGGCGACGATGCACTTTCATCGCGATCTCCTGACGATCGCCGACGGCTATGCCAAGGAAGTCCTGAAAGTACGGCCGGACGATGTCTTCGTCGGATCCCCACCGCTCGCCTTTACATTCGGCCTCGGCGGACTGGCGATCTTTCCGCTGCGCTTCGGGGCCACGGCGACCCTCTTGGAGACGGCCTCTCCGCCGAACATGATCGAGATCATCGAGACCTACAAGGCGACGATCTGCTTTACGGCGCCGACGGCCTACCGTGCGATGCTGCGGGCGATGGAACAGGGAGCCGATCTCTCGACACTGCGCTGCGCGGTCAGTGCCGGTGAGACTCTGCCGGCACCGGTCTTCGAGGAGTGGCGGACCAAGACCGGCAAGCCGATGCTGGATGGCATCGGTGCGACGGAGATGCTGCACATCTTCATCTCCAGTCGCTTCGAGGACGCGCGGCCCGGCTATACCGGGCGACCCGTCACCGGCTACGAGGCGAAGGTGGTCGACGACGCGATGAACGAGCTACCGCGCGGAGCAGCGGGCCGGCTCGCGGTGCGCGGGCCGACGGGGTGTCGCTATCTGGCGGATGCTCGCCAGCGCGACTACGTGCGCGACGGCTGGAACATAACCGGCGACACCTTCGTCGAGGAGGACGACGGCTTCTTCCGCTTTACCGCCCGCAACGACGACATGATCGTTTCCTCGGGCTACAACATCGCCGGGCCGGAGGTCGAAGCGGCCTTGCTAGCGCATAGCGACGTGGCGGAATGCGCCGTCATCGGCGTCCCGGACGCCGAGCGCGGCGAGATCGTCGAGGCCTACGTGGTTCTGGACGAGGGGCTGCCGCAGGACGCGGCCATGGTGAAGCGCCTGCAGGATCACGTGAAGGCGACGATCGCACCTTACAAGTACCCCAGGTCCATCCGTTTCCTCCAGGAATTGCCGAAAACCCAGACCGGCAAAGTGCAGCGCTTCCGGTTGCGGGACCTCTGACGTGTTCACTCTGCCGCAAACCATTCGCTTTCAGCACTGCGATCCGGCTGGCATCGTCTTCTATCCGCGGTACTTCGAAATGCTCAATCTGACAGTTGAGCATTTCTTCGAGGATCGCGTGGGGGCCAGCTTCCATCAACTCCACCTGCGCGAGGGTGTGTCGGTTCCGACCGTTCGGATCGATACGGAATTCCGCGCGATGAGTCGGCTCGAGGAGGTGATTGAGTTCGACCTCCGCCTGATCCACCTCGGTCGCAGCAGCGTCACCTTTACCGTCGAGGGGCGTCATGCGGCCGAGACGCGGCTGCGCGCCGAGATCGTACTCGTGGCCGTCGACATGGAGACCGGCAAGTCGTGCCGGTGGCCCGACGGTTTGCGGGCCAAGCTGCAAGAACAACTCGAGGCCTGAGCATGTCGGCAACACCGCACCACTTTCTCCATCCCTCCGGCTGGAAGCCGGCTAAGGGCTACGCAAACGGAATCCTAGCCGAAGGGCGCCTGGTCTTCCTCGGCGGGCATATCGGCTGGAACGGCCAACAGCAGTTCGAAACCGACGATTTCGTAGGGCAACTGCGTCAGGCGCTCGAAAACGTCGTCGCCGTGCTCGCCGAAGCTGGGGCCGGTCCTGAACATCTCGTCCGCCTGACCTGGTACATCACCGACAAGCGCGAATACCTGGAACGCCTGCAAGAGATCGGCGAAGCCTATCGGGCCGTGATGGGCCGCAACTTTCCGGCCATGGCCATGGTGCAGGTGGCTGACCTGATCGAAGACCGCGCGAAAGTCGAGATCGAAGCCACGGCGGTTCTGCCGCGTTAGGGAAGCGCCGCGCTTGTCGTCTGCTACTCGAAGCTCAAGCGCGCAAAGGCGTTGCGGTTAACGATGACGTCGTCACCGTCGCGGTGAACACCGCTTGTAGCCGTGAGTGCATTGGTCAGAGCCGGGGCGAGCCGGAAGTTCACTACGGACTCCATCGGGAAGAACACGCCGTCGACAACTGTCCGGGTGACCAGCTCGCAGGTCTCGCTGACCGGCGCGAACTGGGTCACAGTATCGATAGCCTTTGGCTGACCAGGTGCGGATCACGCCCTGTCTCTCCTTGCCGATGAGATCGACCGGGTCTTGGGGCTGACCGGACATACCGACCCAACCCAGATCTCAACCGACGTGCTGTGGGGCCGGTCGCCCTTGCACAAGCGCAAGTCCATGCTGGGTGACGGTCTCTAACGAGACAGAAACTGCCGTGGAGAAGAAGCGTCGTTGGCAGTCTTGTGAATTTCTATGTATTTGCATAAAGTTTGCGAGCGGCATCGAGTGACCACGATGCCTTTGCCGACCGACGGGGGGAGTATCTCTATATGAACGTTGCGGTTCTTGGCGGAGGTAACGGCTCTTACGCTGCGGCGGTCGACATCACGCTGCGGGGCAGCGCCGTTCGCTTTTGGCGTCGGGACACGGCTGCCTTGGCACCGGCGCAGGCTGCCGGCGGGATCGCGCTCAAGGACTTCGAGGGCCGCCGGGTCGTTGCTATCGATACCATCACGGACGACATCGCGGCGGCCGTGTCCGGCGCGGAGCTGATCGTCGCGCCGACGCCGGCCTTCGCGCAACCCGATCTGGCGAAAGCGCTGGCACCGCATCTCACGGACGGTCAGGTCATCTTCCTGCCGCCCGGGACCTTCGGCAGTTACCTGATGATGAAAGCGCTGCGCGACGCGGGCTGCAAAGCGGATGTCGCCATCGGCGAGACCGGAACCCTTCCCTGGCTCTGTCGCAAGCACGGAGCCAACGAGGTCGCGATCACGACGCGGGCTACGCGGCTTCCCACCGGCGTCTTTCCTGCTCGCCTGGGCGATCATGCCATCGCACACATCGCCCAAGCCTTTCCGGACGCGATCGAGCCGATCGAGGATGCGCTGTCGGCGGCACTGATGAACGCCGGGCCGATCATCCATCCGCCGCTCATCATCATGAATGCGGGGCCGATCGAACACTTCGACCATTGGGACATCCACAACGAGGGAACTCAGCCTTCGATCCGGCGCGCGACGACGGCCCTGGACGGAGAGCGAATGGCCATCCGTGAGGCCCTGGGCTACGCGGCACCGCACTTTCCGCTCGCCGACCACTACAATGCCGATGGCGACGAGTGGATGTACGGCAACCTTGCGCACGAGAAGCTGACCGACAGTGGAGACTGGCGCGAGGATCTCGATCTCAGGACACATCGCTACATGCGCGAGGACGTCGGGCTCGGGCTTGCCTTTCTCGTCTCGGTCGGGCGCTGGGTTGGTATCGAATGTCGTGTCGCCGCCGGTCTTCTCGCGGTCGCCTCCGCCGTGGCGGAGGAGGACTTTGCAGCCACCGGCCGGACTCTGGAAACGCTCGGTCTGGCGAAGCTAACGCGCCAGGAGATGACCGAACTTCTCCAGGAGGGCTTTTAGGGCGTGGCGCAGTCGAGCATCTGTGCCGTGGGCGCGGGCCGGATGGGACGCGGTATCGCGCATGTCTTCGCCTACGCCGGTTTCGAGGTCGCCCTGCTGGACGCAAAGTCGCGCGCGCCGGAGGACTTCGGGCGCTTGCGGGACGCGGCCCTGGCCGAGATCGAGGGAGGTCTGGCGAGCCTCGCGGAACTCGGCCTGTTCGAGGCGGCTGCCATCGACCGCATCGTCGGGCGCATCCGCGTGTTTCCGCGTTCCGATGCAGCAGCCGCCGTCGGTGGCGCCGCTGTCGTTTTCGAGGGCGTGCCGGAGATCAAGAACGCCAAGGCCGAAGCCTTTACCCTGATCGATCCGTACCTGGCACCCGACGCCATCGTCGCCTCGACCACTTCGACCTTTCTGGTCGATGAGCTGATGGGCTGCGTGTCTCGGCCGGAGCGGTTCCTGAACGCGCACTGGCTGAACCCCGCCTACCTCGTGCCTCTGGTCGAGGTGAGTCCGTCTGCGCGAACCGACGAAGCGGTGACTGAAGCTTTGCTGGACCTGCTGACCGCCGTTGGAAAGGTGCCGGTCCGGCTCAAGGCATCGCCGGGCTACATCGTGCCCCGTGTCCAGATGCTGGCCATGAACGAGGCCGCGCGCCTGGTCGAGGAGGGCGTGGCCAGCGCCGAGGACGTGGACAAGGCGCTGCTCTACGGGTTCGGCTTCCGTTTCGCCGTGCTGGGGCTGCTGGAGTTCATCGACTGGGGCGGCAACGACATCCTCTACTACGCCAGTCGCTATATGACCGAGGCAACCGGAGACGACCGTTTTGCAGCCCCTTCGATCGTCGATCGCAACATGCATGCCGGTCGCAACGGTCTGAAAGATGGCGCCGGATTCTTCGACTACCGGGACCGGGACTTGGAGGCCTACCGCAAGTCCCGCTTGGCAGGATTTCTCGACCAGTTGCGTCTTGCCGGCCTCGCCAGGCCACCCGCCTGACCAAAGGGGGCAACCGAGGTTTCGCCCGACAGGATGCGTGGTTCAAGGCAAACCGGAGCGCAGAACGCTCCGATAGACAGGGAGAAGAAGATGTTCACGCGTGTCGTCCGGAAGAAAAAGAGATCGGTCGCTCTGGCGCTCGCCGCGGGGCTAGCGTTGGGAAGTGCCGCGGGACCCGCCGCCGCAGAGGAGGTTCTACGTGCCGTGACCGCCTTCCCAGCGCCCGTCGAGTTCTCGAAGAGCTTTCTGCGCTTTGTGGACAAGGTCAACGAGCTTGGCGAGGGGGTCGTCCGTATCGACTACATGGGTGGGCCGGAAGTGGTTCCTCCGCCGCAACAGGCGCAGGCGATCCGGCGCGGCGTGGTGGACATGCAGTACGGACCGGGCACCTACTACCTCGGTCAGGTGCCCGAGGTGGATGCCTGGGTCGGCTCCACCATCACGGCGATGGAGGCGCGTGAGAACGGCGGCTTGGCGATCATGCGCGAGGTCTATCAGGAGAAGCTCGGCGCCTATCTGCTCGCGCATATCGACACCGGTATCACCTTCCACATCTACTTGACGGAGGCGCCGGCGCGGAACGAGGACGGAAGCGTCGATCTGTCCGGAGTGAAGCTGCGCAGTCAGCCGATCTATCGGGAGTTCTTCGACGCGCTCGGCGCCACCAGCGTATCCGTGCCCGTGCCGGAGGTCTACACCGCCCTGGAACGCGGCGTGGTCGATGGAATCGGTTGGCCGCTCGTCGCGATCCAGGATCTCTCCTGGGACGAATTCCTCACCCATCGGATCGATCCGCCCTTCTTCCAGACCGATCTCGTCGTGGTTATGAACGAGGAGAGGTGGGGCAGACTGTCCGACGAGGCGAAGGAGATCCTGACGACCGCGGCGGCGAAGTACGAGCAGGAATCCTACGACTTCTATCAGCAGAATATCGCCGATACCGACCGTGCGGTTCGGGAGGCCGGCATGGAGGTCGTGGAGATCACCGGGCCCACCGCTGAGCGCTATCTCGATACCGCCTTCGAGACGGCCTGGGACCGTCTTCGCGAGAGCGGCAGCCCTCACTACGATGCCCTTCGCGATGCCTACTACGACCGGTGACACTCCGCAGGCGGTGGTAGGTCCGCGATGCGCGGGCTGATCCGCCTCTACGATGTCCTGATCGGCGCTTTGGCCGTCGCCGGTGCGTCGGCTCTGGGACTGAGTGCGCTTCTGATCGTCGTCGACGTGATGCTGCGCAATCTCGGCCTGCCGCCGATCCAGGCGGCAAGCGCGTTGGTCGAGTACGCCATGCTCGCGGCGACGGTGGCCGGCGCGCCCTGGCTGGTTCGGCGGGGCGGCCACGTTGCCGTGGACAGTTTTGTCGCCGCTCTCCCGCCGCGATCTCACCGATGGGCGGTTCGCGGCGGTCTTGCCTTCTCGCTCGGCGTCTGCGCCTTCCTGGCCTGGCGTGCGGCGGCCCTGGGACTCGAGGCTGTCGCCCGGAACGACGTCGATATCCGCTCCATCGATGTACCCGGCTGGGTCGCCTACGCTCTGCTCGCCGTCGGTCTGGGACTCTGTGCCACCGAGTTTTTGCGTCTTCTGATCGTCGGTGACGACGGTCGGCAAACTCAGACCGTGGCAGGCGCCTGACGATGCTTTGGGGGGAGGCGGCGCTTCTTCTGATCGGCGGTCTCGTCGCCCTGATGGCGATCGGCGTACCGGTCGCCATCGCTTTCCTCGCCATCAACATCCTGGGTGTTCTGGTCTTCCTGGGCGGTATGGCCGGGGTCGATCAACTGGTGGCCAACGCCAGCGGCGCCCTGACCACCTTCACGCTGGTGCCCGTGCCGCTCTTCATGATCATGGGCGAACTCTTCTTTCACACCGGCCTGGCGGCGCGGGTGTTCGACGCGCTGGACAAGTGCCTGGGAGGTTTGCCTGGCCGCCTGTCCTACATGACGGTCGGCGGCGGTACGGTCTTCGCCACGCTCTCCGGCTCCTCCATGGCCAACACGGCCATGCTGGGATCGCTCATGGTCCCGGAGATGACCCGGCGCGGCTACAAGAAGCACATGATCATGGGGCCGATTCTCGCCACCGGCGGACTGGCGATGATCATTCCACCCTCAACCCTGGCGGTGTTGCTCGGCTCGCTCGCCCGGCTGGACGTCGGTGCACTGCTGATCGCGGGGCTCGTGCCGGGCATCGTTCTCGCGCTGCTCTACGTGATCGTCATCCGCGTGCAGATCGCCCGAGATCCGGAGGCGGCACCGGGCTATGCGAGCGAGCGCCCCTCGGCCGGCGAGATCGCGAAGGCCCTTCTGATCAACGTGCTGCCGATGGGGCTCGTGGTCTTTTCCGTGATCGGCCTGATCCTGCTCGGCTGGGCGACGCCGACCGAGAGTGCCGCCTTCGGCGTTCTCTCCGTGATCCTGCTGGCTCTTCTTTACCGCTGTCTCACCTGGTCGGCGGTCGTCAAGGCCCTGAAGGGCGCTCTCGCCGTCACGGCCATGATGTTCTTCATCATACTGGGCTCCACCACCTTCTCCCAAGTTCTGGCCTTCTCCGGGGCGACCTCCGGGCTACTTGCCTGGGCGACGGACTTCGAGGTGAGCCGCTACGTGATGCTGTTGGGCATGCTCTTGATCCTGGTTGTGCTCGGCATGTTCATGGATCAGCTGTCGATGATGATGTTGACGCTCCCGATCTTCGTTCCCTTGGTGACGAGTCTCGGGTTCGATCCGATCTGGTTCGGCATCCTGATGCTGCTGGCCTTGGAGTTGAGTCTTTCAACTCCGCCGTTCGGCATGCTGCTGTTCGTGATGATGGGGGTCGGACCGCCCGGTACGACGCTGGGGGAGGTTGCCCTCGCCGCCGCACCCTATATCGCCTGCACTCTGCTGGTGATGCTGCTGCTGACGGTTTTTCCGGAGATCGTTCTGTTTCTGCCGCAGGTGGCCGGTTAGCCCAGACGATCCTCCGCTGGTCACAAGTCTAGAGCCTGTTGACAGGGCAGGGCAGAGGGTAAAATATGATCTTGCATATTGTTTGGGATAAACTGTCTCGTCGATGGCAGTGACGGACGAGAGTGTGGCCGTGTCGCAATTTGAACTCCTTGTCGAGTCCGTACGCAGGGACACGCCGCTGATCCGTTCCTTCGTGCTGTCGACTGCGGACGGTTCCGCCCTGCCTGAGATTGATCCCGGTGCACATCTGCGCGTGGCGCTCCCCGACGGCCGCGACCGGCCCTATTCGCTTGTCGCCCTGCCTGAGCTGGAGGCGGCAGGCAAGTGGGCGCTGGGCGTCCGATTGGAAGACCCAGGACAAGGCGGGTCGCGCTACATGCACGGCCTGGTTCCGGGCGACCGCCTTCGGACCTCGGTTCCGATCAACAACTTTCCTCTCGCCATGGACGCGCCAGCGCCGGTGTTGATCGCCGGCGGTATCGGTGTGACGCCACTCGTCAGCATGGCGGCGAGGTTGGCGCGGTACGATAAGCCCTTCGCCTTGCATTATGCCGCCCGCTCTCGGGAGCACTTCGCCTTTCTTGGCGAGCTGCAGGATATCTGCGGCGATCGGCTGTCTCTCCATCCCGACGACGAACCGAACTCTGCGTTGGACATCCCGGCCCTGATCGCCTCCCTGCCGGACGAGACGCCGATCTATGTCTGCGGTCCGGCGCCGATGATCGACCGGGTCAAGACGGAGTCTGCCGAACACGGCCGCGATCCTGCGAAGCTGCGTTATGAGCTGTTCACCCCGCCGCTTGCCGATCCCGAGGGCGATGCCGCGTTTCAGGTCGAACTCAAATCGACCGGGCAGGTCTTCGACATTCCGCCGGGCAAGTCGATCATCGAGGTGTTGGAAAGCGGCGGTGTCGATCTGCTTTACGATTGCCAGCGCGGCGACTGCGGCGTCTGCCAGACGGTTGTTCTCGAAGGACTGCCAGACCATCGCGACGCCGTCTTGAGCGATGCCGAGAGGGCGTCCAACAAACTCATGCAGATTTGCGTCTCGCGGGCCAAGTCGCCCAGGCTTGTGCTGGATCTGTGAGGACGGCCGAGCCTTGAAGGGCGGCTGCGCTGCGAGAGAAGGGCCGGGAGGATCACGAATGGAGCGCTACCACGATAACCCCGCAGCCCTGCGCGCGCTGGTGCGCGAGACCGAGGTGCACCGGGATGTCTACATCGATCCGGAGGTCTTCGATCTGGAGATGCGGCACCTCTTCGCCGAGACCTGGGTCTATGTGGGTCATGCCAGTCAGATTCCGGAACCCGGCGACTATCTGGCGGCGGCCGTCGGCTACCAGCCGCTTCTGGTGGTGCGCCACACCGACGGGTCGATCCACGTGCTCTACAATCGCTGTCCGCACAAGGGCACGCGCATCACCACAGAGAACTGCGGCAACACCGGGAAGTTCTTTCGCTGTCCGTATCATGCCTGGACCTTCCGGACCAACGGCAAGCTGCTCTCCATCCCGCTGAAGAAGGGGTACGAGAATACCGGACTGGACGAGGCCGAAGCTGCAAGCGGTCTGCGCCCGGTCGCCAACGTTCACGTCTACCGCGACTTCATCTTCGTCAAGCTGAACGAGGGTGGTCAGAGCTTCGAGGACTTCTTCGGCGAAAGTCTGTCGTCGATCGACAACATGATCGACCGCTCGCCCGAGGGAAAGCTGGTCGTTGCCGGAGCGCCGCTGCGCTACCTGCACGGCTGCAACTGGAAGATGCTGGTCGAGAACCAGACCGATACCTGCCATCCGATGGTCGCGCACGAGAGCTCCGCGGGCACCGCCGTCTCCGTCTGGGAACGCGAGCAGGCGGAGGGCGCGAAACCGCCCATGGCCGTCGAGGTCTATTCGCCCTTCATGAGTTCCTACGAGTTCTTCGAAGGCATGGGCATCCGGGTCTGGCCGAACGGCCATGGCCATACCGGCGTGGCGACCTCGATTCACGCCGACTATTCCGCCGTGCCCGGCTACATGGAGCAGATGACCGCCAGCTACGGGGAGGAGCGTGCCAGGCAGATCCTCGACGAGAACCGGCACAACACCGTGTACTTCCCCAACATCATGGTGAAGGGGCCGATTCAGACCCTGCGCGTCTTCATCCCCTTGGCGGCCGACAAGACGCTGGTCGAGAGCTGGGCCTTCCGGCTGGTCGGCGCGCCGGACATGCTGTTCGAGCGTACCTTGATGTACAACCGCCTGATCAATGCACCGACCTCCATCGTCGGGCATGACGATCTGGAGATGTACGAGCGTGCTCAAGAGGGACTGCGCGCCGACGCCAATCCCTGGGTCAATCTGCAACGTCTCTATCAGCCGGGCGAACGCCACGACGTGACGGAGGTCATCAACGGCACTTCGGAACGTCAGATGCGCAATCAGTTCCAGGCCTGGGCGGGTTTCATGGCCGCCTCGATGGAACGACAACAGGCCGGTGCTTGAGACGCAGGATGAGCAGCATCACTGAACAGGATCTCGTCGACTTCGTCTATCGTGAGGCGCGGCTTTTGGACGAGCTCGACTACGAAGCCTGGTTGGATCTCTTTTGCGAGGACGGTCGCTACTGGATGCCGGCGGAATGGCGCCAGACGGATCCTCTGCTCCAGTCCTCGCTGATGTACGAAGACAGGCTGTTGCTCCGTGTCAGGGTCGAACGCCTGTCGGGCGCGCGCACCTTCTCGCAGAAGCCGAAGAGCCGCGCTCAGCACTTGCTCCAGGCACCGCAGATCGACCGCTTTGATCCGAAGGCGGGCGACTTTCGAACCTGGACATCCTTTCATTACGTCGAGGCGCGTAACGACCTGCAGACGCTTTACGCGGGCTGGGCGACCCATGAGCTGGTACTGGTCGAGGGTGTCTTGAAGATCAAGCTGAAGCGGGTTGACTTGCTGAATTTCGACGCCCCGCACGGCAACATCCAGCTGTTCATGTAGAGCTGGCCATGTCCGTCCAAGCTGAAACAATCGCCTCGCGTTTCCAGGCAGCCGCGCAGCGCTACGCAGACAGACCCTTTCTTCGGGTTCTGCCGGAAACTGCGGAGATCTATGGGATCGCCGCCGGCGATCTGAGTTATGCCGACGTCGAGACGCAGGTCGGCGCGCGGGCGGCCGCGTTTCGTGCTGCCGGATACGGTCCGGGGGTGCGTGTCGGTCTCCTGCTGCTCAACCGCCCCGATTTCCTTCTCAATTTCCTGGCGCTGAACGCTGTCGGGGCGTCGATCGTCCCGATCAATCCGGATCTGCGCGCCGCGGAGCTGGAGTACCTGATCGGTCATAGCGAGATGGCGGCAGCGGTTGCGGTGGGTGAGCGGATTGCCGACTTGAAGGCCGCCGGAGCGGCGGTCGGATCCAGCTTTGCCGTGACCGGGCCGGACGAGCCGCCGGCACCGCTTGGTCCCGAAAGACAAGTTGCCGCGCTGGGGCGCGAGACGGAGGCAGCCGTCCTCTACACCTCCGGCACGACGGGCAAGCCCAAGGGCTGCGTCCTGACCAACAGCTACTTCCTGCACGCAGGGGACTGGTATGTCGGGCTCGGCGGGCTCTGTGAGCTTGGCCGGGGAGAGGCGGTGATGCTGACGCCGCTCCCGCTGGCGCACATGAACGCCTTGGCCTGCTCTGTCATGGGTACGATCACGGCCGGCGGCTGTCTCGCCATGCTCGACCGTTTCCATCCGCGTAGCTGGTGGGAGTCCGTGCGTACCTCGCGCGCCACCTGTCTCCACTACCTCGGCGTCATGCCGGCGATCCTGATGAAGGCGGATCCGGCAGCCACGGATCGCGACCACAGTTTGCGGTTCGGCTTCGGTGCTGGCGTCGGCCCTCAGCTCCATGCCGCCTTCGAGCAGCGCTTCGGCTTTCCCTTGATCGAGTCCTGGGCCATGACCGAAGTGGGAGTCGGCGGCTGCATCACCGCCAATCGGGAGCCGCGCAAGATCGGCAGCAGTTGCTTCGGCAAGCCGGGCCCGGAGGTCGAGGTTCGGATCGTGACCGACGCCGGTGCACCGGCGCCTGTCGACCAGCCCGGTGAACTGCTGGTTCGCCGCGCCGGGCCGGATCCCGCCTACGGCTTCTTTCGCGACTACCTGAAGGACGAGGCGGCGACCGCCGAGGTCTGGCGCGGAGGGTGGTTTCACACCGGCGATGTGGTGCGGGCGGATGTGGACGGCGATCTGCACTTCGTCGACCGCAAGAAGAACGTAATCCGCCGTTCGGGCGAGAACATCGCGGCGCTGGAGGTCGAAGAGGTTCTCAAGCAGCACGCGGACATCGAGGCGGCGGCCGTCGCTCCCGTCGAAGATCCGATCCGTGGTGAGGAAGTCTTCGCCTGTCTGACCCTCAAGACCAAGGCCGATCCGGCCGCTCATGTCGAGATCGCCAGGGCGGTGCAGGCCTGGTGTCTGCAGCGGCTGGCCTACTACAAGGCACCCGGCTACATCGCCTTCGTCGAGACGCTGCCCTTGACCTCCACGAACAAGGTGCAGCGCGGGGAGCTGAAGGCTTTGGCGCAACGGCTGGAAGCCTCGGGCCACTGTCATGACCTGCGTCAGGGAAAGAGACGCGCGGCATGACGGTCCGGCGAACCGGCTACGACGGCGTCACCCTGGCCGTGCCGGTATCGGTACCCTACGTGCGCTATTCGACCGAGACCGCGCACTGGTGGATCGCAAGGGCGCTGCGGCGCCTGACGGAGGATGCCGGGATCAAGTCCGGCGATATCGATGGCCTCTGCGTTTCCAGCTTTACCCTCGCACCCGATACGGCCGTGGGTCTGACGCAGCATCTCGGCCTGTCGCCGCGCTGGCTGGACCACATTCCCATGGGCGGCGCCAGCGGCGTGGTGGGTCTGCGGCGTGCGGCGCGCGCGGTTCAGGCTGGCGACGCGGATATCGTCGCCTGTGTGGCCGGCGATACCAATCACGTGGACAGCTTTCGCAAGATGCTGTCGTCGTTCAGCCGCTTCGCCCAGGACGCCTCCTACCCCTATGGCTTCGGAGGACCGAACACCAGCTTCGCGCTGTTGACCGCCCGTTACATGCAGCTCTACGGCGCCACCCGCGAGGACTTCGGCAAGCTCTGCGTCGCCCAGCGTGAGAATGCCTTGTCCTACCCTCACGCCATCATGAAGAAGCCGCTGAGCTTGGAGCAGTATCTGACGGCACGTGCCATCTCCGATCCCGTTCACCTGTTCGACTGCGTCATGCCCTGCGCGGGGGCCGAAGCCTTTCTCGTGACGCGCCCGGAGATCGCGGCGGATCTGGGGCTGCGCGGGGCGCGCGTGTTGGGCGCCATCGAGCGACACAACGCCTTTCCCGACGACCCCATTCAGTTGCGCGGCGGCTGGGCCGTCGATAGCGACGAGCTTTGGGCGATGGCGGGACTGACGGCGGAGGGCGTGGATGTGGTCGAGACCTACGACGACTATCCGGTCATCGTCATGATGCAGTTCGAAGACCTCGGCCTCTGCGACAAGGGGGAGGCGCCCGCCTTCGTGCGCGCCAACGACTTCACCGTGACGGGGTCGGTCGCGCACAACACCTGCGGCGGCCAGCTGTCCGCCGGCCAGGCAGGTGCGGCAGGCGGCTACATCGGCCTGGTCGAGGCATTACGCCAGATCACCCATCGAGCGCTCGGCGCCCAGGTGCCGAAGGCGCGGAGGGCGCTGGTCAGCGGTTTCGGCATGATCAACTACGACCGTGGCCTCTGTTCCGGTGCGGCGGTTCTGGAAGCCGAGGAGGACTACTCCGCATGACCGCGGCGAAACCGCCAACCGAACGGCTGACGGAGCCGCCGAAGAAGGACCCGCGCCGGAAGACCCAGCAGGCGCTGGTCCCCCCGCAGGGCCGCAGCCGCGCCGCTCTGGCGATGTCGGCCAGCGCCGCGCGCTCGGTTCTGACGCTGCAGATCTGCAACGACTGCGGCCGCGTCCAGTATCCCGCACGTGACGCCTGCTCCTCCTGCCTGTCTGTCGATCTGGCTTGGCGACCGGTGTCGCCCAACGGTCGGCTGATCGCGGAGACGACAGTCCGAACCTCGACGGAACCCTACTTTCGCGAACGCACGCCCTGGCGGGTCGGTACGGTCAGCCTCGACGCCGGACCGACCGTCCTGGCCTACCTGCATGGCGAGGTCGAGGCCGCGCCGACCGCCGTGCGGGTGCTTCCCTATCTCGATCGCAGCGGCAATGCCGTTCTCATGGCCTTGCCGATGGAAGGGAGTCCAGCAATGAGCGAGGACCGACAGCTTCGTGAACTGACGGCGGATCCCAAGTACCGCCGGATCCTGGTGACCGACGGACGCAATCCAGTCGGCCGGGCGCTCGCGCGGGCTCTGTCCGATGCCGGCGCGTCGATCATCTTCGTCGGAATTGCCGAAGCTTGGAAGGGCTTCGCGGAGCGCGACGAGCTCTTGGCGATTCCCAAGGTCGAAATCATGGACCTGGACGTCACGGACACGACCTCGGTGGAGGCGCTGGCCGGAGAGATCGGCGGCAAGACGGATATCCTGATCAACACGGCGGACCATGTTCGCGCCGGGGGCGTGATGTCCCGGCATGGCGTCACGACGGCGCGCGACGAGTTGGAGATCAACGTGCTCGGCCTCATGCGGCTGGCCCAGGCCTTCGGACCGACCATGTCCTTTCGCGGGGCCGATCAGGACAACAGCGCAACGGCCTTCGTCAACATCCTGTCCTGCTACGCGCTCGCCAACTGGCCGACCTACGGCGGGCACAGCATTTCCCAGGCCGCCGCTCTGTCCGCCGTGCAGTGCCTACGTGCCGAGCTGCGGTCGGGCGGCATCCGGGTCATCAGCCTTTTCACGGGGCCGGTTGAGGAGCCCTGGTATCAGACCCTGCCGCCGCCCAAGGTGGCGCCCGCCGCGGTCGCCAAGGCCGTGGTCGAGGCCTTGCGCCAGGGCACGGAGGATGTGGCGGTCGGCGATATCGCCAAGGACGTGCTCGCCCGCTTCGCCGAGAACCCGAAAGTCCTGGAGCGGGAGTTGGGTCAATGAAGCCCGATACGGCCGCTGCGGCCGAGACCCTGGATACCCTCGCCACGCTGCTGGCCGGCGGCGGCGTCGAGGTCGTCGATCTGACCCATACGCTCTGTCCCGACTTCCCGGTGATCGTGCTGCCGCCGGAGTTCGGACAGTGTCAGCCCTTCCGGATGGAGGAGGTGTCGCGCTACGACGCTCGGGGACCGGCCTGGTACTGGAACACCTTTACCTGCAGCGAGCATGCCGGCACCCATTTCGATGCGCCGGCGCACTGGGTCACTGGACGCAACGTTCCCTTCGGCACCACCGACGAGATTCCCCCGGGCCGGCTGATCGCACCGGCCGTCGTGCTGGACTTCTCCAAAGAGGCCGCCGAGGACGCGGACTTCGTCCTGAAGGCGGAGCACATCGAGGCTTGGGAAAAGCAGCATGGAACCATTCCCGGCGGGTCGTGGGTTCTGCTGCGAACCGACTGGTCCCACAAGGTCGGCACGCTCGACTACGTCAACATGAAGGACGACGGCGCGCACTCTCCGGGCCCGGACGCCAGCGCGATCCACCTGCTGGTGGAGGGGCGGGACATCGTCGGTTTCGGTACCGAGACGGTGGGGACCGACGCCGGGCAGGGACATCACTTCGCACCGCCGTATCCAGCCCACTCCATTCTGCACGGGGCCGGCAAGTACGGTTTGCAATGCCTGGCCAACCTCGACCGGCTGCCGGCGACAGGTGCGCTGGTCATCGCGGCGCCCCTGAAGATCAGGCAGGGGTCCGGTAGCCCCTTGAGAGTTCTCGCCCTGGTGCCGAAGCAAGGGGAGGGGAAGTGAACCGAACCTTCACTGCCCTGGTGACCGGCGGCAGCGCCGGAATCGGCGAAGACGTCTGCCGCCGGATGCTCGACCGAGGCTGGCGGGTGGTCTCGCTGTCCCGCCGTCCGCCGGCTCTGGCGCATGAACGCCTGATCGGTCTCGAGGCCGACCTTCTGGACCCGAAGGCCACGAACGAAGTCGCCAGGGACGTCGCGCAGCGCTTCGAGATTACCCATGTCGTCCATAACGCCGGTCTGGTCTGGCCGAACCTCCTGGACGAGGTGAAGCCGGAGGAAGTGGCCGGACTTACCCAGATCCATGTGACGGCCCCTCTGGTTCTGACCCAGGCCGTTTTGCCCGGCATGCGCCAAGGCGGTTTCGGCCGTATCGTCTTCGTCACCAGCCGGGCGGCCATGGGGGTACCGACCCGCACGGCCTACAGCGCAACCAAGGCCGCCGTGCATGGCATGGCCCGCACCTGGGCGTTGGAACTGGGCGGGGACGGAATCACCGTCAATGTTGTCGCGCCGGGGCCGGTCCGCACCGACAATTTCTGGGGGATCATTCCAAAAGACTCGGCGCGCGAAGCCGAACTGGCCGCCGCACTGCCCGTGGGACGCCTGGGCTCGGTCGAGGACGTCAGCCGGGCCGTACTCTTCTTTGCCGAACCCGAAGCTGGCTTCGTCACCGGTCAGGTCCTCTTCGTCTGCGGCGGCGCCAGTCTCGGCGGTATCTCCTTGTGACGACAACGACGGGCCACGCAGCGGGGAAGACCGCCGGACACGGGAAAGAGACACGTGCCGGTGTTTAGCGATCTCTTCCTGCATTCCCTCGTTCGCGGTTCGGGCCGCGTTCTGAGTGTCTTCGTGGCCGTAATCCTCTTCGCCCTTATGCTTCTGACCTGCGTCGATGTGGTGGGCCGCTACTTCTTCAACGCGCCGGTCCAGGGCGCCTCCGAACTGACCCAGTTCGGCATGGGGCTTGTGGTGTTCGGCGCCTTGCCGCTGGTCAGCGCCAGCGGATCTCACATCGTGGTTGGTCTGTTGGAGCTGCTGGCCGGCCGAACGGTTCAGCTGCTGCAGCGTCTGGTCATGACGGTGACATCGGTTGTCGCTTTGGCGGCGATGGGGTGGCGCCTCGCCCTGACCGGTCTCGATCTGGCCAGCTACGGCGACAGCTCCTCCTTCCTGCGGATCCCCTTGGCTCCAATGGCCTATTTCATGGCAGCCATGGCGTTCGTCGCGGCCCTGGCGGCCATTGCCCATTTCTTCGCCGGCGCGTCCCAGGAAGATGCGGAGGCAGCCGGATGACAGAGGCGGTCGTCGGCTTCTTGCTCGTCTTCCTGCTGCTGTTCTTCGGCACGCCGGTCGCCTTCGGCATGATCATCGTCGGGGTGCTCGGCTTCGCCTGGGTCGTCGGCTGGTTCCCCGGTTTGGCGATGCTCGGACAGATCGCCTACGAAACCAGTCTGAGCGCCAGTCTGTCCGTTCTTCCGCTCTTCATCCTGATGGGCAACTTCGTCTCGCGCGCCGGTCTCAGCCGAGAGCTGTACGACTGCGCCAACGCCTTTATCGGGCATCGGCGCGGCGGCTTGGCGATGGCGACCGTCCTGGCCTGCGGCGGCTTCGCCGCCGTCAGCGGATCCAGCATGGCGACCTCCGCGACCATGGCCCAGGTGTCCGTGCCGGAGATGCGCAAGCACGGCTATGCGGACAGCCTAGCCGCCGGTTCCATCGCGGCCGGCGGCACGCTGGGGATTCTGATCCCGCCCTCCGTGATCCTCGTGCTCTACGGCATCGTGACCGGCACGGATATCGGCAGTCTCTTCATTGCCGGCATCGTTCCGGGCGTGATCGGGCTGCTGCTCTATCTGGCCGCTGTTCGCACGGTCACCTGGTTCAACCCCGAGATGGGTCCGCCGGGCCCGCGTGTGGATTGGCCCCAACGCCTGCGCGCTCTGTCGCGCATCTGGGGCATCCTGGTGCTGTTCCTGCTCATCATGGGCGGCATGTATCTGGGTGTCTTCACCCCAACCGAGGCCGCCGGCATCGGCGCGGGCGGCGCCTTTCTGTTCGTCCTGGCCCGTCGCGCCATGACCTGGCGGCTCTTGCTGGACACGCTGATTCAGACGGCGCGCACCACCTCGATGATGTTCATTCTGCTGATCGGCGCCATCGTCTTTTCCAACTTCATCAACGTCGCCGGTCTGCCGCGCGAACTGTCCGCTTGGGTGCAGTCCTTCGAGGCCTCGCCGATGCTGGTCATGCTCTGCATCCTGGCGATCTATCTCGTGCTCGGCTGTCTGCTCGAAAGCCTGAGCATGATGCTGCTGACCGTGCCGATCTTCTTCCCGATCGTCCAGTCGCTCGGCTTCGATCCGATCTGGTTCGGGATCATCGTCGTGGTGGTGATCGAAATCAGCCTGATCACACCGCCGATCGGGCTCAACGTCTTCGTCATGAAGGTCGCGCTGCCGGACGTGCCGACGACGACGATCTTTCGCGGCGTCGGCGTTTTCATCCTGGCCGATATTCTGCGCCTGGTTCTTCTGCTGTTGGTGCCGGCGCTGGTTCTCTTCGCGCCGAACCTGATGGGGTAGGGGCGTGATGGAGGTGGAATAGGACAAGAAGGCGCAACAACCGTCCGATCAAACGTCGAGACAAACACAGGGGTAAGAACGATGTTCTCAGCGAAAAGCTTCATGGCGGCGGTCGGCCTAGCGGCCATCGCGGCGGCGGCACCCGCCTCAGCAGAGGAGACCGTGATCCGCTTCTCCAACTGGCTGCCGCCGACCTATCCGCTCACCACCGATGTCTTCGTGCCCTGGGCCGAGAAGCTGGAGGAGGAGACCGAGGGGCGCGTGAAGATCGAATTCGTGTCCGGCCTCGGAAGCCCCCAATCGCATTTCGACCTGGTGCGGAACGGCGTGGCGGACATGGCCTTCAGCGTGCATGCCTACAACGCTGACCGCTTCCCCTTGATCATGGGCGTGGAGCTGCCTTTCCTGGCGCCCGATTCCCGTTCGGCCTCGGTCGCTGCCTGGCGGACCTACGAGGCCTTCTTCGCCGACGCCAACGAGTATCGCGGCGTCGAGCTGATCAGCCTCTGGAACACCGGGCCGGCCAACATCTTCACCAACGAAACCGAGATTTCCTCGCTCGAAGATCTGAAGGGTCTCAAGGTCCGGGTCGCCGGCGGCATCGCGAAGGACGTGGCCGAGCGGCTGAACATGGTTCCGGTCTTCGCGCCGGCGACCGAGGCCTACGAGATGATCTCGCGCGGAGTTGCAGACGGTATCTTCTTCCCGACCGAATCCGCCTTCAATTTCCGGCTCGGCCCCGCTTTGGGCCACGGCTTGAAGGTGCCCAACGGTCTGTACTTCTCGAGCCAGTACCTCTTCATGAATCCCCGCACCTGGGACCGCCTGTCGGAAGAGGATCAAGTGATCCTGAGGCGCCTGGGCGGCGAGTACCTCGCGGCCTTCGCCGCCGAGATGTGGGACGAGCAGGATGTGCTGGGCGAGGCGGAGATGGGGGCGGGCGGCACTGCCTTCTCGGTCGCCGAAGGGGTGCTGATGGAGAGCCTTGCCGAGGAGTTGGCCGTCTTCGAACGGCAGTGGATCGAAATGGCGACGGAACGGGGCGTAGACGGGGAGGCGGCGCTGGCCTACTTCCGCGACCAGGTCGAAAGCCTGAACTGATCCCGCGGTGTGCCGAGGCAATCGAGAGTCGGCGCGGAGCGGACCGTGCCGACTCTCGGCCGGTGCCGGATTGTCTTCTCCGGGCGCGAAGCAATGAGTTAGCTTGCGCCACGATCAACTGACAGGGAACGGCCTGCGCCGGAGCGCTCATGGCTAAGTCGGGCTCCAACCCGAAGCGAGAGAGCAGATGGGAGTCCCCCACCATGGCGGAGATCGGCCTCGATCACTTCGCTCCCTATCTGATCAATCGCATATCGGCCCGCTGGAATGCCGGTATCCAGGAGGCCCTGCGGGGCACGGACCTGACGACTGTGCGCATGCGGACTCTGGCCGTGCTCTCGGCCCGGCCGGGTGCCACGATCAACGAGCTTTCGGTGTTGGCTGTGATCGAACAGTCGACCATGAGTCGTAATCTGGACTCCATGGAGGCCGCTGGTCTGATCCGCCGAGTCCCGCGAGCCGACGATCTGCGGGTTCGCGAGATCCATGTGACGCCCGCCGGCCGACGGGCGCTGGACGACTTCTGGCCGACGATGCACTCGGAATATCTGAAGCTGATCGACGGTTTCAGCGATCGGGAGCGCGATCAACTGATCACGTTGCTGAACAAGATGCTGCGGAATATCCGACAGCACCCGATCTGACACCCGACTTTCCCGCCGTTTCCTCCGGCTTTTGCATCGGTATTCTGTCGTATTGGGAGCGTCTCGGCGCGGCGGTGCGAATTGACAACTGTCACGCAATATTATATGCATTTGCAAGTAATGTCCTTGCAAAGGATGGGGAGGTTATGGCGGAACGCTCTTTTGCGAAGGAGGTGGAAAAGCTTCGCCTGACGGCAGGGGAGGAGTTCGCCGGCGAGGGTATTCTCGCGGTTACAAAGGCGCTGTTGCAGTCCGGCGTCGGCTACGTCGCCGGTTACCAGGGCGCGCCGATTTCCCACCTGATGGACGTGCTGGCCGACGCCAGAGACATTCTCGAAGAGCTGGGCATCCGTTTCGAGGCGAGCGCGAGCGAAGCCACGGCGGCGGCGACCCTGGCGGCTTCGGTCCACTATCCGATCCGCGGCGCGGTCACCTTCAAGGCGCCCGTCGGCACCAACGTGGCGTCCGACGCGCTGGCCAACCTGGCCTCCGGAGGCGTGACCGGCGGCGCTCTGGTGATCGTGGGGGAGGACTACGGCGAAGGCTCCTCCATCATGCAGGAGCGCAGCCATGCCTTCGCGATGAAGTCGCAGATCTGGCTGCTCGATCCGCGCCCGAACCTACCGTCCATCGTGGACTCCGTGGAACACGGCTTCGCCTTGTCGGAGGCCAGCAATACCCCCGTCATGTTGCAGATGCGTATCCGCGCTTGCCATGTGCATGGACGCTTCGTCGCCAAGGATAACAGACGCCCGCCGACCACCGTCGTCGATGCCTTGGAGGCGCCGCGCCGCGACACCGCCCGCATCGTTCTGCCACCGGCTTCCTTCGTGCATGAGCAGGAGAAGATCGACGTGCGCTGGCCGGCTGCCATCGACTACGTCAAGCAACATGGTCTCAATGAGGTCTTCGGTCCCGCCGAGGGGGCTGTCGGCCTGGTTCTCCAAGGCGGTCTTTACAACGGCGTGATCCGGGCCCTGCAGCGCCTCGGTCTGGCCGATGCCGCCGGCGAAAGCCGAATTCCTCTCTACGTCCTGAACGTCGCCTATCCGCTGATCGAGGAGGAGTTTCTCGCCTTCTGTTCGGGCAAGCGAGCGGTGCTGGTCGTGGAGGAGGGACAACCGAACTATATCGAGCAGGCCTTCGGTGCGATGCTGCATAAGCAGGCGTCCGGGACGAAGCTGGCCGGCAAGGACCCCTTCCCGATGGCGGGCGAGTACACGGGGCAGGTCATGCTGGACGGCCTGCGCGGGTTCCTGGCGGAGCAGGCGCCGGAGCTGCTGAGCGACCGGGATCGCTCGCCGAACCAAGTCGTCGCACCGCTGGACGACGCGACCCTGTCGGACAACGTGCCCGTACGTCCGGCCGGTTTCTGCATCGGCTGTCCCGAACGGCCGATCTTCGCGGCCATGAAGCTTGTCGAGAAGGACCTGGGTCCGCATCACGTGGCGGCCGACATCGGCTGCCATCTCTTCTCGATCCTGCCGCCTTTCAACATCGGCGCCACCACCATGGGCTACGGTCTGGGGCCGGCCTCCTCCGCCGCCTTCAACGGCGCAACCAAGAAGCGCTCGATCTCCGTGATCGGCGATGGCGGCTTCTGGCACAACGGCCTGTCCAGCGGCATCGGCAACGCCGTGTTCAACAAGAACGACGGCGTCATCATGATCGTCGACAACTACTACTCCGCTGCCACCGGCGGTCAGGACATTCTGTCGAGCCGGGCCGACAACCAGTCGCGCTCGACCCGGCACCCCATCGAGACGGCCGTGCGGGGCGTCGGCGTCAATTGGGTTCGTACCGTCGACCGTACCTACGATGTGAACAAGATGAAGTCGGTGCTGGCCGAGGCGCTGACGACCGATGAGCCGGGACCCAAGGTCATCGTGGCGTCGTCGGAGTGCATGCTCAATCGCCAACGCCGAGAGAAACCGCTGGTCGCGGCGGCGCTGACCGAAGGGCGGCGTGTCGTCAAGCAGCGGTTCGGCGTCGATGAGGATATCTGCACGGGCGATCATGCCTGCATCCGCCTGTCCGGCTGTCCGTCGCTGTCGGTCAAGCATCTGGACGATCCCTTGCGCGACGATCCGGTCGCCAGCATCGACAACTCCTGCGTCGGCTGCGGCAACTGTGGGGAGGTCGCCGACGCCGCCGTCCTCTGTCCATCCTTCTGGCGTGCCGACATCGTTCACAACCCCAGCCGTTGGGAACGCATCGCGGCCAGCCTGCGCGCGCGTGTCATCTCTTGGCTGCAGGAGCGGCGTGAACGCCGGCGCCTCAGTTTCGGCGCCGAAGTCGCGTGACGGCGAGCGGGTTGGGCGTCTCTGAGGCGAGCGAGGCCGCAACGTCCCAGGATGCAGGTTTGATCAAGCTGGCGATCCTGGCCATCGGTGGCCAAGGGGGCGGGGTGATCACGGATTGGATCGTGGCGACGGCCGAACGCAGCGGCTGGCTGGCACAGTCCACCAGCGTACCGGGCGTGGCACAGCGGACCGGTGCGACGATCTACTACGTCGAGATGGCGCCGGGCGGCGGGCCCACGCCGGTCATGGCCCTGGCCCCGGCGCCGGGCGATGTCGATATCGTCGTCGCCGCTGAGTTGATGGAGGCGGGGCGCGCGGTTCAACGCGGTTTCGTCACGCCGGAGACCACGACGCTGATCGCCTCCACCCATCGCGCTTACGGGATCCTCGAAAAGTCCGCGCCGGGGGACGGGATCGGCGATGCCGCGGCGGTGACCGAGATTCTCGAACGTTCGGCGAAGCGGCTGATCCTGGCCGATATGGAGACGCTGGCGCGAGACAATGGCAGCGTCATTTCCGCCAGCCTGTTCGGGGCTCTCGCAGCCGTCGGCGTGCTTCCTTTTTCGCGCGAGGCCTACGAGCAGACCATTCGTGAGAGCGGCAAGGGCGTGACCGCAAGTCTGGCTGCCTTCGCGGCCGGTTGGCAGGCGGTCCGTGCTCCGCAGTCCCCGCTGTCGACCCAATCGTTGTTGCCGAAGACAGCGGTACGTTCGGCGCCGCTCGGTTCGCCTCAGCTGTGTGCGGCTTACGACCGTCTCACCGAGCGGATCGAGACCGCCTTTCCCGAGCCGTCGCACGACATGCTCCTGGCCGGTCTGCAGAAGGTGGTTGACTTCCAGGACCTCGACTACGGTCGTCAGTATCTGGATCGTGTCGCCGAGCTTTCGGCGCTGGAGCCCGTCGATCGGGGCGCGGAGCTGACGACCGAGGCGGCGAAGTATGTCGCCAATGCCATGGCCTATGACGACGTGATCCGCGTCGCCGACCTGAAGACCCGTGGTAGCCGCTCGCTCCGCGTTCGTGAGGAAGCCGGTGTCGGCGATACTCAGGTTCTCAAGGTCACGGAGTACATGCATCCGCGCGCCGAGGAGGTTTGCGGTTTGCTGCCCAGGCGCCTGGGAGCGTTCCTGGAGGCGCGTCCGAAATGGATGGCCCGGCTCGACCGCCTGGTGAATCGCGGCCGGCGGGTGCGGACCGATACGCTGTTTTGGTTTTTCGTTCTCTATACGCTGGGTGGTCTGCGCCTTTGGCGCCGCCGCTTGTTGCGCCACGCGCATGAGACGCGACATATCGAAGATTGGCTCGACCGGGTGAAGACCACCGCACCTCGCAACTACGCTCTCGCCGTGGAGATCCTGCGCTGCCGTCGTCTGATCAAGGGCTACAGTGATACCCATGCGCGCGGCCTGTCGAAGTACGACAAGGTCCTCTCCAGCCTCCCGGCCTTGATGGATCGCAGTGACGGCGGCGACTGGCTGCGTCGTTTGCGCGACGTCGCCTTGAAGGACGAAGAGGGGCAGGATCTGGAGGGCGCGCTGAAGACCGTGGACTCGCTCTGACGATCCTCTCGGTCGCTTGAGGGGGAGTGTGACGCGGGCGAGCGCTTCGGACTGAGACGTTTTCGCCCGATGCTATAGGTTTGAAACGCTTCGCCGTCTGTGCGATTTTATCCAACTTGAAGACCGTCGTCGGATTGCTGCCTGTTGTCCGTCACCCGATGGAAGGTCGCCAAAGCCTGCGAGAGGCCGGCGCCTGCGCCCGTGCCGGGGTAGGGGTCAAGAACGGGGGAAGCCGGTGTCAGTCGGAACCGAGACACCCGTGTATCGCGGACTGACCCAGTCCGAGCTGGATGCGCAGTACGACCAGCGCACCGCCGTTCCCCATGTCCAGGACTACATGACGCGCTGGACGGCCTGGAGCGCCGATCTGCGGGCCGCTCGTCCGCCGGTGACACTGGCCTATGCCGACGATCCGGAAACGACGTTGCACCTCTTCAAGGGCGCGCAGGGCGGGCCGCTGCAGGTGCATCTGCATGGCGGGGCATGGCGCGCGCTGTCGAAGGAGGATGCCGGCTTCGTCGCCCAGGGTTTGAGATCGGCGGGGACGAGCGTTGCGGTCATCGACTTCGGACGGGCACCCCAGACGTGCCTCACGCAGATGGTCGATCAGGTACGCGAGGCGTTCCTCTGGCTGTCGAGAAACGCGACTTCGCTAGGGGTTCAGGCTGGAGGCATCGTCGTGTCCGGTCATTCCTCGGGCGCGCATCTGGCGAGTTGTCTGCTCGATGCGCGTTGGTGGGCGCGCGCGGGGATCACGCGGCAAAGCTTCGCCGGACTGGTGTTGGTGAGCGGCGCCTACGATTTGGAGCCGGTGCGGCTGAGCGCGCGTAACGGCTACCTCGGGCTGTCACGCGATCAGGCCTGGGATCTGACGGCGTCTCACCATCTGGCGGCGGATCTTCCGCCGATCCGGGTTTTCTGGGGCGACGGCGACCTGCCCGAGTTTCGCCGTCAGGGACAGGCCTTCGCGGCTCTGCTGGAGGCAGCCGGCGCGCCGATCCTGAGCGAGATCTGCGCCGGAAAGAATCACTTCGATATGTACGATGCCTTCGCCGATCCGACCTCGTCGGTCTGCCGAGCGGCACAGGCCATGGCAGCGGACGACGGCCGCCTTCGACAACGACAGGGAGAAGAGACTTGAAGTATATTTTAGCGCTCCTTCTGGCGCTCGCGTGCGCAGCCCCGGCGGCGGCTCAGGATCGGCCGCTGGCCATCGGAACCCTGCCTCAGGGCTCGCTCGGCTTCGCCATCGCGGCGGGCGTTGCTCAGGTCGCCAGCGCGAACAGCGACCTGACTCTGCGCGCAGTCGGTCAAGGCGGCTCGTCCGTCTTCATCCCGGCCCTGAACCGAGGCGATATCGACTTCGCGACCTCCAATGCTTTCGAGGCGGTCTTCGCAACTCAGGGCAGCGGTAACTTCGACGGCCAGCCCAATCCCAACCTGCGGGTCGCGGCCCTGCTGCAGCCCTTCGAGGTGGGGATCATGGTGGCGGCCGATAGCGACATCCGCAGTCTCGAAGACCTGAAGGGGCGCCCCTTCCCAGTCGGCTATGCGCGGCAGAGATTGGTCGGCGTGATGCAGCAGGCCGTCTTCGATGCCGCTGGTATCGATGTTGAGGAGCTTGACGGCGTCCCCGTGCCGAATTTCGTGGAGGGCGCGAAGCTTCTGGCACAGGGCAGCGTCGCGGGCGTGATGCTGGCGCCTGGATCGGGCGTGGTGCGCCAGACCAACGCGCAACGGCCGGTACGCTTCATCTCCGTAATTTCCGGCGAAGCCGCCGCCGCTCGGGTGGCTGCCGCCTTGCCCGGCAGCTATGTAGGCCGGGTCGAACCGGTCGAACGCTTGCCGGAGATCGCCGAAGCGGTGGATCTGATCGGCTACCAGTACGCGCTGCTGACCCATGCCGACGCGGACCCGGATACCGTCTATGCGGTCGTCAAGGCACTGGCTGCGAACAAGCCGGCCCTGATCGAAAGCCACGGATCGTTCCGTCGGTTCGATCCGGCGAAAATGGCGGTTCAGGTCGAGGGTTCGACCTTCCATCCCGGCGCGATCCGCTTCTATCGCGAGGCAGGGCTCTGGCCGGAGTAAGCCCCGACAGCGAGACGCGGATCGAACGGGTCGCGGCTGCCCTGTCCGGGGGGCTGGCTCTGGCGCTCGTTGCCCTCGCCATGGCCTGGGCCGCGGGCGTACCGCGCATGCTGCGTCTGGCCGTCTACACGGAACAGTTTCTTGCGCTCGCGCTGGCCCTGGCCGTCGCCCATACCTTTCTCGTCAGGCGCCGGAGCCGCCTGCCGGTACAGGCCGCCCGGCTTCTCGACGGGGCTCTGGCAGGCCTGTCTCTTTGCGGCGGGGTCTGGCTGGCTCTGACCTATCCCGATCTCTCTTTGGCGGCGGCGATCAATCCGGCCTCGGCCCGCCTCGTCGCACTCGCGATCCTGGTGACGCTGTTGCTCGCCCTGGTTAGGGTGGCTGGCTGGCCGCTGACCGCGATCGTTCTCGCCTTCGGTGCCTATGGGCTCTGGGGTGCTGACCTTCCCGGTCAGCTCCAGGCCCTTCCGGTTTCTCCGGATCGGCTGGCGGCTCAGCTCGCGCTGGACACGGGCGGCGTCCTCGGCACCCCGCTCGCCATTGCGGCGACTGTAGTGGTCGTCTTCGTCGCCTTCGGGCGTCTGCTGGATCACTTCGGTGGGGCCGCCTTTTTCACCGATCTGGCGACGGCCACGATGGGCGGTTTTCGCGGTGGTTCGGCGAAGATCGCGATCTTGGGCTCCTCGCTGTTCGGATCGATTTCCGGCAGTGCGGTGTCGAACGTTGCCACCACGGGCGTGGTCACCATTCCCCTGATGCGCCGCGCCGGCTTTCGTCGGGAGACGGCCGGCGGGATCGAGGCCGTCGCCTCGACCGGTGGACAATTGACCCCGCCGGTCATGGGGGCGGCGGCCTTCCTGATGGCCGAGTTCCTGGAAGTACCCTACGCCGATGTGGTCGTGGCCGCCCTGATACCGGCGCTGCTTTACTACATCGCCATCTTCATGCAAGCCGATCTGACGGCGGCGCGCGACGGCATCGTCGGGCTCGCCGCCGAGGAGCGCCCGCGCGTGGTTCCGACATTCAGAGCGGGCTGGTTGTTTCTGGTTCCCTTCGCGACGCTCATCTGGGCGCTCTTCGCAGGCAACTACCAGCCGGCGACCGCCGGGTTGTTCGCGACCCTGGCGTTGGTGCTGATTGCGCCGCTGATGCCGAGGGCGCGCGGTTTGTTGCGGCCGCGCGCTCTGCTTGCTGCGCTGGTTCAAGGTGGCGCCAGTCTGTCCGGCATCCTGGTGATTACCGGAGCAGCCGGCATCGTTATCGGAGTCCTGAACGAAACCGGCCTCAGCTTCGGCCTTACAGCCTATCTCGTCGGCTTCGCGCGTGACGAGGTTCTTTTTCTGCTGGCCTTGGCCGCCCTGGTCTCGATCGTGCTCGGCATGGGGATGCCCACGGTCGCCGTCTACGTGCTGCTGGCCGCCCTGGTCGCACCGGCCCTGATCGGTCTGGGGATCCATCCGACCTCGGCGCATATGTTCGTGCTCTACTTCGGCATGATGAGCATGATCACGCCCCCCGTCGCCATCGCGGCCTTCGCGGCCGCCAGTCTCAGCGGCGGCGGCCCGATGCGCACCGCCCTGGCCGCCATGAAGTTCGGCTGGCCCGCTTTCGTGCTCCCGTTCGCCTTCGCGATGAATCCCAGTTTGATCCTGGAGGGAAGCTGGCAGGGGATCGCTGTTTCGCTGTCCCTTGCGGTCTTCGGCATCCTGGCCGTGACCCTGGCGCTGGTCGGTCATCTTCGTGGGACACTTCCGCTCGTTTTGCGGATCGCGACTTTTCTCTTGGGCTTTGCCGCTCTGCTTTGGCCGCTAATGTCCTGACATCCCGTGATGAACACCTGGTGGCGAAGGAGACCGTCGAGCGGTCGCCGGAACCGCTCGACGGTCCGCCTCGGGTCAGGTGATGACCTGTACCTTCACGTTCTCACCGTTGCGGATGACGCGATGTAGGAAATGCCGGTTCACCTGGTCGCCCTGATCGTCGAAGTCGCAGTCCGATCCAGCGCCAATGAAGTCGATGTCCTCGCCGCTGCGCATGAGATCCAGCGCTTCGAGCGGGTCCATCGTCTTTACGCCGCCTGGATTGGCGAGACCCATGATCTCTTTGGTCCAGACTTTCCCATCGGTCGTGCCTGCTTTTTCGATCGCCAGTGCTGTCATCGACATCTGGTCGTAGGCGTTTCCGGCAAAGAGGAAGACCGTGTCGTCCGACTCTCCCATCTCCGAAAGGAAGCGCTTGTAGTTCTCGCTGTCGATCGGCGGTGCGGGTTGGAAGTGGTGAACCCCTTCCGCGATCTCGGCTCCGACGTTCTCCAGGAACTTGCCGTTCGCGTCTGCGGCAATCGACAGGGAGGTGATCGGGGTCGTGAAGCCGGCGCGGTAGTACTCCTTCACGATCGAGCTGAAGTCGGTGAGCAGGCCCGGGATGAAAACGCCGTCCGGCTCCATTCCGAAGACCTCCTCGACCTCCGCACGGTAGGACGGCTGGTCGGGGTTGTAGACTACCTCCTTCACGACCTCTCCGCCGTTGCGCTCGATCTCCGCGCGGAAGGGCGCGACCATCGAGATCACGAAGGGGTTCTGCTGCGCCAGCACGGCGACTTTGTTCTGGCCGTTCTGCTGCATGATCTTGGCGCCGGCCGGTCCCCACTGGGTGCTTTTGGCCTGGAACCGCCAGATGTGGCCGCCGTGGGGCTCCTGGGTCACGGCGTCGGCCGCGCAGGACACCATCATGACCTTGCCGGCATCGAGGATCAGTTGCTTGGAGGCCATGGCGATCGGGCTGCCCCAGTAGCCGATGATGGCCTCGACCCGGTTCACCTCCAGCAGCTTCTTGGTGGCGGCGACGCCAGCTGTTGGAATGCTCTCGGAGTCTTCGATGACCAGATCGATCTTACGACCGCCCAGCAGGCCGCCGGCTTCGTTGATCTGCTTGACGACGAGACGCGCGGCCTTCTCCATTTCCGGACCGTAGGCGCCGGTCGCACCGGTGAAGGGGATGACCATGCCGATGGGGATCGGCTCGTTGGCGGAAGCCGGGCGGACCCAGGGTGCCGCCACGGCGGCTCCGGCCAGGGCGCCCATGCCCTGAAGCGCGCGGCGTCGGGTGATGGAGGTTCGGACAGGTCGTTTGGTCTTGGACATCGTTGCAGTCTCCTCGTGAAACCCTGTTCGCTTTGAAGTCTTCTCTTTCGGGCCGCTCTCCGTCGGCTCCTAGTCGTCGCGGGGGCTGGTTCGCGGTGAAGGTCAGGCCGGTTCGGCCTCGGCCTCCATCTGGATCATCAGCGCGTCGTTGAAGCGGTTGAAGAAACCGCAAAGGGCGATACGCAGGGTCAGCTCGACGATCTGCGCTTCGGTGAAGTGCACCCGCAGCCGCTCGAACATGCGGTCTCGGATCCGCTGCGGCGTCTGTGTGACTTGGGTCGCGTATTCGATCACGACCCGGTCGGCCTCATCCAGTTCAGGATGGTCGTCGTAGTCCAGGATACGCGCGATGCCGGCTTGCGAAATGCCTTCGACCTCCAGAACGGGGGCGTGATGCGCGACGCAGTACTCACATTCGTTCAATTTCGAGACGACGACGATGGCCAGCTCGATGTAGCGCCAAGGCACGGATTTCTGGCGCTTCAGGTCCATTAGAAGCGCCGGGATGTGCTCGACGGCCGCCGGCACGTGCGCCATCACCTCGACCTGATTGCGGAAGGGGCCGTAGGAGCTGGCGTAGGCCTCGAAGATTTCAGCGGTTCGGGGCGGCAGCGCGGAAGACGGGACGGGACTGACTCGGGCCATTCGGGTCTCCAGGTTGTGTCGAAGTGGGATGCGGGGCGTCCGGCTCGTCGAGTAGGCGGCCGGCCTTCAGGCGCGGCTCCCGGCCGAAACCCTGCGGGTAGAAGATCAAGAAGAGAATGAGGCCCAGGCCGATCAGGATCAGGCGTACGGCGGCGAGTTGATCGGAATCCAGAACCTCGATGAAGTCCTTGAGGAACCGGCTGCCCTCCAGCAGGACCATGACGGTGCAGGCACCGAGAAGGATGCCGCGATTGCTGCCGCGGCCTCCGGCTATCACTGCCATGAAGGCGTAGGCGGAAACGATCGGAGTGAACTGGCTGGGGTCGATGTAGCTGAAGAAGAAGGCATGCAGGGCGCCGGCGATTGCGGTGACGCCGCTGCCGATGGCGAAGGCGATCATGCGGGTACGCACCACGTTCTTGCCCAGTGTCGCCGCAACAACGCTGTCCTCGCGCACCGAGCGGACCAGGCGTCCGAAGGGCGAGCGCGTCAGGCGTTCGAGGCCGAGGAAGACGCCGAGCAGGACCAGCAGGCAGAGCCCGAGAAAATAGACCTCGTAAGACCCGGCGGGAACCAGATCGAAGAAGGGGCGGGGAATACCGGGCAGGCCCAGGGCGCCGCCGGTCAGCCAGGCCTCGTTCAGCGAGACCAGGCGAACGATCTCGCCGAATCCCAAGGTCACGATGGCGAGGTATTCTTCGGACAGACGGAGCGACAGCAGCGCGACTAAGGCTCCCGCAGCGGCGCAGATCGCGATCGCGCCGAAGGTCGCTGCCACTGGCCCGGCCCCGGCCATGGCAAGCAGCGCGGCGGTGTAGGCGCCCAGAGCGAAGAAACCCACGATCCCGAAGTTGACCATACCGCAGAGGCCCCATTGGAGATTGAGGGCGAGCGCGAGGATCGCGGCGATACTGACCAGGGTGAGGATGGTGACGAGATAGGCGATCATCGTGCGATCCTTGCCTGGCCCAATAGGCCTTGCGGGCGGAAGAGGAGCAGCAACGCGATAGCGACGAAGCTGACGGCTTGTCGGTACTGGGGCTCGATGACGAGGATGGAGAGTTCCTGGACGAGCCCGACCGCGAGCGCCCCCAGGACCGCGCCCACCGGGCTGCCCAAGCCGCCGAGAATCGCCGCCGCGAAGATCGTGATGATGTAGCTCCAGCCCATCATCGGATCGATCGCCCGGTCCATGCCGATCAGCACGCCGGCGATAACGGTCAGAGCGGCGGCCAGGATCCAGGTCCACATGATCGTGCGGTCGCGGTCGATACCGCGCGCCGCCGCCAGCGACGGGTTGTCGGCCACGGCGCGCATGGCGCGCCCGAGCGGGCTGTGGCGCAGCAGCAGATAGACCGCCGCCATGGCCAGCAAGGTCACGATGGCGGTGGTGATCTGCTCCGGATTGATCCGCAAGCCGGCGATCCGATAGGGCCGTTCGATCGGGATGTCGAAATTGCGGGCCAGGTTTCCGAAGAACAGACGGCAGACGTTCTCGAGGATGAAGGACAGTCCCATCGAGGCGACCAGCAGGGTGATCGGCCCACGGTCGCGCAAGGGCCGGAAGACCAGCTTGTCGCTTGCGACCATGATTGCCGCGAAGGCGAAAACGGCCGCGGTGGCCGCAGCCAGCAGCGGCAGGCCGGCGAGCGAGTTGAAGGCCCAGGCCAGGTAGGCGCCAGCTGTCAGCATGCCGCCGATCGCGAAATTGGGAAACTTGAGGATCGAGAAGATCAGGGTGAGCGCGACCGCCGGCAGCGCCACGATCATCCCGGTGATCAGGCCGTTGATCGCGAGCTGTGCGATCATGCCGCGCGGCCCAGGTAGAGTTGGTGCAGATCGTGGTCGGCAAGCAGAGAGTCGGCGGTTGTGATAAGCCGTACCTCGCCGGCGACCAGCACCAGGGCGGTATCGGAGAAGGGCAGGGACGCTGCGACGTTCTGCTCGATCATGAAGATGGTGACGCCTGAGTCCCGCACCGTCTGCACGGCGGCGAAGATCTGTTCGACGAATTTGGGTGACAGTCCTGCGGAGGGTTCGTCCAGCAACAGAAGCTCGGGATTCGCCATGAGCGCGCAGGCGAAGGCGAGCATCTGACGTTGCCCGCCGCTGAGATTTCCCGCCTGTAGCTGCAGCCGCTCGGCCACGTCCGGAAACATCTCCAGCACCTTCTCGCGTTGCGTCGTGGTTGCCACGCGGTCGGCCTGCAGGAATTCGGTCGCGAGTTTGAGATTCTCGCCGACCGTCATGTTACGAAAGACGTTGTGTTCTTGCGGAACGTAGGCGAGGCCGGAGTTCACCCTCTGGTTCGCGAGGAGTGCGGTGATGTCGTCGCCGAGCAGATGTATGGTGCCCTCTCGCGCCGGCACCAGACCTGCGATGGATTTGATCAGCGTCGACTTGCCCGATCCGTTCGGTCCGACGACGGTGAAGATCGCGCCCGGCGGAACGTCGAAGCTCACGCCCTTCAGGATGTCGCCAGCGCCGTAGCCGACCCGCAGGTCGCGGACGGCGAGCGGCATGACGAGATCTGGGGCGGCGCAATTGGGGGCGACGGATTTGGAGGCAGCCGGAGTCACGCCACACCCCCAAGGTAGGCTTCAACCACCCGTGAGTCGCGCGTCACTTCGTGGAAAGTGCCACTCGTCAGGTTACGGCCTTCGGCCAACACCTCGACTCGATCGGCCAGTTCGGCGACCAGCTCCATATCGTGCTCGATCAGGCCGATCGTGATGCCTTCGTCGCGCAGCTCGCGGATCGTGCGGGCCAGTTCGCGCACCATGGGTGGGCTGACGCCGGCCGCCGGTTCGTCCAGAAGGATCAGTTTCGGTTCGAGCATCAGCGCTCGGGCGAGTTCCAGTAGTTTCTTCTGCCCTCCCGAAAGGCCGGCGGCCGGCATGTCGGCCAGTCGGAACAAGCCGACGCGCTCAAGCAGTTCCTTTGCGCGTCGCGCGAGCCGGCGTTCCTCCCGCTCGACCTTTCGCGGTATCAGAAAGGCGGCGAAAGGCGTTTCGATGCGGCCCCCTTGGCCGGCCAGCAGGACATTTTCGAGGACCGTCAGCTGGGCAAGCTCTCGGGAGATCTGAAAGGTGCGCATCAGTCCGCGTCTGGCCCGCAGATGGGGCGGCAGGGCGGTCACATCGGCGCTGTCGAACAGGATCCGCCCACTGTCGGGTCTGTAGAGGCCGCCGATCAGATTCATCAGGGTCGATTTGCCGGCCCCGTTCGGACCGATAATGGCCGTGATCGTGCCGGCGGCGATGGACAGGGAGCAGTCGTCGACCGCCTTCACGCCTCCGAAGTGCTTCGATACGCCTTGGATGTTCAGCAGGCCGGACCGGGCTTGGCCTGTTGCCTCCTGCGGCGTTGCGGTCATGCTGCCGCTCACCCCGGGTACGACCTGTCGCCGCTGTCGCGAAGCCAAAGCCTCACGAGATGCCGGCGCTGCTCCGGTGCGGCGAAGTCCTCGAACTGCGTGCGGCTGTGACCGACGGTCAGGTTGTGGACGAACTGTATCTGACCTGCCTCCATGGCGAAGTCGAACTGCAGGTCGGGATCCGCGAAGACCTCCTCGAGGGCGACGATGGCCTCCCGACCCTCCCGGTCCAGTTCTTCGCCACGCATCGCATAGGCGTTGCGGACTTGGTGCAGTCCCAGTCGCGCCTGAACTTCCTCGCCCGCCTTGACGAAGATCGGTGCGGCGAAGGTCGGCTCTTCGTCGTCGCGGTGTTCGCGTTGCCGGTCGAACCAGAAGGGTTCGTAGAGACGCGGTACGACCTGGGGCGCGCGCTCGAGCAGCGCCTGATGGGCGGTGTCGAAACTCATCACCCGGCTGCGGCCGCCGCTGCGTGCGGTCTTCAGGCAGAGCAACCCCACCACCTCGGGCATGCAGGCGTTGTAGGCGTTGTCGTTGTGGAAGGTCAGGTCGATGTTCGTCTTGTCCGGTCGCACGCCGGAGCCGGGATCGGCTTTCAAGCCGGTGTCCCGGACGTCGTAGATCATGGTGCCGTCGAGCTTTTGGGCGACGGGCCGGCGGACCAGCGACGACAGGAGCCAGTAGCAGGCCTTGGCTTCTTCGGCGCTGATCTCCTCAATCGGCAGCCGGTCGACCAGGCAGAAGCGCGGGCCGTCGGTCAGCAGGTGGCGGATCTCCGCGGCCAGGCGGCGGCTCGCCGGCAACGCGAAGTCCGAGGGTGAGAGCAGGATTGTCGGCAGCGGACGATGCCGGAGATGCGCCACGACGCCCAGGAGTTCCTCACGGACTTCCGCGTCGAGAGTCAGGGTCACGCGTTCCAGGGCGATATCTCGGCGGATCCAGGCGCCGCCTCGGCCGGCTCGTTCGACGTCCGATTGGGGCTGCGGCATCTGCTTCGCTCTTGTCCGGTTTCGCTAGCGGCGACGAAAAAGCTAGCCGAATGGATACAGAAGCGGAAATAATGTTTAGAACTGTATTTCATTAGGAATTCTTATGTTATGCGCTACGACGTCGATCCGGTTCTGTTGCGCACCTTGACCGCTGTGGTCGATCACGGAGGCGCGACGGCAGCGGCGCGTCAGCTCTCCCTGACCCAATCCGCCGTCAGTCAACATCTTCGCAAGTTGGAGCAACAGCTTTCCTGCAAACTCTTCGAACGGCAGGGGCGCCGGTTGATGCTGACGGCGACGGGCGAAGTGGCGCTCGGTTACGCGCGGGGTATTCTGCGCATGCAGGACGAGATGAAGGCACGTCTCGACCAGCCTCCCGTCGTCGGCACGGTGCGCCTCGGGACTCCGGACCTCTATGCCTCCTACCTTCTTCCCTCTGTGCTGGGCGAGTTCGGCAGGACCTTTCCCGAAGTCCAGATCGAGCTGCGCTGCCGTCTCAGCCACCGCTTGCTGGAAGACCTGGGGCGCGGCGAGATCGATATCGCGCTGGTCACGCGCCAACCTTTCATGGCGGGCGGCAGCCGGGTGCGTGACGAACAGCTTGTCTGGATCTCCGGCCTCGGCCTCGATGCCGCCGCCCGCAGCCCTCTACCGCTCGCTATGCTCCCCGCCGGCAATCTCTATCGCACCATGGCGTTGGATGCGCTCGAGCGGTCGGGACGACAATGGAAGGTGGTGTGCGAGAGCGCGAGTATCGGTGGCCTCTATGCCGCGGTCATGTCGGGCCTCGCGGTATCCGTGGTCGCGCGCAGTACCGTGACCTCCGACGTCCGGGAGGTCGGGCGTGCCGAGGGTTTGCCGAGCCTTCCGAGTGTCGAGTTGATTCTCTACCGCGCACCCGATGCAACTTCCGACGCCGTACGCTGCCTGGAGGACTACATCCGCCTGAAACTGCGGGCCTGATCCAAGCTTGCGGCGATCCCGGCAAGCCGAGGTTGGTAACCGAAGATAGAAAGTATAGGTTTTCAGTGTGCTGACGATTGAGAGACGAGGCTTGGCGGCGGTGTAGGCAGCGGTCGGCTGCCGGGGAGCTTGGCAGATGAGCCACAACGGGCGAGCGCGAACCCCATGAGTTCTGCTTCGAAGCGGTTGGCTTTCCCTTTTCCGGCGATCGTCGGACAGGAGGAGATGCGGCAGGCCCTGTTGATCGCCGCAATCGATCCCGGCATCGGGGGCGTGCTCGTCTTCGGGGATCGTGGCACCGGCAAGTCCACGACGATACGCGCCCTCGCGGCGCTGTTGCCCGAACAGCAGGTCCTGCTCGGTTGCCCCTACGGCTGCGACCCTGCGACGCCGCAGGGTCTTTGCCATCTCTGCGAGCCGGCCGACCCGACCCATGGACACGAGCGCGTCAAACTGAAGACGGCCAAGGTGCCGGTTCCCGTCGTCGACCTACCGCTTGGCGTGACGGAGGATCGGGTGGTCGGCGCACTCGACCTGGAGCGCGCGTTGGCCCATGGCGAAAAGGCCTTCGAGCCGGGCCTGCTGGCACGTGCCAATCGCGGCTTTCTCTATATCGACGAAGTCAACCTGCTGGAGGACCACATCGTCGATCTGCTGCTGGACGTCGCCGCCTCCGGTGAGAATCTGGTCGAGCGGGAAGGCCTCTCCGTTCGGCACCCGGCGCGCTTCGTGCTGATCGGTTCCGGAAATCCGGAGGAGGGAGAGCTTCGTCCCCAGTTGCTCGACCGTTTCGGCTTGTCGGTCGAGGTCACCACCCCCGAAGACCTGGATACACGCATCGAGGTGGTGCGCCGTCGCGACAGCTTCGAGCGCGATCCTGCCGTCTTCTGCGAGACCTGGGCGAAGGAGAGCGAGAAGCTGCGTCGCCGCCTGCTTTCGGCCCGGAAGAAACTGCAAGACGTCGAGGTGTCGGAGGCGGCCTATCGCCGGGCTGCGACGCTTTGCATGGCGCTCGGCACCGACGGTCTGCGGGGCGAGTTGACCCTGGTGCGGGCGGCACGGGCGCTCGCGGCCTTGGAAGGCAAGAAGGAGGTCTCGGACGACCACCTGCGCCGGATCGCACCCTCCGCTCTACGCCACCGCCTGCGCCGCGACCCGCTGGACGAAGCCGGTTCGGGTGTCCGGGTGGATCGCGCCTTGGGGGAGGTCTTCGCTGCCTGACGCGATCCTGCCAGATGCGGGCATACCGGAGTCGGGCCTGCCCGGTCGGGCGGCGTCCAACTCCGGTGACGGTCCTTCAGCCGAAGACTCAACCGTCGGCGCCCAGACTTGGTATGTCGCGGGGTTGGTTGCCGCGCTCTTCGCAGTTGATCCTTGCGGCCTCGGTGGAGTGGTGCTGCGTGCACCGGCCGGCCCGGTTCGCGCCGGCTGGATGGAGCTGTTGCGACGTCTTTTGCCGACCGAGGATCCGATCCGCCGGGTGCCGGCCGGCGTGTCGGACGACCGTCTGATCGGTGGGCTGGATCTGACGGCGACCTTGCGAAGCGGTAAGCCGGTTGCCGAGAAGGGCCTGCTCGCGGAGGCCGACGGCGGCGTGCTCGTCCTGGCCATGGCCGAACGGCTGTCGCCCTCTGCCGCCGCGCGAATCGCAGTGACCCTCGACAGCGGCGAGGTAGCTCTGGAGCGGGACGGGCTGGCCGCCCGCTTGCCGACGCGCTTCGGCGTCGTCGCCGAGGATGAAGGTATCGCCGAAGAGGCCACTCCTGCGGTCCTGAGTGAACGTCTCGGCTTCTACCTCGATCTCGAGCGACTTTCGCCTCGCGATCTGACGGATTTGCCTTGGGACGGAGGCGGCGTCGCGGCGGCGCGCGATCTCCTGCCGAGCGTCGATGCGGGGGAGCGGGGGCTCGAGCTACTCTGCGGAACAGCCGATGCCTTTGGCATCGTCTCTTTGCGGGCGCCCTTGCGCGCCCTGAGGGCGGCCCGTGCCGTAGCGGCCCTCGCTGGCCGGACGACGGTGGAAGATGCCGACATCGAGACGGCGGCCGCCCTCGTGCTCGCGCATCGGGCAACACGGTTGCCGGCGCCACCTCCGGAAGACACCGACAGCCCTGAGGCTGGAAAGGAACCGCCGTCGCCGAGTGAGAGTCAGGGCGGGTCGGCTCCGGAGGACGCGAACGAGGAACCCGGCCGGAGCGAAGAGCCGGAGCTGTCCGATCGCGTGCTGGAAGCCACGGCCGCCGCGATTCCCAAGGGACTGCTCGACCGGCTCAAGCTGGCGGGGCAGGGACCGCGCGGCGCTCAGACATCCGGTGCTGCCGGGGCGGCCAAGCAGTCGCTGCGCCGAGGCCGCCCGATCGGGGCGCAGGCGGGTCGGCCGAGGCCGGGAGTGCGCTTGAATCTCGTCGAGACCTTGCGGGCCGCAGCCCCCTGGCAGCGGCTCCGGCGTGCTCGCGAGGCGGAGCGGGCGGACCGTATCGCGATCCGGTCGGAGGACTTCCGGGTCACGCGCTTCAAGCAGAGAAGCGAGACGGCAACGGTCTTCGCGGTCGATGCCTCCGGGTCCACGGCCTTCAATCGTCTCGCCGAGGCCAAGGGCGCCGTCGAACTGCTGCTGGCCGACTGCTACGTGCGCCGGGATCAGGTTGCGCTGCTGGCCTTTCGCGGCGACAGCGCCGATCTTCTGCTGCCGCCGACCCGTTCGCTGGTGCGGACCAAACGGGCCCTGTCGGGCTTGCCCGGCGGCGGCGGAACCCCTCTGGCTGCGGGCATCGACGCGGCGGCTGCGCTCGGCCTCGATCTCCGTAGACGAGGTATTACCCCGTTGCTCGTCTTCCTGACCGATGGCCAGGCCAACATCGCCCGGGACGGCCAGCCTGGACGCCCTCAGGCCCGAGCCGATGCCGAGGCGGCGGCCCGGCGACTCGCCGCCCAACGACTGACGGCTTTGCTGATCGACACCTCTCCGCGACCGAACGAGAAGGCCCGCTCGCTCGCCGCGCTCATGCAGGCGCTCTACCTTCCCTTGCCTCAGGCCGATGCGCGCAAGCTCGACGCGGCCGTGCGCGCGACACTCGGCAGATAAGGCGTTGGCGTCAGAGTTGAGGGGCTGGGCTTGTGTTGGTCCGATCCAGGAGTTTGAATTGTACCGGACGACCGGCCCTTTTGGGATTTGGGCGAGGTCGGCGGGACGGGACCGAGGCCGATGTTCGGTGAACGCCTGAGATGGGAGAGCGACGGGCGGGACTGGCCCAATCGCGGAGCTAGCCGCTTCGTGCGGGCAGGGCGACTGCGCTGGCATGTGCAGGTGCTGGGACCCGAGGCGACGGGGGAGGAGACACCGGTCCTGCTGCTGGTTCACGGAACCGGGGCGTCCAGCCACTCCTTCGAGACGCTGGCGCCGCTGCTGGCCCGGCATTTCATCTGCGTGATTCCCGATCTGCCGGGACATGGCTTCACCGACCTGCCGCCGCTTCGGGGCCTGTCGCTGCCGGCCATGGCGCGCGGGCTTCAGGCGCTGCTGCGGCAGCTCGATCTCTCCCCCCAACTGGTCGCAGGGCATTCGGCCGGCGCCGCGATCCTGGCACAGATGTGTCTCAAGGATCAGATCGCGCCGGCCGCTCTGATCGCCCTAAACGGGGCCTTGCTGCCCTATCCGGGTGCCTCAAGTCCCTGGTTCGCGCCGACCGTCAAGCTGGCTGTCTGGAACCCCATCGTCCCGCGCGTCTTCTCGGCCCGCGCGGACGAGCGAAGCGTGCGGCGTCTCATCGCCGGGACCGGATCCACCTTGAAGCCACGCGGGATCGACCTTTACGGCCGGCTTGCCCGAAACCCGGTCCATGTCGCCGGGGCCCTGGGCATGATGGCGGGTTGGGACCTGCTGTCCCTACGCCGGGATCTACCAAGTCTGAAGGTGCCTTTGTCGCTGCTCGTCGGCGGCGAGGATCGGGCCATCCGGCCCTATCAGGCCCGGCAGATCGCGGAGCAGGTGCCGGGCGCGGAGTTGCGTCTCTTCGAAGGTTTGGGGCATCTCGCCCACGAAGAGGACCCCGAGGGCACCGCCGAAGCGATTCTGGAGGTGGCGCATGCCCGTGGCCTTCTGCCTTCCATCACTGTCAATTTATTTTGACGATTTTTATGTAGTGACGTCTTGACGCTGCGCCTGTTAGACTCGCGTCATGCGCGTGATGGACATCAGCGGACGCGGTGGGACACTGCCCGTCGACAGGTCGGAAAAAGGGCCGGATGGTCGGCCGCATGCCGTCGTCATCGGCAGCGGTTTCGGTGGGCTGGCGGCGGCCGTTCGGCTCGGTGCGCGCGGTTATCGCGTAACGGTGCTGGAGAAGCTCGATGCGCCGGGCGGCCGGGCCTCCGTCTTTCGCCAGGACGGTTTCGTGTTCGACGCCGGCCCGACCATCGTCACCGCGCCTTTCCTGTTCGAGGATCTTTGGACACTCTGCGGCAAGCGCTTCGCCGACGATGTCACGCTGCGGGCTATGGATCCCTTCTATCGCATCCGCTTTCACGACGGTTCGCACTTCGACTACTGCGGCGACCCGGATCGGATGCGGGCGGAGGTCGCGCGCTTTTCGCCCGATGACGTTGCGGGCTACGAGCGCTTTCAGCGCGAGACGGAGACGGTCTTTCGCATCGGCTTCGAGGAATTGGGCCACGTGCCCTTCGGGCGCTTGTCCGACATGCTGCGCGTCCTGCCGGATCTGGTGAGGCTGGGCGGTCACCGCTCGGTCTACGGTATGGTGGCGAAGTACCTGCGCGACCCCCGGCTGCGAGTGGTCTTCAGCTTTCATCCCCTGTTGGTCGGCGGCAACCCCTTCTCGGTCACCTCGGTCTACACCTTGATCAACCACCTGGAACGCAAGTGGGGCGTCCACTTCGCCATGGGCGGCACCAACATGCTGGTACGCGGCTTGGCCGGGTTGATCGCAGGGCAGGGGAACCGCATCCGATGTAATGCCGAAGTCGCCAGAATCCTTCTGGATGGCCGCCGCGCGACGGGCGTGCGTCTGGCGGACGGAGAGATCATCGCAGCCGATGTCGTCGTCTCCAACGCCGACACGGCGTGGACCTATAAGCACTTGCTGCCGCAGGCTGCGCGGAAGCGCTGGCGCGACCGCAGCCTGGAGCGCGCCTCCTACTCGAACGGCCTTTTCGTCTGGTACTTCGGGACCGACCGTCGCTACGACGAGGTGCTTCATCATACGATCCTGCTGGGGCCGCGCTATCGCGGCCTGATCCGCGATATCTTCCGCAACAAGACCTTGAGCGACGACTTCAGCCTCTATCTGCACCGCCCGACGGCGACCGACCCCTCGCTGGCGCCGCAGGGTTGCGACGCCTTCTACGTCCTGTCGCCGGTGCCGCATCTGGACAGCGGGACGGATTGGAGCGAAGCGGCCGAGTCCTATCGCCGCAGGATCGAGGCCCATCTGGAAGAGACGCTTTTGCCGGGGTTGCGCAAGTCGGTGGTCAGCCAGCGCATGATGACGCCGGCAGATTTCGAGACCCGGCTTCTCAGCTACAAGGGCGCCGGCTTCGGCATGGAGCCGCGGCTGACTCAGTCGGCCTGGTTCCGGCCGCACAACGCCAGCGAGGATATCGAGCGTCTTTACATCGTCGGCGCCGGCACCCATCCGGGCGCGGGTCTGCCCGGCGTTCTCTCTTCCGCAAGAATTCTCGATGAGGTGGTTCCCAATGCAGACGCACTGGTCTGAACCCGGGTTTCGCCCGATGCTGGCCCGTGCGGCCGACCGGACCGCCTGCCGCAGTTTGATCCGAAACGGTTCGAAGTCCTTCTATCTGGCGTCCTTGCTGCTGCCGGCGAAGGTGCGCGAACCCTCCTATGCGCTCTACGCCTTCTGTCGCCTGGCCGACGATGCGGTCGACGAGCAGGCTGGAGGCTGCGGTCTGGCTGCCGTGGCGCGTTTGCGGGCCCGGCTGGACGCAGTCTATGACGGCCGACCCGAGAACGTTGCGGTCGACCGCGCCTTTACCGAGGTGGTCGAGCGCTACGCGATCCCTCGGGTTCTGCCGGAGGCCTTGATCGAAGGCTTCGCGTGGGACGCGGAAGGGCGCCGCTACGAGACTCTGAGCGACCTGCAAGCCTACGGGGTTCGGGTCGCCGGGTCCGTCGGTGCGATGATGGCTCTCTTGATGGGGGCACGCTCTCCAGAAGCCGTTAGCCGTGCCTGCGACCTGGGGGTCGCCATGCAGCTGACCAACATCGCCCGAGATGTGGGTGAGGACGCGCGGGCAGGCCGGCTCTACCTGCCGCGGATCTGGCTGCGCGAGGCTGGACTGGATCCGGACAGGTGGCTCGCCGCGCCGTCCTTCGAGACAGCGCTCGGCGAGATCGTCGCGCGGCTGCTGGACGCGGCCGAGGCTCTTTACCTGCGGGCCGGTCCCGGCATTGCCGGATTGCCGGCCGCCTGCCGGCCCGGCATTTACGCCGCCCGCTATCTCTACGCCGAGATCGGCCGGGAAGTGGCCCGGCGCGGCCATGACTCCGTTTCGTCGCGCGCGGTGGTCGCGCGCAGCCGACAGAAGGCTTTGCTGTGGCGTGCCCTGGCATCGGCGGTGATGTCGGCCAGGGCGGAGGCCCATGCCCCCCTGGCCGAGGCCGCTTATCTGGTGGACGCGGTCTCCAACGCACCGCTTCACTGCCGGACGGTCGGCACTGGACATTCCTGGTGGCAGGTGGGGGCGAACATCGGGGTCGGCCTGGAGATATTGGCCCGGCTCGAGAAACGCGAGCGAGCGATACAGACCGACGTAGCGGAGCCATCTGGAGCGCCGACGCCGCTGCGTCAGAGCTGACGCGGGGCCGATATGGGGGTAGTAGGGGGCGCCGCCGCCCTCCGCCAGATCGGTAAAACGGCTTGCAGCTCGCGTGTTCTGCTCCAAGTCTAGCATCGGCCGACTTCACAGTCATACGCTGGACACGCCGTGATCGAGACGCTGACCGACCCCTTGAACCTTGCTCTTCTCGGTTTCATCGCCGTGAACTTCCTGGTCGCCCTAAGCGGTGCGATCTTCCAGCCGGGCGCTTGGTACCGGGACTTGCGCAAGCCGAGCTGGGTGCCGCCGAACTGGCTGTTCGGCCCGGTTTGGATGCTGCTCTACGCTATGAACGCTTTCGCGGGCTGGCTGGTCTGGCAGAAGGTTGGCTTCGAGACCTCGGCCGTTGTCGTCTATCTACTGCAGCTCGCGTTCAACGCCTTCTGGTCGGCGGCTTTCTTCGGTTTGCGGAACATGCGCCTCGCCCTGCTCGATGCCGGACTTCTGTGGCTCGCCGTTGCCGTCAACATCGCGGTCTTCGCTCAGTTCGACACCGGGGCGGCGCTGTTGCTTGTCCCTTACCTCTGCTGGTCCGCGCTCGCCTTTGCGCTCAACTACAGAATGGTGCAACTCAATCCAACGGCAGGCCAGCGGGCGGAGGCCTGACTCATGAGCGGCACGGGTCTGAAACTCTTCGAACTGATTCTCCTGCCAGGCCTGGTTTTCGCCTGGGGCTTCTGGGAGCTGTATCAATTGAAGAAGCTCAAAAAGAAGCGCGAGGCCGAAAAGCTGTCCAAGAGTCTTCGCGACGCCGGAGAAGGCCGCGGCAGCTAGCCGCCGGCTCGACCGGGCTTCAGCCGGATCGCCTCGGCATGCGAAACGGCAGCATCAGCTTGACCAAAGGCATTGCGAAGCGGTCGAGGTCGAGACTCTCGTGCACCGCCGCGACCTGCCGGCCGCAGAGCCGGCCCGAGAGTTGCGAGCGGGTGTAGAAGGGCGCGTCCTCGAAGGTCCGCATGAGCTGGACGTCGCCTCGGTCGCAGCGAGCGGCTCTGCGAACGCCCCACAGGCCGGATTGCAGCCGTGTTGGAGGCGGAAGTTCGATCTCTCTGACCTGTCCGCGACGATCGAAGTCCAGACCCAGGAAGATATCGCTGCCGTCGCGGCGCTGCGCGTCGTAGGCGACGGTGGCCCCCTCCTTGTGTGCCGCGCGCGACCAGGTCCAGAAACGGAAGGCGGTCTCCAGAGCTTCCTCGCCGGCGTTGCTGTCCAGGTAGGCCGGGCCGGACCAACGGAGCGCCGGTCTGTCCAACTCCACCTCGATCCGGCTGACAGGGGCGAGCGGCCACCAGCGATGGCGCTCCTGACCGTCCAGGACGAATGGGCGATGGGACAGACTTTCGGGGATCAGCCGCACGCGGCCTCGGATCCGTCGTGGCAGCGGAACCGCGATTTCGTCGATCTCGACGGTCAGGCGGTCGCCGTCCCACTGCAGCGCCGAGGGACCGATCGTCAGGCGATCGGTGTCGCGGTCGAGCGTGCGGTGCCCGCGTTCGGTCATGGCCCAACGGGCGCGCGGGCCGTAGAGCGCCACGTTCAGACAGACATGGTCTTCGGGGGCTTTGCGCCCCGACCAGGCGTAGTAGGGCGAGAAGACGCTGCCGATGAAGGCGATGATCGTCAGTCCGTGGTGGCCGTCGTCGCTGAGCGCGTCCAGGTACCACCAGCGATACCCGCCGGGGCTGACCGGCGTCGCGAAGTCGAGTCCGCCAGCAGGCACTCCACGGCCAGTCGGCCCGACAGGGCCGCCATCGGGACTCCCGGGCCCGGATGTACGCTGCCCCCTGCCAGATAGAGGCCCGGCAGTTTCGAGCGCGCGCCCGCGCGCTGGAAGCTCGCCGACCAGCCGTGCGACGCGCGTCCGTAGAGGGCTCCCCCCGTCGCTGGGAACAGCCGGTGAAAGTCGTTCGGCGTGGTCGCCAGCGTCGTGTCCGGCCTCTGCTCGACCTCCAGGCCGCATCGCTGCAGCAGGGCGAAGGCGCGCTCCGCGCATGTCTCGATCTCCTCGGGGCTGAAAGGACGCTGGTCAGCGCGCGGCGGCGCATTGACCAAAAGATAAAGAGACTCGTCGTCCCGCGGAGAGTGACCGCTCTCTCCGCGATCTTGCGCGCAGAGATAGACGGTCGGCTGCTCCGGCAGTCGGTTTCGCTTGAAGATGTCATCGAACTCGGCCCGGTAAGCGTCCGAGAAGAAGACGTTGTGATGCAGCAGGGGAAAGTCGCGGGACCGTCCGAGCAGCGTCCAGACGACGGCCGAGAGAGAGCGTTTGTCGCTCGGCAGCTTCGGGACGGAACGTTCCGCGGCTCGGCCGAGGCTTCCCGACGAGAGAGCCGAGGCATCGCCGTTGAAGATTACGGCGTCGGCCTGCAGCCTTTCGCCGTCGGTCAGCTCGACCCCGCAGGCGCGGCCGCGTTCCACAAGGATCTTTGCGACCTCGCATTCGTAGCGCAGCGATACACCGCGTTCTGCTGCCAGTTTGCTCATAGTCCTGGCCAGACGATGCATGCCGCCCTTGATCCGCCACAGCCCCTCCAGTTCCACATGGGCGACGAGCATCAGCGTGGCCGGAGCATCGAAGGGAGAGCTGCCGCAATAGGTCGCGTAGCGCCCGAAGAGCTGGCGCAGCCGCGGGTCCCGGAAGTAGCCACCGAGAGCGCTCCAGAGGCTCGAGAAGGGCTTGATCGCCGCTAGGTCTGGAATGCCGGCTCTGCGGGTCAGTTCCAGCGGGCCGGGGCGCTGAGCGGCGATGTAGCTGTCTTTCAGCGTCTCGTAGATCCGCTTGGCATCCCGGCAAAAGGCTTGAAACCCTTTCGCTTCGGAGGCGCCAGCGAAGGCTCCGATCGCAGCGTCGTTACGGGCTGGGTCAGCGAAGAGGTCGAGGCGGCTGCCGTCGCTCCATCCATGGCGTGCCAGGGTCTCCGCGCGCTCCAGTTCCAAGCGATCTTCCAGAGCGGTCCCTGCTTCCGCGAAGAGCCTGTCGAAAACCCATTTCATGGTGAAGACCGTCGGGCCGCCATCCAGCAGAGCGTTCCCGGCCTTTACTTGGCGCATCTTGCCGCCGGGCGTCTCCGCCCGCTCGACAAGGGTCACTTGCAAACCTTGTCCCGCCGCCGCGATCGCTGCGGCCAGCCCGCCCATCCCCGCACCGACGACGACGATGCGCTCCGCCGTGACGTGGCGTGCCGGTCCGATGAGGCGTGCCGGTCCGATGGTGAGAGCGGTCATCCTTTAGGCGCTCCTTGGGCAACCTCGAACAAAGAGAGATATGACTGTACAGTAAACTTGACAGTTTAAAACGACAAGTTAACCTGACAGTGTCCTTTTGCCGAGGAGGCTGGAATGGATGCTGCCACGCGAATCGAACAAGCCTTGAACGGGGCCCTTGTGCGCGCGGAGGTAGATACCGCACCTCCGAAGTTGGCGTCTGCACTGCGACATGCGGTCTTCCCTGGGGGCGCAAGGGTCCGTCCGCAACTCTGTCTCGCGGTGGCGAAGGCCTGCGGCGACGATACACCGGCCCTCAGCGATGCCGCGGCGGCGGCGATCGAGCTGCTGCATTGCGCATCCCTGGTGCATGACGATCTGCCCTGCTTCGACGATGCCGATTTGCGCCGAGGCAAGCCGACGGTACACGCCGTCTACGGCGAACCACTAGGTGTCCTGGCAGGCGATGCCTTGATCGTCATGGCTTTCGAGTGCCTGGCTCTTGCCGGTGCGGCGATGCCTCATAGGCTGCCGGCCTTGACCGTAACGGTGGCGCGTTCTGTCGGAACGCCGGGCGGTCTGGTTGCAGGACAGGCCTGGGAGAGCGAGCCCGATCCGGATCTCGGTCGCTATCAGAGGGCCAAGACCGGGGCGCTTTTCGTTGCCGCCAGCGTGGCGGGTGCTGTTTCCGCAGGTGCCGACCCCGGTCCCTGGCGGACCTTGGGAGACCGGTTGGGAGAGGCCTATCAGGTCGCAGACGATCTGCGCGACGCGATCTGTACGCCTGAAGAACTCGGCAAGCCTGTCGGTCAGGACGAGGCCCTCGGGCGTCCGACCGCGGTCGCGGAGTTCGGACTGGAAGGCGCCTGTGCCCGCCTGCAGCAGTTGTTGGGCGAGGCGGTCGACTCGATCCCGGCCGCGCCGGGAGCGTCGGAGCTGCGGCAGTTGGTCTTGCTTCAGGCCAAGCGCTTGACGCCGAAGCGGCTGGTTCCGGCGAGCGTTGCCTGAGGTCTTTCAACCGCACGAGCGAGCGCCGGGCGAGCTGCTCGGCGCAAATGAATCCGGTGGTATGACGCCGACCCTGCGAGACCGTTGGCTGGAGTGGCGCGATGGGCTGCTGGCCAGTGCCAGGTTTCAACGTTGGGCCGCGACTTTCCCCTTGACGCGACCGATCGCGCGGCGCCGTGCCGCCGCTTTGTTCGATCTCTGCGGCGGTTTCATCTACTCGCAGATCCTGTTGGCCTGCGTCCGCCTTCAGCTGTTCGAGAAGCTGGCCGGTTCGCCGCAGACAGTCGCCCAACTGGCGCCGCGACTGGCGTTGAGCGAAGCGGAGACTCGTCGCCTTCTGGAGGCGGCCTTGGCCCTGAAGCTTCTTCAGAAGCGCAGCGGCGGGCGGTACGGCCTTGGGCCGCACGGCGCCGCGCTGCTGGGTAACGGCGGGGTCGCCGAGATGGTCGCGCATCATGCCTTGCTCTACGAGGATCTGAGCGACCCCGTCGCGCTTCTGCGCGGGCAAGTCGGCGAGACGCGTTTGCAGCGTTTCTGGGCCTACGCCGGAAGCCCCGATCCGGGGCGCGTGGCACCGGGAGGAGCCGCAGGCTATTCCGATCTCATGTCTGCCTCCCAGGCGATGATCGCGGAGGAGGTACTGAACGCCTATCCGCTCGCGCGACACCGCTGCCTTCTGGATGTCGGGGGCGGGCAGGGAACGTTCCTCCAGGCCGCTGCGCGGCGCTGGCCGCACCTGCGACTGCGCTTGTTCGATCTGCCGGCGGTGGCGGCGCGCGCCGACTCCGCCTTCGAAGCGGCAGGCCTGAGCGACCGTGCGACGACGACCGGTGGCGACTTTCACCGGGACCCCCTGCCGCGCGGCGCCGATGTCGTCTCGCTCGTACGGATCGTCCATGACCACGACGACGACTCCGCGTTGGCGCTTCTGAAGTCGGTGCGCGCGGCCTTGCCCGACGGCGGTCGTTTGCTCGTGGCCGAACCGATGAGCGGGGCATCGGGCGCTGAGCCGGCCGGGGCCGCCTACTTCGGATTCTATCTCCTGGCCATGGGCAGCGGCCGGCCCCGCTATCCGGAAGAGCTGAAAGCCCTGTTGTCTGAGGCCGGGTTCCGGCGGAGCCGGTTGGTCGCGACCTCTCGGCCCCTGCTGGTCAGGCTGCTGGTGGCGGAGACGTGAGGGATTCCCGTCGTTCGGCGAGGGCCGGCTGAGAGGGGGCTCCGCAACTGAGCGGCGTAGGGGTGTCGATTGCGATAGCTCAAAGTTGACGGCCGATGTGTAATGTAAGCTTGACATATATGTTCGTAAAGTTACGCTTACACAGACGGTCAAGCCGCCCTGACAGAGGCGCCGCTACTGTCGGGAGATGAAGGGCACAATGGAAACGACGGCAGTCGTACTGAGGGAACCGAAAGAGCTAGCGCTGGATCGCGTCGGCCTGAACGATCCTGCGGTTGGCGACATCGTCGTTCAGACGGAATGGTCCGGTATCAGTACCGGCACGGAACGCCTGCTCTACAGCGGGAAGATGCCGTCCTTTCCGGGCATGGGATATCCGCTGGTTCCCGGATACGAGTCGGTCGGTCGGGTGATCGAAGCGGGACGTGACTCTGGTCGCTCGGTCGGCGAGCGCGTCTACGTGCCGGGCACCAACGCCTACCGCGACGTCCGGGGGCTTTTCGGAGGTGCTGCCGCGCGTCTGGTGGTGGCGGGTGACAAGACGGTCCCGCTAGGCGACGACCTGGCCGAGGAGGGGACGCTGCTCGCTCTGGCGGCCACCGCCTATCACGCCATTGCCGGCGGGAGCCAACTCCCGAACCTAATCGTCGGTCATGGCGTTCTCGGTCGCCTTCTCGCGCGGATCACCTGCGCCCAAGGCGGTCGTCCGACCGTTTGGGAAGTGAATTCCGACCGGCGCGACGGAGCGGACGGTTACGATGTCGTCGATCCGGCGACGGACGAGGCCTCCGGCTACAGCGCGATCTACGATGTCAGCGGCGCCGAGGGGTTGCTCGACCGTCTGATCGGCAAGCTCGCGCCCGGTGGCGAGATCGTGCTTGCCGGCTTCTACAGCCAGCCGCTCAGCTTCGCCTTTCCACCAGCCTTCTTGCGCGAGGCCCGTCTGCGCGTCGCGGCCGAATGGAAGCGCCCCGATCTGCTGGCCGCCAAGGACCTGATCGACGACGGCAAACTCTCGCTGGCCGGTCTGATCACCCATTGCGAGCCTGCCGCTGCCGCCGAGACAGCCTACCGAACAGCCTTCGAAGATCCGTCCTGTCTGAAAATGATTCTGGATTGGAGTGAGCGCTCATGACGGCGACCCCTGAGACTACGAAAACCGGTGCAACCGAAGCGGCGCGTGAAGCGCCGGCCGATGCCTCGGCTGAGATGCATCGGCGGTTGCGCGAGGAGGCGGCTATCGAGCCGGAGGCTCCCAGCAGCGGTCCGGTGACGAAGGAAACGCAGATCATCGCAATCTACGGGAAGGGCGGAATCGGCAAGTCCTTCACGCTTTCGAATCTGAGCTACATGATGGCTCAGCAGGGCAAGAAAGTGCTGCTGATCGGCTGTGACCCGAAGTCGGATACCACGTCGCTTCTGTTCGGCGGCAAGGCCTGTCCCACGATCATCGAAACCTCCTCGAAGAAGACCTCTGCCGGCGAGCAGGTGCAGATCGGCGATGTCTGCTTCAAAAGAGATGGCGTCTACGCCATGGAACTCGGCGGCCCCGAGGTCGGGCGCGGCTGCGGAGGGCGCGGTATCATCCACGGTTTCGAGACTCTGGAGAAGCTCGGCTTCCACGACTGGGGCTTCGACTTCGTTCTGCTCGACTTCCTCGGCGACGTCGTCTGCGGCGGCTTCGGTCTGCCGATTGCGCGGGACATGTGCCAGAAGGTGATCGTCGTCGGCTCCAACGATCTTCAGTCGCTCTACGTCGCCAACAACGTCTGCTCGGCGACTGAGTACTTCCGCAAGCTGGGCGGCAACGTCGGCGTCGCCGGTCTGGTCGTGAACAAGGACGACGGAACCGGCGAGGCCAAAGCCTTCGCCAGTGCGGTGGGCATTCCCGTGCTCGCGTCGATCCCGGCACACGAGGACATTCGCCGCAAGTCGGCCAACTACCAGATCGTTGGCTATCCCGGCGGGGAGTGGGGCGGGCTGTTCGAAGAATTGGCGAAGAACGTTGCGGAAGCGCCGCCGCGCGAGCCGGCGCCGCTCGATCAGGACGGTTTACTGGCGCTCTTCTCGGCCGCTGAAACGGGTCGCGATGTCGTGCTCGAACCGGCGACCCTGGAAGACATGTGCGGTGGAGCGGTGGCGAACAAGCCGTCTCTCGAAGTGGTCTACGACGAGGTCTGAGTAAGGCGGAGGGATCTCGAATGACACGCAAGATCACAGATTTGCCGATGACGTTTACGCCGGACGCAGGCGGGCCGGCGCCGAAGACGCAGGGTGCGTCGCCGGCTGGCCGCGTGGCGCCTGACATCGATCTTGCGGCGACCAAGACGGATGGTCTGGGGTGTCACGCCGGGAAGGACAAGTTGAAGGCTGCTGCGGCGCAAGCGGGTAAGTCGGAGACTCTGGAGCGCTACGCGAAGGACTATCCGACGGGACCGCACGACCAGCCGCAATCCATGTGCCCGGCTTTCGGATCCCTGCGCGTGGGCTTGCGGATGCGGCGCACGGCTACGGTGCTGTCCGGCTCGGCCTGCTGCGTCTATGGGCTGACCTTCACGTCGCATTTCTACGGTGCGCGCCGCACCGTCGGCTATGTGCCTTTCAATTCGGAAACGCTGGTCACGGGAAAGCTCTTCGAAGACATCCGCGAGGCGGTCCATGAGTTGGCCGATCCCGAGCTCTACGACACGGTCGTCGTGACCAACCTCTGCGTGCCGACGGCATCCGGCGTACCGCTGCAGCTCCTGCCGAAAGAGATCAACGGCGTCCGGATCATCGGGATCGACGTGCCCGGCTTCGGCGTGCCGACCCATGCCGAGGCGAAGGACGTGCTGGCCGGTGCGATGCTGAATTACGCCCGGACGGAAGCGGAGCAGGGGCCGGTCGCAAGCCCGCGCGGCGGTGCCAGCGAGGCACCGACGGTGACGCTGCTCGGCGAGATGTTCCCTGCCGACCCCGTCACACTGGCCGCACTGTTACAGCCCTTGGGTCTTGCCACGGGGCCGACCGTGCCGACCCGGGAGTGGCGCGAACTCTACGCCGCGCTCGACTGCGCCGCGGTCGCCGCGATCCATCCTTTCTACACCGCCTCGGTGCGGGAGTTCGACGCGGCCGGCCGTCCGGTCGTCGGCTCGGCGCCCGTGGGCGTCGACGGCACGGCCGCTTGGCTCGAGACAATCGGCAAGGCCTGCAACGTCGCGGAGAAGCAGATCGATGCCGCCAAGGCCCAGTTCCTGCCGGCCACGCGGGCGGCCCTGGCAAGCGCACCGATCGATGGACGTATCACGCTGTCCGGTTACGAGGGGTCGGAGTTGATCGTGGCGCGGCTGCTGATCGAAAGCGGCGCCGATGTCCGCTACGTGGGAACGGCCTGCCCGCGCACACTCTGGTCCGACCCGGATCGCGAGTGGCTGGAGAGCCGCGGCGTCGCGGTGACCTACCGCGCCTCCCTGGAGGACGATCTTGCGGCCTTCGCCGAGTTCCAACCCGACCTGGCGATCGGGACCACGCCGGTGGTTCAGAAGGCCAAGGAGCGGGCGGTGCCTGCCCTGTACTTCACCAACCTGATTTCGGCCCGACCGCTGATGGGGCCGGCCGGTGCCGGGTCGCTGGGCCAGGTGGTCAACGCGGCCCTGGGCAACAAGGCCCGCTTTGCGGAGATGGACGACTTCTTCGCCGGGGTCGGGACGGGTCATGCCGCCGGTATCTGGGAAGAGCTTCCGGTGGAGCCGGCAGCGCCAGCTAGGCCGGTCGCCAAGCCCCAAGCGGCCAAACCGCTCAAGGCGCAGTCCGCGAAGGAGGCCGGCGCATGCTAGTGCTCGACCACGACCGCGCGGGCGGCTACTGGGGGTCGGTCTACGTCTTTACGGCCATCAAGGGTCTGCAGTGCATCATCGACGGCCCGGTCGGCTGCGAGAATCTGCCGGTCACCTCCGTCCTGCACTACACCGATGCCTTGCCGCCCCACGAACTGCCGATCGTCGTGACCGGTCTGGCGGAGGACGAACTGGGCCAGAAGGGGACCGAGGGTGCGATGAAGCGCGCCCACGAGACGCTCGACCCCAACCAGCCGGCGGTGGTGGTGACCGGTTCGATCGCCGAGATGATCGGCGGCGGGGTCACGCCTGAGGGGACCGGCATTCGTCGCTTCCTGCCGCGCACCATCGATGAGGACCAGTGGCAGAGCGCCGATCGCGCGATGAACTGGCTGTGGACAGAGTTCGGGCTGCGCAAAGGCAAGCTGCCGAAGGAGAGCAAGCGGCCCGAGGGCGCCAAGCCGCGCGTCAACATCCTCGGCCCGGCCTACGGCATGTTCAACATGCCGAGCGATCTGGCCGAGATCCGACGGCTGGTCGAGGGGATCGGCTGCGAGATCAATCTCGTCTTCCCCTTGGGCAGCCATCTGAAGGATGTCGGGCGACTGGTCGATGCGGACGTCAACATCTGCCTCTACCGCGAATTCGGACGGCTGCTCTGCGAGGCGCTGGGCAAGCCCTATTTGCAGGCGCCCATCGGTCTGCATTCGACGACCAAGTTCCTGCGCGCGCTCGGGGAACTGACGGGGCTCGATCCGGAACCCTTCATCGCCCGCGAGAAGCACACCACGATCAAACCGATTTGGGATCTCTGGCGGTCGGTAACCCAGGACTTCTTCGGTACCGCGAGTTTCGCGATCGTCGCAAACGAGACCTACGAACGCGGCCTGCGGAACTTCCTGGAGGTGGAACTCGGTCTGCCCTGTACCTTCTCGTTTCGGCGGTCGGCCGGCGTGAAGCCGGATAACGCCGCGGTGCGCGAGGCGATCCGGACGAAGACGCCGCTGATTCTCTTCGGCAGCTACAACGAACGCATGTATCTCGCGGAGATCGGCGCACGCGCGATGTATCTGCCGGCTTCCTTCCCCGGCGCGATCGTCCGGCGTCATACCGGCACGCCCTTCATGGGCTACGCCGGAGCCACCTATCTGGTTCAGGAAGTCTGCAACCAGCTGTTCGACGCTCTGTTCCATATCCTGCCGCTGGGTACGGAGTTGGACCGGGTCGAGCCAACGCCGGCGCGGCTGCATCGCGAGCTTCCCTGGCAGCCCGAGGCGCAGGCGGCACTCGACGAGCTGGTGGCCGCGCATCCGATCCTGACACGCATCTCCTTCGCGAAGGGTCTGCGCGACGGCGCCGAAGCGGCTGCCCGTCGGGCCGGCGGTTCGGAGGTCACGCTCGCTCATCTGCAGGCGCAGCAGAGCAAGCAGGAGGGGCGGGCGGCATGAGTACGACGCTCTTTGGGGACTCTTTTAACGGCGGGGCGACGAGAGGCGGTCGCTTTCGCCGTAACAGGAAGGTTCGTTCCGCTTGGTGGTTCGAGCCGTTCACCTGCCTCTCAGCGGAGTGACGCAGATGTCCGATTTCGCTCTTCGCCATGGCGACCACGCTCACGACCGACGGCACGGCCAGGAGGCTTCGTCGTGTCACGCACGCACCCGCCGCCGGACCTCGGGAAGCTACGAATTCTGGCTCTACTTCGCGATCAGCTTCCCGATTTTTCTGACCATCGCCGTTCTCGCGCGGTTGCTGCCGCGCGCGTGGCGCCCGGGTCTGACGGAGCTGCGCGGTCGGGGGTCGATCTTCGGTGAGGCGAAGGCCGCCGCGAACCGGGTTCTGCCTTTCGTCTTCATGACGTGACGACGAGGCTTCGAAACCGCTCGGCTGATGCCGGGTGAAGAGACGGTTGCAGTTCATCCCGTCGTTCTTGGGTCATGAACTGTGCCGATCCCAGCCGTACGGGATGGGTACGGCAGCGGCCGCAAGGCCATGTGAGTGGAGGCTGCGTTCATGTCAGAACGTTCCCTGACCGGTCTCAACGAAGACGAGGCCCAGGAGTTTCACGGCATCTTCGTGAAGAGCTTCGTGATCTTCACCGGAATTGCCGTGCTGGCGCACATCCTTGCCTGGTTGTGGCGTCCTTGGCTGCCAGGACCGGGCGGCTATACCGATGCAGCCATGCTTGACGGTGCGAAGGATATTGCGCTGCAGGCTCTCACGCTGATCGGATAGGGAGAGACGAGAGATGTGGAGAATCTGGATGATCTTCGACCCGCGTCGCACGCTGGTCGCTCTCTTTACCTTCCTGTTCATCCTGGCGTTGCTGATTCACTTCATCCTGCTCAGCACCGACAGGTTCAACTGGTTGGAAGGTCCGACGGGTGCGGCGGGTGCCGTCTCCCAGATGTCGGCTCTGCCGTCGGACGATCCTCTGCGTTCCTAGACGGACGCCGGGCATCGACCCTGGCGGTGGCGGAAGGCGTGCTTGTCATTCGACGAGGACGGCTTTCCGTCACCGGTCCGGGACGGTGAGACTTTTGGAGATCTCGACCAATGGCCATGCTGAGTTTTGAACGAAAGTACCGCGTGCGGGGCGGGACGCTGGTCGGAGGAGATCTCTTCGACTTCTGGGTCGGTCCTTTCTACGTCGGCTTCTTCGGCGTCACGACGATCTTCTTCTCGGCCTTGGGCACGGCCCTGATCTTCTATGCTGCGGCGATCGGCCCAACCTGGAACCCCTGGACGATCAACATCGCTCCGCCAGATCTGTCGTACGGGCTCGGTTTCGCGCCCTTGAAGGAGGGCGGCTTCTGGCAACTGATCACGATTTGCGCAATCGGCGCCTTTGTCTCCTGGGCCTTACGCCAAGTGGAGATCTGCCGAAAACTCGGCATCGGGTTGCACGTTCCGGTGGCCTTCAGCTTCGCCATTCTCGCCTACGTCAGTCTGGTCGTCGTTCGCCCGGTTCTGCTGGGCGCCTGGGGCCACGGTTTCCCCTACGGCATCTTCAGCCACCTCGATTGGGTTTCGAACGTCGGCTATCAATATCTGCACTTCCACTACAACCCGGCGCACATGCTCGCCGTGACCTTCTTCTTCACGACGACCCTGGCCCTGGCGCTGCACGGGTCCCTGGTTCTCTCGGCCGCGAACCCGGCCAAGGGCGAACCGGTGAAGACGCCGGAGCACGAGGACACCTTCTTCCGGGACTTCATCGGCTACTCCGTCGGCACGTTGGGTATTCATCGCCTCGGCCTTTTCCTGGCGCTCAACGCCGGCTTCTGGAGTGCCGTCTGCATCGTTATCAGCGGACCTTTCTGGACCCGTGGCTGGCCGGAATGGTGGAACTGGTGGCTCGACTTGCCGGTCTGGTCGTAGGAGGTCCGAAGCATGGCTGAGTATCAGAATCTCTTCACGCAGACCCAGGTGCGCGGACCGGCGGAAGCGGGAGTCCCGATCGACGAGAGCTTCTGGCCGCGGCGTGGAACACCTGGTTTCAACCATCTGATCGGCCGCATCGGGAACGCTCAGATCGGCCCGATCTATCTCGGCTGGTTCGGCGTCGCCTCACTGATCTGCGGCTTCATCGCCATCGAGATTATCGGACTGAACATGTGGGCCTCGGTGGGTTGGGACCCGGTGCAGTTCGTGCGGCAGCTCTTCTGGCTGGCGCTTGAGCCGCCGCCGCCCTCCTACGGCTTGAGCCTGCCGCCGCTCAATCAGGGTGGCTGGTGGTTGCTGGCCGGCTTCTTCCTGACGGCCTCCATCATTCTCTGGTGGATCCGCACCTACCGCCGCGCCATCGAGCTGGGCATGGGTACCCACGTCGCTTGGGCCTTCGCCTCCGCGATCTGGCTCTATCTGGTTCTCGGCCTTATCCGGCCCGTGTTGATGGGCAACTGGGGCGAGGCGGTGCCCTTCGGCATCTTCCCGCATCTGGACTGGACGGCGGCCTTCTCCATCCGCTACGGCAACCTTTTCTACAATCCCTTCCACGCGCTCTCGATCGTTTTCCTCTACGGGTCGACGCTGCTCTTCGCCATGCACGGCGCGACGATCCTGGCGGTCTCCCGCTTAGGCGGCGACCGTGAGCTGGATCAGATCGTCGATCGCGGCACAGCTTCGGAGCGGGCCGGACTGTTCTGGCGCTGGACCATGGGCTTCAACGCGACGATGGAGTCCATCCACCGCTGGGCCTGGTGGTTCGCGGTGCTGACGACCCTGACCGGCGGGATCGGCATCCTTCTGACCGGAACGGTGGTCGACAACTGGTACCTCTGGGCCGTCAAGCATGACTTCGCCCCGATGTATCCGGAGGTCTATCCGACGGTGCCGGATCCGGCCCTGACGACGGGAGCAGCCCAATGACCCTCACTATCCCGCCTTTCCTGACCCGCTTCGCCATCGCGATTGTCGGCCTGTTGGTGATCCTGGCCTTCTTCGCGGCGCCGATCGCTACCGAGACGTCGCAGCGCGGTTATCGCGGGACTGGGCAAGAGGTGGTGCTCAACGCCAACACGGTCGAGCGCCAGTTGGAGGCCAGCCAGGTTCCGGCCGAACCCTGGCCTCTGGAAGAGGGTGATGGGCCGCTGGCGTCCGAGGTCTACGAAAACGTCCAGGCACTGGGCCACCTCAACGCCGGTAACTTCGACCGTCTCATGGCCGCCATGACCGAATGGGTCTCACCGGAGCAAGGCTGCACTTACTGCCACACCGAAGACGGAAACTTCGCGAGCGACGACATCTACACCAAGGTCGTCTCCCGTCGAATGATCCAGATGACGCAGCATCTGAACAGCCAATGGACGAACCACGTCGCCCAGACCGGCGTCACCTGTTACACCTGCCACGCTGGTCAACCGGTTCCGGAGAACATCTGGTTCGACGATCCCGATGCGCTCCACGCCGGCGGTCTGGTCGGCGACCGGGCGGGCCAGAACATCGCGGCTCCGGAGGTCGGCATGACCTCGCTGCCGCAGGACATCTTTCGGCCCTTCATCCATGACGAAGCAAACATTCGCGTGATCGGCGACGAGGCTCTACCGCATGGCAACGAGCGGACGATCAAGCAGACCGAGTGGACCTATGGCTTGATGATCCACTTCTCGGAATCCCTCGGGGTCAATTGCACCTACTGCCACAACTCGAACAACTTCGGGTCGTGGGAGCAGGCGCCGGCCAGTCGTGCCGTTGCCTGGCACGGCATCCGCATGGTGCGCGATCTCAACGTCAACTATCTGGAGCCTCTCGGCCCGGTCTATCCGGAGATCCGGCTCGGTCCGCTGGGCGACGCGCCCAAGGCCAACTGTGCGACCTGTCACCAGGGCGTCTACAAGCCGCTGTTCGGAGCGCAGATGCTGGCCGATTATCCCAGCCTGCGTGAGCCGGGGCCTGCCGACCTCCAGGATCCGCCGAGGCAACAGACCAGCGGATTGAACGACTGACGGGCTCCGGGGGCGCATCGCCTCCGGTCGCCAGTCGGTACGAAACCCTCCACTCGGGCCGTCTCCTCCATCACGTGAAGGCGGCCCGTTTTTTCTGTCTCGGTTCGGGATTGGAAATTAGCGTCGGTGAGCCGACGGCACCGAGCTCTTGCACGTTGCGGGTGGGGTAACTGCGAGCTTGGGGACCGCCGCTCCTTGCCGGGCGTGAAGAGTCCGGCATCGGTCAGTCAGGCGGAATGCCGGCGTCTACCGGAGAGCAAGCAGGTTCAGTCCTTCGCGAAGATGATCGTCGCCTCGCCCAGTAGGACTCCGAACTTGGTCACCCGGGCACGATTAATCAGCTTGCCGTCGGACTGCAGAAACATGCGGTCGTCGAAGTCGACCAGGAGGCGTCGCGCGCCGATCTGCAGTGAGAAGCGATAGCGCCAGTGCAGCTGGTTACCGGTAACGCGGCCGCGCGCCTGCCCGACAACGTCCTGGGCCGTACCGCAATAGCCGCTGCGACCCTCGGAACGTATCCGCCAGATACGGCGCTCGGTCTGACCGTCGTCGTAGACGAAGTCTTCCGTGAGCTGGAGCTCGTCGCCGTTCCAGTCTCCGTGAATCTCGACTTCGAACTGGCGTTTCAGCTTCCCGAAGCGGTCCTGGAAGACGCCCCAGGCACGAGTGTGACCGGCAAAGTAGTCTTCGAGCCGCAGGAGCGGACGCGCGACCGATCTCTGCGTGCGTCTCGCCCGCGTCTCCCGTCCCGAGCTGGCGCCGCATCCTTCCATATCCGTCCAGACGGCCATGGCGATCTCTCCTCAGTTTTCTTATCGTCAACCGAACGGCCCGTTCAGCCGCACGATGGCGAGATTCAGAGCACCTGCAATGCTCACCCACAGGAGGTAGGGGACCAGGAATAGGGCGGCCATTCGGGCAAAACGCCACAGCACCGCGATCAGCACCGCGATCGAGGCCCAGAGGAAAAGAACTTCGAAGAGGGCCCAGTCCGGCCTGCGAAAGGCGAAGAACAGAACGGACCAGAGAATGTTGAGAAAGCCGTTGGCCAGAAACAGCACGAGCAGGGCATCGCGGACACCTCGGTTCGGGGCGGCGCGCCAAGCGGCCGCCGCAGACAAAACCACCAGACTCAGAACGACGGTCCAGATCGTACCGAAGGCCCAGTCGGGCGGTCGCCAGTTCGGCTGTTCGAGAGACTGATACCAAGGCCCGAGATCGGTCATGGTGCCGCCCACCGCGGCAACCAGAACGGCGACCAGGGCGGCCACGAGGATCGGTAGCAGCTTCCGGTCGCGGCCGGCGGAACTGGACAGAGTGTCTTGTCCCTCGTTCACGGAGACACCACCCGCAGCAGATGCGCCATGTCCTTCAGGAAAATTCGCAGATGCGCGCCCGGCCGTGCCTTGACGAGCTTCTTTTCCATGTAGGCTTGCCAGGTGAGATACTGAACGTCCGGATCCTGGCAGATCGAGACGAAGCGCTCGCGACGCCGGTCGCTGGAATACCAGAACTTCTGCATGATACCGAGGATCCAGAAAACCCGGCCGTGGGCGCGCATGAACTGCTTGCGGGCGCTGGCGAGCTGTCGAGCGTCGCCCGTGTCCAAGGCCCGTTCCGCCGCCTGAGCCGAAAGCTGGCCGCCCAGCATCGCGTAGTAGATTCCCTCGCCCGACGCCGGTGCCACGATGCCTGCCGCATCGCCGGCCGCGATCACGTCGCGACCGTTATCCCAGCGCTTCAGGGGCTTCAGGGGAATGGGTGCGCCTTCGCGACGGATCGTCCTATTTTCGGACATGCCCGTACTGTTCCGTAGCGTGCTGACGGCGCCGCGCAGGGAGAACCCTTTGTTCGCGGAGCCCACGCCGATGCTGGTCGAGTTGCCATGCGGGAACACCCAGGCATAGAAGTCGGGCGAGAGCTTTCCCTGGTAATAGACGTCGCAGCGGTCGCTCTCGAAACTCTCGGACTCCCGATCCGGCGAGGCGACGATCTCGTGGTAGGCGAAGACGCAGGGTACCCGCTCGGCATTGGGAATACCGGCCTGCTTAGCGACCTGCGAGCGGGCGCCGTCCGCTGCGATCACCAGTCTGGCGCGCAAACGACGCAACTCTTTACCTGCCGTTTCACCGCCGGGGCGATAGGAGACGATCGCCGTCCCATCCTCGGCGCGCTCGAACGCTTCGAAAGTGCCCGTCCTGCGCTCCGCGCCGTCGTTCGCGGCGCGCTCGCGCAGCCATTCGTCGAACTCGCAGCGGTCGACCATGCCGACGTAGCCGCCCTCGATCGGCATGTCCACGCCGCGATCGCTCGGTGAGATCATCCGCGCCTTGGTAATCCGCGCCTTCAAGAGATGGTTCGGAATGGCGAAGTCTCGAATCAACCGGGGAGGGACGGCGCCGCCGCACGGCTTGATGCGTCCGGCCCGGTCGAGCAATACGACCGACCGTCCGTTCTTGGCCAGCTCGCTGGCCGCCGTCGCACCGGCCGGTCCACCTCCGACGACGACGACGTCGTAGAGCGTTGCGGGCTCCGCGCTTTCGGAAGCAGAGAGAGATTCGGGCTGCGCCCGGGGCGGGACACTTTCTACCTGGGTCATGGTCACCTCCTCTCCATTCGCGCTGCTAGCTCGCGGCGGGCATGCTGACGCCGGTCGTTTTGAAGTCCGTCTCGGCCTTGCGGCTGAGGCCGATGGCGAGATGTGCGGCAAGAAGGAACAGCAGTCCCTCGGCCAGGAAGACCGTCGCATAGGCACTTGCCGGGGAGTCGATCAGGAGCCGTGCGGCATCGATTGCGGCGGTTCCGAGAAAGCCGCCCAGCCCGAAGGCGACAGCTTGGGCGGCCCCCCAGAGGCCCATGCGCACGCCCTCGCGTCCCCCTGTGCCCTTGGTGGCGAGTCTCATCATCGAACCGATGGCCGCGACCGCAAAGGCGCCATTGGCGACACCCAGCGCAAAGACAGAGGGCTGCAGAGGCCAGCCGCCGCCGATCAATCCGCCGAGCGCGAGATTGGCCAGCGCCAGCGCGGAGGCGATGCAACCTCCGACGATCCAGCTCTGCAGCGAGCCGATCCGCCGTTGACGCGCCGCGCTTCCTAGAATGCCGACCAGCAGCATGCCGACGAAGACCCCTGCATGCTGAACGCCGGCCAATTGCGTCGACTGACCCGGAGTCAGGCCGAAGACCGTGCCGGCGAAGGGCTCCAGGATCAGATCCTGGGCGCTGTAGGCGAGCATCGAGACGAAGACGAAGACGGCGAAACGCCGCGCTTCCGGCTCGGCCCAAACCTGCGTCAGGGCATCGCGGAAGCTACCGTCCGCCGCCGGTCTCGGGGGGGCTGCTTCGGTGCCTCGCGACCCACGAGTCTCGACGCCGGCCAGCGCTAGCAGGGTTAGCAGAAAGGCGAGAGCGGAGACCGTTCCCGAAACCATGACCAGACGTGCGGGCGAGAAGGGGTCGAGGAAGTGGCCGGCGACCAGCGCCGTCACTACGAAGCCTGCGATCATCATCATCCAGACGAGCGTCGCCGCAGCGGCACGCCGCTTCGCGTGGACCTGGGTGGCCAGCAGGGTCAGCAGAGCCGTACCGGCCGCGCCCACGCCGCCGCCGATCAGGATGAAGGATCCGATGGCCAGCAACAGACCGCCGGTCAAGTTGCTCCCCATCCAGGCGGTCGCCACGGCCGCACCCAGTCCGCCGAGCGCCAGGGCCGCCATGCCGCCCACGATCCAGGGGGTGCGTCGTCGACCCTTGTCTGAGCCGTAGCCCCAGCGCGGGCGCAGAACCTGTAGAGCGTAGTGCAGGGCGACCAACGCACCGGGCAGCATCGCCGGTAGCGCCAGTTCGACGACCATGATGCGGTTGATGGTCGAGGTGGTCAGGACGACGATGGCGCCCAGGGCCGTCTGCACGAGGCCAAGGCGCAAGATCCCGAGCCAGCCGAGCGAACCCCCGGATGTCGCATCGGCCATCATGTCGCGATCCCACTCATCCCGCACCTCCGGTCAGGGCGGCCATCTCGGGGCGGATCGCGAAGGCGCAGATCAGCATGCCGGCGACGAAAAGCGTCGTACCCGTCGCGTTGTACCAAGGCGCCATTTCGCGGGGACGGCCGATCAGACGCACCATGAGCACGAGTTGCACGAGCAGCAAAGCCGTGACCGCGGCGGCGTAGACCGGCAGGGCCCAGTCGAACAGCAGCCAGACAACGACGGCCTGAGGGAGCGCCATCACCAGGCACGCCAGCTTGGCGGCCCGGTCGATACCGAGCTGGACGGGTAGGGAGCGAACGCCCATCTGCCGGTCGCCCTCGACCGCCTTGAAGTCGTTGAGCGTCATGATGCCATGGGCGCCGATGGAGTAGAGCGCGGCCAGTGCGACGATCTTCCAGTCGGGCGCCATCGCCATCATCAGAGCCGCGCCGGTGAACCAGGGGATTCCCTCGTAGGCGAAGCCGCAGGCGGCGTTCCCCCACCAGCCGTTCATTTTCAAGCGGGTGGGCGGCATCGAGTAGGCCCAGGCGAGCAGCAGGCCGATCAAGGCAGCCCAAAACACCCAGACACCCAGGATCCAGGCGACGATCAGCGACAGGATCGACCAGACGATCGCGATGTAGAGACCCCAACGGCCCGGAATGCGCCCGGAGGGAATTGGCCGGTTGGGTTCGTTGATGGCATCGACGTGGCGGTCGAACCAGTCGTTCACGGCTTGACTGGTGGCGCAGACCAGAGGGCCAGCCAGAACAATTCCAAGAAGGATTTCCCACCAGCGTTCGAGCAAGGGCACGCCGGAGGAGACGACGCCGCACATCAATGCCCACATGGGCGCGAACCAAGTGATCGGCTTGAGCAGTTCGAGCACCGTCGCAGGCGCCGGGTAGGCGCGCGGACGGCCCGTAGGTTCGATGGCACGATCACTCATGACTGTAGTTTTGTGTTGACGGCAATAAGTGTCAAGAAAACGCGACAGTCAGGCGGCTCGAACCTTCACTTTTGATGCGTGTCAATTTCCGGACCCGGAGCATGAGGTTCCGAACCGCGGGTGGCGCCCTGTCGGCCGACGGGCGCAGGCCGTCAAACGAGACTGGAAGGAACGGAAGCGAGCGAGTCCCGGATCAGGGCAACCCCGGAAGCCTCAAGCAAGAGTGCTTCCAGATGGCTTGAAAGCGCGCGGAAGCCTCTTTAACCGGCTTCAGTTTCCTCGCCGATGCCGTAGCGCCGAAGCTTAGCGTAGAGGCTTTGACGGCTGAGGCCCAGCATCTGGGCGGCGGACGCCCGATTGTCGCCGGTCAGTTTCAGCGCCGCTTCGACGCAGAGGCGCTCGATAATATCGGTGGTGTCTCGCACCAGGTCCTTCAGCGGCACACGTCCGACCAGCTCCGTCAACTGCTCGACAGAATGAGGCAACTCGTCGGCAGGTTTGAAGCTTCTGGCGACGCGCTGTCCGACGGAGCGCACAACGAAACCCATACAGGGTTCCTCGCCGTTCTCGACGGCGACGGCGGAGACCATCACGTCATCGGTGGTGCCCAACTCGCTGTGCAGCACCGTCGCATAGTCGCTGACCGAGCCATGCTCGCGCAGAGCCTTTGCAAGCACTTGTCGATCCACGCCGGGTCGGCCAAGCCATCGGTCGAGAGGCTGACCGACCGCTTGCTCATCTCCGACCAACTGCGCCATCTCCAGGAAGGCCGCATTGGCCATCAGGATTTTCCGATCAAGGTCGGTCACCACGAAGCCGTCGGGCAGGTTCTCCATCACACGGCTGACGCGGGTTGCATCCTCGCTGCGCCTCTCCGGTTCCTGCGAGGCAGCCAGGGGCGCCAAGCGGACGAGGATATGAACCGTCTTTTCCTGGCGGAACAGTGTGGCGGAAACGGCGATCTGCCGACCGGTCGCAGACAAGACGGCCTCGACGCGCTCGGCTTTTCCCACCGCGCGAACCGTCGCAAGAAGCGTTTCCGCCTCTTGTCGAGACTCCGTTCGGAAGAGATCCAGAAGCGGTCTTCCGTTCACACGCTTCTCGCCGCTGCCGAGCAGTTCGATCGCGGCCGGATTGACGTCGACAACATTACCGTTTGCAGCGTCGACGATCAGGACGGCTTCAGCGGAGATCTGGAACAGCAGCCGATAGCGTGTCTCGGCGTGTCGCAGGCGTGCGTATTCCCGCTCCATGGACTGCTGGTAGCCGATCAGACGTTGTTGGGCGTCGGCCAAGAGTCTCTGATCGCGTCCGATCGCGACGATACGTCCGTTAGGTCCGGCCTGCAGCGCAGCGTAGCGCACAAGAAAGGAATCGTCCGGTGCGTAGATGTGATTGATTTCGCGCCAACGTGGCGGGGCGGCATGTCGCGCCTCGTGGAGCAATCTTTCGACCTTGGCCCGGCTTTCGACAGTGACGGTTTCGATCCAAGGTCGACCGATCCAGGACTGTGCCGTCTCCAAGCTGGCGCAGTCGGGCCCCAGGGCGACGTCGTGGATGGTGCCGTCCGGATCGACGACCAGAGCTATGTCGGCTGCAGTCGCGATCAGTTCGGCTGCAAATCCGGCATTAAGCCCCTCGAGCGAGGACTCTGGCGTTCTAAACTGAACGGCCCTGTCGTTTGAGACCCGCGGCTCCATCTTGCTTCCTGCTTCTCCTTGCCGGCGCGGTAGCGGCGGAAACGCACGGCGGCATCGACAGGCGATTGGCTTCCTGAACGGCCAGACAGCCGTCTCCTGCCATCGCATCAGCACCGACACGCGAGACCAGACTGGGTTGGTCGTTGAAGGCACTGCCTCCCACCAGGAAAGCGATGCCAGGGTTGCGGGACACTTGACGCAACGATCGGATACAGGACTGTAGGCCTTCAAGCAACCCAACAGAACTCATGGAGAAACCGACGAGTGTGAACCACTCGCGGCGCAGAAGTTTGCTGACTGCTGTATTGTCGGTGGAGGAGACCGTGACCTCCCAACCGGCGCGGCGCAGAAAGTTCTCGACCAGGGATAGACCGAAGGCGTGCTGTTCGCCGGGCGCGGGCATGAGCAGGATTCGTCGGCGAGGGTGGGCCTCGTCGCTGCTCTCGGCATCGAATTGCGGGCTAAGTTCGCGCAGCACTTGTTGCAGACGGGCAAGGCCGATCGTCACGTCGATGAAGCTGCACTCGTCAGCTAACCAGAGGTCGCCGAGCAACTGAGCGCTGGGGGCGAGTAGATCCAGGAAGAGGCAATCGAGCGGTAGGCCGTGCGCACGCAGCAACTCGACATGGGCCAACGCGACGCTCGCGTCCTGGGCGATGATCAACTTGGTGAAGGCCTCGATGTCCGCGGCGTTGGGAACCCGATGGTTGTCCAGCACCACCGGCATGCCGTTTTCGGCCTGTCCGGGCCCTGTCGCACCGTGCGCCAATTTCAACCTGGGGATGATTTCCCCTTCGATGGTTCGGGCGAGCCGGGCGCGCCGCTGGGACTCTTCGGGATCATAACGATCTATCTGGCTGGAGTTAGCTGCAGTAAGGCTGAGACCGTAGTTTTTATCTGCTGGGTTGTGCTTTGTCGAAATTCGGTCGCGACGCCGAAACGTTGAACCGGTTTCACTGTGTCCGCCCAATGCTCCCATGGTGTCCTCCCCGGGGCCTGGCCGCTCTCGTTCTCCGAGAGCAAGATTAATTTCCCATAACCAAGCCCAACACGAGTCTTAACGCTGTTCAATCGAAACCGTCGTGCTTTCGCTGATCCGCCTGATTTTTGATCTAGATCAGTTGGCCTAGACCGGGCCACCCCAGTCACCCCATTGTAAGTAGGGGAATCGCCCAATGTAAAGTAATATGAACGTCTAGTTGAGTTGACACTTTCGAATTGGCCGGCTTAGAGTCTCTCGAACGCGAACGATGACGTGCGGATCGGCACGAAGGAGACGCGGCGAATGGGCCAAGATATTGGTCGGACGAGGGTGGAAGACGGCGGATCGCGCAAGCGTGGGATCGAGGCGATCCGGTCACCGCTCTACACGCCAGAGCAGCGTTTGCGACGTGACGCCTCCAAGTGGACGCTCGTCCAGGGCCTTCTTGCGCCGCTGCAGTTTCTGATCTTCCTAATCTCGCTCGGCCTGGTGCTGCGAACACTCGCGACAGGCGAAGGTCTGGCCGCCGCTCATGCCTCCATCGTCGTCAAGACGCTGGTCCTCTACAGCATCATGGTCACCGGCGCGATCTGGGAGAAGGAGGTCTTCGGCAAGTACCTCTTCGCGGCGCCTTTCTTCTGGGAGGATGTGGTCAGCATGGGCGTCATCGCTCTGCACACGGCCTACCTCCTGGCCTTGGCGACGGGCTGGCTCGGCTCCGAGGCGCTGCTGCTGCTCGCACTGGCGGCCTACCTCGCCTACGTCGTCAACGCTGCTCAGTTCCTCTGGAAACTCCGCATGGCGCGTCTCGACGAAGCGCGCGCGACAGGGTCCGGGCCTGTACCGGCCGAGGCCGCGACTCCGGCGATGGGGGCGGCCCGATGACCACGCAGACGCTACCTCTCCAGACTGCGGTTCGGCCGGGCGGCTGTGCGCCCGGGGAAGCCGCTCCCGAGGTCTTGCGCGAGCGCGGACAGCGGGAGGTCTTCTGCGGCCTCACCGGCATTATCTGGCTGCATCGCAAGATTCAGGACGCCTTCTTCCTGATCGTCGGCTCGCGAACCTGTGCGCATCTGATGCAGTCGGCGGCCGGTGTGATGATCTTCGCAGAGCCGCGCTTCGGCACTGCGATCATCGAGGAGCGCGATCTGGCCGGCATGGCCGACGCCAACGACGAACTGGACAAGGTCGTTTCCCGGCTGCTGGCCCGCCGGCCCGACATCAAGTTGCTGTTCCTGGTCGGCTCCTGCCCTTCGGAGGTCATCAAGCTCGACCTCTCGCGCGCGGCTCAGCGCCTGTCCAAGCAGTTCATGCCCGATGTCAGGGTGCTGAACTACAGCGGCAGCGGTATCGAGACGACCTTCACGCAGGGCGAGGACATGTGTCTGGCCGCCCTGGTCCCGGAGCTGCCGGCGGAGTCGCCCGGCGCCGAACCTTCGTTGCTGCTGGTCGGGGCCTTGGCCGACGTGGTCGAGGACCAGTTCCTCCGCACCTTCAGGGCGCTGGGGATCGAGAGGGTTTCAGCTCTTCCGCCTCGGCGCTCGACGGATTTGCCGGCGGTCGGGCCGAACACTCGGTTCCTGCTGTGCCAGCCATTCCTGGGAGAGACGTCGCGGCTTCTGGAGGAGCGGGGCGTCCAACGTCTGGCTGCGCCTTTCCCCTTGGGTGTGGAGGGGACGACGGCCTGGCTGAAAGCGGCTGCGCAGGCCTGGGGCATCTCGGAACAGCGGTTCCGGGAGGTGACGGCGCCGGCGCAACAACGCGCCCGTGTCGCCACCGCCCGCTACCGGGATCGACTTGCCGGCCAGCGCATCTTCTTCTTCCCGGATTCGCAGCTGGAGATCCCGATCGCCCGTTTTCTGGCGCGCGAGCTGGGTATGGAGCTGATCGAGGTCGGGACCCCCTATCTGCATCGCCAGCATATGGCCGAGGAGCTCGCGCTTCTGCCCAGTGGCGTTCAACTGAGCGAGGGGCAGCACGTCGATCGCCAGCTCGACCGCTGCCGCGCCGCCCAACCCGACCTGACCGTGTGCGGTCTGGGCTTGGCGAACCCTCTGGAGCAGGAGGGGCTGACAACGAAGTGGTCGATTGAGCTGGTCTTCACGCCGATCCAAGGCTTCGAGCAGGCCGGCGATCTTGCGGAACTCTTCGCGCGCCCTCTGGTGCGCCGGACGAAGCTGGAGGTCTAGGATCATGCAGCTCACCGTCTGGACCTACGAAGGACCGCCGCATGTCGGCGCCATGCGCGTCGCGACGGCCATGCAGGACGTACACTACGTGTTGCACGCGCCCCAGGGTGACACCTACGCGGATCTGCTGTTCACCATGATCGAGCGGCGCGACCGCCGGCCGCCGGTGACTTACACGACTTTCCAGGCGCGCGACCTGGGCAGCGACACGGCTGAACTTTTCAAGACGGCAGCCGCTGAAGCGGTCGAGCGCTTCCAACCGAAGGCCCTGATGGTCGGGGCCTCCTGCACGGCAGAACTGATTCAGGACGACCCCGGCGGATTGGCCAAGGCCCTGGGGCTGTCGGTGCCAGTCGTACCGCTCGAGCTGCCCTCCTACTCGAAGAAGGAGAACTGGGGCGCGGCGGAGACCTTCTATCAGATGGTCCGCACGCTGGCCGGCCCGAGCGCACCGGCACCCGGAACAGTTCGGCCGCAGCGCGAAGCCGGAACGCGGCCAAGCTGCAACCTGCTCGGCCCCACCGCGTTGGGCTTTCGCCATCGCGACGACGTGCTGGAGGTGACGAAGCTGCTGCAGTCGATCGGCGTCGAGGTGCGGACGGTCGCGCCCTTGAACGCGACGCCGGCCGACCTGGCGCGGCTGGGCGAAGCCGATTTCAACGTGGTGCTCTATCCGGAAATCGCGCAGACGGCCGCCAGCTGGTTGAAGCGGACCTTCGGTCAGCCCCACACCCGGACCGTTCCGATCGGTATCGGTGCCACCCGCGACTTCTTGGCCGAGGTCGGGGAGCTGGCTGGCGTCGATCCGAGTGCGGCTTTGGCCGGCGCCCCATCGCGCTTGCCGTGGTGGTCGCGCTCCATCGACTCCACCTACCTGACAGGCAAGCGCGTTTTCGTCTTCGGCGATGGCTGTCACACCGTGGCCGCTGCTCGGATCGCACAAGAAGAGCTGGGCTTCGAGGTTGTTGGCCTCGGCACCTACAGCCGCGAGATGGCGCGCGAGGTCAGAGCGGCCGCGGAAGGCTACGGGGTCGAGGCTCTGATAACCGAGGATTACCTGGAGGTCGAGGCCCGGATCGAGGCTTTGCAGCCGGAGTTGGTTCTCGGCACGCAGATGGAACGGCACATCGCCAAGCGCCTCGGCATCGGCTGCGCCGTGATCTCGGCGCCGGTGCACGTTCAGGATTTCCCGGCCCGCTACGCCCCTCAAATGGGGTGGGAGGGGGCCAACGTGATCTTCGATAGCTGGGTCCATCCCTTGATGATGGGGCTGGAAGAGCACCTGCTCGGTATGTTCCGCGAGGACTTCGAGTTCAACGACGCGGCGGGCGGATCGCACCTGGGCCACGGCGGCAAGCGGTCCGACGGTACGACCGAAACCGACGAGCCCTCGCTGTCTCACAAGACTGCACCGGCGCACAGCGAGCCCGCACAAAAAGAGACGTCCGGTACGAGCGAGCCGGTGGCGCCGGTCTGGACTGCCGAGGCCGAGTCGGAACTCGGCAAGATTCCCTTTTTCGTGCGCGGGAAGGCGCGTCGCAACACCGAACGCTTCGCTGCACAGCAAAGCATCGCCGCCATCACTGTCGAGACGCTCTACGATGCCAAAGCCCACTTCGGCAAATAGCGCCACGCGCGCCACGAAGGCCCCGATCACGTCGGGCGGCTCCATTCCCGTGCGCGTCGTTCTGGTGACGCTGGACCGACATCTCGCGAGCGCCGCCGAGCGTGCTGTCGCAACGCTTAAGCGCGACCTTCCGGGACTGGAGTTCGGCTTTCACGCGGCCACCGACTGGGCCAACGATTCGGACTCTCTGGCTCGCTGCAAGGCCGACATCGCGCAGGGCGATATCGTCATCGCCTGCATGCTTTTTGTCGAGGAGCACATTCAGGCGATTCTCCCCGATCTGCAGGCGCGCCGCGAAGCCTGCGATGCCATGGTGGGCTGCATCTCGGCGAGCGAGATCGTCAAGCTGACGCGTCTCGGCCGTTTCGCGATGGACGGCAGCAATCAGGGCGGCATGTTGGCGCTGCTCAAGCGTCTGCGCGGCGGAAAAACCAAGGGAGAGGCGAAGGGGGCGAGCGCCGGAGCGAAGCAGGTCGCCATGCTGCGCCGGCTCCCGAAGATCCTGCGCTTCATCCCGGGCACGGCACAGGACGTGCGGGCCTACTTCCTGACTCTGCAGTACTGGCTCGCTGGCTCAGAGCACAACGTCGTGCAACTGGTCCGTTTCCTGGTGGATCGCTACGCTGCCGGTCCGCGCAGCGCTTTGCGCGGCACGCTGCCTGCCAAGCCGCCGCTCGACTATCCAGACCTTGGGCTCTATCACCCGCGCTTGGCTGCTCAGATCGTGGAGCAGCCTGGAAAGCTACCCCGTCTCAAGCCGGCTCAGCGTCAGGGTCGGGTCGGGCTGCTGCTGATGCGATCCTACGTATTGGCGGGCGATACCGGTCACTACGACGGTGCGATCGCTGCGCTGGAGGCTGAGGGGCTTGAGGTCGTCCCCGCCTTCGCCGTCGGGCTCGACCAGCGTCCAGCGATCGAGGCCTTCTTCCTGCGTGACGGTCGGCCAACGGTCGATGCCGTCGTCTCTCTGACCGGCTTCTCTCTGGTCGGCGGGCCGGCCTACAACGATGCCGAGGCTGCTGAGGAGATGCTGGCGGCGCTCGACGTGCCCTATGTCGCCGCTCAGGCGGTCGAGTTCCAGAGTCTGGAGCAATGGGGCAACTCCAACCGCGGCCTCATGCCGGTCGAGTCGACCATCCAGATCGCGATCCCGGAGCTGGACGGTGCCACCGGGGCAGCCGTTTTCGGCGGCCGCTCCTCCGGATCCGGCGAACTCTGTCAGGGTTGCGAGCGCCACTGTTGTTTCGAAGCAGCAGGCGCCCAGGATATGCACGTTTGCCATGACCGGGCCGAGGCTTTGGCGGCGCGCGTGGCGAAGCTCGTGGCCCTGCGCAAGGCCGCGGTGGCCGAGCGCAAGGTGGCCATCGTGCTGTTCAACTTCCCGCCCAACAGCGGCGCGACCGGCACGGCAGCCTATCTCGATGTCTTCGCCTCGCTGCACGCCACGTTGCAGGCTATGCGGGACGAGGGTTACGACGTCGAGCTGCCGGACTCGGTGGACGCGCTGCGCAGCCACCTGCTCGAAGGCAACGCCCAACTCTATGGTGCCGACGCCAATGTGGCGGCCCATATCCCGGTCGACGATCATGTCCGTCGGGAGCGCTGGCTGAAGGATATCGAGGAGGCCTGGGGACCGGCGCCCGGCCGTCAACAGACCGACGGCCGCAGCCTTTTCGTTCTCGGCGCACACTTCGGCAAGGTTTTCGTCGGTGTCCAGCCGGGCTTCGGCTACGAGGGCGATCCCATGCGCCTGCTGTTCGAGCAGGGCTTCGCACCGACGCACGCCTTCAGCGCCTTCTACCGCTGGCTCCGAGAGGACTTCGGCGCCCATGCCGTCCTGCACTTCGGCACCCATGGCGCCCTGGAGTTCATGCCGGGCAAGCAGACGGGCATGTCGGGCGCCTGTTGGCCGGACCGGCTGATCGGTGCCCTGCCGAATCTCTATCTCTACGCCGCCAACAATCCCTCGGAGGGGACCATTGCGAAGCGTCGCTCCGCTGCGACGACGGTGACCTACATGACGCCCCCGGTCACTCATGCCGGTCTGTACCGGGGACTGAGCGATCTGCGTGCCTCCCTCGACCACTGGCGTGGTCTTCCCCCTGATGCGGAGTTGGAGCAGGCGGATCTAGCGGCCCTGATCCAGGCTCAGGCCGCCGAGGTCGACCTGGCTGAGCCCGAGCCCCTCTGGAACGGCGATGCGACCTCGCGCATCGGCCGCCTTCACGAGGAGCTGAGCGAGATCGAACAGTCGCTGATCCCGCACGGCCTGCATGTGGTTGGACAGGCGCCGAGCGTCGAGGAGCGCGGCGAGTTGCTTTATGCAATGGCCGAACTGGAGCCCACGACCGCCCCGTCGCAGGAGGCAGTCGCAGCCCTGCTGGCCGGCCGGACGCCGGAGGAGGCGGCGCGGATCGACGGCCACGGCGAAGATCGAGACCGGATCGCGGTGCTGTCCGACCTGGCCGACGCGAACGACAAGATGCAGGGTGATCACGAGATTCGTGGCCTGCTGCATGCTCTAGAGGGTGGCTATATCCGTCCGGTTCCGGGTGGCGATCTGCTGCGCACGCCGCAGGTTCTGCCGACCGGGCGTAACCTGCACGGCTTCGATCCCTTCCGCATTCCCAGCGCCTACGCCGTCGCCGACGGCCGCCGTCAGGCACAGCGGTTGCTGGACCGCCATCTGGCCGATGGCAATGCGCTGCCCAGCTCTGTCGCCTTCGTGCTCTGGGGGACGGACAATCTCAAGAGCGAGGGCGGGCCGATCGGTCAGGTCCTGGCATTGCTCGGCGCCAAACCGCGCTTCGACGGTTACGGCCGGCTCTGCGGTGCCGAACTGCTGTCGCTGGAGGAACTCGGCAGGCCGCGTATCGATGTCGTCGTAACGCTGTCGGGAATCTTCCGCGACCTACTGCCGTTACAGACAAAGCTACTGGCCGAAGCCGCTTGGCTGGCTGCAAGTGCTGAGGAGCCGCATGAGGCGAACTTCGTGCGCCGCCATGCCTTGGCGTATCAGGCCGAGCACGGCTGCGATTTCGAGACGGCGGCCTTGCGAGTCTTCTCCAACGCTGACGGTGCCTACGGCTCCAACGTCAATCAATTGATCGAAAGTGGAGCTTGGAGCGACGAGGACGAGCTTGCCGAGACCTACAGCCGACGCAAGTGCTTCGCTTACGGCCGCTCCGGTCAGCCGGAGCGTCAGAGCGACCTGCTGCAGTCCATGTTGTCCGACGTGTCCTTGGCCTATCAGAATTTGGAGTCTGTCGAGGTCGGGGTGACCACGGTCGACCACTACTTCGACACCCTTGGCGGAATCGGGCGAGCGGTCCAGCGGGCTCAGGGCGGATCCGTCCCAGTCTACATCGGCGATCAGACGCGTGGCGACGGTACGGTGCGCACCCTCGGCGAACAGGTAGCGCTGGAAACCCGCACCCGCATTCTCAATCCGCGCTGGTACGAGGGCATGCTGAAGCACGGCTACGAGGGCGTGCGCCAGATCGAGGCGACCGTGACCAACACCGTCGGCTGGTCGGCCACGACGGGCCAGGTGCAGCCCTGGATCTACAGCCAGGTCAGCGAGACCTTCGTCCTCGATCCCGAGATGCGCAACCGCCTGGCGGACCTCAATCCCAAGGCTTTGGCCAAGGTCGCCAACCGCCTTCTGGAAGCGCACGAACGCCAATACTGGAGCCCCGACGACTCAACACTCGAAGCTCTGCGTCAGGCCGGCGAGGAGCTTGAGGATCGTCTGGAGGGGATAGCAGACAGCGCGGCCGGTTCTCTGCCGACGCAGGCGGCCGGCGGTGCCACCGCATAACCGTTTTAGGGAGTGACCTTGATGGGCAGCATGACCAGCGTTCTTCCCAAGCGTGCCGACGGCGAAGGCAGCGTTCAGGTCGAGATGGACCCGAGCCTGGAGATCGGGAAGGCCAAGGTCTTCGCGGTCTACGGCAAGGGCGGCATCGGCAAGTCGACCACCTCGTCGAACCTCTCTGTCGCCTTCTCGAAGCTTGGCAAGCGGGTGCTGCAGATCGGCTGCGATCCGAAACACGACAGCACCTTTACCCTGACCAAGCAGCTGATGCCGACGGTCATCGATGTTCTGGAGTCCGTCGACTTCCACTCGGAGGAGCTGCGGATCGAGGACTTCGTTTACGAGGGCTTCAACGGCGTGATGTGCGTCGAGGCGGGTGGTCCGCCGGCCGGGACGGGCTGCGGCGGCTACGTGGTCGGCCAGACGGTGAAGCTTTTGAAGGAACATCACCTGCTGGAAGATACCGACGTGGTGATCTTCGACGTGCTGGGCGATGTCGTCTGCGGCGGCTTCGCGGCCCCTTTGCAGCATGCCGACCGGGCGCTGATCGTCACGGCAAACGACTTCGATTCGATCTACGCGATGAACCGTATCGTCGCCGCCATCCTGGCCAAGTCGCGCAACTACGATGTCCGCCTCGGCGGGGTCATCGCCAATCGTTCGGCCGCGACCGACCAGATCGACAAGTTCAATGCCAAGGTCGGGCTCGACGTTCTGGCGCACCTGCCGGACCTGGACGAGATCCGACGCTCGCGCCTGAGCAAGTGCACGCTCTTCGAGATGGAGACGACGCCCGCAGTCGAGGCCGTCCAGAACGAGTACCTGCGCCTGGCTCAAATTCTTTGGGACGGTCGCGATCCTCTGCTCGCGACGCCGATGAAGGATCGCGACATCTTCGATCTTCTGGGATTCAACTGATGCCGACCGCGACCTTCGCCACGCGCCGGGGACAGCTCGAGCATTACTTTGACCGGACGGCGGTTGAGGCCTGGGCGCGCCTGACCTCCGACGCCCCGGTCAGCCGGATCCGAGCGACGGTGCGGGCAGGGCGCGAACGGATGCGCGCGACCCTACTGTCCTGGCTACCCCAAGACCTGACGGGCCTGCGCCTGCTCGATGCCGGTTGCGGGACCGGTCTGCTGTCGGTCGAGGCGGCGCGCCGGGGCGCGCAGGTCGTGGCAGTCGACGTCTCGCCGACCCTGGTCGGTCTGGCAGGAGACAGGTTGCCCGACGACGTCGATCCTGCACGTCTCGACTTCCGGGTCGGGGACATGCTGGACCCGGCGCTGGGGTCGTTCGACCACGTGGTCGCGATGGACTCGCTCATTCACTACAAGCCCGGCGATACCGTTCAGGCACTGGCCCGGCTCGGCGAGCGGACGGGCGGTTCGCTGCTCTTCACCTTCGCGCCGCGCACGCCGCTGTTGAGCGCGATGCATGCGGCCGGTCAGCTCTTCCCGCGCGGCGACCGGGCACCGGCGATCGAGCCGGTCGGCCCGAGCAGCCTGCGCGCCCATATCGCACGGGCGCCCGACTTGAGAGATTGGCACGCGGGACGCAGCGAGCGGATCGTAAGCGGCTTCTACACCTCGCAAGCTCAGGAACTGGTCAAGGGGGAATCGATCAAGGGGGAACCTGTCGTTCGATGAGCTGGTTGCGCGCCCAGATCACCGGGTCCTGGATGCGGATCACGCCGCAGTTCCTGCCCTTCGCCGATGCGGCCAGCCAGGAGTTGCCGATCGGTCGTCTGCTGCGCTTGTCTCTGTTCCAGGTCTCGGTCGGCATGGCCGTCGTCCTGCTGACCGGCACCCTCAACCGCGTGATGATCGTCGAACTCGGCGTGTCGACGGGATTGGTGGCGGTGATGGTGGCGCTGCCGCTGATCTTTGCGCCGCTGCGGGCGTTGATCGGCTTCCGTTCCGACACCCATCGGTCCGCGCTCGGATGGCGGCGTGTTCCTTTCATTTGGATGGGGACTCTGCTGCAGTTCGGCGGACTGGCGATCATGCCTTTCGCGCTGCTCGTACTTTCGGCGGACGTTGTCCACGGACCCGAGGTGCTCGGTCACATCGGCGCCGCGCTGGCTTTCCTGCTGGTAGGTGCGGGTCTGCATACGACGCAGACGGCGGGCCTGGCTCTGGCCACCGACATCGCGCCGGCGGAGACTCGCCCGCGCGTGGTCGCGCTGCTCTACGTCATGCTCCTGCTGGGTATGGTGGTCAGCGCCTTGCTGTTCGGATTGCTGTTGTCCGACTTCAGCCAGGTCAAGCTGATCCAGATCGTCCAGGGGGCGGCCGCAGTCACCGTCGTCCTGAACGTCATCGCCCTTTGGAAACAGGAGGCGCGCAATCCGGAGCGGACACGACGGGACCTTCCGCGCCCCACGTTCCGCGAGGCCTGGACCGGAATCAGCGACGGCGGTCGCACCAAGCGCCTATTGATCGCCGTGTTTCTCGGCACCGCCGGCTTTTCCATGCAGGACATTCTCCTGGAGCCTTACGGCGGGGAGATTCTGGGTTTGACCGTCGGTGCGACGACCCTGCTGACGGCGATCCTTGCCAGTGGTTCGCTGGTCGGCTTCGCGCTTGCGGCGCGGCACCTCAGCCGCGGTGGCGATCCCTTCCGTCTGGCGGCCCTCGGCATGCTCAGCGGCATCGCCGCCTTCTCCGCTGTCATCTTCGCCGCCCCGCTGGAGTCTGCCGCTCTGTTCCGCGCCGGCACTGCCCTGATCGGTTTCGGCGGCGGTCTGCTGGCGGTCGGGACTTTGACGGCGGCCATGGCGATCGCGGATACGAAGATCGCTGGATCGGGGATGGCGCTGGGGGTCTGGGGCGCGGTTCAGGCGACGGCGGCCGGTGGTGCTATCGCGTTGGGCGGTCTGCTGCGTGATACGGTCGGTCACCTGGCGTCGGTTGGGGCGCTGGGACCGGCGCTGACCGATCCGGCCATCGGCTATTCGGTGGTCTACCATCTGGAAATTCTGCTGCTGTTTGCGGCCTTGATTGCCATCGGTCCGCTCGTGCGGACGGACAGATTCGTCTCAGCGGTGCCTTTGCGCAGGCCAGAAAGATTCGGTTTGGCCGATTTGCCGGGATAGCCGGCGGATCGACCTGCTCTTGATCGAGGAGGCTAGATATCATGTCAGCCAGCATCACCAGCCATATCGATGTGGCTCAGGTCGTTCTCTATACCTTCTGGCTGTTCTTCGCCGGATTGATCTTCTACCTCCGGCGCGAGGATCGGCGAGAGGGTTACCCCCTGGAGTCCGAATTCACGGGCGAACCATACGACGCGGACTCTCTTCTGATCCCTTCGAAGAAGGTCTTCACGCTGGCCAGCGGGGAGCAGACGGACTCCATGCGGCGCGACACGCGCGAGCTGAAGCTGGCACCGACCCAGGCCTGGTCCGGCGCACCTTTCGAGCCGACCGGCGATCCCATGATCGACGGTGTTGGTCCCGCCTCCTGGGCGGAGCGCCGGGACGTGGTCGAGCGGACAGCCGACGGTCACGCCAAGATCGCGCCGATGCGCAGCCTCCCGGACTTCATGATCGCCAAGGGGGATACCGATCCGCGCGGTCTGCCGGTCAAAGGCTGCGACGGCGCCGTTGCCGGCACTGTTAAGGACGTCTGGATTGATCATGGGGAGCAGATGATCCGCTACCTGGAGGTCGAGCTGGCCGGTCATCCGGAGGTTCCGGGCGTCGGGGGCGCGCTGTTGTTGCCGATGGCGATGGCGAAGCTGACCGGCTACCCGGCCTACGTCCGCGTCGTTTCCATTCGAAGCGATCAGTTCGCCAACGTACCTCGGACCAAGTCGCCCATCGAGGTCACCTTGCTCGAGGAAGAGAAGGTCGTGGCCTACTACGCCGGCGGCTACCTCTACGCCGAGCCGTCACGGATGGGGCCCTTGGTTTGAGATATCGCCAAGCAGTGGCGATAGGGAGCTAGGACGATGTGTGAGATTGAGATCGAAGAAATCCCCGGTCTGCCGGGTAAGCTGCCGGAGGGTGAGCGGCTGCTGTGGCAAGGTCGGCCGCGATGGCAAAGTTTGGCGCGGCGCTGCTTCAAGCTGCGCTGGGTCGCGGCCTACTTCGGCATCTTCGCGATTTGGTGGAGCCTATCCGCCATCAGCGACTCTCAGCCTCTCGGCGCCGCGTTGCTGGAAGGCTTGGCGTTGGTTCCGATTGCCGCTCTCGCGCTGGGTCTGCTCTGCGGTCTGGCCTGGCTGACGGCGCGGACGACGATCTACAGCATCACGAGCCGGCGTGTGGCCATGCGCTTCGGCATCGCTTTGCCGATGACCGTGAACCTGCCTTTCTCGCGCATCGGCTCTGCGGACCTTAAGAGCTACGGGGATGGCAGCGGCGATATCGTGCTCTCCTTGCTCGGCCGCGATCGTCTGGCGTACCTGCATATCTGGCCGCATGCCCGCCCTTGGTGCTTTAGCCGTGTCCAGCCAATGCTGCGTGGCCTGCCGGCGGTTCAGGAGCCCGGGCGCATTCTTGGGGAGGCTTTGGCCGGCGCTTTGGCAGAACGTCAGGCGACCGAGCGGGCCGCGATGCAGAAGGACAGCTTTGAGACCGTACCGTCGCGGACCGCACGACGCCGCGCAGAAGCGACGCAGAAGGATCCATTGCCTGCCCCAATGTCCATAGCTGCGGCCGAATAGAGCCGGAAGCCGAGAAGGACCTCCGTCCATGACTGCCGAGACTCAGCATCTTCATCACCCGAAACCCTTTCCGAAGGGCATGCTCTGGGCTGCGGCGGCGCTCATCACCTTTTCGATTGTGATTGCGCTGGTGGGTCGCCTGACGGACTTCGGGACTGTGCGCAATCCGGAGGCGACACCGCGAGCCGCCTATGACCTGACCTTCGCGGATCAGGCGGACGGGTCCGTCGTGATCGCCAGCGCCGCGAGCGGCGATCCCGTGATTGCGCTCGATCCAGGCACCAACGGTTTTGCGCGTGGGGTCATGCGGGGACTGGCGCGCGACCGCAAGTTGGAGTCCATCGGTCAGGACATTCCCTTCCGCTTGACCAGCTGGTCGGACGGTCGGCTGACCCTGCGGGATCTTGCGACCGGACGCGAGGTCGAGGTCAACGCCTTCGGTCCCACCCAGATCGAGACCTTCGTGAGGATCATCGAGGCGGCGGCGTCTCAGAGTGCCGCCGCCAAGCCTTCAGCTCAGGAGACGACCCAATGATCGCTACTCTGTTCGGTCGCCGCGAGGTCGAGGTGCCCTGCACCGTGGAGGTCGCCAACACCTTCGACAGTTTGCACGCCCACGTCGAGCTGGCACGCGAAGGCGATCTCCAGCCAGGCGATGCCGTGCGGGTCCACGGCGACACCATCCAGGCCGACTACGGAGAGGCCTTTACGCTGCAGCGACGCGCGACAGTCGTGCGTGCCGGATGGCTGGAGCGTGTCTGGACCCGCCTGGTCGGAAATCTCGAATTCATGGAGCTGCTGGACATCAGTTTCAGCGACAGGAGGAAGCTATGAGCAGCCGTGCGGCACGTCACATCGTCCCAGCGGACAACGAATACGTGAAGGCGGAGCTGGCGAAGAACGGCATCGACGCCTGCGCCCAGAACGCTCCGAGCGATTCGACCTTACGCGCTCAGGAAGATACGCTTCTTAGCCCGCGTTTCTACACCACCGACTTCGACGCCCTGGACGCTTTGGACGTCAGTCCGGTGCGCGCGGAATGGGATGCGCTGATCGCGGAACTCGCCGAGGACCGCAACCGGTCTCATTTCAAGCGCGAGCCTGATTGGGCGGCCCAGATCCAAGAGCTACCCGAGGGCTTGCGCAAGGAGTTCATGGATTTCCTGATCTCTTCTCTGACAGCCGAGTTCTCCGGCTGCGTGCTCTACGCGGAGATGCGCAAGCGCGGCACTAATCAGGACATCATCAACCTCTTCAAGTACATGAGTCGCGACGAGGCGCGCCACGCCGGTTTCATCAACGACTCTCTCAAGGACTTCGGGATCGGCGTCGATCTCGGGTTTTTGACGAAGACCAAGAAGTACACCTACTTCCAACCCAAGTTCATCTTCTATGCGGTCTATCTGTCGGAGAAGATCGGCTATGCGCGCTACATCGCGATCTACCGGCATCTCCAGCGCAATCCCGACCGCCGCTTCCATCCGATTTTCAAGTGGTTCGAGCAGTGGTGCAACGACGAGTTCCGCCACGGTGAGGCCTTCGCCCTGCTGATGCGCACGCAGCCCCAAACGCTGCGCGGCCTGAACAAGCTGTGGATCCGCTTCTTTCTGCTTGCCGTCTTCGCGACGATGTACGTGCGCGACCACGCCCGGCCGGAGTTCCATGCGGCTCTCGGGCTCGACATCGACGACTACGACATGCAGGTCTTTCGCATCACCACGGAGATCTCGAAGCAGATCTTTCCGTTGACCCTCGATATCGACAATCCGCGCTTCAAGCGTTTGATGGACCGGCTGTTCCGGACGGCTGAGAAGATCGACCGGGCCAAGGCGCGGGGCGGTGTCGGTGGGGCTCTGGCTCGGGTCGGTTTGGCCGGCGTTGCTGCGGCAACGCTCGCGCAGCTCTATCTGCTGCCGGCCAAGCCGAATACCCCGCCGCTGGAAAGCCGATTGGCTCCCGCCTGGTAAGGAGGATCGCTGGACTCGTCATGGAAGCCTTCGCCGCGCCCGCAGCCTTCGCGCTTCTTCTCTGGTGGTGGTCAACCGGGGCGATTCTTTGGCTGGTCGGACTGCCCCGCGCAAGTCACCCCTGGTCGATGGCGGCGGTGACACTGCTGCTGCTGCCCATGGCTCTCTGGGGGCTTGTCGCGAGCGGGTCCAACGTCAGCCCCTTCGGCGTCTATCTCGCCTTCACCAGCGCCATCGGCGTCTGGGCCTGGCACGAGATGACCTTTCTTTTCGGCTACGTCACCGGGCCCAACAGGCGTGCCTGTGTGCCCGGCGCGGTGGGGTTCCGGCGTCTTCTCTCGGCCAGTGCGACTGTGATCTATCACGAGCTTGCTCTGGCCCTGACCGCCGGTGCGATCTTCTGGTTGCTGTGGGAGGCTCCCAACCAGATCGCGCTCTGGACCTTCCTCGCTCTCTGGATCATGCGCCTGAGTGCCAAGCTCAACATCTACTTCGGCGTCCCCAATATGACGGAGGAGTTCCTGCAGCCTCACCTGGCCTACCTGACCGGCTACTTCCGGAAGGGACCGGTGACTCCTTTCTTCGCCCTAACTGTCACGGCAGGAACGGGGGCTTTCCTGCTGGCGGTCTGGCGAGCTGTCGATCCGGCCACGCCTCTTTTCGAGACGATTGGCATGGTTCTCGTGGCGACTCTGTTGCTTCTTGCTGTTGTCGAGCATTGGTTTCTTGTTCTGCCGCTGCGCGATGCGGCGCTTTGGCGTTGGGCTCTGCGTGATGCCGCGCCGGGACGCCTGTCCGACGGCGACGATACACGTCGCGAAAGCACACAGCTTGCGGTGTGTCCGCAAGATGATCCTGTAGGAAGACATCCGGTGCCGATTGGTCTTTCGGAGCGCCGCGTTTCGGCCACCGGATGACACGAACGGAGCTAAGGCTGAAGCCGAAGCCTGACGTGGGAGAGAAGCGTTATGGATTACGAGGGATTTTTCGAGGGCCAGTTGTCGGCTCTTCGGGAGGAGGGGCGCTACCGGGTTTTCGCGGACCTGGAGCGTCGGGCTGGCGCCTTTCCCCGGGCGACGCGCTATCGGGGGGACGCGACCTCGGAGGTGACGGTCTGGTGCTCGAACGACTACCTGGGCATGGGCCAGAACGCGGAGGTGATCGCGGCGATGCACGCCGCGCTGGACCGCTGCGGCGCGGGGGCCGGGGGCACGCGCAACATCTCGGGCACCAATCACTACCATGTGCTGCTTGAGCGCGAGCTGGCGGACCTGCACGACAAGCAGGCGGCGCTGCTCTTCACCTCGGGTTACGTGTCGAACTGGGCGGCGCTCTCGACCCTGGCGGCCAAGCTGCCGGACTGCGTGGTCTTCTCCGACGCCAAGAACCATGCCTCGATGATCGAGGGGATCCGCCACAGCCGGGCGGAGAAGCACCTCTTCGCGCACAACGACCCGGAGGACCTGGACCGCAAGCTGGCGCAGGTGGCGCCGGGGCGGGCGAAGCTGGTGGCCTTCGAGTCGGTCTACTCGATGGACGGGGACATCGCGCCGATCGCCGAGCTGTGCGACGTGGCGGACAAGCACGGCGCCATGACCTACCTGGACGAGGTGCATGCGGTGGGGCTCTACGGCCCGCGCGGCGGCGGCATCGCCGAGCGCGAGGGGCTGAGCGACCGTCTGACGCTGATCGAGGGAACGCTGGGCAAGGCCTTCGGGGTGGTCGGCGGCTACATCGCCGGCTCGGCGGCGCTCTGCGACTTCGTGCGCTCCTACGCCAGCGGCTTCATCTTCACCACGGCATTGCCGCCGGCGATCGCCGCCGGGGCGGCGGCCTCGATCCGCCATCTCAAGTCCAGCCAGAGCGAACGTCGGCGCCAGCAGGCGCGGGTGGCCGAGCTGCGGAGCCGGCTGGACGCCGCCGGCATCCCGCACCTGGACAACCCCAGCCACATCGTGCCGGTGATGGTGGGCGACCCCGTCCTCTGCAAGCAGATCAGCGACCTGCTGTTGGACGACTGGGGCATCTACGTGCAGCCGATCAACTACCCCACCGTGCCGCGCGGCAGCGAGCGCCTGCGCATCACCCCAAGCCCGCTCCACAGTGACCGCGACCTCGACCACCTCATCACCGCCCTCACAACCATCTGGAAACAGCTGGACCTGCTGCGCAGGGCGGCGGCGGAGTAGGCGTCGATTTTCAGGCACGATCTTGTCGACTGCGAAGGGCCGTTGCTGAAGTGCAGCGGCCCCTCTTCTTTCTGACGCATGTCAATGTGAATTGACGGACTTGGTGTTAAGTGAATGAGACGGTCCGCAGTCGGGAGATCCGGTTCATGCGCATTCTTCTCATTCATCCCAACTATCACTCGGGCGGGGCCGAGATCGCAGGAAACTGGCCGCCGGCCTGGGCGGCCTACCTGTCCGGTGCCTTGCGCGCCGCGGGCTACGACGACATCTGCTTCATCGATGCCATGACCGATGACCTATCGGAGGAGCAGCTTCGCGCACTGCTGGCGGCGGAGAAGCCCGACATGGTCGGCGCCACGGCGATCACGCCGTCCATCTACAAGGCGGAGCGGGCGCTTCAGCTCGCAAAAGAGCTTCATCCCGATTGCGTCACGGTGCTCGGCGGCATCCACGCCACCTTCATGTATCAGCAGGTGCTGAGCGAGGCGCCCTGGATCGATGTCATCGCGCGCGGCGAAGGCGAGGCGGTCATCCAGAACCTGGCGCGTGCGATCGAGGCGGGCCGTTGGCCCGTCGATGCGCGCAAGATCCGGGGGATCGCCTTCGCGGAGGGCGATAAAATCGTCGCGACGCCAGCGGAGCCGCCGGTCGAGGACCTGGAGAAGATCGAACCGGACTGGGGCGTGCTGGAGTGGGACAAGTACGTCTACATTCCCACCGGCAAGCGGGTCGCGATACCGAACATGGCGCGCGGCTGTCCCTTCACCTGTAGCTTCTGCAGTCAGTGGAAGTTCTGGCGGAACTATCGCGTCCGCGAACCCAAGAAGGTGGTCGATGAGATCGAGACGTTGGTGCGCGATCACGACGTCGGCTTCTTCATCCTCGCGGACGAGGAACCGACGATACATCGCAAGAAGTTCATCGAGTTCTGTGAAGAGCTGGAGCGCCGCGATCTGCCGGTCCTCTGGGGCATCAACACACGCGTTACCGACATTCTGCGCGACGAGGAGTATCTCCCGCTCTACCGCCGCGCCGGTCTGATCCACGTCTCGCTCGGGACCGAAGCGGCGGCGCAGCTTAAGCTCGACCGTTTTAACAAGGAGACGACGGTCGCCGAGAACAAGAAGGCGGTCGAGCTTCTGCGCCGACACGGTATCGTCGCCGAAGCGCAGTTCATCGTCGGTCTGGAAAACGAGACGGCGGAGACGCTGGAAGAGACCTACCGCATGGCCCTCGACTGGCAACCGGACATGGCCAACTGGGCGATGTATACACCTTGGCCTTTCTCCGATCTCTTCCAGGAGCTCGGAGACAAGGTCGAGATCTTCGACTACGAGAAGTACAACTTCGTCACGCCAATCATCAAACCCGAAGCTCTGGAGCGCGAGGAGTTGCTCGACCGGGTGATGAACAACTATCGACGCTTCTACATGCGCAAGTCCTTCCTGGACTATCCCTGGATCCGCAATCGGGAAAAGCGCAACTACATGCTCGGCTGCCTCAAGGCCTTCCTCAAATCGGGCGTCAAGCGCACCTTTTACGATCTCGGTCGGGTCGGCTACTGGGGGCCGCAATCCAAAGGCGCGGTCGATTTCGGTTTCGACGAGAGTCGGGGGCGGGAGACCCTCAAGCCCGTCGAGGGAACCGCTGCCGGCGCCACCGGCTGGCGTGCGCTCCAGGATGCCAGCCGCAAGCGTGCCGATGCTGAGGCGACCCGTGCACGGAAACGCCGGGAAGCCGAGGCGATCATGGCCTGCGGCGGCGGCAAGCAACAGCTCGAGGACGCGATCATGACGCCACCCGCGGATGCGGCTCAATCGGTCGTCGGGCCGGCGGAGTAGGGCCATGCCTCAGATGCTGGCAAAACGTCTGCCGGAGGCGGAGGCGAAGCCGGAGACTCTCCTCGAGTCTCTCAAAACAGGACCCTCCTGCTCACCGCTTGCGTGCAGAGCGGGCGCGCAGATCGGCCCCAATAGCTTGACGCAGATCGCTGCGGCCTTGGAAGCCTTTGTCGGAGCGGAGGAAACAGCGCGGATTTTTGCGGAAACGGACCTCACGCATCGTCTCGTGGCGCCTCCAGAGTCGCTGGTGCCGGAGAGAGAAGCGATCCGCCTGCACGGTCACCTGCGCCACGCGCTCGATGCGCGAGGAGCTCGGGTCGTCGCGCGAGATGCAGGGCAGCGAACCGCCGACTATCTGCTCGCGCACCGAATTCCAAAAAGCGCACAGTTGCTCTTGAGGCTGCTGCCAGCGCGTCTTGCGTCCCACCTCCTCGTCGATGCCATCGCCAGAAACGCCTGGACCTTCGCGGGCGGTGGGCGCTTTTCCGGTCGGGGCGGGCGTCCGACCCTGTTGTCTCTGGTCGATGGTCCGCTTGCTCGGAACGTCGAAGCGGACCATGCGGTCTGCGACTATTACGCCGCGACCTTCGAGCGCCTGTTCCGTAAACTCGTCAGTCCCGACGCCTACTGCATCGAGACGACGTGCCAAGCTTGTGGGGCCGACGTCTGCCGCTTCGAAATTCGCTTCTGACCGAAGCCTCTAAGGTGGCAGTGTGGTCGCCTACTGACCGCCCTGGGACTTGAGGTAAGCGATGACATCCGCGATTTCCTGTTCGTCGCGGAGCTGAAAGGCCATTCGGCTGCCTTGAATCACTTCGCGCGGATTGGCCAAGTAGCTCGGCAGCGTCTCTGCGTTCCAACTGAAACCCGCATCCTTCAGCCCCTGCGAGTAGCGGGCCGCGAAGTCTTCGTTGCTGCCGGCCTGACGACCGTAGACGCCGTAGAGATTGGGGCCGACACGGGCGGCTCCGCCTTCGTCAATCGTATGGCAGGCTCTGCATTTGTTGAAGACTTGCTCGCCCGCCGCCGCGTCGCCCTCAGCGAGCGCCGGGGTCGTGGTCATGAGCAGCAGCAGTCCTGCAGTCGCAAAATAGTTGTTCACGGACATGGAAGAACCCCCATTAATTACAAAAACACAGAGTAATTTGATCTATAGCGTCTTCTCCAGGTGACAAGTGCGTGAGACTTCCGGTTATGCGCTGGTCCAGAATCGATGGACATGTGAGATCGGGGCAAAACGGCTTCGCAGTCCGATTCAGCTTGTAGCCGCCTGCTGTCGGCTTGTTCGACTGCGTCCGGACCCAGGACTTCGGACGGTATCTTCTCAAGCCTATTGGTCGGGGAAACCGGCACCGGGCAAACGACGACATCGTTTGAGACATTCGAATGGAGCGTTTTTGGCAAGACCGATGGTCGTGCCGGTTCGCCCTTATACGTGCCGTCCGCCTCGCCAACTTCTGCGATTGTTGCCCTGTCCACTTGGGCGAACTGTAAGTCTGGCATAACAATTATAACTGTCAATCAATATTGACATTTCATTGCCATGCGATTAACGTAGCAAGGCCTGCAAGGGATGGTAGCGGGCGCTCAGGATTGTGAGAGGAGACAGTGCCAATGGCCCATGAGATACAGACGGCCGACTTGGACGATCCTGATCGGATCTGGCCGACCGGCCTCACGATCAGAGAGTCCGAAGAACTGCATAAGCACGTCATCGACGGTGCCCGCGTGTTCTTTTTCATCTCTTTGATTGCTCACCTGCTGGCATGGCTGTTTACGCCATGGGGCGGCTGAAGGGAGACTGAGTCATGAACCAAGGAAGAATCTGGTGTGTGGTCAAACCGACCGTGGGGCTTCCCCTTTTCCTCGGGGGCGTCGCGGTGATCTCGTTTTTGGTCCACTTCTCGCTTCTGTTGAATACCTCGTGGTTCCCGGCCTTTTTCGAGGGCGGTTGACGGCAAGAGGTATCCTCAGGCGGTTGAGGCGCGGCAGGGCCTCCGGCTCTCACCCGTTCGCACTGCGTGACGCAAGAGTCCGGAGCGCCTGCCGGTCTCCATTTGGAGAGTCGGCATGACACCAACGGTACGGATTTTCGAATCTCAAGCCGCCGCCCAGAATGCGGCAACGCAACTGTTGGAGGCTGGTTTCAACAACTGCCGGGTGCTGTCTTTGGAACGGCAAGCTGGGGCAGGGCCTGGTGCAGGGCCTGGGATGGAACCCGGAATGTCCGTCTCACCACAGCCCGATGCGGAAGCTATCGTTCGTGCTGCGGTCGAGGACGGACTGCTGGCTGGACGTCATCGCTCGATCTGCGTGCGTAGCCTGCGGCAGGGACGGTCGCTGGTGGCGATCGCGACCAACTTCGGGTTCGCACAGCAAGCCACTGAAATCATGGAGGCCTGCGGGGCCGTCGACAGCGCCTCTCTGCCGGCCTATTACCCCAGAAATCCATCACCTTTCTCCGACTTGCTCGGTCTTCCGACTTTGAGCCGCGCAGCACCGGTTAGCGAGTTGAAGAGTTCTTCGTGGTTTTTTTCCTCGCTCTTCGGGTTCCGTCTGCTGAGCAGGAATGCCACACCCTTCTCGTCGCTGCTTGGTATGAAGACCTTGAGCAGCCCCAAGCGCGAATGGAGGTCGAGTTTCGGCTTGCCGCTGCTCTCAAGTAACCCGGCGCCCCTTTCGTCGGCTCTTGGGATGCGAACCCTTTCCAGTGGAAAGGGATCTTGGAAGCGCAGCTTTGGTTTTCCTCTGTTATCCCGAAATCCAACGCCCCTATCGTCGCTCCTGGGAATCGCCACCCTCATCCGGCGCAGATAGGGCTGCATCGTAACGGCGCTTGATCGGCACGCCGCTTCCCCTGTCAGGTGGCCCGCCCGGGCGGCCGGGCTCTTGCGAGAGAGCAGATGAGATATCTGGGTCGACGGTTGATGAAGACGTGGGACTCTCTCGGCCCACGCTACATGCCGTTCGCCGATCTCGCGACGCCGGACCTCTCCCTCGCACGCCTCGTTCGTCTGTCCCTCTTCCAGATCTCGGTCGGCATGACCCTGGTTCTTCTGGTCGGCACGCTGAACCGTGTCATGATCGTGGAGCTTGGGGTGCCGGCGGCGGTGGTCGGCGTCATGATCGCCTTGCCGCTCGTCTTCGCACCTTTCCGCGCAGTGATCGGCCATCGGTCCGACACCCATCGTTGCGAACTGGGGTGGAGGCGAGTGCCCTTCATCTGGAAAGGGACTCTTCTTCAGTTCGGCGGTTTCGCCATCATGCCCTTCGCTCTGCTGGTTTTGGCCGGTAAGGGCGAGGCGGACACCGCGCCGATCTGGATCGGTCAGTCGGCGGCCGCTCTGGCGTTCCTTCTGGTTGGTGCGGGCACGCATGTGGTTCAAACAGCAGGTCTTGCGCTGGCAACGGATCTGACGCCGCCGAAGTCCCATCCGAAGGTCGTCGGCATGATGTACGTGACGCTGTTGATCGGCATGATCGTCAGCGCCTTGATCTTCGGAGCGCTGCTGGCGGACTTTACGCCGGGGCGCCTGGTGCAGGTCGTCCAGGGGGCTGCTGTTCTTTGCCTGCTGCTGAACATGGCGGCGGTCTGGAAGCAGGAGACGCGGCGACCTCCACGCGGCGCGGCGCCTGCGACGCCCGATCCGACGTTTCGGGAGTCCTGGTCGCGCTTTTGCGCCGGCGCGCAGACGCGGCGCCGGCTGCTCGTTATCGGGCTCGGGACAATGGCTTTCGCGATGGCGGACATCCTGCTCGAACCCTTCGGCGGTCAGGTTCTCAATTGGCAGGTCGCCGCGACGACCAAGCTCACAGCGCTCTTTGCGTTAGGGGGGCTGCTTGGGTTCGTCTTCGCCTCGCATGCTCTGGGTCGGGGGGGCGAGCCTTACCGAATGGCCCGCAATGGCGCTCTCCTCGGACTGCCGGCCTTTGCCTGTGTGATTCTCGCGGCGCCGACGGGACTCTCCGCGCCCTTTCTGATCGGGAACTTCCTGATCGGTTTCGCTGCCGCAGTCTTCGCTCACGGAACGCTGACGGCGACCATGAACCAGGCACCCAAGGAGCAAGCTGGCCTCGCGCTGGGCGCCTGGGGCGCGGTTCAGGCGACAGCCGCAGGTATCGCGATGGCGCTCGGTGGAATTCTCCGCGATCTGGTCGACGCGGTGGTGAAGGCGACCGGGGCCTTCGGTGAGCTTGGAGATGCGGCGGGGTATCTGGCGGTCTACGGACTGGAGATTCTGCTGCTGCTCGCGACCGTCGTGGCCGTGAGTTCGCTGATCCGACGCAACGACGGGGCACGCCGTGGAGTGGTTGCCGACGAGAAGCGCCTATCGCTGGAGCGCGGACGTCTGGTGGATCCAATTGAAACCGGAGACAGGATGGCAAGATGAGCCGGCTTCATGTTCTCGAGTATCCCGATTCGCGGTTGCGTCTTTCGTCTCGGAAGGTGACGAGGTTCGACGACGACCTGGCCGAGCTGATCGACAACATGATAGAGACCCTGGCGGCGACTCAGGGAATCGCGCTCTCGGCGCCGCAGATCGACGATCGTCGCGCTGTCCTCGTGGTGGATCTCTCGGGCGATGGGTCTGCTCCGCAGGCTTACGTCAATCCCGAGATTCTCTCGAAGACAGCCTGGGGACTTGTCGAGGAGAGCTGTCTTTCGCTGCCCGGTGTCGTCGGCAACGTCCTGCGTGCGACGGAGGTCCGGGTCCGTGCTCAGGATCGCAAGGGCGACGTTTTCGAGCGAGAGCTCATGGGCATGGAAGCTGTCTGTCTGCAGCACGAGATGGATCATCTCGTCGGCAAGCTCTTCGTCGATCGCCTCTCGCTGTTTCAGAGGTTGCGGTTCCGTGCCCTATTGGGAAGGCGCGCACGCCGCCGCGCAGCCTGAGTCGATTTCGCCGCTCAACTGCCCCACGCCCTGGCTTGTTCGCGCCGGGTTGTGCGGGTACTGCGCATATCAACGCGCTGGACGGCCGAACTCGACGTGTCCGGTTGCTACCGCCTGAGCTATGCGAGTGCGTCGAAGGAAGTCTGGCGCCGGGACGCAGAGGAGACGGAACTGCTGTCAGGGTCGGGGTTGACCGGTCGCTGCCCGAGTGGACCGAGCCATTCACACACTGGATCGCAACGCGACAACCTTACCGCCGCTTGATGCGCAGACCCGCCATTCTGCCTTTCAGGTAGGCCCCGAGCGCCGCCAAGTCGTCAGGGCGGTGGTAGGAACGCCGCCAGACGAGTCCAAGACGTCGGATCGGACTGCCATCGGTCAGCGGCTTCACGGCGACGTCAGTATCTCGAACCAACCCGGCCGAAAGTGCGATCTCGGGAATGAAGGTGACGCCCAGACCGTTGGCGACCATCTCTATGAGACTGTAGAGGCTGGTTGCCTGATACCCCTCGTTACGACGCGCCTGATGCATGTGACACGCCGCCAAAGCGTGTTCGCGGAGACAATGGCCGTCTTCGAGCAGCAGCAGCTCTCTCGGAGAAAGGTCGGAGACGGCGACGCTGTCGCAGTCCTTCAGGATCAGTGGATGGTTCGGTGGCGCCACCAGCCAGAGGGGATCGCTGCCCAGTTCGATGACTTCGCAATCGGAGACATCGTAAGGCAGAGCGATCAGGGCGGCTTCCAGCTCGCCGGCCCGCAAACGCTCCAGCAATGCTGCTGTTTGCTCCTCTCGCAGGAACAGTTTGAGGTCGGGATAGGCCTTACGAAGTCCCTTGAGCACGCGCGGTAGAATGAAAGGCCCAATGGTCGGTATGACACCGAGGCGAAGCGCGGTGTGAAGGGGCGCGCCTCCGGAACGGGCCGTGTCCACGATCGCCTCGGCGCCTGCGAGGACCTCGCGCGCCTGCCTGGCGATGGCCTCTCCCAAGGGGGTGGGAAGCACCTTCCGCTGGGTGCGTTCGACGAGTGTTGCCTGAAGCGCCTGCTCCAGATCTTTCAATCCAGCCGAGAGAGTCGACTGCGTGACGAAGCAGCGTTCCGCAGCCTTGCCGAAGTGCCGCAGATCGACAACGGCGACCAGGTACTGAAGCTGACGGATGGATGGCAAGAGACTCATCGAAGGGTCCGATTAGAGAGATTTGATTAAGTCATTGGAGCGATCGGTTCGGGACGCCCATCCTCTATTGGACTTAGTAACGCGTTGAAAGGATGGAAAGGGAACCCGATGCGATCCAAGCTTCTCCTCTCACTGGCACCTGCTGTGGCTATGGCCGTGGCGGCGGCCGTTCCCGCGGCTTCGGCGCAGGAGGCGCTTACGCAGGACTCCGGAGCGCCCGTCGTCGACAACCAGAACTCCAAGACCGCGGGGCCGTTCGGCGGTGTCTTGCTGGAGGACTTCCACCTAATCGAGAAACTTGCGCGGTTCAATCGAGAGCGCATTCCGGAGCGTGTCGTCCATGCACGTGGCACAGGTGCGGAGGGGGAATTCGTCGTAACGAACACGGAGATTGCCGACTACACAGCCGCATCACTTTTTGCTGAAGAAGGTAAGACGACTCCGGTTTTCGTCCGTTTCTCGACCGTCATTCATCCCAAAGGGTCACCGGAGGGGCTTCGCGACCCGCGCGGTTTCTCCACGAAGTTCTACACCGATGAGGGCAACTGGGACCTGGTGGGCAACAACCTGCCGATCTTCTTCATTCGCGATGCCATCAAGTTTCCGGACATGGTGCACAGCCTGAAGCCGTCACCGATCACGAACCGGCAAGACCCAAACCGCTTCTTTGACTTCTTCTCCCATATCCCTGAGTCCACCCACATGCTGACGCAGGTCTACTCGGACCTCGGAACGCCTGCGGGCTATCACCTGATGGACGGCAACTCGGTTCATGCCTTGAGGCTGGTGAACCAGGACGGCGACTATGTCTTCGCCAAGTTCCGCTGGATCTCGCAGCAGGGCGTAGAGAATCTCACGGCGGCGGAAGCCAACGCAAAGCCCTTCAACTTCAAGACAGACGCGCTCTACGGTGCGATCGGCGAAGGCGATTTCCCCAAATGGGATCTTCACGCCGTTATTCTCCAGCCTGAGGATATCGGCGAGCTCGATTTCAATCCCTTCGATGCAACGAAGGACTGGCCGGAAGATCAGGAGCCGTTCAAGGTGGTCGAGATCGGTACCATGACCCTGAACCGGATACCGGACAACTTCTTCTCCTCGACCGAACAGTCGGCTTTCGCGCCCGGTGTCATGGTGCCGGGTATCGAGGCGTCGCCGGATCGTCTTCTGCAGGGGCGGTTGTTCGGTTACGCCGACACTCAGCGGTATCGTGTCGGCACCAACTACCAGATGCTGCCCGTCAACGCGCCGCGTGTCCCAGTTCGTAACGTCAATCAGGACGGCGGCATGAATTTCGCCAGTCAGAGCGGCGACGTGAACTTTCAGCCGTCGCGTATGCTGGACGACAACGCTTTCGTCGACAGTCCGTCCGTCGTCGTTTCCCGCTATGAAGTCAGCGGCCTCGCCGAAAGACGGGCCATCGCCATCAAGCAGCCCTTCGCGCAGGCTGGCGAATTCTATCGTTCGCTCGACGAGCAGGAGCAGGCCAACCTGATCTCCAACCTCGCAGGCGATCTCGGTCAGGTCCGTAGCCGTGAGATCAAGGAGATCATGGTGACTCACTTCTACCTGGCTGACCCCGAGTACGGCACTCGGATCGCGGAGGCTGTCGATGTCGACCTCGATGCCGTGAAGAGCCGCGCGGTCGAGGTTCAGCAGGCGTCGCTCTAAGCCACAGGCGCCCTGAATGGTTACGATCTCGTCTCCATTCAGGGCGCCTTACGCGACACTTTCCCGGCACGATGCCGCGCTTTCTCTGGAGACTCGGAATGACAAGGTGGATCGTTTTTCTTCTGGTCCTCTCGGCCGTACTGCCCGCCAAAGCTGAGGTCGCTTCCGCAGAAGCAGAGCCCTACACGGCAGAACAGATCGCCGGCTTGTACTTCGATGCCGCGCGTCAGGGGCGGGTCGACATCCTCGACAGCCTGATCGACGCCGGTGCGCCGGTGGATGCGCGGAACGAAGATGGTTTCACAGCCCTTATCCTGGCAGCCTATAACGACCATCCGGACACCGTTTCGATGCTGGTGCGGCGCGGTGCCGACGCCTGTGCGGCCGACTACGGCGGCAATACGGCCCAAATGGGCGTCGCCTTTCAGGGGCATGATGCCATGGCACGGCAACTTTTGACCTACGGCTGTGATCCGAATGCGGAGAACGACGCAGGACAGACCTCTCTCATGATGGCGGCACTGTTCGGGCGGACGGAGCAGGTGGAGATGCTGCGTGTCGCCGGTGCCGATGCTCTGAAGCGAGATTTCATGGGGCGTACGGCTCTGTTGCTGGCCCGTATCCAAGGCAATGACGAGATGGTTGCCTTGCTGACGGACGCAGGGTCTTAGGCCGACGACCACTCCAGAGCCGGCCGGTGTCAGCCAGGGTCTGAAGCCCTTTCGGCTGAGAATAGGGGCCATGGGTCGGCAAGCTGGTGTTACCGCAATCGATCAGGGAGTTCTGTAGACTGGAAAAACAGTCTAGGTCCGCTGCTGATCTTTTGCGGTGGAGTCGTCATAGGCAGCGAAGTTTTTGACGTTCCAGAGCTTCGTAGGGACGAGGCGCCGGATTAGCTTGCTGAGCGCAGCAACGTCGCGCAGTTCGTTGCCTATGCACCGACGCTGGAGGGGTCGGAAGCACAGCCAGCCAAGGAGACGTGATCGTGCCTGGCATACCGTCGCAATGGCTGCGCCCAGACGGGGATGACTCAGGCTTGTTTCCCGGATAATCACCGTGTTAAGGCGCCGCGAAGGCTGCGGAGCGCCGGCTGCGGGGAAATCGAAAATCCGGGGGATCACGCCGTTGTTGGCACGGGTTCGCACTGTTTTTGGGGCGTTTTTCATCGCCCTGGTCTCGGCGGTCTTCGCCATATCTTTTGCCGCTATCGTCTACACCGGCGAGTTGGCTCAGTATCTCGATCGCGGTATTGGGCTGACTTTGTTGGGCAGTTTTGTGATTGCGGTCACAGGTGCCTTCACGCTCTCTTTTCGAGGCTCCATTCTCGCCCCCCAGGATGTGCCTGCCATCTTGCTTGCCGGGGCCGCCGCGACCTTCGTCGCGGCCGGAGAGCTCTCGGGCGAGGCGCTCTTCGCGACCGTCGCCTGCCTGGTCGCCGTCGCCTCCTTGGCGACAGGCGCGGCTGGTTTGCTGATCGGACAGATGAAGCTCGCCTACATCGCGCGCTTCGTGCCCTACACGGTCCTCGCCGGGTTTTTGGCGGCGACCGGGCTTATGCTTCTGATTGGCGGCATCGGTGTGGCCCTCGGGTCATCGACGGGCACTGGCAGCTGGGCTTTCTACGTGACGCCGGACCTCCTCCTCAAATGGCTACCGGTTCTGATCGCGGCCGTCGCAATTGTCATCGCGACGCGCGTCTTCAGAAGTCACATCACCTTGCCGTTAGCCCTGATCGCCACGGCGGTCGGATACTATGTCTTGCTTTGGGCCTTCGGGCTGTCCTTGGCCGAGGCTCGCCACAAGGGGCTGCTGCTTGGACCGTTTCAAGACGGCGGCTTCTTGTCGGGTGTCGACCCGGCGCTTCTGATCAAAGCCGATTGGATCGCGATTCTGTCGCAGGCGCCCGTCATCCTAACCGTCATTGCGACCGCCCTGATCGGTACGACGCTCAACGCATCTGGCTTGGAACTGGCCTTTCGGAAGGACTTCGAGATCAGCCGGGAGGTGAAAGGGGCGGGGCTAGCTAACATAGTGAGCGCCTGTGTCGGAGCGCTGCCGGGCTATCACAGTCTGAGCCAGTCTATTTTGGCCAACAGGCTCGGTCTGGTCGGGCCGATAGCCGGGATCAGCAGTGCCGTCGGTTGCGCGGCGATCCTTTTGTTGGGCGCCGGTATGATGTCTGCTCTGCCCGTTGGCCTTTTCGCCACGGTGATCGTGTATCTGGGGCTCGATCTGCTCTACACATGGCTCTGGGAGGAACGGCGGCGTCTCGGCATGCTCGACTATGCGGTCGTTGTCTTGATTCCCGTCGTTGCCGTCACCTACAGCTTCCTGACCGCGGTCGCCGTGGGATTGCTGGTCGCTTGCGCCTTCTTTGTACTCGCCTACGCCAAACTCGACTTGATCCGTTCGCACAGCAACTTGGCCGGACGAAGGTCTTGCGTCGAGCGCCCCGATACCGAGTTGCGCGTTTTGGCCGAAACCGGGGGGCGGGCGCAGATTGTCGAGTTGTCCGGGTTTTTGTTCTTCGGCTTCTCCCATGCGTTGCGCGAACGCATGCAAGCCGTGATGGACGGTGAAGGTCCTCAGGTCCGCTGGCTGGTCATCGATTTCAAGCATGTGACCGGTGTCGATGTCTCCACGCTGCGCGTCTTGCAGCGGCTGGTGTCGGACTGTGCGCAAAGGGACGTGCGCCTGATGCTGGCAGGGATCGCGCCTTTGATGGAAACGGAGTTGCGTGACTGTTTGGGCCAGCACGGCGTCGGCTTCTTCAGGTCTCTCAACGAGGTCTTGGAGTATCTCGAAGATGAGATTCTGGCGCAGAACGAGGCCGACGATCTCACGAACGAGAAGAGCATCCTAACCCATATGGAAGCCTTGTTCAGAGAGCACGCCTTAGATGGATATGCCGAGCAGATCGAGCTGGACACAGGTGCCGTCGTTGTGGAGAGAGGTGCCTTGTCGAACGACATCTACCTGCTGCGCTCAGGCCAACTGAAGGTCGCAGTGCGGTGCGACGATGGGCGGATCGCGATTGTGGCGCAGATCCGCCCAGGTTCGGTTATTGGGGAAATGGCATACTATTCGGGGCGCGGCAGATCCGCCGATATCATTGCGGATACGCCCTCGGAGCTTTTGCGGATCGATATGGATCGCATGGATGCCTTGGAAAGAGACCGGCCGGAGGTCGCATCTCTATTCCATAAGCTGATCGCTCGCGATATGGCACGACGGCTCAGCCGCACGACAAGTCTATTGCGCGATCTCGGCGTTTGAGGGGCCGACCGAGCCGGCCTCGGTAGAGGCCGATCTGTGCGTTGTAGGGTGTTTATGGGTTTCCCCAATCGTCAGCGCTCTTGCCGCTTCTTGTTTCAACGTCATCGCCCATCGTGATCCGGCCAGCGATCCGAAAGCTTACGCTCTGCTCCCTGTACAGCCGTTGAGGGACTCGATCGGCCCCTAAGAGCGCGATCCTGCTCCAGGCTGATTCTGCCAGCCCCAGTCCAGGACTGTCCTCCGGTTCCTCATCGAGAGATGGCGCGCGGGTCGCTCTGGACTGGACAGGAAGCGCCTGCCAAGACCGCCGCATTCGATCAGGGAGTTCCGTAGACTGGAAAAACAGTCTAAGTCCGCTGCTGATCTTTTGCGGTGGAGTCGTCATGGGCAGCGAAGTTTTTGACGTTCCGGAGCTTCGTAAGGACGAGGCGCTGGACCAGCTTGCGGAGCGCATCAACGTCGCGCAGTTCGTTGCCTATGCACCAACGCCGGACGGGCCGGAACAGACCTTCTGCCGACTGCGAGGCCATCGGCCGAACGAGCCCTTTTCCTCTCTGCGTTCGGCCGCCGAAGAGCTGCTGCGCAACAGTCCGGATCGTGCTGTCAATGTCCGCAGCTATCTGCCCCAGGATCCGCGCAGCAAGCCCTTCCGCTACGGGCTCGACCGACTGGACGACATCGTCGAGGTTGCCGCCGGCGCTCTCGACGACGGCTTCTACGTCATTCTCAACGAGACCGTTGATGTGAACGATGGCGGCGTTTCCGGCGTAGTGGAGGGAGGGATTGTCGAGTTCGCCCCCGACGACACGCCGCGTTGCGTCGAGAAGCCCGGAACGGCCTCTCTGCCGCTCGACTGGGGTCGGCAGCTGCTTGAAACGGTTTACGGCTTCGCCCCTGGATTTGCGATCGAAGCCGGTGAGCGGTTGGAATTCTCGGTCCATCCCAAACCGCGAGGCTGGCGAAGCACGCAGACCCTCGGCTGGGAGGTCGAAGAGGTGGGGGACCACAGCCTCACGCCGCGCCTGTCCTGGCCGAACCGCTTCTCTCGCCTAATCGGCGACAAGGCGTACGGTCTGATGATGGCGCATCTGGCCGGTGCGCCGGTGCCGCTGACATCCGTCTTCGCGCGGCGCTTGCGGGACCGCGCCTTTAGCTTCGGACGGGAAACCGGAGGACGTGACGTCTGGGTCCGCACCTGTCCGCTGGAGCCTGTTCCGGGGCGCTATGCCACACGCCATGGATGGATCGAGCCTTTCGCCCTGCTCGACGCCGAAGACCCGGATCCTCAGGATTGGAGCGATCCGGACCTGCATCTGAGCGGCCTTCGTCATCTTCTCTCTTCGGCCGTTGTACAGACCGGAGTGCCGGCTGCCTGGTCGGGCGCCTATTACGTGGATAGCAGCGGAAGAGGGGTTGCCGAAGGTGTCGCGGGATCCGGAGACGCCTTCATGCTCGGCCGTCAGGCGCCACAGGAACTGCCGAACGCGATTCATGGCGAGATCGAGCGTCTGGCCGGCCGTTTGGCCGAAGTCTTCGGGCCGGTTCGCTTCGAGTGGGTCCACGACGGAGAAAGCCTTTGGCTGGTCCAACTGCATCGCGGAAGCACCGTCAGCCAAGGAGATGTGATCGTGCCTGGCACAGCGTCGCAATGGCTGCGCTTCGACGTGGACGATGGGCTGTCGGCTTTGCGCAACAAGCTGGAGACCCTTCCGCCGGACACGGGGCTCGACGTCGTGGGGCGAGTCGGTCTGACCAGTCATATCGCCGACGTGCTGCGCCGTGCAGGCGTGCCTTCCCGTTTGGCATAAGCTGCTAAGCCTCTACTTTGGCGGGCAGTTATCCGCAATTATCTGTATACTTGTTTGGTGAAGGCCCTCGAGTGGTCCTGGAGGAGTGCGGGGTGCGGCTTGATCGGCCCGAAGTCTTGCAGTCGAGCGAACTGCGTCAACTCTTCACCTACTGGTCGGAGCGTCGGTCCAGCGATCGGCCGCCCTCGCGGTCCGAAATCGACCCGATCGACGTTCCGCATCTCCTGCCAGACCTCCTGTTGGTCGATGTCGATTGGAGCGGCGAACGGCTCCGGTACCATTATCGCCTCGCCGGCACGCGCTTCACCCGCTTCTACGGCGAGGAGATTACGGGCCGCTGGCTGGACAATCTACAGTTGGGCTCGTGGCTGGCGTTCTGGGAGAGCGAGTATCGCGCCGTCGTCGATCGCTGGGAGCCGCGCTACGGGGTCGACGCCGCTGTCTGGCAAGGTCGAGACTTTCTCCGCTTCGAGTGGCTGCTGTTGCCCCTGGTCGCCCCGAGCCGCAGATGCGAGATGCTTCTGGTCGGCGTGCGTTTCGACGGCAGCGACGGCTTCGAGCTGCAGCCTGCAAGTCCCGAGCGAACCGAAGCGGACTAGCCCAACCGACTGGAGCAGGTGCGCACTCCGGCTCTAGGCGAGTGTCGGTCGGGTCGTGCCGTGGCGGATCCGCGCCGGGCGGAAGCAGCCGGACACCTGCGGCAAGGGCGTTTCCGAGAGTCTTAGCGAACAGAGCGACGAGGCGTAACTGCATGGCGACAGCCTGCCGCCCTCAGCTGCGGGAAGAACAAGCCTTCAGGAATAGCTGCAAGACGCCGCCAGCTTTCCTCGAAGCGCAATCTGCTGTAGCGACTGGAGGCGTGGCGTCATATCGGCTCGTCTATTGCGGAAGGCATTGGACGACGGTTTGGATGACGTCACACTCGGCGTCGATCTCGGTCTCCGAAGGGGAGCGGTAAAAGGGATGCCATCGGATCGACAAACGCACGAGCAACCTTCCCAAAGGCGCGGGGTCGACGTCCGGGTCTGGGACCTGCCGACGCGGATCTTTCACTGGTCGCTCGTCGCCCTGGTTCTGTCCAGTTACCTGACCGGTGAGTTCTGGCGCGGCGTCGACATGTATTGGCACAAGCTCTCCGGCTACGCCATCTTGACGCTCGTGGTTTTCCGGTTGGTCTGGGGAGTCGTCGGCACGCGACACGCACAGTTTGGAAGTTTTCTGCGGCCGCCAGGCGAGATCATTTCTTATCTGTCCGGCCGTTCCTCCGGTTATGTCGGACATAATCCTTTGGGAGGCCTGTCGGTCCTGCTCCTGCTTGCCGTGTTGCTGCTGCAGGCCGTGACGGGGCTCTTCGCCAGCGACGACATCTTCGTCGAAGGCCCGCTGGCGGACCTCGTGTCCGGTGCGACGGTCGACCGGATGACCAGCCTGCATCATCTCGCGTTCGATCTGCTGCTTGCCTTGATCGCGCTCCATCTGGCCGCCATCGCTTTCTACGAAGCGGCCAAGGGACAGAGATTGGTTCGCGCGATGTTCAGTGGACGTAAGCAGGCGGAAGACACCGCTGCTGGCGGGAGCGTGGCCGTCTCCTTGGCGGGACTTCGCGGCCTTGCCGTACTGGTCGTGGCGGCGGCAGCGGTTGCCGCGCTGGTTCTAGGCTTACCGGCGATCGCAAGCCGCGGCTAACACCGGCTCCCCTGGTTCGACCGTGAAGCTCCTCCGACTCGCTGTTCGAAGACCTGTCACTCGGCCCGGTAGTCGTCGTGACACGCCTTGCAGGTCTGCCCGATGGCGCCGACCATGGGGCCCAGCTGGTCGGCTTCCAGGGTCGCTGCCGCCGTGCTCAACTTCGTTGCGGCTTCATCGAGCGCCACGGCCTTCTGCAGGAAGTCGTCCTTGTCTTCCCAGATCTCGGGCAGCGCGTCGCTCCCGGCGACCCCGTCCGAGCCCTCGGGAAAGCCCTCGACGATGGTCGTCGAGAGATTGGCGATACGTTGGGCACGCAACTCCACCTCGGCCGCGTCGAAGTCCGCTTCGCCCTTCGCCATCGCGGCCAGGGGGCCGATGTTCCACTTGAGTCCCTGAAACACACCTTGGCGATACTTGACCGCGTCTTCCGCGTCGGAGGCCATGGCGCCAAGCCCCCCCGCCGTTACGATCGCTCCGGCCACGATGGCAGAGAGGAGCAGGCGACTGTTGCGTCCCGTCATGGTCTCGATCTCTCCTGTTGATGTTCTCCAGGGGTCTTATGCCCCTCCTTGGAGACTAGAATGCCATGTCTTCAGCTTCGCGCGAAGGTTTCGTGACAGCCGGCCGCGACGGCTGACGCTGCGAAACGCTGCCGCTAAAGTCACGGCGCCAATCGAGCGGGAGCATGTGGGTGACGGTGACAGCGGAGCAGGTGAAGTCCGGCAGGGTCGCGGAGGTCTTCGGGGCCTTCGCGAAGCTTGGAGTGACCGCCTTCGGCGGCCCGGTGGCACACCTCGGCTACTTCCGCAGCGAGTTCGTGGATCGCCGCCGGTGGCTGGACGACCGGACCTACGGCGAGTACGTCGCCTTGGCTCAGTTTCTGCCCGGGCCGGCCTCCAGTCAGGTCGGAATGGCGCTAGGGGCGCACCGGGCTGGCTGGCTCGGTGGTCTGGCGGCCTGGACGGCCTTCACGCTGCCCTCGGCTCTGTTGATGATCGCCTTCGCCTACGGCGTGGTCGCGCTGGGCGACGTGTCCGGTGCCGGATGGCTTGCGGGCCTGAAACTCGTCGCCGTCGCCGTCGTGGTTCAGGCGCTTTGGCAGATGGCGAACGCCCTTTGCCCGGACAGACCGCGCGCCGGCTTGGCTCTGGGCGCTGCGGCCTTGGCGCTTCTTGCGCCGCTGGTGCTGGGAAGCGCGGTCTGGGGACAGGTCGGAGCGATCCTGGTTGGCGGGTTGATCGGGACGCTTGCCTTTCGCCGCGACCCGCCCGCCGCGGACCTGGGCGGGCCTCTTGTCGGTCGCCGCAGCGGCGCGCTGCTGCTCGGCTGCTTCTTCCTGCTTCTGATCCTGCTTCCGCCTCTGGCGTCGGCGGACGGCGCCCTGGCCGTCTTCGAGTCCTTCTACAGGGCCGGTGCGCTGGTTTTCGGCGGCGGACATGTGGTGCTGCCCCTGCTGCAGGCGGAGACCGTCCCGACCGGGTGGGTGGAGGGCGATGTCTTTCTGGCCGGCTACGGAGCCGCGCAGGCGCTGCCGGGGCCGCTCTTCACCTTCGCGGCCTACCTGGGGACCGCGAAGGAGAGCATGCCGACTGGTCTGATCGGCGGTCTCGTTGCTTTGGTCGCAGTTTTTCTGCCGGGGGCGCTTCTGATCTTCGGTGTCTTGCCGTTCTGGCAGACGCTGCGTCGCAAGCCGGCCATGGCCGGGGCGGTGACCGGCGCCAACGCAGCCGTGGTGGGCATTCTGCTTGCAGCCCTCTACGACCCGCTTTGGACGGGAACGGTGAGAGGAACCGAAGACTTCGTCTTTCTGCTTGGCGCCTTGGCCTTACTGATGTTGGTCAAGATGCCGCCTTGGGCCGTCGTCGCTCTTGGGGCTCTGGCTGGCTGGGCGCTGCTGTGATGCTGTGCAGAACCTCACGGTTTGCCGCGAGGTAACCTGGCGCCGTGATCTGCAGCCGCGTGCGGAGCAGTCGATGCAACTCCGGCAGGGCGAAAAAGGGGACCGAGGGATAGGCGTGGTGCTCGGCATGGAAGTTCATGTTCCAGCAAAGCCGACGCACGGCCGCAGTCGTGAAGGTCGTCCGTGTGTTGGCCAGCATGTCTGGAACGAACGGGCAGGCGCCGTGTTCCGCAAGCAGGAACAGGCGCAGCAGCGGCTGCCCCAGCAGCAGCGGCCCTAGCCAGATCAGGATCGGCAGCCAGCTCTGGAAGACGAGCGCCGCAATGACCACGGCAGCGTAGAAGGCGAGCATCAGCCGGGCTTCCCGTTCGGCCTTCGGGCGATCGCGCGACGGTAGGTAGACGAAGTCGCCTCGGCCGATGGCAAGCCGCAACAGCGTCGATAGCTGAGCGCGCCAGAGCGGCAGGCCCGAAACATGCAGCATCCAGCTCGCGAGACTCCCGGGTTTCGCAGTCTCAAGTTCCGGGTCGCGTGCCGGATCCTGGGTCCAGCGATGGTGGGCCATATGGTAGTGGCGAAACCAGGTCGGCACGATCAGCAGCAACAGGCCGGTAGCCCAGGCCACCGACTCGTTGGCGCGCCGGCTGCGGAAGGCCGAGCGGTGGCTGGTCTCGTGGAGAGGACAGAAGAGAAAGACGAGAAGTGTGCCTTGCAGCAGAAGGGCCGGTGCCAACCAAGCGCTGCCGGCGGTCAGCACACACAGCAGGCCGCAGAGGACAAGCAGTCCCAAATGAAGAGTCAGCTGTACCAAGCCCTTTCGGTTGCACCGCTGAGCCGAAAGAGCCTGCAGTCGGCTACGTTCCGATTCATCAACCAAGACGACCCTCTTTTGATCTCCTGGTCTGCGGTTTGCAGCTCAAACTTGTGTATTCCCGAGTGGCGACTTCCACGATTTAAACCCTTGATCTTGACCCGCGATGATTGAGAGCAAGCAGAAATCTTAAATTTAATTACAGTTTAATTTGTGTCGGTGCATGTTAGAGCCTCTTTCCGCTGAAATTCAGTTCTGACGTGGCATGCCGAGTCTCCGAATCTTCGCCCTCTCGACCCTGTTGTTCTACTTGACCCTCGGTTATCCAGGGCACGCTCACGATCTTCCAGCGGTCGAAGGCCCGATCCTGCTTGAAGTCTCTGGAGCAATTACGCAGACCAATAGCGAGGATGACAAGGGCCGGCCGTCAGCCGCTTTGGATCTTTCGATGCTCGAGCGGTTCGGAGGGGTCGAGCTTCGAACCAAAACGCCCTGGAGCGACGATGAAGCGCTTTTCGAGGGTATATCGGGGCCGCAGTTTCTGGAGTTGCTTGGCGTTCGAGGCCAGACCGCCGTCGCCCTGGCTTTGAACGACTACCAAGTCGAAATCCCGGTTTCGGATTTTCGCGAAGCCGGTCTTTTGATCGCCTACAAAAGAAATGGCGCAGCCATGCGGGTTCGCGACAACGGCCCGCTCTGGATCGTATTCCCCTTCAGCCAAAACGAGACCCTGCTCAACAGAGCCTACCTATCTCGCTCTATCTGGCAGCTTCGTCGGCTCGAGTTCCGCTGACCGATGGAGATGCGCAAGAGCCTAAGACCGCAGCTGTTGACACGGGGCCGTGAGCTTCGTCTTCCGGTTATGGCAATTGTTGCGGGCGGGTTGGCCCTTCTGTTGGTGGCCTTTCTGCTCGGTCATGCGCTCAACGCTACCAACGAGGAGATCAAGCACCGTAAGGACAGCCTGCTCTGGGCCATGTCTCAAGTCGAGTACGAGCTGGATCGGCTTCGAATCTCAGGTTTCGAGGCTTTGCGCGATGGCGAGCAAGCCGACTTGGCGGACGTGGCTCTGCGGCACGAGATATTCGTGAACAGAGTTAGGCTTCTGCAGTCCGGCACCTACAGCAGCCAGTTGGCGCAGCAGCCCGATCACAGCGATACCCTGGTTCAAGTCGAGGCTGCCGTTGAACGGATCGATCGTTTGATTGCCGAGGCGCCGCAAGCCGGCGTTCGGCAGACGGCGGAGCTTCTGCTTCAAACACTCGCACCGCTTGCGCCCCCGTTGCGGCGAATGACGGTCACGGCCAGTCAGCGTCACTACGCGATGCAGGAAGATCACCAAATCCAGCTGCAGCGTCTCCTGCTCATGATCGCAGCAGTCTTTGTGCTGCTTACGGCCGGCGTGATGGCCTTTGTCTTTCTGATCATGTGGCAGCATCAGCGGCTCCGTCATTCCAACGTGTCGCTTCTGCAGCTTTCCGAAAGGCTGCACGAGGCGAACCTCACGAAGGACCGGTTTCTTGCCAGCATGAGCCACGAGCTGCGGACGCCGCTGAACGCTGTTCTTGGCTTTTCGGAAATCATGCGAGATCAGCACCTGGGGCCGCTGTCGGAGCGGTACCGCAGTTACGCCGAGGATATTCATTCTAGCGCGGCGCATCTGCTTCAGTTGATCAACGACATCCTAGACCTTTCGAAGCTGGAGGCGGGGAGACGAGAACTCGATCTGGCTTATCTGTCGGTGGATGAGGAGATGACGCAGGTCACGCGCCTTCTGGCTGGGGAGGCCCGTAAGCGCGACGTCACGCTGGTGTCTGCGGAATCATCTTTGCTGCCGCCGGTGCTGGCGGATCGCCTAGCGGTGCGGCAGGTGCTGCTTAACTTGGTCAGCAACGCTCTGAAGTTCTCGACTGCGGGCTGTAAGGTCGAGGTGAGGGCCGTTCGGAACACAGGCGAGCTTGAGATATCGGTGATCGACCAGGGGGTTGGAATCCATCCCGACGACCTGGGCCGGGTGTTGAAGCCCTTCGAGCAGGTTCGCTCCAACATGACGGCTGCCGTCCAGGGCACCGGTCTGGGACTTCCGCTCAGCAAGAGCTTGGTCGAGTTGCACGGTGGTCGCTTGCGTATCGAGAGCCTCTTGGGGCAGGGGACGACCGTGAGTTTCACTCTGCCGCTCCAGGCCGAGGCCGCGAGGCCGATGGCTCAGGAGCGGCGCTTGATCGCCTGACGTTGACCGCCGCCAACCGCTCCTTATTCTAGCGCCTATTCCATCGATGGCGGATGGTCGGTACAGGAGCGGAGTGAACATGGATGCGATCCGGCAGGCGAAGATCGACTTGGCGGCTGCGTTGCGGCTTTCGGCGCGGTTCGGCTTCAACGAAGGTGTCTGTAACCACTTCAGCCTGGCCGTCCCCGGCCTGGAAGATCGCTATCTATTGAATCCTCATGGCATTCACTGGTCGATGATCGGCGCCAGCGACATTCTCTTGGTCGACGGGCAGGGACGTACCCTCGAAGGGCAGACCCAGGCCGAACTGACGGCCTTTACGATCCACGGGCGGGTGCATGCCAGGCATCGCCGCGCGACCTGCATTCTCCACACGCACATGCCCTACGCGACGGCCCTGACTTGCCTGGAGGACGGCCGCTTGGAGCCGGTTAATCAGAATTCTTTGCGCTTCTACGGCGATGTCGCGTACGACCCGGACTACAACGGTTTGGCGGAAGATGCGGCCGAGGGCGATCGCATCGCTGAGGCTCTCGGCGAAAAGCGCGTGCTCTTCCTGGGCAATCACGGTGTTCTGGTCGTTGGCCCCAGTATCGCCCAGGCCTTCGACGATCTCTACTATCTGGAACAGGCCTGCCGCGTTCAGGTGCTCGCCATGTCGACTGGCCGTCCGCTCAAGCGAGTGACGGACAACGTTGCGGCCAGCACCAAAGCCGAGATGGACGGCGGAGGCACTTACGCTCAGGCGCATTTCGATGCGTTGAAGCGCCTGCTCGACGCCGAGGATCCCGGCTATGCTGTCTAAAGCCCGATTGTCTCAGCTGGAAGCGTTCGGCCTCCACCTCAGACGATCCTACTCTAGTCGCGCGCTGTCCCGTCGCGTGCGGTCGAGGGAAGTCTCGCGATGAGCTGGCCCGTCAGTGCCGTCGGGATCGTTCTGACGGCCTATCTCGGCCTATGCCTCTTGATGTTCCTGAACCAGCGGCAGCTCATGTATCACCCCGACAGCGAACCGCTGTCTGCGGAGCGTGCGGGGACGGAGTGGCGGTTGGTCGAGACGCAGACCTCCGATGGTTTGCGTTTGCGGCACCTTCACAGGCCGGCCGAGGCCGGGCGGCCAACCCTCGTTCTGTTCCACGGCAATGCCGGTCATGCCGGTCACCGGGTCGGAAAGCTAGACTTTCTCGCCGGGATGGGCGTGGGGATCTTTCTCGCCGAGTACCGAGGCTTCGGTGGCAACCCCGGCACACCGACGGAAGAGGGGCTCTTCGCGGATGCCCGCTCCGTCTTGACCTGGCTGGACGGCGAGGATGCAGCCGATCAGGGCCTGATCCTCTATGGAGAATCCCTCGGCAGCGGTGTCGCGACCGCCATGGCGAGCGAGCTGGCTGCTGCCGGAAGGCCCGTCGCCGGTCTGATTCTCGAAGCGCCTTTCACCTCCATGGCCGCTGCGGCCCAGTTTCATTATCCCGTTCTGCCTGCGCGTTGGCTGGTGCGCGACCGCTACGACAGTCTCAGTCGGATCGCGACGGTCGCGGCACCGCTGCTGATTCTGCATGGACAGGAGGATCGCACCGTTCCGGCGGCGCTTGGCCATCAACTTTACGAAGCTGCCCTGGACCCCAGGACCTTCGTCGCCTTGCCGGACACCGGCCATGTTGGGCATTTCGAACGGCCGGAAGCCGTTCAGGCCGTGCGCGACGTCGTGGCACAGGCCGGCGGAGTCATCAATTAGGCGTGGATTCTGTCCTTACGGCAGTGGATTTGAAGCGTTTTTGCCCATCTCGTCCCACGTATTCGGCTGACCGTCCCGGCTAAGCTATAGCTCCGACACGTTCCCGCCTTCGCGACTCAAACCAACTCTCGGAAAACTCGAACTGTTCTCAGAAAACCGCGTAGGTCCAATTGCTTAGGTAAATCTTAGTTTCTTACGCTTAGATCCCTATCGGATAGGTAGAGCGGTCTTTGCCGTGAGAGCGGGCCGCATGAGCTTGAGGGAGGATGCCTGCGTGCGCGCGTTGAACGATCTGAAAATCGCGACCCGCTTGAAAACTGGTTTCGCCAGCGTGCTGGTCCTAATGGTCCTGCTTACGCTCTTCGCCATTCAGCAGGTCAACCAGATCAACGCGAGTCTCACGCAGATCAACGAGGTGAACAGCGTCAAGCAGCGCTACGCCATCAATTTCCGAGGCAGCGTGCACGACCGGGCCATCGCCCTGCGCGATGTCTTGCTGCTATCGGACCCCGCAGCCATCGAGGCCGAGCTCGAGCTGATTGCAAATCTTGAAGAGGACTACGCTGACTCCGCCGTCGCTCTCGACCGGATCTTCGCGGAACGCCGCGACATCAAGGATTCTGAGCGTGAATTTCTGGCTGAAATCAAGAGGATCGAAGCCGATACTATGCCCTTGATTAGAGACGTGGTTGCGCTGCGTGCTGCCGGCCAGACGACCGAAGCTCTTGTGATGCTAGTTGAGGGCGCGCGTCCTGGTTTCGTGGAGTGGTTGGCGCGGATCAACCGCTTCATCGACCATCAAGAGGCGCTCAGCAACGAAACTGCCTCGCACGCACGCCGCGTGGCTGAAGGGTTCGAGCTGACGATGATCCTACTCTGCGGTCTTGCTTTGGCGCTCAGCGCTGGAGTGGTTTGGTGGGCCATTGCTTCTGTCCGGCCGCTCTGTCAATTGGTCGAGGCCACCCACACCTTGGCTCAGGGCGACCTTTCGGTGGACATCCCGTCTGCAGTCGGGCGCGACGAGGTAGGAGCGTTGCTTCAGGCCGTTCAGGTCTTCAAGGACAACATGCTGCGCAGCCGGCAGTTGGAGGCCGCGACCGAGGCCGAGCGAGCCGAGGCGGCCGAAGAGCGCCGTCGGTCTTTCCGGGATCTTGCCGATCGCTTCGAGCAATCGGTAGGTGCGCTTGTCGGGACCTCGGCCGAGTCCGCGCGCAGCATCAAGAGTACGGCGGAGCAGGTTGCCCAGGATGCGAGCCTTGCCAATCAGCGCAGCAGCGCGGTAGCCGAACTCACGGAGTCGGCGGCGCGCAACGTGGAGAGCGTTGCAGCGGCGGCCGAGGAACTGTCCGACTCAATCCGCGAGGTCAGCGCCAAGGTCGCGGAGGCCGCAAGCGTCGCGACAACCGCGTCCGAACACGCGGAGCGCACCAACGCCACGGTTGGAGGTTTGAAGGACTCGGCGGAGAAGATCGGTGACATCGTCAAACTGATCAACGAGATCGCCGAGCAAACCAACCTTCTGGCGCTGAACGCGACCATCGAAGCGGCGCGAGCCGGTGAGGCGGGTAAGGGCTTCGCCGTCGTGGCCAGCGAGGTCAAGTCGCTGGCCAGCCAGACCGCCAAGGCGACCGACGAGATCGGTCAGCAGATCGCCGCCATGCAAGAAGTCTCTTCCGATGCTGCTCAGGCCATGGAGACGATCCGCAACACCAACCACGAGATGAGCGCCATCGCGGCGGACATTGCTGCGACTGTGGAGCAGCAAAGCGCAACGACATCGGAGATTGCCAAGAGTGCGCAGGAAGCGGCCGCCGGCTCGCAACGCTCGGCGGAAACCCTCTCCGACGTCTCGGAAGCCAGTAGCAAAAACAGTGCTGCCGCGGACTCCCTGCTCGAGCTGTCCAGCGATCTCAGCGGCCTGTCTGGAGACCTCAACAGCCGTGTCGCCGACTTCCTGGCTGACATTCGCGCGGCGTAGCGCGAGTCGTCTTCAGACCGTTAGCCGCGTCAGTGCGACCAGTGCGCAGCGCTAGATCAAACCCACCGCGGCCGCCGCGACGACAAGACCGAGGCCGGTCAACGCCTGGGCGACGGCGCCGCCCGTCAGAATCCAGATTGCCTTGCCCTCGTTGTCAACGCGTTCGAGCGCGTCCCGCCTGACCAGCCAGTAAAAACTATCGTTGGGTAGGATCGCTATGAAGGAGCCCAAGCAGATCGCCAGCACCGCAGCGACCGGGGACAGGCCCGCACCAACGACGATCGGCGCCGCCACGGGGGCAACGGCCGCGAAAGTGGCCATGCTCGAACCCTTCGCGAGCTTGAACAGCATGGTCAGCGTAAAGAGGCTGAGAAGGCCCAGCAGGCCGGCCTCGGGCGGGAACAAATCGGCGAAGGAAACGAGATGGGTCAGCATCGCTCCGAAGGCGGTTGCGGCGCCGATCACCAACAGAAGCGAGCCTGTTCTGCGCAGAGAGCTGTCGAGACAGGCGCGCCGCTCGGATCGCGGGATATCCAGAAGTGCGACGGTGGCCGCGATCAGCAGCGCCCCCTTCGGACGGGTCAGGAAGTCGAGGATCGGCAGGGCCGAAAGATCGCTTGCGGCGCCGATCAGCAGCAGACAGGCCAGAACGGCGAAAGGGGCAAGAGGGCGCAGCGCCTGAGTGCGAGACGCCGTTGCCGCCGGAGACGCCGTGATGTCAGGGAGAGCGTCGAGGCTCCGGACCCAGAGGGCCCCCGCAAGCCAGACCGGAAGCAGGAGGGCCAGACCACAGAGAGGCAACCATGGGTCGGTCACGCCGAGACCGGTTGCGACGATCAGCGGCCCTGCCGGATAGAGAAGTTTGAAGCCAGCGTAGGAACCGAAGGCCACGTCGAGTTTCTGCCGCCCGGCGATCGGCGACAAAGCCGCATAGGCCGTGTCTGGACAGATCATGCCGGCTCCGGCAAGGGGCGAGGTTGCCGTTGCCAGACCTTTCGCAGGCGCGGCGCGGTGACGCGACATGGCTGCCGCCAATGCGAAAGAGGGTAGGAGAATCAGCGCGAATTCACCAAGGGCCCGTCCGAAACCGCTGTTGAAGATCTCGATGAGGTCTGGCGCGGCGAGTCCGCCGGTCAGCCCCATCGCGAGCGTGACGACGACCATCCAGACGACAAGCGGCATATCGGGACTCAGGGAGGCGATGGCTTTCGATGGAACTGCGGTCGTGTCGGTCATGCCCGGCTTTCCCTACCCATCGCTCTAAACTCGTCGATTGCCTCATGATAGTTGAGTGCTTATTCATTCAAAAATGACTAGTTCTCCCCATTCATCATGATTAGAAATCATGATAGATTTCCTTTGCCGCTTCGTGCTCTGCAGATCTTCGAGGTCGCGGCCCGGCATGAGAACTTCACCGCTGCGGGACGGGCGCTCGGGCTCACGCAAAGCGCGGTCAGTCGAAAAGTCACAGAGCTGGAAGCCGTTCTGGACGTTCGGCTGTTTCGGAGATCCGGACCGAACCTGACCTTGACCGAGACCGGGCGCGCGCTTGCCGAGCGGGTCTCCTACGCGCTTGGCGATCTGCAACGGGCCTGCGCGGAGACGCGGTCATCCAGGGACAACGGCATCGTCACATTGTCGATGCTGCCATCGGTAGCGGCGAAGTGGCTGGCCCCACGGCTCGAGCGGTTCACGGCCGCGCAGCCCGAGATTGACCTGCGCATCAGTGCCTCGCGCAATCTCGTGGATTTTACCAGGGAGACGATTGACGGCGCGATCCGCTACGGCCCCGGGGGATGGCGAAACCTCGAAACGACCTGGCTCGGATCCGAGAGCGTTCAGCCTGTCTGCGCACCTTCTTTACGCACGAAACACGGCATAGCCGGTCCGTCCGATCTGCTCAGGGTGCCTCTGCTGCACGCCGATATTGCCGAGGATTGGGCCGCTTGGTTTTCGGCAGCAGGACTGGCGAATGCTGAGGTGCCGCGAGGCCCCAAACTCGGCGATGACACCGCCATTCTCCAGGCGGCGCTTCTGGGCCAAGGTGTAGCGCTCGGACGATCGCTGCTGGTCGCAGACGATCTTGCTGCGGGGCGGCTGGTTGCACCTTTCGATGTGCGGCTTGAAGCCAGCTACAGCTATTGGTTCGTCTGTCCGAAGGGTGCCGGCGAGGGGCCTGCCGGGGAGAGTCTTGCGGTTGTCCGAGATTGGATCGTCCAGGAGTTCGCGCAGCAGCCGGACGCGACGCATCCATCCTGACCGACCATCGGCACCGCCTTCTCTAGTCTAGTCCTCTTCAACCTTGCTATAGGGGCCGCACTTAATCGCGCGCGCTTGGCCGTGATCGCCTTCTTGATGCCTTTTAACAGGGGGACGCCTCCGATGTCCGACCAACTCCGCGTCTCTTGCCGATGCAATACCGTCAAGGGCTACGTTGCTGTTGGCGATCTCTCGGCCGTTCCCCGCTACGTCTGCCATTGCGACGACTGCCAGGCATTCATCCGCTATCTCGGTCGTGCGGAGGATGTGTTGGACCGGTGGGGTGGAACCGAGGTTGTGCATGTCACGCCCGCTAGCCTTCATCTGGAAAGCGGCAGAGACCATCTGCGATGCTTGAACCTGAGCGGTGGTGGAACGCTCCGCTGGTTCGCTGCTTGCTGCGGCAGTCCGATCGGCAGCACACCGAAGTCCCCCGGCTTCCCCTTCGTCAGTTTGGTTTCCACTTTCATCCGCGATACGCCGGAGAAGATGTCGATCGGCCCGGTCCGTGGCCGCCTGATGCTGAAGTACGCCTATGGCGACGTCGCACCCTTGCGGAAAGACTCTCTGTCTGCCTTCCGCATGTTCCTCGGGGTCGCTCGGAGCATCCTGATCGAACGTCTGTTTCGGCGACACCGCACAACGCCGTTCTTCCTGCCGGGCACGTCCTCGCCGATTTCGCCGCCCCACGCGCTCACTGCGCAGGAGCGTGAGCAGGCCTATGGAGCCTTGTCGGCCGGGAATGGCGGAACGGCCTGACAGCTCGCGAGAGATAGATAGCTAGCTCTCAAGTCTCGCCAGAGCAGCGGGCGTGTCCACGTCCAGCAGGACGGCGTTCCCCTCGACCGGCACTTCCGCGACCTGATCGGCATGATCGGCGATCAGCGGCTTGGCGCCGACGTCGCCGGCGATTTCCATGGCTTCGGCGAAGAAACGTCGGGCGAAGAGAACGGGATTGCCGCGTTTGCCGTGACTCGTCGGAATGCAGATCGCACGACCTTCGAGCGGATCGAAGGCGGCGATCAGCTTGTCGATGGTCTTGGCATCGATCTTCGGCATGTCGCCCAGCAGCACGACGACACCGTCGACGTCGTCCGGCAGGCTGGCAAGGCCGCGCCGCAGAGAGGTGCTGAGCCCCTGTGCATAGTCCGGATTGTGGATGCGGTTCACGCCGGTTTCGGTAACGGCGTCTTCCACCGCCTCGCGGGCATGGCCGGTGACGAGCAGCAGCGGATCGGCCTGGCTCGCTTGGGCGGCCGCGACGGTATGGCGGACCAGTGGGATTCCGTCCAGTTCGACCAGCAGTTTGTTTTCGCTGCCATAGCGGCGCGACTGGCCTGCGGCCAGCACCAAGGCGGCGATCCGCGGGGCGCGTTTCGTCTGACTGGACTCCACGGCTTCGGCGCGGGGCAGGGGACGGCCGCCGATCTCCTTCAACAGTCCGCCGACGCCCATGCGCATCACATCCTGCGGTTCCACGTGTAGCCCGGCGACGAAACGCTGCAGGACCCAGTCGAAGCCGTTGATCTTAGGTGAGCGTGCGCAGCCCGGAAGGCCGAGCACCGGCAGCTCGTCCCACTCGGCCAGCAGAAGCAGGTTTCCCGGATCGACCGGCATCCCGAAGTGGCGTACCCGGCCGCCGGCTCGCTCGATGCCGGCAGGTACGATGTCGCGGCGATCGACGATGGCCGAGGCGCCGGAGACCAGCAAGATCTCGCAGCCGGCCGAACGCAGGGCCGCCAGTTCCCCGGCGACCTCGCCCTCCTCGTGACCGCAGCGCCGCTCCAGACAGGCCGCGCTGCCCAAGGCCGCCAGCCGCGCATCGAGGGCGTCGCGGGTCTTGTCCAACAGGCTTTCCTTCTGGCCGGGCAGGCGGGTCTGAACCAGACCGACGCGCTTGGCGGCGAAAGGCGCGACACGCACGAGCGGCGAGCCGTCTTGAGCGATTTCCAGGCAGCGCGCCAGGGCCTCGGCGGGCGCGGCGAAGGGGATGATCTTGACGGTCGCCAGCATCTGGCGCGGTTCGACCGGCTCCAGGTCCGGCAGGGTGGCGACGGTGAGGGCCTCGTCGATCAGGTTGAGCCTGTCGAGCCGCTCGGCGTCGATCTGCACCAGTCCGTGGGCTTCGGCCACCAGATTGCAGCGTCCGGTGAAGGCTTCGGTGACCTTGGCGCCGCTGCCCGCCGTGACCTCGGCCAGGTGCCGGGCCGCCTCGTCCTCGTGCAGGTCGCCCTCTTCCAGCCGGGCGGCGATCACCTGATGGATCTGTGCCGAACGGAGGGTTTCCACGTCCTCTGCGGAGAGACGGCGACCCTTCTTGAAGGAGATCGTCCCCTGCTTGAGGGAATGGGCAAGGATCGCGCCTTCGGCCTGTTCGACCGCTGTCGGGCCGAAGATCATTGCGCCGCCGCGGGCTGCTGCGCCTTGACTAGCGGCGGCGCGGCGCGCAAGGCCGCCGTCATCTGGGCGCAGACCGACAGGGCGATCTCCGCCGGGCTCTTGGCGCCGATGGCCAGGCCGGCCGGTCCCTGGATCCGTCCCAGGTCGGCTTCGCTCAGGCTGGCGGTCCGCAAGCGCTCCAAGCGCTTTGCATGGGTACGCGTGGACCCCAGTGCTCCGATATAGAAGCTGTCGCTTCTCAGCGCTTCGCTCAGGGCCGGATCGTCGAGTTTGGGATCGTGCGTCAGCGTCACCACCGCCGTTCGGCGATCCGGTTTCAGCAGTGCCATGGCATCGTCCGGCCATTCGTCGACCAGGCGTACCCCTGGGAAGCGCTGCTCGGTCGCGAAGGCCGGGCGGGGGTCCACGATGGCCACGTCGTAGCCGAGGATCTGGGCCATCGGCACCAGCGCCTGAGAGATGTGAACCGCACCGACGACGATCAATCGCAGCGGCGGGTTGAAGACCTGCAGGAAGATCTGGCGGTCGCCGGCGACCTCGGGCGGCAGACGACCGGAGACATCGTCGCGCAACGCCGTCCGCGCCGCCTCCAACTCCCTGTCGGACAGCTCCAGGTCGCCCTGCTGCCGTTCGAGATCCAGGAGCAGCTGCTGGCCGTCTTTCAGGTCGGTTGCCAGAACGACCGGCTGTTTTGCGTCCCTGGCGGCGAGGAGACGGTCGAGCAGAGCTTGGCGCATCGGGACTAATCCAGCACTTCGACAAAGACCTGGACGCTGCCGCCGCAGGCAAGGCCGACTTCCCAGGCGTTTTCGTCGCTGACGCCGAATTCGAGAAGGCGCGGGCGCCCCTCCTCCATGACTTCGAGTGCCTCCGTCACGACCGCTCCCTCGATGCAACCGCCGGAGACGGAGCCCAGCATGCTGCCTGTCTCGTCGATCGCCAGCTGACTGCCGACCGGGCGCGGGGAGGAGCCCCAGGTCGCGACCACCGTTGCTAGAGCCGCCTTGCGCCCCTCGGCGCGCCAAGCCGAGGCCTGGCGCAGCACGCGATCGGTCGAGGGATAGATATCCGTCGTGACCTTGTCCGGGCCGGTTGGGCTGTCAGTCTCGTTCCGACTGTCGATCATCCTGGGGCCTCCGCCAAGCTGGCGCGGTTCTGTCGCGCGTTCCAATCGCCGACCCCTTCATGGCGGCGTTTCGGTTCCCGACTCAGCACCTCGGTCAGTTGTTGCAGCGTCTCGAGGTTGTGAACCGAGCGGAAGTCGTCGACGTGGGGCATGATTGCCTTCGCCCCCATGGTTTTGGGTTCGTAGCCTTCGTAGCGCAAGAGGGGGTTCAGCCAGATCAAGCGCCGGCAGGACTTGTGCAGCCGTTCCATCTCAGCATCCAGTCCTTCCGCGCCTTCGCGGTCCAGGCCGTCGGTAATCAGCAGAACCACGGCACCTTGGCCGAGGACGCGACGCGACCAGACGCGGTTGAAGTCGGCCAGACAGGCGCCGATGCGCGTACCGCCGGACCAGTCGCCGACAACCTCGCCGCAGGCCTGCAACGCATCGTCGATATCGGCGCTGCGCAGGTAGCGCGTGATGTTGGACAGGCGTGTCCCGAACACGAAGGATTGCACGCGGTCACGGTCGTTGGTCACGGCATGCATGAAGTGCAGGGCCATGCGCGAATAGCGGCTCATCGAGCCCGAGATGTCGCAGAGGATCACGAGCGGCGGATGCCGCCGCCGCTGACGTTTGAACCGAAGCGGAATGGTATCGCTGCCGGAGCGCAGCGCGGCCCGCAGACTGGCGCGCAGATCCGCCCGCCCGTTGCCCGACGTCGGCCGGAAGCGGCGGGTCTTGACCTGCATGATTGGCAGCCGCATGCGCCGGATCGTCTCCCGGGCCTGTGCGATTTCCTCCGCCGTCATTTTCTCGAAGTCCTGGTGGCGCAGCACCTCGGTATCGGAGTAGGTGAGCGCAGCGTCGATCTCGATCTCCTCCTCTTCGCCCTCGCTCTCGCTCTGGCTCGGGAGTTCGCTTTGCAGCGCTTCGGCGACCCGGCGCGACAGCTCGCGGCCCTCCGGCTCCTGACCCTCCAGCGCGATGTCCGGAAGGAACAGGCTGCGCAGGCGCTCCAGGAACTTTGGATTGCGCCAGAAGACGTGAAAGGCCTGGTCGAAGATCTCCTGCTGGTCGCGCCGATTCACGAAGACGCTGTGCAGGGTCCAGTAGAAATCGTCGCGCCGCAGCAGTCCGATGGCTTCGACGGCCTCCAGAGCGGCCAGAGTCTTGCCGGGACCGACCGGTAGTCCTGCTGCGCGAAGCGTGCGTGCGAAGTAGAGGATGTTTTCGGCGAGCCGCCCGCCCGGAAGCTTCTCCAGTTCGCCGAGGTCGAACTGTTCCGCCTTGCTTTCGGCTTCCAGTCGCCGCTTGGCGTCGGCGAAGGGATCGGTCTGGCGCATCGGTGGCTCCCGGCGGGACCGTTTCAGCCCTGCGGCAAGGCGGCCTGCTCGCGTTTGACGTCGTCGAGCAGTCTGGCGGCCTGACTGCCTTCGATCTTGGCGATGTCGTCCTGATACTTCAGCAGAACGCCGAGCGTGTCGTCGATGGCCTGGGGATCGAGGGCCACCTTGTCGAGCTGGATCAGCGCTTCCGCCCAGTCGATGGTCTCGGCGATACCCGGCAGCTTGAAAAGATCGAGGTCGCGCAGTTTCTGAATGAAGCCGACGATCTCCCGACTCAATCGCTCGGGGGCGTTCGGCGCCTTGACCCGCAGGATCTCCAGCTCGCGGCTGGCCTCGGGGTAGGGCACCCAGTGATAGAGACAGCGTCGCTTGAGCGCGTCGTGAATTTCGCGCGTTCTGTTGGAGGTAATGATCACGATCGGCGGCTGCGGGGCGGCGATGGTGCCCAGTTCCGGGATCGTGATCTGGAAGTCACTCAAGACCTCCAGCAGGAAGGCCTCGAAGGGTTCGTCGGTGCGGTCCAACTCATCGATCAGCAGCACCGGTGCTCCGTTGACCTGCGGCTTGAGCGCCTTCAGCAGGGGCCGCTCGATCAGGAAGCGTTCCGAGAAGATGGTGGATTCCAGGCTGCCGCGGTCGCGGTCTTCGGCGGCCTCGGCCAGACGGATCTCCACCATCTGGCGCGGATAGTCCCACTCGTAGACGGCGGAGGCGACATCAAGGCCTTCGTAACACTGAAGCCGGACCAAGTCTCGGTTCAGGGTTTCGGCCAGAACCTTGGCGATCTCCGTCTTGCCCACGCCCGCTTCGCCTTCCAGGAACAGCGGACGCCCCAGCTTCAAGGCAAGGAACAACACCGTCGCCAGACTGCGATCCGCGACGTAGTTGCCGCGTTGCAGCAGATTCAGGACGCCGTCGACGTCGGCCGGTGGTCCGGATTCGGTGGCTGCAGGCGCACGTTGGGCGTCGGTCACGTTGGATCCGTTGTCTCGCGAGGGGCGGCGGTCACTTCTGCACCCACTGACCACCCGATGACTGATACCAGGTTCCGGCCGGCGAGGCCTCGATGATCTCCCGGGCGTAGATCTGACCGATGGTCGCGGCATCCACGCCCTGCTGGGCCGCGCGTTGCCGGTAGACCTCGCTGCGCTCCGCGTTGATGGCGTTTACCCTGGCGTTCACCGAGGAATCGCGGGCGACCAGAAACCCGTTCAGGTTCTCGCCGGCCAGGCCGCGGCGCTTGAGGTCTTCTGCACTCTGGGCCAGGGCGGCGCCTGGGCCGCCGGCCAGCAGTGTGCCGCCGACCAGGAAACCGACGGTGAGGGTCGCGGCGGTCCCGGCGGATCGCCTAAGGAAGATGCGTCGTGTCATCGGCATGACTGTCAGCTTCGCTTTCGTGCTGTTGCTGTCAAGAGGGGGGATGGATCTGTCGCTGATCGAAGGGACGCCGGGTATCGATGGGGCGCCCTCCGGTTGCTGCGGGTTCTAGAAGATGTCGGGGTTGCCTTGGATATCCTCTTCCGCTTGACGTTCGATGCGCAGGCGCACATCGGCATCCAGCTTGATGTTGAGATTGATGGTGATCGGCTCCTTCGGCGCTTCCACGGCCACGCGCGGTTGGCAGGCCGTCAAAACGGCCGCTGCCAGCAGCAGACTGGCCGCCGAAGCCGGACCGAAGGACATCGATGACACTTGCACGCAGGTTCTCCTTTGGCTGCACCGTGCTGAACGGGCCCGGTGTCGAACTAGCTTAACGTGATACGCCCTTTAACGTTGCAATCTCCATAGCTGCTCGATCGTGTCGTCCGTCAGCGCCAAAGCTTGGGACAGGGCGAGCAGCAGCGGCGCCAGATCGGTTTCCAGGCTCAGGTTGAGATCGAAGGGCTGACCGTCGAGCACGGCGGGGTTCTGGCCGAACAGCTTGAGAGTCACGAGGGTTTCCCCTTCGGGTGGTTTGTCCAGGGTAATGGCGAGGTCCCGGTACTGGAAGTTCTCCAGGGCACGCATCATCAGATCGACGCTCTCGCCCCCAGCCGCCAGGGCCTGCTTGGCCTCCTCCGACGTCAAGCGCAGGTTGCCCGGCTCCTCGGCCGCGAGGCGTCCTCCCGCGACGATGACGGTGTCGCCCTCCAGACGAATCGGGATTTCACCGCTGATTCGCCCCGTCGCCTGGACATCGGGCGTATCCAGCACGGCCAGCAGTTTGGCGAGATCGATGTTCTCCAAGCCGAGGGTCGCCTCTTCGCGGTTGCCCGTGGGATCGATCAGACCCTGTTGCAGCGACAGCCAGCCGCCGAGTGCCCGCGCTCTGGCCGTGACGATCTCCAGCCGGGGGGATCCGTTCGGCTCCGGCGTCGCCACGCCGACCTCCGCGGTCAGATCGGTCAAGGGGAACAGAGTTTCGATCCGGGCGGCCCAAAGCCGCTGCGGCGGCGGTGCCTGCAGCGGCATCAGGCGGTCGAAGTTGAGGCCACCCGACAGCCCGGAGACCCGGACGGCGTCGCCATAGTCGAAGTTAAGGTCCTCGAGCGCGACCCCGGCTTTGCTCGCGTGGCCGTTCGGCGTCCAGGTCAGACCGAACGTGGCGGCCAGGCGGCCGCTGACGTTCGTCAGGTCGGACAGCAGCGGCGTCAGGTCTGCCGGCTGCAGGCCTTCCGGCACGAAGTACAGCGGTGCCAGAGTCAGGTCCGCGCGCAGTCGCGGCCTCTCCGGATCGACGGTCGCGCGGGCCAAGGCGGTCAGGCGTCCGGCCAAGCCGCGGCCCGTGACGGCCAGCGCGTAGCTGTCATCCTCAGGTGCAAGACTTCCAGACAGATCGAGCGGCGGGAACAGGGGGGTGTCGGCTGCGTGGGCCAGTCGTCCGGAGAGTTCGAGCGTGGTATCGGCTTGTGGCGGCAGCGAGCCTTCCAGCCTGAGGCCGCCGACGCGCAGCGGCGGTTCCTGCAGTGCGACGCCAGCTTCCTCGATCACGAAGGTGCCACTGTAGCCTTGGGCGCCAAGGGCGCCGGAGAGCTGCCAAAGACCGAGCTGCAGATCGACGTCCGACAGCGCGCCTGCTTCGTCCAGGCCGCTCAGATCGAGCGGTGACCAGCGGGCTTTCACGCTATGGCTCGCGTCGCTATCGGCTGACCACCGCAGTTCGTTTTCGTCCAGGGCTGTTTGCAGCTCTGGGATCCGGTGAGATCCGACGCGCAGGTCTTCCGCGGTCAGATATCCCGGCGCCGTGAGATGGAGGCTTTCGGACGTGAGGGACAGATCGGCCGTCAGCCGCGAGTCGAGCGCGGCCAGGGTGAAAGTCTCGTTCGCGACAGCGATCGCCTCGAGAGTCAGCGGGCCGGACAACTTCAACTGTGCTGTCGGCAAGGCGCCTCGCAGATCTGCTGGCCAGTGGATCGCGACGGTCTCGACGGTCATGTCCGGAAGATCGAGACGGCCCTCGGCAGAGATATCGGCGAAGCCCGTTACGATATCGGGCGGCCCTGAAAGGCGACCCGAAATCGCCGCTCCCTGAAGCCTGTGACCCGCCAGAGTCCAATTGGAAGTTGAGATGTTAAATTGTTGTAAATCAATAAATTGTGCATTGAATCTCGAGTCAAACTCGAGGTTTCCTTGTAGGGCTGCAGCCGCCGAGGACTCACCTGCATCGAGCCCGATCCGAAAGGCCGGCTGCAAAGCCAGGGCATCGGATCCCCAGTCGATCGATAGCAAGGGACTGTCAGCGACGAGTGTCTGCAAGCGCAGCCCGATGCCGGCGAGGAGCTGCCGTTCGACACTGTCGGGCAAGCCGAGCGGGGCGAGAAAGGCGGGGTCAGGGCGCAAGACAGACAGTTCGGCCGTCTGGGCTGGAAGAACCCGCAGCGTTCCCTCGCTCTGGTCGGCGTCGAGCGCCAGTAGCAGCTGTCCACCCTCGAAGTGGCCTTCGGACGCGACTTCCTGAGCGGTCAGCGTCATGGCGGCCGACCAGTCGCCGGCCCGCAGCCAACTCAGCCAATCCGTTTCCTCTGTCAGGTCGGAAAAGTCGCCGTTCAGATCCAAGGTGAGCTGCAGGTCCTGCCAGGTAAGAAGGTCGGCTTGTGCAGCGGGAGCGAGAAGGGAGGTGAGGAAAGTGGCCGCACGCGGCCCGGCCGACAGGTCGACCGTCAACTGTCCGGCGGGCGACAAAGGCAGGTCGACCAGGTCGGCGACCAAACGTCCTTCCAGGCCCTGATCTTCGGCCGTAATCTGCAGGTCGGTCTGCAGCCGCTTCAGCCCGAGTTGGTTTGTCTCGGCTTGAAGATCCCCTGCGAAAACGGCCACTGGGGTTACGCCCTGAAAGGTGACGTCGGCTGCCAGCCTCGCATCCCGCGGCTGAGCCGTCCCGTCCAGGCGCAATTCCGCGGGCCCGAGCGGCGTTTCGGCCTGAACCGACAGATCGGAGAGCTCGACCGGAAAGGGCAAGGAGGGAAGCGGCCCGGTGAGCGCCTCCGAAAAGGGCGCCGATTCCGAGGATCCGCCTCTCTGCGCTGTGGGGGCCGGCGCCTGTGAAGGGGCGGTTGCCTCCGTCTCTATCCCGTCGAACAGCGGTTGCAGCTCGCCCAGGACCGGAGCATCGCCTGTCAGATCCAGGTGCAGGCGTCCGCTGTCGACCCGAAGGCCTGCGATCTCCGGCGCTCGCCATCGCGGCCAAGCGAGTTGGAGCTCGACTTCCCGCGCGGAGACGACTGGCTGGCTTCCGAGTGTCAGGCCGGTGACCGTAAGCCTGTCCAGCTCCAGACGGGTGACAGCCAGTTCCGCCGGCACGCCGCGCGTGGCCAGCCATTGTTGTGCGGCAATCTCCGCAATGTCCTTACGGAACAGCCAGGCACCGCCGGTCACCCCAAGCAGAGCGATAAGCAGAAGGAGAAAGACGAGAGTCAGCCGCCGCATAAGCGCAAGCTAGAGTGCGGCTGTGTTCGACGGAAGCGTCTTCGCGCCTATCAAACTGGTGAACCGCGCTCTCATCATTGAGTAATGAAGCGACTCACGTCTCGGGCGGAAGCGAAGCGCTTCCGCCCGAGACGAGGATGCTCTAGCTGCCGGCAGCCGTCACCGCACGCTTGGCCATCACGCCGACCAGGTGGGCTCGATACTCTGCCGAGGCATGGATGTCGCTGTTGAGACCGTTGGCCGCCGTGGAGATGCCGTCGAGCGCCCCGGCCGTGAAGTTGCCTGCCAGCGCCAGTTCCATCTCACTGTGGCGGAAGACCGTTGGGCCGGCCCCGGTGACGGCGACGCGCACGCCACCGCCGGTCTTCGCGACCATGACGCCCACCACGGCATAGCGGGAGGCCGGATTGTCGAACTTGGCGTAGGCGGCTGCCTCGGGCACGGGGAACTGCACCGAGACGATCAGTTCGCCGGGCTCCAGTGCCGTTTCAAAGAGCGCGACGAAGAAGTCGTCGGCGGCGATCTCCCGCTTGTTGGTCTTCACCGTCGCGCCGAGGCCAAGCAGGGCGGCCGGATAGTCTGCGGCCGGGTCGGCATTGGCGATGGAGCCGCCGATGGTGCCGCAGTTGCGCACCTGCGGGTCGCCGATCCCGCCGGCCAGTTTCGCCAAGGCCGGGATCCGGGACTGCACGGTCGTATCGCCGGCTACCGAGGCGTGGCGGGTCATGGCGCCCACGACCAGGCTGTCGCCCTCCGAGCGCACGCCTTGCAGGTCGGCGATCCCGGACAGGTCGACCAGGTCGCTGGGCATGGCCAGGCGCTGCTTCATGGTCGGCAGCAGGGTCATGCCCCCGGCCAGCAGCTTGGCGTCTTCGTTGGCCGAGATCGCCTGAGCGGCCGCCTCGACGCTGTCGGGCTGGTGATAGGTAAAGGCGTACATGTTGTGTCGATCCCTCCCTTACTCGGCGGCGGCCTTGAAGCGGCCTTGTGCATGACGCCAGACCTTCTCGCGGCTGGCCGGCATGTCGATTTCGACGCCGAGCGCATCGGTGATGGCGTTCATGACGGCGGCAGGTGCGGCGATCGCGCCAGCCTCGCCGCAGCCCTTCACGCCTAGCGGATTGTGGGTGCATTCCGACACCGTCATGCCGACACGGAATTCGCAGAGGTCGTCTGCGCGCGGCATGGTGTAGTCCATGTAGGAACCGGTGACGAGCTGCCCGCTGTCGTCGTAGACGGCGTTCTCCAGAAGAGCCTGGCCGACGCCCTGGGCGATGCCGCCATGCACCTGGCCCTCGACGATCATTGGGTTCAGCACCTTGCCGAAGTCGTCGACCGCGACCCAGTCGACGATTTCCGTCTCGCCGGTGTCGGGGTCGATTTCGACCTCGGCGATATGCACGCCCGAGGGATAGGTGAAGTTGAGCGGGTCGTAGAAGGCCGTTTCGTCCAGGCCGGGCTCGACTCCCTCCGGGTAGTTGTGCGGCACGTAGGCGGTGAAGGCGATCTCTCCGATCCCCTTCGACTTGTCGGTGCCGGCCACCGTGAACTGTCCGTTGGCGAACTCTACGTCATCTACGCTCGCCTCCATCAAGTGGGCGGCGATCTTCTTGCCCTTCTCGATGATCTTGTCGCAGGCCTTGCTGATCGCCGAGCCGCCGACCGCGAGAGAGCGCGAGCCGTAGGTGCCCATACCCATCGGGATCTGGCCAGTGTCGCCATGTACGATCTCGATCTGCTCGTAGTCGACGCCGAGTTGCTCCGAGACCAACTGGGCGAAGGTCGTCTCATGACCTTGCCCGTGGCTGTGGGCGCCCGTCAGCACCGTGACGCTGCCAGTCGGGTTGAAACGAACCTGGGCCGATTCCCAGAGGCCGACCCCGGCGCCCAGTGATCCCACCACTGCCGAGGGGGCGATGCCGCAGGCCTCGATGTAGGCGGACATGCCGATCCCACGCAGCTTGCCGCGCGACTCAGACTCGCTCCGCCGTTTCGCAAAGTCGCCGTAGCGCACCATCTCGAGCGCCTTGTCGAGGGAGGCTTCGTAGTTTCCGATGTCGTAGGTCAGCGCGACCGGCGTCTGATAGGGGAACTGATCCGGCTGGATGAAGTTCTTTCGGCGAAGTTCCGCCGGCTCCATCTTCATGTCGCGCGCCGCGACCTCCACCAGACGTTCGATCACGTAGGTGGCCTCGGGCCGTCCCGCACCGCGGTAGGCGTCCACCGGGGCCGTCGTCGTGAAGTAGGCCTTCACGTTGCAGTGGATCGCCGGCGTCGCGTACTGGCCGGCCAACAAGGTGGCGTAGAGGTAGGTCGGGATCGAGGTTGCGAAGCTGGAGAGGTAGGCGCCCATGTTGGCCTGGGTATCGACCCGAAGCGCCAGGAACTTGCCGTCGGAATCCATCGCCAGCTCAGCCGTGGTGATATGGTCCCGGCCATGGGCGTCGGACAGGAACGACTCGCTGCGCTCCGCCGTCCATTTGATCGGCTTGCCGTTCAGACGCTTCGAGGCCCAGGTGCAGACCGTCTCCTCGGCGTAGGCATAGATCTTCGAGCCGAAGCCGCCGCCGACGTCGGGTGCCACGACGCGGACCTTGTGCTCCGGCAGGTTGAGCACAAAGGCGCAGAGGATCAGGCGCAGCAGATGCGGATTCTGGCTGGTCGAGTAGATCGTGTAGTTGTCCGAGCCCGGATCGTACTCGCCGATGGCCGCGCGCGGCTCCATCGCGTTCGGGATCAGCCGGTTGTTCACCAGATCGAGCTTGCTGACGTGAGCGGCCTTGGCGAAGGCTTCGTCGACCGCCGCCTTGTCGCCCAGCTCCCAGTCGAAACAGAGGTTGCCGGGAGCTTCGTCGTGGAGTTGGACATTCTTTCCGGCGGTACCGAGATCGACGACCGGCGCAAGCTCCTCGTAGTCGACCTCGACGAGTTCGCCGGCGTCGCGCGCTTGGGCCAGGGTTTCGGCGATGACCACCGCGACATGGTCGCCGACGTAGCGAACGCGGCCCCGGACCAGCGGCCAGTGCGGCGGAGCCTTGTGCGGATCGCCGTTCTTGTCGGTGACGACCCAGCCGCAGGGCAGGGAACCGACGTTGTCGGCCGCCATGTCTTCGCCGGTAAAGACGGCGACGACACCGGGCGCCTTCTGCGCCTCGCCGATGTCGATCGAGGCGACTGTGGCATGCGCCACGGGCGAGCGCACGAAGAAGGCATAGAGCTGACCGGGGCGGTCGATGTCGTCGACGTAGCGCCCGCGGCCGGTGATGAAGCGGAAGTCCTCGCGACGCTTGACGGGTGCGCCAAAACCGGAATCGGGCATGGTCCTAACTCCTCATGTCTTGGGCCGCGTGGCGGATCGCCTTCACGATGTTGTGGTAGCCGGTGCAGCGGCAGATGTTGCCCTCCAGCCATTCCCGGATCTCATGCTCGCTGGGGTCGGGGTTCTGCTTCAGCAGATCGACCGCGCTCATGATCATGCCCGGTGTGCAGAAGCCGCACTGCAGGCCGTGATGCTCCTTGAAGGCCTCTTGCATCGGGTGCAGGTCGCCGTTCTGGGCGAGCCCCTCGATCGTGGTCACTTCGCTGCCGTTCGCCTGGGCGGCCAGCATGGTGCAGGCCTTCACCGAGGCGCCGTCCACATGGACGACACAGGCACCGCATTGGCTGGTATCGCAGCCGACGTGGGTTCCGGTCAGGCTCAGGTTTTCACGCAGAAATTGAACGAGCAGCGTGCGCGGATCGACCTCTTTGGTCACCGTCTGCCCGTTCACCGTCATCGACACGGTGAGCATTCAATCCTCCCTTCAACGGACCGGGGTTCCGGGCTGTCGGGCCTGGTCCTCGCCTCGTTTCTCGGCCGGCAAATGGTCTTTAGACCTTGGCGTCGGCGGAAGCCGTGCCGTTCCACCGACCGTCTGAAAGTAGTGTGTGGGGCGGTCGGGGACAGGTCAAGACAAACCACGGCGAGGATTCCCCGCAGGCTAACAAAGACTTGCCGGCGGTATCTGCCAGGCCCGCGCCGCCGTCTCAAAAAAGACCGAGACTGCCCCGCTGCGACTGGCCTAAGGCCTCGCCGCGACCGGCTTTCAGGAACCGAAGATCGCCCAGAGGATGGCGACGACGGCGATCAGTCCGGCGACCCACACGATGGGGGAGAGGCTCTTCGTCGCACGCGCCTGCGTGACGGCTTCGGTGGAAGCTTCCGCGGCACGACGCTTGACCTCGGCCTCGCTAACCGACTGGCCTTCGAGCGAAGCGGGTGGGGCCGGCGGCGTGCTGTCCGGCGTTGTTTGTGCTGCTGTCGTTTGCGTCGCTGTCGTTTGCCCACTGTCTCCGTCGGACAGGGGAGGTGTTGCTGCGGCGGCTGTTTCCGCCGCCGGCTCCGCTTGCGGCGACGCGGTGTGCGACGCGGCGACCTGTTCGGCGAAGGTCGTGAAGAACTGATCGGCCATCTTCTTGGCGGTGGAATCGATCAGCCGCGACCCGAGCTGCGCGAGCTTGCCGCCGACCTTTGCGTCGACTTCGTAGTGCAGCTGTGTCGCGTCTGCGGCGATCTCCTCCAGGCGCACCTTGGCGCCGCCGCTGGCGAAGCCGGCGGCTCCGCCCTTGCCTTCGCCGGAGATCGTGTAACTCACCGGAGCGACGATATCGCTCAGCGAAACGGCTCCTGCGAAGCGGGCACTGACCGGCCCGACCTTGGCACGAACCTTCGCCTCGAAGGCGTCGGGAGCCGTCTGCTCGAGTTCCTCGCAGCCCGGAATCGAAGCCTTCAGCACGGCTGGGTCGTTGAGCGCGGCCCAGACGGCCTCGCGCGGCGCCTCGATCCGATAGTCGCCGGTCATCTGCATTCTGTCACACTCCCTATGATGTCTTTGTTATCCGCCGGCTGCCGCACACCTGCCATCCTAACCTGGAGTGCAGGCGCAGTTCTTCTTCTTGGCGGACGCGCCGCTGCTCTCGTCGAACGACGAACACGGTTTACGGCCGCAAGCGGTCGGGGACCTCGATGCCCTGCTCCTCGAAGTAGCGCAGGGCTCCGGGATGCAACGGCGCCGGCAGTCCGACAAGCGCGGTCTCGAGCGCCAAGGCTCTGGTCGCCGGATGGATGTTCTGCAGAAACGGCAGGTTCTCGTAGATCGTCTGGGCGATCATGTAGACGTCTTCGTCCGGGACCTCTGCATGGCTAGCCAGAAAGTTCGGTTGGGCGATCGTCTCCGTCTCCTCCTCCAGACCGGGGTAGGTGCCTGCGGCGATCACGTAGGGCGTCCAGATGCCCATGCCGCTGTCGGCTTTCGCCGCCTGTTCGGGCGTAAACTCCAGAAGCGCGATGTCGTTGCCGGCCGATGCGAAGGCGCGGGCGACAGCGGCCACCGGATCGCCCGCCGGTGTCGACATGCCTGCGACCTCGCCCTCTTTCAGGGCTTCGGCGCTGGGGCCGTAGCCGAGATAGACAAGGTCGTAGGCGTCATCCACCTCGATCCCGAAGTTGCCGAGCAGCATTCGATTCGAGCCGATGGTCGCCGAGTTCTGGCGTCCCATAGCCATCGACAGGCCCTGCATCTCGATCAGATCGGCTATCGTGCCCGTGGCGGCATGCTCCCTTGCGATCACGAAGTGCTCAACGTTCGGCCAGAGACCCGTGACGCTGCGTAGCTGCTCCTGCTTGCCGTCGACCTCCATCGGTCCCACGCCCTCCACGGCGTAGTAGCCGAAAAGTCCCTGCAGGATGGCGAACTCGGCCGCACCTTCGCGGAGCAAGCGCACGTTCTCGCCGGAGCCTGCGGAGTTGATCGCCGAGAGGTTGATGCCCTGCTGCGGTTGCAGCTTGATCTTGACCAGCGCGGAGAGTGCGACCCCGACCGGGTAATAGGTCCCGCCGCTGCTGCCGGTGGCGATCCGGTAGTCGCGATCCTGCGCACTTGCCCCAGCGCCGGCCAGGCTTGTCGCCAGACTGGCGAAGACGAGCGCCGCTGTTGCTCTCAGAACGGCACGGCGCAGTCTGCCGATACGCTTATCCATGCGTCCTCCGTTCAGTCCTTTGCCTAAGACGTGTCTGCTTTGCCAAGCGGGTCGCGTTGCCCCGGCTCGGCACGAGGGTCGGATTACACCATCAAGCCAATCCGCGCCGCAAGCCAAGGAGATCCGCGGTATTTCGCTTGGTGAATGCGAGAATTCACAGTTTAAAGATGGAGCTTTGCGGCGCTTCCGACCATCGGGCATACTCCGCCGCCGTTCGATCTCCGCTGCCGTCCGATCCCGGTGCGGTCACTCCTCGTCTTGCTGTGCGCTTTTGCTAGCTAGGCGGCCGCAGCGTCCCGGTCTCCGAAGCGAAGGATCCGCCCGTGCTCGCGTCGATGCTCGCTTTTGTCAAAGGCCGGCTGCGGTTGCACTGGTCGCTCTTTCCAGGCCTCGCAGGCCTATCGGCCGTTCTTCTGCTATGGGGTGCGACCTCCGCTCTGGCCGCCGAGGCGGGCGGTGGCCACGGTGCTGCTCCGCACCTGGAGGGGGCGGTCCTGACCCTCATCTGGGATATGCCCTTCATCGGCATCCTGCTGTCGATCGCGATCTTTCCGCTGGTCGCCCCGATCTGGTGGCACGGCAATTTCGGTAAGGTCTCCGCCTTCTGGGCCCTGGCCTTTCTGATCCCCTTCGCTCTTGTTTTCGGCTGGGAACTGGCGCTCTTCGAGGTCATTCACGTCGCGATCCTGGAGTACATCCCCTTCATCGTCCTGCTGCTGACGCTTTTTACGGTCGCCGGCGGCGTTCGGCTGAAGGGAACCCTGCGGGGGACTCCGGCCGTCAACACGGCCATCCTGGCGATGGGGACCGTCCTCGCCAGTTTCATGGGCACGACCGGCGCCGCAATGCTGCTGATCCGCCCGATCCTGCGCGCCAACGACTGGCGCAAGCATCAAGTTCACACGGTCGTATTCTTCATCTTTCTCGTCGCCAACATCGGGGGGTCCCTCACGCCCCTGGGCGATCCGCCGCTGTTCCTCGGTTTTCTGAAGGGCGTCGACTTCTTTTGGCCCACGACGAACATGTTCCTGCCCATGCTCATCGTGGCTCTCCCCCTGTTGCTGATCTACTTCCTGTTCGACAGCTACCTGTTTCGCAGCGAGGGCCAAAGCGCCGCTCCTGCCGAGGCCGGCGTGCCGGGAGACAACGTGCCGGGGGGCGACATGAAGGAGCCGTTGTCGCTCGAAGGCAGTTTCAACATCGTGTTGTTGCTCGGCGTCATGGGCTGCGTGCTGATGAGCGGTTTTTGGCAACCGGGCATCTCATTCGAGCTCTATCATACCCAGTGGGACCTGCAGAACATCGTGCGCGACGTCCTGCTGCTGACGATCGCCTATCTGTCCTGGCGCATGACGCCGATGCAAAGCCGCGAAGCCAACGGTTTCACCTGGTTTCCGATTCTCGAGGTTGCCAAGCTCTTCGCCGGCATCTTTGTCACCATCATTCCGGCCATCGCCATGCTGCGGGCGGGAGAGAACGGCGCGTTGGCAGACGTGATCCGGTCGGTGACCAAGGAAGATGGGCTGCCGATCAACTATATGTATTTCTGGTCGACCGGCGTGCTCTCCAGCTTCCTGGACAATGCGCCGACCTATCTGGTGTTCTTCAATACCGCCGGCGGTGCCCCGAACGTCGACAAGCTGATGACCGAATGGTCGACGACCCTTCTGGCAATCTCTTGCGGTGCCGTCTTCATGGGGGCGATGACCTACATCGGCAACGCGCCCAACTTCATGGTGCGCTCGATCGCCGAACAGCGCGGCGTCGCCATGCCCAGCTTCTTCGGCTACATGCTCTGGTCGGTCGTCTTTCTGGTTCCGCTCTTCGTCGTGGTGACGCTGATCTTCTTCGCAGACGGGCTCTTCTGACGGCGGAGGCGGCGAAGGCGAACGGGCCTGCCGCAAGATCCCTGCAAAAGAGAAGGGGCCGGCCGCGTTCTCCGCAGCCAGCCCCTTTAGACCGATTATAACTCGGTGCCGTTACGGCAGCAGCACGTTGTCGATCACGTGGATGACACCGTTGTCGGCCATGATGTCGGCCTGAACGACCTGAGCGCTGTTCGGCGAGGGATAGTCCGCCTGCTCGGTGTCGATGAAGACGCCGTTGTCGGTGACGCCGTTGATGTAGATGTAGTCAAGCGCCATGGTGATCGGAGCGACCTGCTCGCCCAACACCGCGCTGGACGGGATCGTGCCGGGCACGATGTGCAGGGCGATGATCTTACGAAGCTGAGCGCGGTTTTCCGGCAGCAGCAGATTGTCGACGGTTCCGGCCGGCAGCTTTGCGAAAGCGTCGTCGGTCGGCGCAAAGACCGTGTAGGGCTGATCGCCGGTCAGGTAGGGCACGGCGCCTGCGGCAGTGGCGGCGGCGATCAGGGTCTGGAAGCTGCCAGCGGCGGCCGCCGTCTCGGCCAGGTTGGCGGCCTTGGCGTCGGTCGCGGCGAAGCTGGCGCCGGCGGCGACGGTGAGAGCCAGCGCGGCGCTGCTAAGAGTCTTGGCGAAAGCGGACATATTCGTGCTTCTCCATTTGTCTGTTCTGTCTTGGAAACGGTCAGCGACCGCTCATACGGAAGCACGCGCGAACGCGCCCCCCGCACACATGTACGTGGCTAAACCGACGAGAGGTCGATTCCGTTCCATCATATCACAGTCTTGTCACCGTATGGCTGCAGAGTGAAGCCGTTTCTGCAGCCATATCGGGAATGTCACAGACCTTTCCGCCGACTTAACCGCGAAATGGCGCCCGGCGCGCAACCCATAGGCCACCCACCCGGCGAGTGGGGAGGGCGTGCCTCTCCGACTCAGTGACTGACCAGAACCGGGATCTCCGCGTTGCGCAGCACCTCTCGGGTCGCACCGCCCAGAACGACTTCGCGCAGGCGCGACCGGCCGTAGGCGCCCATGATCAGCAGATCGGTCTTCCGCCGCCCGGCTTCCGCCAGCAGCGTCGACCCCACGCCGTCCTGCTCGTCGAGGTTGATCCCCTCGGCCTCGATGCCATGGCGCGCCAGATAGGCGACCAGTTCGTGCTCGGACAGCTTGTCCGCCGGGGTGGGGCCGACGGTCGCCACGGTCACTGACTTCGCCGCGCGCAAAAGGTCGAGCGAACCCCGCACGGCACTGACCGCCTCTCGGTTTGAGCGCCAGCCGATCAGGATGTTCTCGCCGAAGACCGGCACTGGCTTCAGCCGGGGCAGCATCAGCACCGGGCAACCCACCTCCAGCACCAGTTCTTCGGCCAGACGCCGGCGAAAGCGATCTTCCAGAAACGCGCCGGGGTCGGAATGACTGACGATCATCAGGTCTGCAACGTGGGCGTGGCGCGAGAGCGCCTGGTGATGGCCGCCATCCTCGACCACCCAGGTGTGGGAGACGCCCTGATTGCTGCAGGTACCTTCGAACTCCTTCTGCAGAGCAAGCGCGCGGGCGCGCGCCTGCTTCTGCGCCTCGGTCAGAAAGATCGCGGAAGCGCCGCGCCCTGCGACACTGGCCGGCATGCCGACCGGAAAGGTGATGAAGAGCGCGGTGATGTGAGCCTTATGCTGCTTGGCCAGACGAACGGCCACATCCAACCGCTCGACGTGATGCGCATCGTTGGCCAGATGGACCAGAATGGTCTTGATCGGCATAGGGGACTGGGTCCTCTTCGCGGGCAGGCGACGGCCGATTCCGGTTGCCGACCGTTCGTAGTCGTCAGGTCTCGAAGACCGGCACGCTAGAGCAGATCGCGATCCGTGGGAACTGCTTCGCCGCCTCGCCGTTCAACAGAGGTCTCGGTTGGGTTCCGCTTAGTTGCGTTCTTGGGCCCAGGGCACGGCAGCGCGGCAGCCATGGTCGATCAGCGCGTAGAGCGCCAAGGCCAGCACTGCCAGGACGAAGAGGGCCGCGAACATCACATCGGTCTGCATGCGCCCGTTGGCATCCAGCATCATGCGGCCGAGCCCAGCGCCGGCACCCACCCACTCGCCGACCACCGCGCCGATGGGGGCTGTTGCCGCCGCGACCCTCAAGCCCGAGGTCAGGGCCGGCAGCGCCGCCGGCAGCCGCACGCGCAGCAGGATCGACAGGCGACTGCCCCCCATCGTCTTAGCGAGGTCGAGCCAGCCCGGCTCCGTCCGGCGCAGCCCGTCGTAGAAGGCGGCCGTGACGGGGAAGTAGATGATCAGGGTCGCCATGGCGATCTTGGGGCCGAGGCCGTAACCGAACCAGAGCACCAGCAGCGGGGCGAGGGCGAAGACCGGGATCGCTTGACTGACGACCAGCAGGGGTAGAAGCCAGCGCCGCAGCGGCGGCAGCAAGGCGAGGGAGAGGGCGGAGAGGCAGCCCAGCAGAGTGCCGAGCAGCAGACCGAGAACGATCTCCAGGCCGGTGACCCAGGCGTTTGCAAGCAGCTCTTGCCAACGGTCTAGTAGCACGGCACCGACCCGCAGCGGCCCCGGCAGCAGGAAGTGCGGCACGCCGCTGACGACGACGCCGAGATGCCAGACGATCAGGACGGCGAGGAAGATCAGCAGCGGGCGCAACAGAGTCATCGGCAGGATCATCCGCTGTAGGATCATCCTGCGGCACGCGCGCGACCGAGCCGGGCGAGCAGATCGGCTTGCCCATGCAGCACCCCCGGGTCGCTCGCCGCACGCGGCGTTTTCCCCTCGGGCCGGTCGGGCCGTTCCAGGCGTGCCGGACGGCCGGCCATGACCAGAAGGTTCTGGGCGATCCGCAGGGCCTCCAGCGGGTCGTGCGTGACCAGCAGGACCGTCCGGCCGGCTAGCTTTTCGGCGGCCAGGGACTGCAGGTCCAGACGGGTGATGGCGTCCAGCGCTCCGAAGGGCTCGTCCATCAGCACGACGGGCCGGTTCTCGAAGAGCGTGCGCGCGAGCGCGACCCGTTGGCGCATGCCGCCCGACAGAGCCGCCGGTCTGTCGCGCCGGCGGTCGGCCAGCCCGACTTCGGCCAGCAGTGCTTCGGCGCGAGCATGATCCGGCCTCGCGCCGCGCAGCCGGTCGCCCAGGAACACGTTCTCGGCAAGATCGAGCCAAGGTAGCAGAAGGTCCTGCTGGGCCATGTAGGCCACCCGGCCGGTCAGCGCTCGGCCGCTGCCGTCATGAACCCGTCCTTCGGCCGCTGCCTCCAGGTCCGCGATCAGCCGCAGCAGGCTCGACTTGCCGACGCCGGAGGGGCCGAGCAGGGCCGTGATCTCACCCGGCGGAAGCTGCAGATGCAGATCGTCGAACAGTGGAAGGCCGTCGTAGCGCAGGCGCGCGGCCTCGACCGCAACGGCGGGCGCCGTTCCGGCCGTTGCGCGAGTCTGTGAGTCGAGGGGCGAGTCGTACATGCGGCAGGTCACCTCCCTACGCCGGTGCGAACCGGATCAGGTTCCTGGGGTCGTCCCTCAGGCGCCTCGCCTGTTGCTGGGACCTCTCAGCCGCCGAACGGCTCCCCCGGTGAAACGATGCCCTACTATGGCGGGCGCAGCCGCCGGATGCCAGCTTTGCGCGCCGGTAAAGCCGGTGTGCTGATCAAGCCCCTACACTGGACAGACGGAGAGGGCGCCACCATACCCTCAAATGGATGCCGTACACCCTCGACCACTTGCCTTCTTCGGGTCCCGCAGCGCCCTCCGCCCAAGCATCCGTCGTCTCGGCGATCAAGGAACTGGACGGGCGCCCGCGCCTGATCGGGCACGAGATCTATCGTCAGTCGACCTACGGCCGTGCACACCCCTTGGCGATTCCGCGCGTCTCCACCTGTATCGACCTTTGCCGCGCGCTCGGTTGGTTGCCGGACGACCAGTATCTGGAGTCGCCTCAGGCCACCGTCGCCGAGCTGGCGCGCTTCCACCGGCCCGACTATGTCGCCGCGGTGCAGCAGGCGGAGCGGGACCAGCGCCTGGACGACGAGACCCGCCAGCGCTTTCAACTCGGACTGGCGGGCAACCCGATCTTCCCCGAGGTCTTTCGGCGCCCGGCGACAGCCTGCGGCGGCTCGATCCTGGCGGCCGATCTGCTGCTGGCCGGGCAGGGCGTGGTGCATTCGCCCGCCGGCGGGACTCATCACGGACGGCCCGACCGCGCCAGCGGCTTCTGCTACTTCAACGACCCGGTGTTGGGGATCCTAAGGTTGCTGGATGGTGGATTGGAGCGCGTTTTCTATCTCGATATCGACGCCCATCACGGCGACGGCGTGCAGGATGCCTTTCACGACGACGCGCGGGTCTTCACACTGTCCTTGCACGAGGCCGGGCGTTGGCCGTTGTCGCGCACCACGGCGGAGGGGCCGGGCGGTCTGGCCGACCGCGCCGGCGGCGCGGCGCGCAACTTGCCGCTGCCGCCGGGCGCCAACGACAGCGAGGTGCTGTTTCTGCTGGAGGCGGCGGTGCTGCCGCTAATCGAGGCCTTCGAGCCGCAGGCCATAGTCTTGCAGTGCGGTGCCGACGCACTGGAGGAGGATCCGCTGAGCAAGCTTTCCCTCTCGAACGGCGCGCTCTGGCGGGTGGCCGAGGCGATCCGGCCGCTGGCGCCGCATCTGCTGGCGCTCGGCGGCGGCGGCTACAATCCTTGGTCCGTCGGGCGCGCCTGGGCCGGTCTCTGGGGCGTTCTGAACGGTCGCGAGATTCCTGCCCGTCTGCCGCCGGAGGCCGAGGCGGTGCTGCGCGGCCTTCACTGGCGGCATCGCCTGGGCCGCAATCCGCCGGAGGCCTGGTTCACAACGCTGGCCGATGCGCCCCGACCAGGCGCGATCCGACCTGAGGTCAGAGCCGCTGCCGCAGCGGTGCTGGCGCCGTGAGTCAGCCTGCGTTCGACCCTGCCGACGACGTGAAGCGCTTGCCTCGCCTGCTGTCCCAGGCTAAAGCCGCGCTCATGTCCAGCCTTTTTCTCCCTGTGTTCCTCGTCGTCTTCGCCTCCTTGGTGATCGCACCGCTGTCGGCCGCCGCCTCGGAGGGAGATTTCGAATTACCCGTCGTGCCGCTGACCATCGAGGCGGCGGACGGATCCCGCCACGACTTCCGGGTTGAGCTGGCCCGGACTCCGGACGAGCAGGCGCGGGGACTGATGTTTCGCGAGGAGCTAGCGGCCGATCGCGGAATGCTCTTCGTGCATCGGCGGCCGCGGGTCTCCAGCTTCTGGATGAAGGACACCTTCATCCCGCTGGACATGATTTGGATCGGTCCCAATTGGACCATATTGGGGGCGCACGAGAATGCCGTGCCGCACTCGACGGCGCCGATCTCCTCCAACGTGCCCGTGCGCGCGGTGCTGGAGGTGCCGGGCGGAACCGTCGCCCGCCTCGGTCTGGCACGCGGAGACCGCGTTAGGGTTAACGGCCTGAACTAGAGGCGTTTGTCGCCACGCTGCCTTGCCGCTTCGTCAGCACCCTTAGGCTTCGGGTGTGCCCGCCAGGACTTCCTCGAGCGGGCGCCAGCCTTCGCCGGCAGCCATCAGGCAGCTGAGGCCGGTCGGCGAGGTGACGATGATCGTCCAGGTGCCGTCTTCGCCACTGGACAGAACCTCGACCAGTCCGCCGGTGTTGGTGACGCCCAAGGCCACTGGAGCTTCCCGATACTTGCCGGCCAGATGCTTCAGCACGTCGTCCCGCTGTTGGCAGGCCGCCGGAGTCGCCTCGGCCGGCGCAGCGGTCAGCCCCGCGGCGAAGCCCGATGCCAGAACGGTGCCCAACACCAGGGTCGCGAAAGTGAAAAATCGACGCATTGCGGGTCCCCCTTAAAGACCGCGACTCGCTCCACCAGCAGAGCGATGGTGGAGTCTGCGTCTAAAAGGGTTAACTACCACCTAAGAATATTGTAAACGCCGAGAATTACACGCGGACAGCAGCCGCCTTACTCGCACGTTGTTCGCCGACTGCAGTCGAAGGCGGGTTGGCGGTCGGACGCGGGGGGGGGCGGTGCCGGGCCGGACGGGTCAGCGGACCCGCGCCAGGGTCAGGCCGTCGCCGATCGGCACGAGGGAGAGGGACACCCGCTCGTCGCTGTGCAACGCGCTGTTGAGCCCACGGATCGCCTGGGTGTCCGCGTCGGTCTTGTCCGGATTGGCGACGCTGCCGCCCCAGAGCACGTTGTCGATCATGATGATCCCGCCGGGCCGGACCAGCTTCAGGCCTGCCTCGTAGTAGCCGCCGTAGTTCTCCTTGTCCGCGTCGATGAACATCAGGTCGAACTGCCGGCCCTCTCCCTGCAGGGCTTCCAGGGTCTCCAGCGCCGGGGCGATCCGCAGGTCGACACGCGACGCCACGCCGGCTTCCTCCCAGAAGCGCCGGGCCAGGCGAGTGTAGTCCTCGCTGACGTCGCAGCAGACGAGCTGCGAGTCCTCCGGCATCGCCAGCGCCAGGGCCAAGGCCGAGTAGCCCGTGAAGGTCCCCACCTCCAGATAGCTGCGCGCGTTCGTCAGCTCGGCCAGCAGCTGCATGAACTGCCCCTGTTCCGGCGAGATCTGCATCATGCCGCCGGGCCCGGCCTCCGTCTCCGCGCGCAGGCGGCTGAGGATCTCCGGCTCGCGCAGGGAGACCGTAACGATGTAGTCGTAGAGGGCGTCGGTCATGCCGATGGTGCGCGGGGACATGCAGTGGCTCCTTGGGCGGCTGTGTTGGGGCCATGCTTCGAGACGCCGCTGCGCGGCTCCTCGGCATGAAGACTTTTTATAAATAGCAAAAATCTCTTCATCCTGAGGAGCGGCCCGAAGGGACGCGTCTCGAAGGGTGTCTTACTGGATTCCCTGCATTGGACCGGACCGACACTCCCATCCAGCCTTCACCATCCCCTCAATAGACCCGCTCGCGGGTCTTGAGGAAGCGGATCTTCGGGTTGGTCTTGGTGGCGTCGTCCAGGTGCCAGGTGTTGCGCGCCAGGAAGACCGGCTGGTCGTCGTGGTCGTCGGCCAGGCTGGCCTGGTTGGCGTCGCAGAAGGCCTTGAGAGTATGGGACTCCTCGGCCTCCAGCCAGCGGGCGGTGATCCAGGTCGTCGGCTCGAAGATCACCGGCACGTCGTATTCCGTGCGGATGCGGTCGGCCAGCACGTCGAACTGCAGCGCGCCGACCACGCCAACGATCCAGTCGGAGCCGAGGCGCGGCTTGAAGACCCGCGCGGCGCCTTCCTCGGCAAGCTGCTGCAGGGCGCGGCCCACGTGCTTGGCCTTCAGCGGATCGGTCGGGCGCACCCGCTGCAGCAGCTCCGGCGCGAAGGCCGGGATGCCGGTGAAGTGCAGCTCCTCCCCCTCGGTCAGGGCGTCGCCCAGGTGCAGGTTGCCGTGGTTGGGGATGCCGATGATGTCGCCGGCCCAGGCCTCCTCCGCCGTCTCGCGGTCCTGGGCCATGAACAGCACCGGCGTGTGCAGGGTCAGCTGCTTGCCGGTGCGCACCTGGCGCAGCTTCATGCCCCGCTTGAAGTGGCCGGAGGCGAGGCGGAAGAAGGCGATGCGGTCCCGGTGCTTGGGGTCCATGTTCGCCTGGATCTTGAAGACGAAGCCGGTGACCTTGTCCTCCTGCGGCGCGATGGCCCGCTCCGCCGTCGGCTGCGGGCGCGGGGCGGGGGCGATCTCGGCCAGCCCCTCCAGCAGCTCGCGCACCCCGAAGGTGTTGAGGGCCGAGCCGAAGTAGACCGGCGTCAGGTTGCCCTCGCGGTAGGCCTCCAGGTCGAAGGGCGGGCAGAGGCCGCGCGCCATCTCGACCTGCTCGCGCAGCTCAGTCACAGCCCAGTCGGGCAGCAGCTCGTCCAGCTTCGGGTCGTCCAGGCCGCTGCAGACCTCCCCCTCGTCCGGCCGCTCGCCCTTGCTGCGGGCCACCAGGATCAGCCGGTCGTGGATCAGGTCGTAGCAGCCCAGGAAATTCTTCCCCATGCCGATAGGCCAGGAGGCGGGCGTGACCTCGATCGCCAGGGTCTGCTCGATCTCGTCCAGGATCTCGAAGGGGTCGCGCGCCTCCCGGTCCATCTTGTTGATGAAGGTGGCGATCGGCATGTCGCGCAGGCGGCAGACCTCGAACAGCTTGCGGGTCTGCGCCTCGATGCCCTTGGCCGCGTCGATCACCATCACGGCGGAATCCACCGCCGTCAGGGTGCGGTAGGTGTCCTCCGAGAAGTCTTCGTGCCCCGGCGTGTCCAGCAGGTTGAAGGTACAGCCGCCGTAGTCATAGGTCATGACCGCCGAGGTGACGGAGATGCCGCGCTCCTGCTCCACCTTCATCCAGTCGGAGCGGGCGCGCCGCCGCTCCCCGCGCGCCTTGACCGCGCCGGCCAGCTGGATCGCGCCGCCGAACAGCAGCAGCTTTTCCGTCAGCGTCGTCTTGCCGGCGTCCGGGTGCGAGATGATCGCGAAGGTGCGCCGCCGGGCGACGGCCTGGGCGACCGAACCTGTGCCGGTCGCCGCCGAGGCGTCCGGGGCGGAGGAGGGAGAGAGCGAGTCCATAGTGTTCTGCTGGGAAACCTTGTCGCGGCGTCGTGCCGTAGAGCGGGAGACATCGAACCTGCCTGATGTAACCCGGTAAGCGGCAGGGTTAAAGGCCGCCGCGGCGCCTCAGGCGATCCGCTCCAGCACGCCGTCGGGCAGCCAGCCGGTTTCGCCATCCGCGTTCGTCGCCAGGACGAAGCCGCTTTCGGCGTAGTGCAGCGTGACCTCCTCGCCCTCGGCGACGGTTAGCTCCAGCGCGTCGAAGTCGCGGGTCAGCCTCCAGGGCTCGGCGCTCCGGTCCAGCCAGGCCAATGGCACCCAGCCGCCGCGGTCCTGCGGATCCGTCGCCCAGACCCAGCCTTCGACGTCCGTCGTCTCGCCGAAGTCCGGCCGCACGGCGGCGCCGGCCGGCGCGCGGAAGGGAATTGCGTAGGGGCGGTCGTAAGCGCGCGTGGCGCGGGCGCGGCTGCCGTCGGGGAAGAGGGTGAACAGGGGCGGCCTCCGTCGCGCGGTCTCTCGGCTACGAATTCTTCATCGGCCTGTGGTTAGCTTGGCTAGGCGGTCCTACGTCGGGGTGCTATAAGCGCGCAAGCCCGCAGTCCGGCGCCGCAGAGCGGCGAGGCGGCGGGCGGGCCGGGGAGTAGCGCAGCCTGGTAGCGCATCTGCTTTGGGAGCAGAGGGTCGCTGGTTCGAATCCAGTCTCCCCGACCATATCTTTCCCAGGTGACGCGAAAGCGTCCCTGGATAGGGCGGCGACCGTCGACGCCGAAACGCCAGTCGATACCAGAGAGCCAGTCGACACTAGAGAGAACGAGAGACCGCCATGCAGGTGCGGATTTACCAGAGCCCCAAGACGGCCACCCAGTCCGGCCGGGCCAACACCAAGCGCTGGGTGCTGGAGTTCGAGCCGCAGCAGCAGCGCAGCATCGAGCCGCTGATGGGCTGGACCGCCTCCGGCGATACGCGCCAGCAGCTCCGCCTCTTCTTCGATAGCGAGGAGGAGGCCGTGGACTACGCTAAGCGCCACGGCTACATGTACAGCGTCGAGCGCCCGAGCGAACGCGCCGTCCGCCCCAAGGCCTACGCCGACAACTTCAAGCACGACCGGCCCCTGCGCTGGACGCACTAGGCCCTCCCGGTCCATAAGAACACCCGGTCAGCGCCCGTAGCTCAGCTGGATAGAGCAGGTGCCTTCTAAGCATCAGGCCGCAGGTTCGAATCCTGCCGGGCGCGCCATTTTTTCGAAGATAGCGGCCTAAACTTGCCTCGTGCTTCGATGCTGTTCGACTGCGCGTTTCGCTCTCGTGTCGACGATCGGGGCGCAGTAGGCGCGGTGCGCCTCGTCTTGCGAGGCGGACTACTGTGCCATCTCCTGTTGTGCCGGCGAAGTCACTGCGGCAAGCGCGCCCGCTTACAGCTCTGGGTTGGCTTTAACACACAACAACGTTGGACCGCGTTAGGGACGAAGGGGGCATTGGAAAAAACCGCATGAAACGCCGCGCATCGTCTGACTCATGAAATCAAATGTGTGAGCACTCCAGCCGGCACGTTAAAGCAGAATGTCATGAAACCGTCACTTATCTCCAATAGGCTTGTAGGGTCGGAATTGGCCGTACTCCCAAGATAGAGTATTTTCCAATAAAGACGCGGTCAATGATCTGTCGCTTAACAACGAATTTGTAAAGCTGAGGTCATGCCATGAAAAAAACCATCAGTCTATCTAGAATTTACATTGTAATGGCTTTGGCCATTATCGCATCAGCCGGTCCTGGACACGCAACGGACCCTTTGGATTGGCCTACCTATGGACCTGAGCTAGGCCATCTTCGCGTCGACGACGGTATCGATCGCGGAGATGGGCTTACCAATGGCATCCCAGACATAGTTGGTCCAGTCGATGGCAGCGCAAAGCTGACTATTTTTACCGAAGGCAACCACTATCCAGTATTACTCCCTCTCGTTTTCGATGCATTTCCGGAATACTGTGCCGAGACCGAGCGTTGCTCCATTACAGCTGACGAAATCACGGTCGTCACGCTGCCTCAAGTCATGATCATGGCCGGGCTGCAGAGCGGAGGTTTCCGGTTCGGCAATGCTCAGCTCCCTGTGAAGCAGGATACACCGGTATTTCCCGATCTCTTCATGCTCGGCGAGCGACCAATGGGGCGACTCAACGAACAACAATTACTTGCGAGCAAACCTCGTGTCTTCGCTAAACATCGTGGAATGGGTTTACTCATCAATCGCGATCTGTATCAAAAGGTCCCGGACCTTCAAGCGTTTGCCTCATCGGATCTGCCTTTCGTGTTCGCAACACCGCGTGAGACTGGTGCACGCCACCAATATCTTGGCACGCTTAACGCACTCTTGGGAGAAGATGCGGCCCGCGCAGTTTTTGCGCGGGAGGTCGCCGATTTTCCAGGGCGGGTAGCGATACAGCATAGGGATGTTCCCTACGCGGTTATGAACGGAATCGCTCCGGTGGGAATGATCTTTGGCCATCTTGCCGACTTTTACGCGAGCTACTGGCCTGACCGTCTTGCCTTTGTCGAAATACCGGAGGCGGCACAATTCGGCTCAGAAATCGCTGTCGCGAAAGCAGAACGGCCGAACGCAGATCCGTCGGCCGCAGACGCTTTCCTGGAGTTCTTGTTTGATGCGGCACCTGGTGCTTACCGTGCAGGCGGTTTCATGTCGTCTGAAGATTTCGATTTTGGTCGCGAACTCAACTGGTAGAGCAATTGAGCTCTGAATCCGCGGTCGCGCTAAACTTGCTTGGGGGCGGCCGCTGCGGGAAACCGCTATGGGCCGACCGAAGCAGGTGTGTGCTAGGCGGCTGCGAAGTGCTGAAGCCGTTGTCTCGCTTCGGGCGGTTTTGGCTTGGTGCAGTTACTGGATGCAAGTACTGGATGCAGAAAAACCTCCGCCGTTGATCTGCGCGGCGGACGTTCTGTGTTGGTTGCGGGGGGCGCAAGCACCGAGACCGACATTCAACCTCTGTAACGATTTGACTGGGGCGGGGGCAGGATTCGAGGCGGCCGTCTCCGTCGTTTTAGGCTCCCGTGCATAGCCTAACTCACAGTCTGTTCTTCCGCTCTTGCGAAAAGATTGCACCATCGAAATCTCGTATCAAATATTTTATATTTTAAGTTGTTGTCTTACTGTAAAGGTTCATTGAATGATTAATTAACAGGAAATTCATTGTTATAAGGCATGTCTCAACTCATGATTTGGTATATTATTCATTAAAATGGCCTAGATATATGGGCTTCTACAGCACAGTCATTGCGGCAACGGCGAAACGCCGAAGAGCTGCGTGTGTAGACCGAGCAGCAGGGCGTAGAACAGGGCCGCTGCGCCCAGGCGCAGCGGTAATCCCGACGCCCGGTCGAAGCCCGCCGCTGCCGGCGCCTTTCTCATCCGGGTGACCAGGTCGTCCCAGCGGCCGCCCATTTGCCGGCGCTTGCGGCGGTCGATCAGGCGCATGCTGAGTAGGGCGAAGGTGGCGAAGCTGCCGAAGAGTAGCAGGTGGGCGAGGTCGCCGTTGGGCGGGATGTGCGCGGCGGCCCAGAGGGCCAGGGCGGCCAGCAGGGGGTGGCGCGTCCAGCGCAGCAGGCCGGGGCGGGTGGGGTCGAAGCGGTCGTTGTGCCGCCCGCCGAAGGAGAAGGGGTTGGGGCGGCCGAGGCTGAGCGCGACCAGCAGGCAGGCGGCCGCCATGGCGCTCAAGGGGACGAAGGCCTGCCAGGGCGCCCAGTTCCAGAGCAGTAGGAACGGCGCGCGGCTCGCCGCGCCGATCAGCCAGGCGAGCAGGGCCAGGGACAGCAGGGAATAGGCCAGGGTGAAGCCGCGCGGCCCCAGCGCCGCGACCAGCCGCGCCTTGACCGGCGGCCGGACAGGCAGCGCGTGGGCGAGGAAGAAGGCCAGGAAGGCCAGGGCAAACTCCGTCCAGCCGCTCACCTAGCGCGAGTCCCTCCGCCGACGGATCAGCAAGGGGCCATAGAGCAGGGCGAAGCCGAAGAAGCCAGCGCACCAGAGGACGGCGGAGAGACCGTAAAGCGGTGCGGCCCAGGCGGGGAACGGATCGGCCAGCAGGCGGAGCGCCACGGCGGCGATCACCAGCAGGTAGAGGCCGGTCGTCCAGCTATCGGCTTTGAGGTTGCGTCCACTGTGGCCCAGGGTCGCGCGGGTCATGACCGCCAGTGTCATCACGCCGATCCCGCCGGCCATCCAGAGGTGCTGGGCGGCGACGTTCGTCAGCAGGTCCGGCCGGAGGATCGCCGTGCCGAGCGCAAGCATGCCCAACGGTACGAAGGCGTAGCCGATATGCAGGATCCAGACCAGCGGTTCGGCGCGCGTCTGTAGGCCTTGCCAGCGGACCAGCCGCAGCGCGAGCGCAAGACCGGCCGCCAGCAGGGCCACGCCGCTGCCTGCCCAGGCGGGGACGACCACCCAGGACAGCAGTGCAGCCAGGCTGACCAGAAGGGCGAGCCTGTCGAGAGGTCCGAAAGACGCGGGGAGCGCAGGGGCGTCGCGTTTGGCCAGCCAGTTGCGGGTGAAGGCGGGTACGATGCGCCCGCCGATCACGGCGATCATCATGACGGCGGCGGCCAAGCCAAGACGCAGCCCGAGCCCCGAGGCCGCGTAGCCTTCCTGACGGGCCGCCTCCCAATGGAACAGGGCGTTGCCGGCCAGGAAGGTGCCTAAGATCAGCAACACGACCAGATTACGCCAGTTCTTCCCGGCCACGACTTCGCGCAGGATCACGGCGGCCAGCAGTGTCAGAAACGCCAAATCAACCAGGGCAACGGCCCAAGACGGAAGAAAGGCCGATACGGCCACCGCGAGGCGCCCCAGCAACCAGACCGCTAAAAGCCCGAAGAGCGGCCAGCCGGCCAGAGGCGGCCGGCCGGTCCAGTTCGGCACCGCCGTCAGCAGAAAGCCGGCGACGACGGCGCCGAGGTAGCCGAACAGCGCTTCATGGGCATGCCAGGTCAGGGGATCGAAGGCGGTGGGCAGGCTCAGGCGGCCCGACAGCATCGCGATCCAGAGAGCCATGGCCAGACCGGCCCAGAGACTCCCGAAGAGGAAGAAGGGCCGGAACCCGAGAGAGAAGAGCGCTGGTCCAGACCAGGGCCTCAAGAACGCAGCCGGCTGTGCCGAAGTGGACGCCACCTCACGACATCGCCGGACTGCGGAACTGGCCGAGAACGGTGCCGTCCGCCGCGCAGGTGAAGCGTACACTGGCGCCCTGATACCTGAAGGTCAGGCGGAAGCGGCCGGCGTCTGCCCCTTCGCCACGCTCGTAAAGGGCTGTGAGCGACCCTTGACGCAGAAGCTCCGGTACGGCGGCGGGGGCGAGATCCAGATAGGGGGCAAGGTCCTCGGCGGCGACGATTGCACCGTCTTCGGTCAGTTCGACTTTCATGGGCAGACCCTCCGCTCGGTCCCTGGGTCGAGAAGGTGCGGGTCGAGAAGGTGCGGGTCGAGAAGGTGCCTTCGCGCACGCTTCGCGGTCCCCGTTTCTGCGCCGCACCCCGCCTCTATGCCGCGCAGGCGTGATTTTAATATGCATATGAAATGCCTGTTCTAACGAATCAAGAGATCTTGCCGTTGCCTTAAGGGTGCCGGCCTCCGCAGGCCGAAGGTGGGTGCGGTGTCGAGCTTGATTTCTACGACGAAGAAATTATGTTTTCTCCATCGTAGAAATTAACGCCACCATCCTGAGGCTACGGGACAGCGGTGCAGCCGAGGAGAAACGCGTCATGCAGGCCCTGATCGTCTTGGCCACACCCGAGCCCGCATCGTCGAACGCCCGCATCGCCGCAGTCGCGGATCGCGTTCTTCAGGCCGCGGGATGGTCTGTGGAAACGCGGGATCTTTACGGTGAGCGGTTCGACCCGGTCGAGGCCCCACGGCACTACGTCACTCGCGCGGATCAGATGCGTTTCGACGCGCAGGTCGAGCAGCGGGCCGCTTTCGAAGCGAACCGCCTCCCGCATGATGTGGCCTCGGCTTTGCGAAGCCTGACCTCCGCGGATCTGGTGATTTTCCAGTATCCCCTCTGGTGGTTCGGAATGCCGGCGATCATGAAGGGCTGGCTCGACCGTGTTCTGGTCTACGGCGGTTTCTATACTAGCGAGCGGCGCTACGACCGGGGACCCATGAAGGGCAAGCGCGCGCTCTTGTCCCTGACGGTCGGCGACAGCCGGGCGGCCTACGGCCATAACGGACTGGGCGGCGATCTGGCTGCGTTGCTCTGGCCGACGCTCTTTACCCTCAGGTTCGTCGGCTTCTCTCTTTTGCAGCCGTCCGTCGCCTATGGCGTGCATGGTGGCCTCAACGCTGCCGGGGCCAATGGCGAGGCAGTAGAGGCGGATCTGCGCCGCACGGAAGAGCGTCTTGCGCGCCGGCTGCCGAACGCCTTTCGCGAGCCTGAACTCCCCTTCAACGGCTGGGAAGACTTCGATGAGACCGGTCTTTTGACTCCCGAGGCGCCGAGCTACTCGCCCTTCCTTCGCCAGAGCGCAGACCTGAACGGTATCCCGGGATGGCCAGGTTTGTTTTCTCCGGAAAGCGTTCTAAAATAATATTTTAGAGGTCTTTCCTGGCACAGTAAGTTAATCCTGGACCTGCTGGAGAGCGGGCAACCTTAGTCTCCCCCAACGGTCGCCTTCGCCGGGCTCGCGTCTTGGGTCCCGCTTTCCGATCCGACCCCCTGTTCGCCCTGGGGCGCGGCGGTTTGGCCGGGGATCCGGCAGAAGCCCTGGGGCGGTACGGCGAGGGCGCTGTTGAACTTGCTGGAGAGATTCTGGAAGGCGATCAGGCCGGTCAGCTCCACGATGCCGTCTTCGTCGAAGTGGCGGCGCAGGGCGGCCATCATCTCGTCGTCGACCTCGCCATCCGACAGGGTGACGGCCTCGGCATAGGCCAGGGTAGCCTTCTCCAACTCGTCGAACAGCGGGTTGTCGCGCCAGTCGGGCAGGGCGTCGATCTTTTCGGAAGACACGCCGCGCTTCATCAAGGTGGCCGAGTTGATGTCGACGCAGAAGCTGCAGTGATTGATCTGCGAAACCCGCACCGTCAGCAGGGAGCGCAGGGCGGGCGACAGCGGCGAGGACTTACGGTCGATCATGCCGTAGAGCAAGGCGACCCCCAGGAAAAGCCGGGGCGCGCGAGCCCAGAGCAGGGCGGCCTGCAGCGTCTCACCGTATTTGCGGCGCTGGTTCCAGAAGAAGGGTCGCAGATACCAGGCGACCCGTTCGATCGGTTTGGGTTCCACTCTCACCTGTTCACTCCATTCAATGTCCGACTTCACCGGTCGGCTGGTCGAGGGCTCGGCGAGCGCTCGACGGCGAAGGCCCGTCTCTCTAGCCGGTGGGACAGTCAGCCCCGTCAAGTCGCTGTTCGTACGCACCACGCATCTAGAAGTGTGTCCGCCAAGCCGGAACCACAACGCACGGACGGTCCCTGCTCGCGAAATCGTGCAAGGGCCCAAGAAATTACTTTCGAAGGTAAGACACCGCGCCGCTTTGCATGCGGTCGGCATCTCCGAGAGAGCGATGTCTCCTCCAGGCGGCAGCTGCCATGCTTGGCACGTCGGCCTACGCCGCCAGAGGGGAGCGGCGCTCCAGCCGACGCATCTCAGTGGGTGGAGTAGTAAGTATATTTCCATTTATATTTATAGATGGTGGTATATTCTATGGTGAAAACTACTTTAAATCGGCAATTCATTATTTGATCTTCGATGAATTAATTGTGATTCATTGAGAAGTCTCAAGTGCGATTAGGCCCTCTTTAAGGTGCTCTGCCTAACGTGGCCCGTTCGAACAGTCTGTGTCTCAGAACTGGAAAGAGCGTGTCACGGCCGTGAACGGATCGGGTGCCAGCGTCAACACGCCCACGTCGGGCAATCTGTCCAAGAGCGTTCAGTTCGCGGATGCGCCGTCCGCAAAGCTGGATGCCGAGGAGTATCAGGCAGAAGATCTGGACGTTGATCTACTTGGGATCAATCTGGACGTCGATCTGCCGGTCGATGCGGATCTCGACCTACTGGACGGAAATGCGCCGACTGAAGGTGATGCCCGAGATGGACGGCATCGCGGTCGAGCACGGCAATCTCGAGATCGGTTACGAGCGGAAGGCGCAGCTCATTCACGACGGCAGACTGCAGGATGAGATCGAATGCCGTCTCACCCTCCCTGAGTACAAGGACCGCCATGTCGATGTCGTTCTCAAACGTCATGAAGACGGACTCTGCGTCGTCATCATGGATGGCGGGCGCGGCTTCGAGTGGAAGAATTATCTCAAGATCGATCCTGCTTGCGCCAGCGACAGCAACGGGCTCGGGATCGCTCAGGCGACAATCGTGAGCTTCGATAAAGTCGTTTCCAATGCAGTGGGGAACCAGGTGGTTGGCTTCGTCTCCGCGCAAACCGAATTGGATTGGTAGACTGCCATGAATTCTGCGACCGTAAGCAAGACCATGGGGTGGTCCGTCGCGACCCTCATCGGGGTTGCCGGTCTGGTTCTCTCGGTTTTCGCCGCCGAGCTATGGCACCGGAACCTGCAGACCACCGCCATCGACGACTTCGAAGACGAGGCGACCAGACAGGCTTCGCGGCTGGAGCAAAAGTTCGAGGCCGCACATTTCTTGCTAAACACCTTCGAAGCTCTTTATGCCGCTTCGACGCACGTGACCGAGCACGAATTCGGCGTCTTTACCGAGGCTCTCTTCTTGCACATCGGGATGCGCCATTCGGTGCGGCCAGCGATCAAGGAGTTTGGCTGGATCCAGTGGACGCCCTCTCAAACACAGAAGTCGTTTCTTAGTAACGGCAATCGGGAGGTGGTTACCATCGACCTGCTGCCTGAAGCGCAAGAGCGCTTCTCCAGAATCTTCTCCACACAGATTCCGGATCGTCGAAACTACTTTTTGAGAACACCTCTGTTTTCCCATCACGATCAATCCGCGGACAGCCGGACGGTCGTTCTGATCGAACCGGTTATTCATAAGCAGGTCGGCGGAGCCGCGCGCGGAGAGCGCCCGCTCGGAGGTAAGTTTATACGAGCGCCGAAGATCCAAGGGTTCGTTTTCGTAACAGTCGATATCGACTATCTCATAGAGGCGGTAAATTCGGCTGAGTCCCGAGTGCCGGCGCAGATAATAAGATTCACGGGATCTTGGCCCGGGATTCAAGAGGATCTCACGCTTGTCGACAAGCCAAACCCCTTTGGGGCGGGGGAAGCTGCCGAGCAGGAGACTCTGGACCTGCCGATCGCTATGGCGGACCTTCCCTTCTTGATTACCTTCGCCCCGTCCGAACCGACTGCTTTCAAGCCCTACGGCAAAGAAGAGTATCTTATTGTCTTCTGTGGTCTGCTCTTGACCGGTGTGACGATTCTCTACCTGCTTTCAGTCGCGCGTCAAAACCAGGCTTTCCGTCACGCAAAGCAAGCGGCCGAGCGCTCGAATGAACAGCAGTCCCGTTTCCTGGCGAACATGAGCCATGAGCTGCGCACGCCGATCAGTGGAATCGTCGGTATGACGAAGCTGATCGCAAAGTCCAAGTTGGGTCAAAAGGAGAGGGTGTATCTGAACGGTCTGATCGCCTCGGCCGAGTCGCTTTTGGCGATCATCAACGACATTCTCGATTTCAGCAAAATCGAGAGCAATCAGCTTGAGTTGTGCGAACAGCCAACGGACATAGCCGAACTGCTGCGGAGTGTCGGAACGCAATTCGTTCCAGCCGCGCGAGACAAGGGCATAAAGCTGAAGTTGCGATTTTCACCGAGCGTCTCTCCACAAGCCAAGGTCGATCCTCTTCGTCTCCGGCAAGTTCTCTCCAACTTGATCGGCAATGCCGTGAAATTCACGGAAGAGGGGCAGGTGATCATCTGCGTGGAACAGGTCCCGCATCCGGAAAACCCGACTCTGGTCCGGCTGGTCTTTGCGATACGAGACACCGGTGTCGGGATAGGCGAGGAAGCGCAGTCGCGCATTTTCGAGCGCTTTACGCAAGCCGACGTCTCAACCACCAAGAAGTTCGGCGGCACGGGGCTCGGTCTGGCGATCAGCCGGCAGCTGGTCGCGATGATGTCCGGAGAAATTGACGTTCGGAGTCAGCTAGGCGAGGGGACCGAGTTCAAGTTCTGGATCCCGGTTCTCGTCGTTCCCGCCACCGAATCGGCACGTACCGAGATGTCTGAGTCTGCTGCGGTCGACGCTGGACCATCCGATGTGGGCGAAGAGGCACTCACCCAGGCGCAGAGGCTTCAAGCCGTCGCCAACCCTCCGCCGCAGCAGGCATCGCCGGTGGGGTCTTCAACTGCTCAAGGAAACGCGGCGGCGAAGGCACGGGACGATCTGAAGGTTCTGTTGGTCGAAGACGATCCGATCAACAGACTCTATGCAGAAGCCGTGCTCCGCAGCCGCGGATGCCGCATAACCGTGGCTATCAACGGCATGGAGGGTGTCGAAGCGGCCAAGGCCGAGCCTTTCGATCTCATTCTGATGGACTGTCAGATGCCGGTTCTGGACGGCTTCGAGGCCAGCCAAAGGATCGCGAGCCTGGTTTCCGAGGGAGCTGTACACCCGGTGCCCATTGTCGCTCTGACCGCGAACGCGCTGAAGGGCGACCGGGAACGTTGCCTCGCCGCCGGGATGACCGACTACCTGACCAAGCCCCTGGATGAAAGGGAGCTATCTCGTTTGCTCCGGCAGTTGACGAAGGGAAGCGGGCCGCAAACCGAAGCAGCGACGACAACTAACACGCCCTCGCAAGTGTTCAGCTCCCCCACTGCCAGTGCTGCGCCAGAGCCCCTAACGTCGACCTCTCTCACGCCGCAGCCTGTCGTTCCCCTGTCGGATGAGGGGCGGCACGAAACGTCGTCGCCATCGTCTGCAAGACGGATGAAGCTCTCGGATTCGCCGGACTTGATCGATCGGGAGGCCTTGGCGAGCTTTCGGGCGCGTATGAAGACCAAGTTCCCGGCGATGGTGTCGATCTACCTTGAGGATACGGAGCGGTACATTCGGGAAATCGCCGAGTCCTTCGGCAAGGGTGAGCTTTCCGAAGTGATACGCCCGGCTCACACCATCAAGTCGTCGAGCCGGATCGTGGGGGCGACGGCCGTCTCCAAGTTGGCGGCCGATCTCGAGGCGCTGGCCAAATCGTCGCCGCAGCATGACACGCCGGCTGCGGATCTGTCCGCGGTCTTCGCCAATCTTGAGAAAGCCTTCGCTCTAACACGCCCTCAGTTGAACTGATTGCGCCCCAGTGGGGACAGACTTGGGTGGAGGGGCAGAGCCTCGACAGGCACTGCTACTGGCCGAGTCCAGGAATCAGTATGACGGGCCAGAAGGCCGGAAGCACGGCGAGCGATGCGGTCTTTCCCCACTGGGTGAAGACGATTCCCCGCCGGACGGCGTAGGACAGCCAGAAAAGGGCCAGCAGCGTGATCGTCGTGATGGCGCCGAACTCTCCGGCGGAGATGAAGCCCACGGCGCCGCCGGGAAGCATCACCTCGCCGGGTTCGATACCCAGTACCTTGAAGGAACCGATGACGAGCCGGCCGAGCGAGATGTTCGAGATGGCGATCAGTGCGAAGAGCACGTGATCCATGTGCCGGCCGATGTCGCCGCTGCGTGCCGCACGCCAGGCCAGCGCTAGGCAGACTGCGCTCGCCCCGACCAGGACGGTGATCTGCAACGTACTTGCCAGGGATGCGACGCCGCGACCGATCACTGAGGAGTCCCAGAGCATCACCATGCCGGTCGCGACGTAGGCCAGATAGACCGCGACCACGATGCTGCCCTGCCGACGATGCCACGTGCGGTTTCTGCCGCTGTCCGATCTGTTCGCTCCGGCTCGTCCCTTGCGCTGTCCGGTCATCTTCAAGCCGAGCAGCGCCTGCAGCGGGAAAGCGACGAGCAGAAAAACGCCGACCAAGGCATGAGTGGTGTGTGCGATCGGTGCGATGTCCTGATAGGCCGTGCGCACCGCCCATTCTCCGGTCACCGCCCAGATCGCGTAGGACAGCAGGAACGGCAGGACCAGCATGACCAGGGCCGCGATCAGGTAGCCGGTGAAGAGCCGGCGCGGCGGGGCGGCAAGCCGGTCGGCCGTCGCCGCCGGTGTCTGGGCCGGAGGCTGTCGAAGGGATGCAACATCGGTCATCGCTGGCCTACGGGCGTCCTAAAGGTGTCTTGGCAAAAAAGTCGATCCGGACAACCGAATGCTCAGCGGCAGTCTAGCGCTCCTGCGACGGGTCGATCTGTAATCTGCTTTACAAAGCTCTGTCCGAAGCCTTCGTCGAGTTGCGACAGGCAGCCAGAATGTCCGGTAACGTGAGGCAGATTGGGCGTGCGACCGCATGACCGCCCGAACACTCCGGACACGAATTCTGTTATATCCTTGTGGCCCGAGGCATCGACGGTGGTATCGAGATCGCCTAAACGCGCAGGGCCGCGGTGAAACGCTGGCCCTTGTGTGGATCGAAGGCGGTTTCCAGGTCCAGTCCGCTGTCCTGCACGCCACGACAGACCTGAAAGTTCAGGATCACGTCGACCGTGACGCCGTCGCTGGCCAGCGGAAGGTAGAGACGTTCCGTCAAAACCTCGACGGAACGCGACGGCAAGGGCACGCGGGCGCCGCTATAGAGCGGACGGCGCTGCGCGAAGACCCACCTGTAGAGCGAAAGCTGATAGCTACGGTAGCTCGTGGTTTTGAAGAACTCCGAGAGGCGCCGACCCGTCGGGTTGATCTGATCCGTGTCGACCAGATGGCTGCCGACCAGACGGAAGCGGAAGTCGGCACCCTCGTCGAGCACCTCGGACAGCTCGATATAGGGCAGCAGACGCGGAATCTCCGTGGGGTCCAGGTCGCCGCGCGACGGCAGACGGGCGGAGCGCCACTTGGACTGCCAATAGCGCAGGCCGTCGCGCAAGAGCTTGCTGCCGATTGCCTCGGGTTCGATCTCTTCCGGGGCGATGTCCCGCAGATCGACTTCCCCCAGATTGATCTCTCCGAGTTCCACTCCGCTGGGCTGAATCCCTTCCAGGCCGACTTTGGAGAGGCTCGTATTCGGCGGGCCGTTTTCGTTGAGATACGGCGACGCCTCAAGTGTTTTGAGCGGCACGGCTTCGCCATCAATAGAGGCCGTTTCTTGCGCGTCCGCTTCGAGTCTCGCCGTCCCGGCCTGCGGCGTTCCGGCAGCCGTAGGTGGAATCTTGGTGTGTTCTGGCATGCTCGTCCTTTTGCCGTCACCGCGGTCTCTGCCTGCTGGAGCGGTCGGCCTATGCACTGCATACTGAAGTTCAGCCAAGCTTCCTGCTTGTGCGCCCGGGGCTTTTTGCCCTACCACGATAAGGAAATCGACCTTGTTCGGTTGCATTTATATAAAAATAATCACTTAGAGGGTGAACGAATGGGAGAGTGGTTGCTACGCTGTCGTCGTCAGGCAAGGGGCTTGAGCGGCACGATCTTCGGTGGTGCAACGGCCCTTGCGGGTACGGCCGCCATCGTCCTCGCCCTGGTGTCCGTCGATGGGCGGATCGCGCAGGCGGCCGACAACCTGCCGGAGGTCGAGACGCCGGACTTCGCGGATGTCGACCGGGTGCTGGACTCGCTCGAAGCGATGAAGGAATCGATCGAGGAGGTGCAGGAGGACGAGGGGTGGCGTGCCCTGCGTGCCGCAGACCAGTGCGAGACCGCCATCGACATCATCGAAGACAAGATGACGGCCGCAGCCTATGACGCAGAGGCCGGCGAGCGCAGCTGGCGCCTCTGCCATCAGCGCTATCAGTCCCTGAAGCTGCATTAGAGCGAAGCTGCATCAGAGCAAGCTGAGGGTGCGGTTCACGCGCTTCAGCGAGGCCGCGCAGCCTTCATCGAGCAAGACCGTGTTCTAACCTGTCGGATCCTTGCCCGACTGCCTTGCGGTCGGTGGGTCGTTGCGCTCTCCGCTCTCCTCATCGGCGAGTGGCAGGAAGCGGCTTCTGGCGGTCGGTCGCCCCAGAGCATGGCGGTCGATTGCGGCCGACTTGACTAGGGCATAGACCGCGGATCCTGGCCTTAGGCCCAGTTGCCGTTTGGCGCGGCTTGTGATGCGGGCCCAGAGTGCGGCACCGCCCACGTCCAGGCGTACGTCGATTTGTGCGGCGTCTTCGTCTCCCAGGTCCATCACGCGGGCGGGGAAGACGTTCTGGATCGAAAGCCCCCGGGGGCGCTCGCTGGCCAGGGCGATGTCGCGCGCCCTGATGCGCAGCCTCAGCTCGCTGCCTTCCGCGACGTCCAGGCGTGGAACCACCAGGCGCCCACCGGCAAAGTCGAGTTCGCTGAGATCGTCGTCGAGATCGTGGTGGGCCAGAGTGGCGACGATCACCGAGCCGGCCTCGTAGCGTCCGGTCAGCGGACGCAGGTCCAGCCGGCTGGTCAGCTCCTCCAAGGGTCCGCTGGCGACGATCTGCCCCTCGGAAAGCAGCACCAGCGTGTCGGCCAGACGCACGATCTCCTCCATCGCATGGCTTACGTAAACGACCGGCAGCTTCAGGTCGTCCCGCAGGCGTTCGATGAAGGGGAGGATCTCCAGCTTGCGTGTCTGGTCCAGGCTGGCCAGAGGTTCGTCCATCAAAAGCAGGCGGGGATTTGCCAGCAGAGCGCGGCCCAGCGCCACCCTTTGTTTTTCGCCGCCGGACAGCAAGCCCGGGCGCCGGGTGAGCAGAGAGTTAAGCCCCAGCAGCTCGACCACCTCCGCCAGGCCGGTCCGTCGTTCCTGCGCGGGCGCGCGGCGCCAGCCGTAAAGCAGATTGTCCTGCACGGTCAGGTGCGGGAAGAGCCGGCTTTCCTGAAAGACGTAGCCGATCCGGCGGCGATGGGCCGGCAGGTCGATGCCTTTCGCGCTGTCGAACAGAGTTTCGCCTCGTAGAACGATCCGGCCTCGATCGGGGCGCAAGAGGCCTGCCAGCATGTTGATCAGCGAGGTCTTGCCGGAGCCGGAGCGACCGAAGAGGGCCAGAACTCCCTCGGCCGGATGGGTCAGTTCGGCTTGGAGCCGCAAAGCGCCGAGGCGCTTGTCGAGGGAGATCTCCAGCATCAGCCGGCAACCTGCCTGCGCAGCCTGCGCGCCAGCAACTCGGATCCGGCAAGCGCCAGCAGGGCCAGCAGGACCGAGACCATGGCCAAGCGAAGGGCACCGGCCTCGCCGCCCGGTGTCTGGGTGAAGGTGTAGAGCGCCAGCGGAAGCGTTCGGGTCTCGCCGGGAATGTTGGACACGAAGGTGATCGTTGCGCCGAACTCACCAAGCGAGCGTGCGAAGCCGAGCAGGAGAGCGGCCAACAGGCCCGGTGCCATCAAGGGCAGGGTGACGGTGGCGAAGACCTGCCAAGGCGGCGCGCCCAGGGTGCGGGCAGCAGCCTCCAGCTTGCGGTCGACCGTTTCGAGCGACAGCCGCATCGCCCGTACCATCAGCGGAAAGGCCATGACGGCCGAGGCGACAGCGGCCCCTTGCCAGGTGAAGGCGACCGTGAGGCCGAACCAAGCGTCGAGCAGTTGGCCGAGTGGACCGTTGCGCCCCAGCAGCACGAGCAGGAGATAGCCGATCACGACGGGCGGTACGACGAGCGGTAGGTGAATGAGACCGTCGAACAGGAGCTTGCCTGGGAAGTCGCAGCGCGCGAGCAACCAGGCAGCAGCCAGAGCCGGCAGCAGTCCGCCGGCGACGCTCCAGAGCCCGACGCGGAGCGAAAGCTCTATGGCGGCGATTTCGTTCGCCGAGAGGTCGAACATGGACGGGAACCCGAGGTCTAGCCGGCCGGCGTCGGCTGTGGCGGCGGCTGGGGCATTTGCCGCGGCTTCGCCTGCGGCGGTGCGATGACCGTGAAGCCGTGGCGCAGGAAGATGGCGCGCGCCTGAGGGCTGGCCAGGTAGCGCAGGAACTCTGCAGCCGCCGGATGGTCGCTCTGGGCGGTCATGGCGGCCGGATAGAGGATGGGGCCGTGGCTCTGGGTGGGCAGGGCCGAGACCACGCGAAGCTCCGGAAGCAAGGCCGCGTCGGTCCGGTAGACGATGCCAGCCGGAGTTTCGCCGCGCGCGACCAGTGTCAGCGCGCCCCGCGCGTCCGAGGTGCGGGCCAGTCTCCGTTCCAGGGCCTCCCACTGCCCCAAACTCTGCAGGGCCTCCTTGGCATAGAGGCCGACCGGAACGTGGTCCGGATCGCCGACCGCAAGCCGCGCGGTTCCCAGGGCGTCGGCCAGGTCGCAGTCCTTGGGCGCGCAGAGGAAGTCGCTGTCGACCGAGCTGACCACAACCAGACTGTTGCCGAGCAGGTCGATCCGGGTCTCCGGCCGGATTGCCTCCTGCTTCTCCAGGTGGTCCATCCACTTCACGTTGGCGGAAACGAAGAGATCCGCTGGAGCGCCGGCCTCGATCTGCCTGGCCAAGGTCGAGGAAGAGGCAAAGGAAACGGTGCCGGGAATCCCGGTCCGAGCCTTGAACTGCTCCAGCGCCTCGGTCATGGCGTCGGTCGTACTGGCGGCGGCGAAGAGCGTCAGGCGTTCGCCGGCCTGAAGCGACCCCATCTGCAGGGTGAGAGCGAGGCTGATGAGCAGCAGCAGCGCTCTGGGCATGATCCGTACCTTCTCGGCGAATATCGTGGATATATTCGGTACGATACGACGCCCGTTATAGTCAACGATATATAGCGCGGGTTCAAGGCGGAACGCTTACCCGAATCGGCAGTGGGTTAGCGGTGTCCGCCGTGAATGAAGGCTGTCAGGGCGTCGATCAGACCCTGGTCCGCAAAGGGAGACAGGGCAGAGGCGTCGTTTGCGGCCTCGCCCGCGACAAGGCGGTCGAGAAGCGGGGGAAGGTCGCTTTCCGTTTGGGCCACCAGAAGCCCCGGGCGTCCGCCGAGGCGGCGGGCTGTGGCCTGCTGGTGGTCGTTGCGATGTTCCTTCAGGTCGGCGCGTCGCGGCAGGATGACGATCGGCTTTCCATAGCTCATCGCCGTGATGATCGAGCCCATGCCAGCGTGGGAGACGATGAACTCCGCTTCGCTGCAGCGCTGCCGGTGGAGAGCCGGTGGCAGACTCGCGACCCATTCGAAGTGCTTCGGTCTGTAGCCGGCGCGCTCGGTGATTTGTCCGAAAAGGTCGGTGCCCCGGCCCGTTGCCGCGCACCAGTCGTCGACGGCCCTGACCAGACGGTCGAAGGGTTCCTGCGTTCCCAGAGTCAGAAAGATCAAAGCACGGCCCCTCGGTAGTGGGGACCGCCCGGCTTGGCCAGGTCTTCCCATTGGGTCAGCCAGAGGTGGGCGTGAGGGCCGACCTTGCGGCCCGAAAGGGACAGCTCCTCGGCATTGGCGATGCTGTCGACCCAGGCCGTTCGGGCACCGAACAGACGCCCCAGCCGCAAGGCGAAGTAGCCTGGTGCCGCGCCCGTCGAGATGACGATGTGGGGGCGGCTGCGAAACACGATGACAAGGAGCTGCAGAAGGGACCGCAGGAGCCGGAGCTTCTGCCAGCGGTTCGCATCGAGGATCACTTGAAACTTCGGTGCGGGCTGTCCGCGCGCGGCGGCGTCCGCAAAAACCTCCGCTTCGTAGCCGGGTTCGGTCGTGACGTAGGTCACCTGGCACCCGTCCCAGGCCGGCCGCAAGCGGCAGAGCTGCACCCAGTGTCCGCCACCTGAGGCGACGACCAGCACGCGGCGCTGTGCGTTCATGAGTTTCGGATCCTTTTTGGACGTGCATCCTGCCGCGACAGGATTTGCGGCAGCGACAGATCTACAGGCAGATCTATAGACTGTGACAGACAATACCTTAGAGCAGGTTTAGAGCACGATCCTGCACTAATGGTTCGAGGTGTCGTTGTCGTCGCGCTGCGGCTCCGCCATCAAGGGCGCGAAGGCCTCCAGGTCGTCGGCAATGGCCGCCGCCGCTTTTTCCTCGAGCGCGCGGTAGCGGGTCAGCACTTCCCGCCCAAGGTCGGTCAAGCCGCTGCCGCCCCCGCCGCTGCCGCCCCGCGCGGCCTCGACCAGGGGCGCGGTGAAGCAGCCGTTCATCGTCTCCACCAGCAGCCAGGCCCGGCGGTAGGACATGCCCATCGCCTTGGCCGCGCGGGTGATCGAACCCTCCTTGTCTATGGCGGCGAGCAGGTCCGCCTTGCCGGGGCCGATGGCGATGGCTTGGCCGAGCAGAACGCGCAAGCGCGGCCCGTCGCTCGCGTTATCGCTCGACCCCCTGCCGACCGAAACCAGATTGTCCTCGTTTTCCCCGTCGTCCATGGGCCTACTCGGCCGCTTCGGCGACGGCGTTCAAACGCTCGAAGCCGTTCTCAAGATCGTCGATCAGATCGCCGGGATGCTCTAATCCGATGTGCACGCGCAGGGTACGATCCACGGCGTCCCAACCGGTGGCCGTCCGCATCTTTTCGACGGGGCTGGGGACGATCAGGCTCTCATAGCCGCCCCAGGAGTAGCCGAGGCCGAAGTATCTCAGGCTGTCGAGCATGGCTTCGACCGCTCGCGGGGGAAAGCCCGGTTGCAGCACCAAACCGAACAGGCCAGAGGCGCCGTCGAAGTCGCGGTTGAAGAGCGCGTGTTGCGGGTGATCGGGCAGGGCCGGATGCAGCACACGCTCGACCTCGGGCCTCTGCGTCAGCCACCGCGCCACCCGCAGGGCACTGGCCTCGTGACGGCGCAGGCGCACTTCCAGGGTCCGAAAACCGCGCAGGGCCAGATAGGCGTCGTCGGCCGAAACGCTGTAGCCCAGAAGATCGGACTTGCTCCGCAACTGCTGCACAGTCTCGCCGTCGGCCGACACCAACCCCAGCATAACGTCCGAGTGTCCGCCCAGGTACTTCGTGCCGGCTTGGATCGAGACGTCGACGCCCTGTTCCAGCGGTCTGTAGAAAAGAGGCGTTGCCCAGGTGTTGTCGAGCGCCGTCTTCAGGCCACGCCGCCTTGCGACCTCCACGTAGGCCGGTACGTCGCAGAGTTCGAACGAGTGGGAGCCTGGTGTCTCCAAATAGATCAGGCGCGTGTTCGGGCGTAGCAGATCCTCCACGGCGGTGCCGAGCCCGGGATCGAAGTAGGTTGTCTCGACCCCCAGAGGACGCAGCAGGCCGTCGCAGACCCCGCGTGCCGGTGCGTAGACGTTGTCGGTCATCAGGACGTGATCGCCGCTTTCGACGAAGGCGAGCAACGCCAGCGTGTTGGCGGCTAGTCCGCAAGGAACCAACAGCGTGTCCTCGGCGCCCTCCAGATCGGACCAGGCTTGGCGCAGCGCGACATGCGTCTCCGTCCCGAACCGGCCGTATTGAACGAAGTCCGGCTGACTGTGGCCGGTCGCGCCGGCGCGCAGACTCGCGAGGTCGTCGAAGAGAATTGTCGAGGCACGCGACACCGGCGGATTGACCGGTCTGCCGCCACGGGTTCGCACATCGCGTCCCTGGTGCGAAAGGCGGGTCGCCTGTGCTGCCGGTTGCCCGCTGTTTCCCTTCTGCTCGGCCATCTATTTCCGTTCTTCCTGATGGAGAATGTCTCGCGGCCTTCCGCGCGTCTCCCCGCTGCTCTGACCGGCTGCCTGCAAACCGCCTCCCGGATCGGCGAGACCGGCCGTTTTCCGAACGATCTCTACCCTAGAACGATCAACTTCGTGTGTAGCCCGACGCCCGGTCAGGACGGACCTGTAATGATCTTATACCGTGAGTCTGATGTCATCCTAGCCGCCGCGCCAAAGCAATCGCACAGGACGTAAAAAGGCCAGCGTCTTCTAAGGGGAGAAGGCCGGCCTGGATGCATTGGATAAAGTCGCGGCAATTGCCTTGTGTGGTCGAATGTTTCATCTTGACTGCACGCGGTCGGCGCGAAAGGATATTTGCCTGTTGTGCGGTGCAATATCGGCCGAACGTCGACCGCCCAACCAATGAACCAAGCAAACAGGACGAACAGGGAAGGTCCTCTAACGATGACACTGATGAAGCTTATGACGACCGCCACGGCGGTCGGCTTGATGACGATCGGCGCCGCTTCGGCGCAGACGTTGGATGCCGTGAAGGAGCGCGGTTCCATTCAATGCGGTGTCACCACCGGCCTGGCCGGTTTCGCCGCCCCGAACGACGTGGGCGAGTGGCAGGGCTTCGACGTCGACTTCTGCCGCGCCATGGCCGCGGCGGTGTTCGGCGATCCGAGCATGGTCAACTACACCCCGACCACGGCTAAGGAGCGTTTCACCGCGCTGCAGTCTGGCGAGATCGACCTGCTGGCCCGCAACACGACCTGGACGTTCAGCCGTGACGTGAACCTCGGGTTCGAGTTTGTCGGCATCAACTACTACGACGGCCAGGGCTTCATGGTCCGCACCGATCTCGGCGTGGATTCCGCGCTCGACCTCGACGGCGCCAGCGTCTGCATTCAGACCGGCACTACGACTGAGCTCAACCTGGCGGATTACTTCCGGACCAACGGAATGAGCTTCGAGCCGGTGACCGTCGATACCGACAGTCAGGCTCGCGAGGCCTACGAAGCGGGGCGCTGCGACGTCTACACGACGGACTCGTCGGGCTTGGCCGCGCAGCGGTCTGCCGTCAGCGATCCCTCCGCGCACAAGATCCTGCCGGAGATCATCTCCAAGGAGCCTCTGGGTCCGCTGGTTCGCCACGGCGACAACCAGTGGGGCGACATCGCCCGTTGGGTGCTGAACGCCATGATCACGGCGGAAGAGCTGGGCGTCACCTCCGAGAACGCCAGCGAGATGACGGAATCCGACAATCCGGAAATCCGGCGTTTGCTTGGCAACGAGGGTGAGCTGGGCGCGATGCTCGGCCTGCCCAACGATTTCGCCTACAACGTCGTGACCATGGTCGGCAACTACGCCGAGGTCTACGAGCGCAACATCGGCGTCGACACCCCGCTCGGTCTCGAGCGTGGTCTGAACGCCCTTTGGACGGACGGGGGTATTCTCTACTCGCCGCCGTTCCGGTGATCCTCTCGGCCCGCAACCGCAACAGGTTGCGGGCCGATTGTCTTTCGTTGCCGGCTACGTCCGCGGATGTTGCTGGGGACGTCTGCGCCCGGAGCAGGTGGCCAGGGAGCAGGTGATTGCCGAAGGTCTGTCCTCGTCGCCGAAGCGGAGCGGCGCTGATGGACGTGTTGGACGAAGGATCTGCCGGTCGGTCTGGGAACGGCCGGAGCATAATGGAGCCTCGTCCGGGATTCAGCTTGGAACGTCGGGAAGGTGGACGACGGCAGTGCGGCAATAGACCGTGCATCCGTCCGGTTCGATCCGCCTTTATTTCGGCATAGGTCGCAGCTTCGCAGGCGGAACTGTCCAGGTTCGAGGCCGGGGCTGTGGGGGGTGCAAGGATGGCTGTCGAGACGGCTGGTGAAGATCAGAAGTCGCTGAGTTCGCTTTGGACCGATCAGCGCTTTCGTGCGGTTCTGTTCCAGGCGCTGACCCTGGGTGTGACCGGTACGTTCCTGGCTTTCATCATTCAGAACACGGCGGCCAACCTCGAGAACCGGGGTATTGCCACCGGCTTCGGGTTTCTCTGGAGCCAGGCCGGCTACGAACTCGAAAATACGCTGATCGAGTACGGTCCGACCAATACTCACGGCCGTGCTTTCATCGTCGGGCTGCTGAACACGCTGCTGGTCGCCGCGGTCGGTATCGTAATCGCCACCGTTCTGGGGTTTATCCTCGGTGTGCTGCGTTTGACGCCGAACTGGCTGCTGAGCAAAGCGGTCTATTGGTATATCGAGATCGTGCGGAACGTTCCGCTGCTGCTGCAGATCTATTTCTGGTACGCGGTGATGCTGGCGCTGCCGACGGTCCGGGAGTCGATCGACCTCGGCTTCGGGGCCTTCATCAACAATCGCGGCATGCAGGCGCCGGCCCCGATTTTCGAACCGGGCTTCATAGCCATCCCCATCGCCATGCTGGCTGCAGTGATCGCGACCGTGACGCTGAAGCGCTGGGCTAAGAAGCGACAGGAGACGTCAGGCCAAATCTTCCCGGTCTTCTGGGCTGGCACGGCTCTCGTCATAGGTTTGCCGATCCTGGCCTACTTCGCCGCCGGGATGCCGCTGGACTTCGAGATACCTGAGCTCGGCCGCTTCCGTTTCGTCGGCGGGTTCACCGTCTCGCCGGAGTTCGTGGCCCTGCTGCTCGCGCTCTCCACCTATACCGCCGCCTTCATCGCGGAAATCGTTCGCGCCGGCATTCTCGCAATCAGTCACGGTCAGACCGAGGCAGCCTACGCTTTGGGGATCAAGCCGAGTTGGACCATGCGCCTGATCATCATTCCGCAGGCGCTGCGGGTGGTGGTGCCGCCGCTGACCAGTCAGTACCTGAACCTGACCAAGAACTCTTCGCTCGGGGTCGCCATCGGCTATCCGGAGCTGGTCGCCACCCTCAGCGGCATTACGCTGAACCAGACGGGGCAGGCGGTGGAGTGCATTGCCATTACGATGGCGGTTTACCTGACCATCTCCCTGCTGATCTCGTTCTTCATGAACATCTACAACCGCCGTATCGCCCTGGTGGAGCGCTGATCCATGGTGATGTCGGAAAGCCAAGTCCCCCGAGACAGCGGTCAGGTCTACGAGCCGGGTCAGCATCCCGATCTGCCGCCGCCGGCGGGCACGGTCGGCCTGATCGGCTGGCTGCGCCAGAACCTCTTTTCGGGGCCGATCAATGCCATCGCTACGGTGATCGCTGCTTTTGCGATCTATTCCGTGGTCGTCCCCATCGTGAACTGGGTGGCGGTCGATGCTGTGGTCAGCGGCGAGGATCGGCGACTCTGCGACCTGGGGCGGACGGCCGGACTGATCGGGTCCAACATCGCCGCCTTCGACGCCAATGACTTCGCCCTGGATCCGGAGGCACCCGGCCTGAGCGAGGAGGCTGCGGCGGCGGCCACGGTAAGCAAGCGTCTCGCCGATAGCGCATTCGACAATATCGCCGGATCGCTGGCCATCTTCCTCCAGCGCTACGAGGGCATGCCGCCGGAGTTGATCCCGGCCTCGCTCGATCCGGTGATGGCGGAGGTGCGCCCGGCCGAGCTGCTGCCGGAGCTGCAGGCGGCCGTCTCCGCCGGCAGCGTGGCGGCCGCGGAGCCCCTGTTCACGCAGTTGCAGCCGCTGATCGACTGGGGCGGCGCCTACGACGGCGCTTGCTGGGTCGTGATCAAGCAGCGCTGGGTGCTGTTCATGACCGGCTTCTACGACCGCTCGGAGAACTGGCGCCCTCTGTTGGCCGGGATCGGGCTGGTGATCGCTGTGGCGCCCCTGCTCTTCACCGGCCTGCCGTACCGCAAGCCGTTGCTCTACTTCGCTGCGGCCTATCCCTTCTTCGCCTACTATCTGCTGACGGGTGTCAATCTGGCGGCCTCGCCCATGCGGTTGGTCCTTGCCGTGATCATCTTGATCGCGGCGGGCGCGGTGGTCTGGATGCGCGACATCTCCGGCCGATCGCGTCTGCTGCCCTTCGCCTATGTGGCGCCGGTCCTGGCGATGCTGGTACTCTTCGGCTTCAGCGGCGACCGTCCGATGGTGGACTTCGAATCCGTCACCAGTCAGGTGCGGGCAACGGCGGAGATGGTCGCAGAGCGTGACGACCTGCGTCAGGGCGATCGGATCCTGGTGACGGAAGGTCTGATCAGCCAGTTCACGAGCGGCAGGCTTTTCCTCTTTGGGTTCGGACTGGCCCCGCTCTGGTGGCTTGCCTGCATCGGGATCTTCGGGTTCGGTCTGACCAAGGTCCTGAAGCATGCGGCCGGCCGAACCAGCGAAGTGGAGTGGCGGGTCTGGGCGCCGCTCGCCGCGACCTGTAGCCTTGCTGCGGCCTTTCTCTTTTTTCTCGCCGGGCAGGCCATCTTCGAAGGCGTCATCCTGGTCATCGAGTCCACGGACAAGTGGGGCGGTCTGCTGGCGACCCTGGTGTCGGGAATCGTCGGCATCACTGCTTCCTTGCCGATCGGGGTGGTGCTGGCGCTCGGACGGCGTTCCAAGATGCCGATCGTCCGCATGCTCTGCGTGTCCTTCATCGAGCTGGTGCGCGGCGTTCCGCTGATCACCATTCTCTTCATGAGCTCGGTGATGCTGCCGCTTTTCCTTCCTGAGGGCGTCAACTTCGACAAGTTCCTGCGGGCCTTGATCGGCGTTGCACTCTTCGCGTCGGCCTACATGGCGGAGGTCGTGCGCGGCGGTCTGCAGGCGATCCCCAAGGGGCAGTACGAGGCCGCCGATGCCATCGGGCTGACCTATGCCAAGTCGATGCGGCTGATCGTCTTGCCGCAGGCCCTGAAGATCGTTATCCCCGGGATCGTCAACACCTTCATCGGCCTGTTCAAGGACACGACCCTGCTGGGCATCATCGGGATTCTCGATCTGCTGCAGGTGGCCCGTTCGACCAACACCGACGCCGCCTGGATCGGCTTCTTTGAGGAGACTTACGCCTTCGTCGGTATCGTCTTTTTCATCTTCTGTTTCGGCATGTCGCGTTACTCGATCTACCTCGAGGGCAAGCTCGAAACGGGCCACAGGCGACGCTAGCCGCATAATGCTGGAGTAGAGTTCAATGAGCGATGCAGAGATCTCGGGCGCCGGCCGGTCGATGACGCCTCAAGGCCAGACCGTAGACCGTTCCAGGCTGCAGGTCGGCGACGAGATCGCGATCGAGATCGTCGGGATGCACAAGTGGTTCGGCGAGTTCCACGTGCTGAAGGACATCAATCTGACGGTCCACAAAGGCGAACGCATCGTGGTCTGCGGCCCTTCGGGATCGGGCAAATCGACCCTGATCCGCTGCATCAACCGTCTGGAGGAACATCAGCGCGGCGACATTGTGGTCAACCGCGTCGAGCTGACCAGCGACGTCAAGAATATCGCCGAGGTGCGGCGCGAGGTCGGCATGGTCTTCCAGCACTTCAATCTCTTCCCCCATCTGACTGTGTTGGAGAACTGCACGCTGGCGCCGATGTGGGTGCGGCGCTTGCCGAAGCGAGAGGCCGAGGAGATTGCGATGCAGTACCTGACTCGGGTGAAGATCCCGGAGCAGGCGCAGAAGTATCCCGGGCAGCTTTCCGGCGGACAGCAGCAGCGCGTCGCCATCGCCCGATCGCTCTGCATGAATCCCGCGATCATGCTGTTCGATGAGCCGACTTCGGCACTCGACCCGGAAATGATTTCAGAGGTGCTCGACGTCATGATCGGCCTGGCCGAGTCCGGCATGACCATGATTTGCGTGACCCACGAGATGGGGTTTGCCCGAAAGGTCGCCAACCGCGTCATCTTCATGGACGGCGGCGAGATCATCGAGCAGAACGAGCCGGAAGAGTTCTTCAACAATCCGCAGTCCGACCGCACCAAACTCTTCCTCAGCCAGATTCTGAGTCACTAGTTTCTGATCTGTTGGAAGCTAGGGCCGGGCTACAACCGGCTTGCTTCGTAAGCGAAACGGCGCAAGCATCCAGCCCGGCCAGAGGCGGAGCTGTGCGGAGGAAGCATGCGGGTTCGGCTGATCGTCTCTCCTTACGATTCCGGGCAGAAGCTTCGACGTATGGGCTGCGGCCCGGACCGCTTGCTCGACGAGGGGTTGGCCGCGGCGCTTGAGGCCGATGGCAGCAACGTGGAAGTGCGGCGTATTGAATTGACGGAGGCCTTTCCGAGTGAGATCGCCGTCGGCTTTGCGGCCATGCGCGCCGTGTCCATGCAGGTAGCGGCCGCTCTTCGAGACCGCGCCTTGCCGGTCGTTCTGGCCGGTAACTGCAACACCACGGTCGGTGCCGTAGCGGGACTTGGAGCGGAGCGCAGCGGAGTGCTGTGGTTGGACGCTCACGGCGACATCAATACTCCGGATAGCTCGGAGAGCGGTTTCCTGGACGGCATGGGGGTCGCGGTGTTGACCGGCCGGGCCTGGACTCGGCTGGCGCAGTCGGTTCCGGGTTTTACGCCGCTGCCCGATGCGCGTTTGATCCTGGCCGGCGTGCGGGATCTCGATCCGGACGAAAAGGCGTTGCTTACCCGCTCTGCTATTTCCGTCGTCAATGACGCGACGATCCGCAAGGCCGGGGCCGAAGCAGCCCTCGGCCCGGTGCTGACGGAATTGTCGAAGCGGATCGGAAGCTTGCACCTGCATCTGGATCTGGATGTACACGACGCGGCGGTGGCGCCGGCCAATCACTTCCGGCCACTGGGTGGCCTGACGCCTGCGGAGGTCGGTGCGGTCATCGAGGCCACGGTGGCACGCTTGCCGCTCGGCTCCCTGGCCGTCACCGCCTACGATCCGTCGGTCGATCCCTCCGGGATTACGGCGGCCGCCGCCATCGACCATGTCCGTCGTGCCGTCAGTGGCGCAGCCGAACAGAGGCGAGCGCGGAGAAGCGCTTAACCCGCTCGCGCGAAGCGCAGCGCCTCCTCGGCGGCGCGCATCAGGGCGCGGGCCTTGGAGACGGACTCCTGATGCTCGGCCTCCGGGTCGCTGTCGGCAACCACGCCGCCGCCGGCTTGGACGTACATGGTGCCGTCCTTGATCAGCGCCGTGCGCAGCGCGATACAGGTGTCCATGTCGCCGCCGGCGCCGAAGTAACCGACCGCGCCGGCGTAGAGGCCGCGCCGCTCGGGTTCCAGCTCGTCGATGATCTCCATGGCTCGGACCTTCGGAGCGCCCGACACGGTACCGGCGGGAAAGCCGGCGATCAGCGCATCGAGTGCGTCGAGGCCGGGACGCAGTTTGCCCTCGACGGTCGAACTGATGTGCATGACGTGGCTGTAGTTCTCGATCACGAATTTGGCGGGCACCTCCATGGTGCCGATCTGCGCCACCCGGCCGACATCGTTGCGTCCCAGATCCAGCAGCATCAGATGCTCGGCCAGTTCCTTGGGGTCGTTCAGCAGATCTTCGGCCAGTTCCCTGTCTTCCTCTGGCGTTGCGCCGCGCCGTCGGGTTCCAGCCAGCGGCCGGAGGGTAACTGTCTCGCCACGCAGCCGCACCAGTACTTCCGGCGAAGATCCGACGGCGCAGAAGTCGCCCAGGTCCATGAAGAAGAGAAACGGGGAGGGGTTGAGACGGCGCAGCGCCCGATAGAGCGCGAAGGGCGGCAGCTTGAAGGGGAGCTGAAAGCGCTGCGAAGGGACGACCTGGAAGATGTCGCCGGCGGCGATGTAGTCCTTGGCGCGCACGACCATCTCGCGGAAGGCTTCCGGCGCCATGTTGGAGCGCGGCTCCGGCAGGCTGTCCGCCGTCTCGCTCCGTTCGCGCCGGTAGGGCAGGGAGCGCCCGAAGTCTTCCACCGCTTCCGCCAGACGTTCGCGGGCCAGGTCGTAGGCGGCCGTCGCGTCCACGCCGGCGCGCGGCCAGACGGGCGTGATCACCGTCACCACGTCCTCCACCCGGTCGAACACCGCCGTCACGGTCGGGCGCACGAAGAGCGCGTCGGGAATGCCCAGGGCATCCGGATTTTCGTCCGGCAGCCGTTCCATCAGGCGCACGGCGTCATAGCCCATGTAGCCGATCAGGTTGGAGGCCATGGGCGGCAGCTCGGGCGGCAGCTCGATCCTGCTGTCTTCGATCAGGTTGCGCAGCGACTCTAGCGGCGCGCCCTCCAGCGGGACGAAGGCCGTGGGGTCGCTGCGGGCCTGACGGTTGATCTCCGTCGCCGTCTGCCCGTCGTCCGCTCGGCGGCAGCGCCAGATGATGTCCGGCTTCATGGTGATGAAGGAGTAGCGGCCGATGGTGGCGCCGCCTTCCACCGATTCGAAGAGGAAGGAGTAGGGGCGGTTGTCGGTGAGTTTCAGGAAGGCGGAGACCGGTGTCTCCAGGTCGGCGATCAGGCGTGTGAACACCACCTGCGGCCGTCCAGCGTCATAGACGCTTCGGAAGGCCTCCGCCCCGGGCGTGCAGAGCATGACCGTCAGAAGTCCGCAAGAACACGGTCGATGACCGCTTGATTTACGGTGACCCCGTACGCGCGTTCGAGAGAGGTGGCGTAGAGATTCAGCACATCGCCAGCCAGCGCGCCCTGCAGCTGGCTGCGCAGCGCGGCCACCTCCGCTTCGGATGCGGCGGGGTCGGCCTCGACGATCTCCGTCAGCACGGCGACGATCTGTCCGTTGGGCGCGCTGGCGATGGTCGGCTGGCCGACCTCCAGTCGGAACAGCTGGCCGGGAAGCCGCTCGGAGGGCGTGACCGCGGGGTCGCTTTCGTCGCGGGTCATCGCTTGACTCGTCCGCACCTCCAGGCCTTCCGCCTCGGCCACCCGTTGCAAGGTCTGTCCTTCCTCCAGCCGTGCTACCAGGCTGGCGGCACGCTCCAGCAGTTGGCTGTCGCGTCGATCCGCGATCCAGTCGGCAATCACCTGGTCGCGAATCTCCTCCAGCGGACGCGGCGCAGGCGGAATCACGCCGTCCACCCGCAGGATGAAGTAGCCACCCTCGTCGGTCTCCAGCAGCAGGGAGGTATCGCCGGCTTCCGTTGCGAAGGCGGTTTCGCGAAAGATCTGGGATTGGGGCAGCCCCTCGATCAGGTCGCCCTGTCGGTCGGTGGCGTTGCGGCTGTAGGCCTCCAGATCGCGAACGGGTACGTTCAGGGTCTGCGCGGCTTCTTCCAGCGTCGCGCCGCCGGCCAGTTCGTCGTCGAGCTGGTTGGCGATGGAGATCAGCTCGTCGATGGCCCGACCGAACAGAAGCTCCTCGCGCAGTTGATCGCGGACCGTGTCGAAGCTGGGCGTTTCGCCTTCCTGGATCTCGCTGACGTACAGTAGGTGCCAGCCGAAGCTGGTCTCGACCGGACGGCTGGTGGCGCCGCTCTCCAGGGTGAAGGCGGCCTGCGCCAGCTCGCCGGGCAGGTCCGACTGCTGGACCAGGCCGAAGTCGACCGGCGGCTGCCCGGTCAGTTCGTCCGCCAGGATCGCGAAATCCGCGCCGGTCTGCAGGCGCTGAACCGCCTCGGTTGCAGCGGCTTCGTCGTCGAAAATCATCTGCGAAACGTTTCGACGCTCCGGCGTGCCTAGGGTCGCGCTGCGATCCGCGTAGGCCGCTCGCAGCTCTTCCTCCCCGATGGCCATTTCCGCGATCAGCGCCTGGGGGCTCAGATCGATGAAGGTCAGCGTCCGGAACTCCGGCGCCATGTAGTTGTCCTGCGTGTCGTCGTAGAAGCTCTGCAGCTCGACGGTGTCCGGCTCCGCGATGTCCTCCAGGCTATCGAAGGACAGTTCGACGTAGTCGGCGATGCGCCTCTGGTTCTGGAAGCGATAGAGCCCCTCCGCCAGAACCTCTGGCGCCTGGATGCCCAGGCCGATGGCCCCGACCACCCGGTCCCGCACCACCTGAGCGGAGAGGCGTTCGAGAAACTGGGCCTCCGAGATGCGTTGGTTTCTGAGGAAGGCTTCGAAGCGGTTGCGGTCGAAGGTATTGAGCGCGTCGCGGAAGTTCGGATCGCCGACGATCTCGGCGCGCAGGGTGTCCTCCGTGACCGCAAGGTTCAGGTCATTCGCCTGCTGGATAAAGAGCGCCTGGACCACCAGGCGGTTGAGCGCCTGTTGCGGCAGGCCGATGGCCTGGGCCATCTCGGGATCGATCTGGCGGCCGAGCCTTTGACGCAGAAGGCTGTAGTCCTGCGCGAGGTTGCTCCGGAACTCGGCCTCGGAGATGTCGTACTGGCCGACCGTGGCGACCGTCTGGGTATGACCGCCGCCACGGAAGATGTCGCCCACGCCCCAGATCGCGAAACTTGCGATCAGCAGACCGAAGAGTGTGTAGACGAAAATCTTGGCAACGATGCCGCGCAGAAAGTTCATGAGGTCCGAGGTCCGGTTGATTGAGAGCCGCGTGACGCAGGCTTGTTGATGCAGGCTTTCCTGAAGGCGCGCATCCTAGAGTGCGATCGTCTCAGGTGGAAGCGTTAGGCTTCCACCTGAGACGTGAATCGCCCTCTAAACCTTATGATTAGAGTAGGATTCACGCCTTAGGTCGGATCGCAGAGCGATCCGACCTAAGGCGATCCTGCTCTGGAGTGCGATCGTCGCGAGCGGAAGCGTTTGGCTTCTGCCTAAGACGATCCTGCTCTAAGCGCTGCGCCGTCATGCACTGTGCTACCGACCGTTGGCCGGGGCGGGCCGCCCGTGCTAAGGGCTCTCCCGATTGGAATTCATGGTGGCGGGAGTGCAGCTCAGTGTCGGGGGAGGGACGGATGCGGCGTAAGCTGATCGCCGGGAACTGGAAGATGAACGGTCTGACGGCCGACGGTCTGAAGCTGGCTGAGACGCTGGCCCAGCGGGCGCAGCAGGCGGCCGACTACGGCGATCCGGCGCCACCGGCCTGCGATCTTCTGGTTTGCCCGCCCTTCACGCTGCTCTCGCTGGTGCGCGATGCCATTGCTGGTGGCGGCATCGCCCTCGGCGGACAGGACTGCCATGCAGCGCCGGCGGGGGCGCATACCGGTGATGTGGCGGCCCCAATGCTGAGGGATTTGGGTTGCGCCTTCGTGATTCTCGGCCACTCCGAGCGCCGCCAGAACCATGGAGAAGACGATGCGACGGTGCGTGCGAAGACCGAGGCGGCCTTGGCCACCGGTTTGACGCCGATTGTCTGCGTCGGCGAGACGGAGGCAGAACGCGATGCCGGCCAGACCTTGGCGGTGATTGCACGGCAGATCGAGGGGTCGCTGCCGGCCTCGGCTTTGTCGGACGAGGACGCGGGGCTGGTGGTGGCCTACGAGCCGGTCTGGGCCATCGGGACCGGTCGAACGGCGACGGCGGAGCAGGTGCAAGAGGTGCACGTCGCTCTGCGCCGTCAGCTTGCGGAGCTGCTCGGCCAATCGCGTGCGGAGGCCACGCGCCTGCTCTACGGCGGTTCGGTCAAGCCGGAGAACGCGCAGGAGTTGCTGGCACTGCCCGACGTCGACGGCGCGCTGGTCGGCGGCGCCAGTCTGAAGACCGAGGATTTCTGGGCGATCGCGACGGCCTGTCCGGCGTAAGACTGGGGCACGGACCTTGGAAGGGCATCGCGAGCGAGTTTTCGCGCGCGGATCGGCTCTAGCCATTGCCGCGCCGATCCCTTACATAGCGCCAAGGTTTCAAATAATCGGCTCTGCTTAGGAGGGCCACGCCGCTAAGCTGCCAGGCTGCGCCTTGTGCGGCGTCGTCGTGCGTGCGGCCGTCTTCGTGTTTCAGGTTGGGACTATGGAACAGATACTGCTCGTCATTCATCTGCTGATCGCGATCGTTCTGATCGGCGTCGTCCTCATGCAGCGCAGCGAAGGCGGTGGCCTGGGCATCGGCGGCGGGGGCGGCGGTGGCGGTGGCGGAGGGATGAGCGGTTTCATGACGGGCCGTGGCACCGCGAACCTTCTGACCCGCACGACGGCGATCCTGGCGGCCTGTTTCATGATGACCTCAATCGGTCTGGCCATCCTGGCCGGCGGCCACAGCGACGGAGGGTCGATCCTGGACCAGCCGGTCGGCGAGACCTTCGTGCCCCCGACGCCGGTCTTGCCGGATGCAGCGCCGGGCGAGACCGACTCTCCGTCCGAGCCCAGCGTTCCGCTTCAGTAGCCGTCGGAGGTTCCGCTCGGGTCCGGCCGGCACTCCGGTCTGGTCCCGACTCCGGGTCGGCCCTTATCTCTCCCGGGACCGCTGCGTAGCTTCCGCGCCGGTCTCCCGTACGTTCAGATCTACAGGATTTTCATGCCGATCCAGCATTTCGGCCTCGGCTCTTGCCGTGCGCGCAGTCAGCGAGGATAGTGGCGGTCCATGACGCGGTTCATCTTCATCACCGGCGGCGTGGTCTCCTCTCTCGGCAAGGGCCTGGCTTCTGCGGCACTCGGTGCGCTTCTGCAGGCGCGCGGCTTCAAGGTCCGCCTGCGCAAGCTCGACCCCTATCTGAACGTCGATCCGGGCACCATGAGCCCCTTCCAGCATGGGGAGGTCTACGTCACCGAGGACGGTGCCGAAACCGACCTGGATCTGGGGCACTACGAACGCTTCACGCGGGTCGCGTCGCGCCGAAGCGACAACGTCACCACCGGGCAGCTCTATTCGAAGATCCTGACGAAGGAGCGGCGGGGCGACTACCTGGGCGCGACTGTCCAGGTCATTCCCCACGTCACCGATGCGATCAAGGAGTTCGTCCGGGGCGATATCACCGACGAAGACTTCATCATCTGCGAGATCGGCGGGACGGTCGGCGACATCGAGGGGCTACCCTTCTTCGAGGCGATCCGCCAGTTGGGTAACGAGCTGGGGCGCGAGCGCAGCCTCTTCATGCATCTGACGCTGGTACCCTACATCTCCACCGCCGGCGAGCTCAAGACCAAGCCGACCCAGCACTCGGTCAAGGAGCTGCAATCGCTCGGCATCCAGCCGGATATTTTGGTCTGCCGCTCGGAAATGCCCCTGGGCCGGGACGAGCGGCGCAAGCTCGCGCTCTTCTGCAACCTGCGCGAACAGGCTGTAATCCAGGCCCTCGACGTCGATACGATCTATGCCGTCCCGCGCGCCTATCACGAGGAAGGCATCGACCAGGAGGTCTGCCACCACTTCGGGCTGGAGACCCCGCCGCCGGATCTTGCCCGCTGGGACGAGGTCTGCGACGCAATCCGCGGTCCCGACGGCGAGGTGACCATCGGGGTGATCGGCAAGTACACCAGCCTGATCGACGCCTATAAGTCGCTGGCCGAGGCCCTGGCCCATGGCGGCGTGGCCAATCGCGTGCGGGTCGGAGTGCGCTGGCTGGATGCGGAGATCTTCGAGAAGCCGGGCTATCTGGCGGAACTGGAAAACGTCCACGGCATTCTCGTACCCGGCGGCTTCGGCGAGCGTGGCACGGAGGGCATGATCGCTGCCGCCCGCTTCGCCCGGGAGCGCAAGGTGCCCTACTTCGGTATCTGCCTTGGCATGCAGATGGCCGTCGTCGAGGCAGCACGCAATCTGGCGGATCTGCCGGAGGCGAGATCGACCGAGTTCGGGCCCACGGATCAGCCGGTGGTCGGCCTGATGACCGAATGGCTGCGCGGAAACGAGGTCGAGCGCCGCAGCAGCGAAGGCGATCTGGGCGGGACCATGCGCCTGGGCGCCTATCCGGCGAAACTGACGCCCGGCAGCCAGGTGCATGAAATCTACGGCGCCGAGCAGATCTCCGAACGGCATCGGCACCGCTACGAGGTCAACATCAACTTCAAGCAGCAACTGGAGACCACGGGGCTGCTCTTCTCAGGCCTCTCGCCGGATGGCGTCCTGCCGGAGATCGTCGAACTGCCGGGGCATCCCTGGTACATGGGCGTGCAGTTCCATCCTGAACTGCGATCGCGGCCTTTCGAGCCGCACCCGCTCTTCACCTCCTTCGTCCGCGCGGCGTTGGAGCAGTCGCGGTTGATGTAGGGGGCCGAGCATGACCATCGGGAGCCAGGAGGACCTGGAGCAGCTTAAGGCCGTCGGACAGATCGTCGCCCAGGTCTTGCGCGATATGGGCGCGGCCCTGGAGCCGGGCATGACCACCCGCGAGTTGGACGAGCTGGGCCGGCAGGGTCTTGAGGCGCGGGGCGCCCGCTCGGCGCCGGAAATCACCTACGGCTTTCCTGGCGCCACCTGCATCAGCGTCAACAACGAGATCGCTCACGGCATTCCCGGCGAGCGTCGGATCGCCGCCGGCGACTTGGTGAATATCGACGTCTCCGCCGAACGGAACGGTTTCTTCGCCGATACCGGCGCGAGCTTCCCGGTGCCGCCCACCACGCCAGCGCAGCGCCGGCTCTGTCAGACCACCCGAAAGGCCTTGGACCGTGCGGTGGGTGCGGTTCGCGCCGGCGCACCTCTCAACCGCATCGGCAAGACCGTTGAGAAGGTGGCGCGTCAGCAGGGCTACACCATCGTCCGCAATCTCCAGAGTCATGGCGTCGGCGGCGCGCTGCATGAGGAACCCGGCGCCATTCCCTCCTACTACGATCCGGCGGATCGCCGCCGTCTGCACGACGGCATGGTGATCACCATCGAGCCCTTCCTCTCGACCGGTGCCGAATGGGCCGAGGAAACCGGAGATGGCTGGACCTTGGCAACGCCGAAGCACTACATAACGGCACAGTACGAACACAGCCTGGTGGTGACGCGCGGCGGGGCGATTGTTCTCACGGTCCCATAGCCCCGCCGGTCGCTGCCTCGGCGCCATAGGAGAAGCCCGACCATGACGGCACACCGTTCGGTACGCGTCGGCGATCTGGAGATCGCCAATGACCTGCCCCTGACCCTGATCGCCGGCCCCTGCGCCCTGGAATCGCGCCAGCACGCGCTGGAGATGTCCTACGCGATCAAGGAAGTGACGGACCGTTTGGACATCGGGCTGATCTACAAGACCTCCTTCGACAAGGCCAACCGCACCTCGCTCGGCTCCAATCGCGGCCTGGGGCTGGAGGAGGCCCTGCCGATCCTGGCCGAGGTGCGCGAGAGCGTCGGCTGTCCGGTGCTGACCGACGTGCACCTGCCCGAGCAGTGCGCGCCGGTGGCGGAAGCGGTCGACGTGCTGCAGATCCCGGCTTTTCTGTGCCGCCAGACGGATCTGCTGGTCGCGGCGGCGAAGACCGGCAAGGTCATGAACGTGAAGAAGGGGCAGTTCCTGGCCCCCTGGGACATGCGCAACGTCGCCGAGAAGGTCGCGCTGTCCGGCAACGACCGCATCTTGCTGACCGAGCGCGGGGCTTCCTTCGGCTACAACACGCTGGTGACCGACTTTCGCAGTCTGCCGATCATGGCGGAGACGGGCTATCCCGTGGTGTTCGATGCCACCCATTCGGTGCAGCAGCCGGGCGGGCAGGGCGCCACCTCCGGCGGCCAGCGCGAGTTCGTGCCGGTGCTGGCCCGTGCCGCCGTCGCGGTCGGCGTCGCGGCGGTCTTCATGGAAACCCATCAGGACCCCGACAGTGCGCCCTCCGACGGTCCCAACATGGTGCCGCTGCGCGAACTCGAAGGGCTGCTGAGCCAGCTGGTCGCCTTCGACAAGGTCGCCAAAGCCGCCTAGCCCGAGGCTCTAGCTTACGCCTCCACCCTGCACCGCTTGCTCGGTCGAGGCTGTGCGGCTATCCATCCATCGTTTCTTGCCGCATCCCGCACACCGCAAACCGATCCCAGAGGAGCGACCATGACCGCCATCGTCGACATTCGTGCCCGCGAGATTCTCGATTCTCGCGGCAATCCCACGGTGGAGGTCGACGTGACGCTGGAGAGCGGTGCTTTCGGACGGGCGGCCGTGCCCTCGGGCGCCTCGACCGGCGCCCATGAGGCGGTGGAGCTGCGCGACGGCGACAAGGGACGCTACGGCGGCAAGGGCGTGCTGAGCGCGGTCGAGGCGGTCAATCACGAGGTCTTCGACGTGCTCTCGGGCCTGGAGGCCGAGGATCAGGTCGCCATCGACCGCACCTTGATCGAGCTGGACGGGACCGACAACAAGGCACGCCTGGGCGCCAACGCGCTGCTGGGCGTCTCCCTGGCGCTCGCCAAGGCCGCTGCCGAGGAGAGCGGCTTGCCGCTCTACCGCTATGTCGGCGGCAGTTTCGCGCGCCGCCTACCGGTGCCCTTCATGAACATCGTCAACGGCGGCGCCCATGCCGACAACCCCATCGACTTTCAGGAGTTCATGATCGTCCCCTGGGGTGCCGAGAGCTTCGCCGAGGCCCTGCGCGCCGGCGCCGAGGTCTTCCAGGCCCTGAAGGGCAAGCTGAAGGCCGCCGGCCACAACACCAACGTCGGCGACGAGGGCGGCTTCGCCCCCGACCTGCGCTCGGCGACCGAGGCCCTGGACGCCATCGTCGGTGCCATCGAGGCGGCCGGCTACAAGCCGGGCGAGGAGATCGCCCTGGCGCTCGACTGCGCCTCCACCGAGTTCTTCAAGGACGGCAAGTACGACCTGGCCGGCGAGGGGCGGCTGCTCACCTCGGGCGACCTGGCAGCGGAACTGGCCAAGCTGACCGAGGCCTATCCCATCGTCTCCATCGAGGACGGCATGGCCGAGGACGACTGGAACGGCTGGGCCGAACTGACCCGGTTGATCGGAACCAAGACGCAGCTCGTCGGCGACGACCTTTTCGTCACCAATCCCAAGCGTCTCACGCGCGGCGTCGAGCAGGGTATCGGCAACGCGATCCTGATCAAGGTCAATCAGATCGGGACCCTGACCGAGACGCTGGAAACCGTCGAGATGGCCCATCACGCCAGCTTCGGCGCCATGATGTCCCACCGCTCCGGCGAGACCGAGGATGCGACCATCGCCGATCTGGCGGTGGCGACCAACTGCGGTCAGATCAAGACCGGCTCGCTCTCCCGCTCCGACCGCCTTGCGAAGTACAACCAGCTTCTGCGGATCGAGGAAGAGCTGGGCACGGCGGCCGACTACGCCGGACGCGGCTGCATCCGGCTGGGGTAGGAGTGCTTTGGCGCAGAGCTTAGTCTTGATGAGCCAGCCGTCGTTCCATGAGGACGGTTTCTTCGTTGCCAAAGAACTTATGCTTCAGAGACTTGTATCCTAAGGTCGTATAGAAACGTTCTGCGGTCAGGGATGAGGCAATGGTCAAGGAGCCAAGGCCTGCACTTCTTGCAGATGCCTCGACTGCCTTCATGAGCCGCGATCCTATCCCTTTTCGTTGATGCTCGGGGGCGACAAACACTGTTTTAACAGTGCTTTGCTCTAAAGCCGCGGTTCCGATGACCTCGTCGTTACTAATTGCGACGAAAACAGTTCGGCGACTCATCATTTCGGCAATGCATTGAGGGGTGAAGTTATTGAGGAGCCGATCTATGACCGTCTCCGAATAGTCCTGCGCGTTGCTGCGTCGCAGAGTATTGCAGACGACTGAGCTAATCGCAGTTGCATCGTCTTTCGTGGCCAGTCGAATGGTTATCATATCGGCATGCTATGCCTTTAGGACATCCGATGTTAGGGGAGAAGCTGGGGTTCGAAGCTGTCTTTAGTCCTACGGAGTGTGACGGCTCGGCATATGAGTCCCTTGCGCCACAGGTCACAGGGAATACGTCGATTTTCTTGACTCCGGATTTGACCGGAGTCGCCGGGCGTGATTCTCTGCGGTCATGCAGCTCGCCTCGGAAGTTCGTCGCCGTCTCAAGATCATCCTGCCGCAGGTCCTTGCCGTCGGCGTGATCGGCTATTTCGCCTATCATGCCGTCCAGGGTGAGCGCGGTTTCCTGGCCTATCTGCACCTGTCCCAGGAGTTGGCGGAAGCCGAGGCCGTGGCTGCCGCCGTTGCCTCGGAGCGGGCGGAGCTGTCGAGTAAGGTGGATCGTCTGCGCAGCGGCAGCATCGATCCCGATCTGCTTGAGGAGCGGGCCCGTGCGCTGCTCAACTACGGCTATCCGGAAGAGGCTGTGGTTCTGCTGGAACCCTACAGCAGCATCAATTAATCGAAGTTCGGTTAATTTTCATTTTTCCATTATATTTCATGACGATGTGCTGTTTCTTGCATTTCGCTTTTCGCGCCTTTACCTTAAGCGGTGACTGAAGTCGGGGGTTAACCCCCGCGTGGTCGCGCAACAGGGAGAGCGCCTGAATCAATGGCTAACAGAGCATCTGGAGGCGGCAAGGCGTCGGCTTCCAAATCTTCGTCCGCGACTACGCGTGGAAACGGCAAAGGCAGGTCCGCCAAATCGTCGAGGTCCGCCCGGTCGGCCCCAAAGACTGCTTCGAAGACGGCAGCTGCCAGTGCGTCGAGCGCCACCAAGCGTCAGGCCGAGCGCGCCAAGAAACACGACAAGACGACCCTGCTGGAACTTTACCGCGAGATGCTGCTGGCGCGGCGCTTCGAGGAGAAGGCCGGCCAGATGTACGGCATGGGCCTGATCGGCGGGTTCTGTCACCTCTACATCGGGCAGGAGGCGGTGGTGGTCGGTCTGCAGACCGCGATCACCGACAAGGACACGGTTGTCACCTCCTACCGCGATCACGCGCACATGCTGGCCTGCGGCATGGACCCGAAGGGCGTGATGGCCGAGCTGACGGGGCGCCGCACCGGCTACTCCAAGGGCAAGGGCGGCTCCATGCACATGTTCAGCCGGGAGAAAAACTTCTTCGGGGGGCATGGCATCGTCGGCGCCCAAGTGCCCATCGGGACCGGGATCGCCTTCGGTCACAAGTACCTGGAGGAGAAAGCGGTCTGCCTGACCTACCTGGGCGACGGCGCGGTCAACCAGGGTCAGGTCTACGAGGCCTTCAACATGGCCGCCCTCTGGAGCCTGCCGGTCATCTACGTGATCGAAAACAACAAGTACGGCATGGGCACATCGATCGAGCGTTCCTCCGCCAAGGCCCAGGAACTCTACAATCGCGGGCAGGCTTACGGGATCCCCGGCGTTCAGGTCGATGGAATGGACGTCCTGGCCGTACGCGAGGCCGCCGACAAGGTCGTGGCACACGTACGGGCCGGGAAGGGGCCTTACATCATGGAGATGCTGACCTATCGCTATCGCGGTCACTCCATGTCGGACCCGGCCAAGTATCGCTCGAAGGAAGAGGTGCAGAAGATGCGCACCGAGCGGGACCCAATCGATCGGCTAAGGCATACGCTGATCGAGGAGGGTTATTGCAGCGAGGACGAGCTGAAGGCCATCGACCGCAAGGTGAAGGACATCATCTCCGAGGCAGCCGAGTTCGCCCAGAACTCGCCCGAGCCCGACGAGGCCGAGTTGTGGACGGAAGTCTACACCGAGGCCGAGGCGGCGGAGTAAGCGGGCGGCGACGGGAGGACAGAAACGATGCCGATTGAAGTGCTGATGCCGGCGCTCTCGCCGACCATGACCGAGGGCAAGCTGGCCAAGTGGCTGAAGCAGGAAGGCGAGGAGATCGCCTCCGGCGACGTCCTGGCGGAGATCGAGACCGACAAGGCCACCATGGAGGTCGAGGCGGTCGAAGAGGGCACGCTGGGGCGGATCCTGATTTCCGAGGGGACCGACAACGTGGCGGTCAATACGCCCATCGCCCTGCTGCTGGAGGAGGGTGAGGACGCCGCGGCGCTCGACGGCGCCAAGGCCGCGCCCGCTCAGACGGCGGCGGCGCCCGAGCCTGCGGCTGAAGCGCCTTCCGCTGAAGTGCCTGCGAGCGCCCCTGCCCAGGCCGCCGCGCCGGCACCGGAACCCGAGCCGGACTGGGACGGCCCGACCAAGACCCTGACGGTGCGGGATGCCCTGCGCGATGCCATGGCCGAAGAGTTGCGGCGTGACGCCAAGGTCTTCGTCATGGGCGAGGAGGTTGCCGAGTATCAAGGCGCCTATAAGGTCACCCAGGGGCTGCTGGCTGAATTCGGCGAGAAACGGGTGATCGACACCCCGATCACCGAGCACGGCTTTACCGGTCTGGCGGCGGGCGCCGCCATGTACGGCCTGAAGCCGGTCGTGGAGTTCATGACCTTCAACTTCGCCATGCAGGCCATCGACCAGATCATCAACTCCTCCGCCAAGACGCTCTATATGTCGGGCGGTCAGATCCAGAACCCCATCGTGTTTCGTGGGCCGAACGGCGCCGCCTCGCGCGTCGCCGCGCAGCACAGCCAGTGCTATGCTTCCTGGTACGGCCACGTGCCGGGTCTTAAGGTGGTTTCGCCCTGGTCGTCGGCGGATGCCAAGGGGCTGCTCAAGGCGGCGATCCGCGATCCCAACCCGGTCATCTTCCTGGAAAACGAGATCCTCTACGGGCAGTCCTTCGAGGTGCCCGACACGGAGGACTGGCTGGTGCCGATCGGCAAGGCCAAGGTCGTGCGCTCCGGTAGCGACGTGACCCTGGTCGCGCACTCCATCATGGTTGGCCGCTGCCTGGAGGCCGCCGAACAGCTGGCGGGCGAGGGGATCGAGGCCGAGGTCATCGACCTACGCACCATCCGGCCGATGGATACGGCGACGGTGGTCGAGTCCGTGAAGAAGACCAACCGTCTGGTCACGGCCGAAGAGGGCTGGCCCTTCGCCGGCATCGGCTCGGAACTGGCGGCCGTCATGATGGAGCAGGCCTTCGATCATCTGGACGCGCCGGTGGTGCGCGTGACCGGTGCCGACGTGCCGCTGCCCTATGCCGCTAACCTGGAGAAGCTGGCTCTGCCGCAGGCCGACAAGGTCGTCGCGGCGGCCAAGCAGGTCTGTTATCGCGACTGATCCCGGACCGCCCCGCAGAAGGGCGGTCGCCTGTTGCGCGTTCTGGAAGGAATTGGAAGCGTCATGCCGATCAACGTCCTGATGCCGGCGCTCTCGCCCACCATGACCGAGGGCACTCTCGCCAAGTGGCACGTCAAGGAAGGCGACGAGGTTAACTCCGGCGACGTCATCGCCGAGATCGAGACCGACAAGGCGACCATGGAGGTCGAGGCGGTCGAGGAAGGCAAGATCGGCAAGATCGTTGTCGGCGAGGGGACCGAGGCGGTCGCCGTGAACGCGGTCATCGCCATCCTGCTCGAAGAGGGCGAGAGCGAAGGCGATATCGACGTGGCGGCGGCTCAGTCCAATGCGCCGCCGGCGCCCGGCGGTAGCACGAACGGCAGCGGTGGCGGCGAGCCGCCTGCGATCAGTCAAGCCGAGGCGCCTGCACCCACTGCACCAGCCAAGCCCGAGGCTGCGGCCGGTCCGTCCGGCGACAGGGTCTTCGCGTCGCCCCTGGCGCGCCGGATGGCGCAGCAGGCCGGCCTCGATCTTGGCCAGCTCAAGGGCTCCGGTCCTCACGGACGGATCGTGAAGGCCGATATCGAAGCGGCCCTGTCCGGCGGTGCCGCTGCGCCGGCTCCCGCGAAAGCGGCCTCCGGAACGGCGGCCGAGGCACCCTCCGCAGCGGCGGCTCCGACGTCCGGTGCGGCGATGCCTCAGGGCCAGTCCGGGAAGGTCTTCGCGGATGCCTTCGGCATTCCCTACAGGCAGGAACCGCTGTCCGGCATGCGCAAGGTGATCGCCCAGCGCCTGACGGAGTCCAAGCAGACCGTTCCGCACTTCTACCTGACCGTCGACTGCGAGCTGGACGCCTTGCTGAAGGTCCGTAAGGACCTCAATGGGCGCTCGCCCGAGGGCGAGGGGGCCTACAAGCTGTCGGTCAACGACTTCGTGATCCGCGCGGCGGCTCTGGCCCTGCGGCAGGTTCCCGAAGCCAACGCAGCCTTCGATCCCTCCGGCCTGCTGTTCTTCGAGCGTGCCGATATCTCCGTCGCCGTGGCGACGCCGGCCGGCCTGATCACCCCCATCGTGAAGCAGGCCGACGGCAAGGGGCTCGCCCAGATCTCGACGGAGATGCGCACCCTGGCCGGCAAGGCGCGCGACGGCAAGCTGATGCCCGAGGAATACCAGGGCGGGACCTTCTCGATCTCAAATCTCGGCATGTTCGGGGTCAAGCAGTTCGAGGCGGTGATCAACCCGCCGCAGGGCTGCATCCTGGCAGTCGGCGCTGGCGAGCAGCGTCCGGTGGTCAAGGAAGGCGCGCTCTCCGTCGCGACGGTCATGTCCTGCACCCTGTCGGTCGACCACCGCGTGGTCGACGGCGCGGTCGGTGCCCAGTTCCTAGCCGCCTTCAAGAAGCTGATCGAGGATCCGCTGTCGATGCTGTTGTAAGGGGGCCCTTGGAGGGCTCGAACCTGGAGGCCTGATCGAGCTTGCGATCTTTCGCTCCCCTCCCTTACGCCGCCGCACCCTCGGCGATAGGTTCGCCGGGCGGATGTGGGCCAGGCTTCGGATCGAGCGGCCCGCTCCGCGCTACAGAAGCGAGCGGCTGTTCGAAAGGAGCGCGATGATGAGCGAAGAGGTTCCGAGCATTCTGTCTCACGTCTCGATCGGGACGGAGGATTTCGAGCGGGCGACCGCTTTCTACGACCGTGTGCTGGCGTCGATCGGCATCCGGCGCATCATGGAGCATCCCGGCGCCGTCGCTTACGGCAAGCTCTATCCGGAGTTCTGGGTACAGTTGCCGTTCGACGGCCGGCGGGCGACGGTCGGAAACGGCACGCACGTTGCTTTCTTCGTGGCCTCGAAACAGGAGGTCGAGGCCTTTCACCGCGAAGGTCTGGCGGCCGGCGGAGAGGACGACGGCGCGCCGGGGCCGCGCGAGGATTACGGCGCCCCTTACTACGGCGCCTTCCTGCGGGATCTGGACGGACACAAGATCGAAGCGACCTTCTGGGACCAGAAGCTCGCGAGCGAACTAGGGATGGGATAGGACAGCATGGCCGACAGCGATTTCGATCTGGTCGTGGTAGGCGGCGGGCCGGGCGGTTACGTCGCCGCCATCCGCGCAGCGCAGCTGGGCATGAAGGCCGCCGTTGTCGAGCGCGAACACCTGGGCGGCATCTGCCTCAACTGGGGTTGTATTCCCACCAAGGCCCTGCTGCGCACCAGCGAGATCTATCATTACTTCCAGAACGCCAAGACCTACGGCCTGAAGGCCGACAACGTGGGCTTCGACATCTCCGCCGTGGTCAAGCGGTCGCGCCAGGTGGCGGGGCAACTGAGCGGCGGCGTCAAGCACCTGCTCAAGAAGAACAAGGTCACGGTCTTCGACGGCCACGGCAAGCTGAACGGCAACGCCGGCGGCAAGCGGAAGCTGAAGGTCGAGAAGGACGGCAAGTCCGTCGCGGATCTCACCGCCAAGCACGTGATCCTGGCGACCGGCGCTCGGGCGCGTCAGCTTCCGGGGTTGGAGGCCGACGGCAGCACCGTCTGGACCTACAAGGAGGCCATGGTGCCCGACGCCATGCCGAAGTCGATCCTGGTGGTCGGCTCGGGCGCTATCGGCATCGAGTTCGCCAGCTTCTACCGCACTATGGGTGCTGAGGTGACGGTGGTGGAACTGGTCGAGCGAATCCTGCCGGCCGAGGATCCCGAGATTTCCGACTTCGCGCGCAAGACCTTCGAGAAGCAGGGCATCAAGATCCTGACCGGGGCCAAGGTCACCAAGGTCGAGCGCCCGAAGAACGGCTCGGGCATGGCCAAGGCGACGGTCGAGCAGGGCGGCAAGACCCAGGTCATCGATGTCGAGAAGGTGATCTCCGCGGTCGGCATTGTCGGCAACACCGAAAACATCGGCCTGGAGGGCACCAAGGTAAAGGTCGAGCGTGGACACATCGTGATCGACGAGTGGATGCAGACCGGCGAGCCGGGCGTCTATGCCATCGGCGACGTCTGCGGTGCGCCCTGGCTCGCTCACAAGGCGAGCCATGAGGGCGTGATCTGCGTCGAGAAGATCGCCGGCAAGAACGACGTGCACCCGCTGAACCTGCGCCGCATTCCCGGCTGCACCTACTGTCACCCGCAGATCGCCTCGGTCGGTCTGACCGAGGAGAAGGCCAAGGCCGCCGGCCATAAGCTCAAGGTCGGACGCTTTCCCTTCATGGGCAATGGCAAGGCCATCGCCCTCGGCGAGCCGGAGGGCCTGGTCAAGACGGTCTTCGATGCCGAGACCGGCGAACTGCTGGGTGCCCACATGATCGGCGCCGAGGTCACCGAGCTGATTCAGGGCTACGCTGTGGCCATGCAGCTCGAGACCACCGAGACGGACCTGATGCACTCGGTCTTCCCGCATCCGACCCTGTCGGAAATGATGCATGAGTCGGTGCTTGATGCTTACGGGCGTGCGGTCCATTTCTAGGGGCATGACGGAGATGACCGACAAGCCCCGCCTGCGCCATCCCGAGAAGGCCCACAAGCCCGACAACCCGGTGCAGCGGAACAAGCCGACCTGGTTGCGCGTGAAGGCGCCAGTCAGCCGCGAGTACCACGCGACCCGGCAGGTGGTGCGCGAGCACAAGCTCACGACCGTTTGTGAGGAGGCGGCCTGTCCCAACATCGGCGAGTGCTGGGCCAAGAAGCACGCCACCATGATGATCATGGGCGACATCTGCACCCGCGCCTGCACCTTCTGCAACGTCGCGACAGGCAAGCCCGGTGCGCTCGACCCCTTCGAGCCCTATCGCGTTGCCGAGGCGGTCAAGAAGCTCGGCCTGCAGCACGTGGTCATCACCTCGGTCGACCGGGACGATCTGGAGGATGGCGGTGCGGAGCATTTCGCCAAGGTGATCGGATCCATCCGCGAGGCGACACCGACCACCACCATCGAGATCCTGACGCCCGACTTTCTGCGCAAGGACGGGGCGCTGGAGGTCGTGGTCGCAGCCAAGCCCGATGTCTTCAACCACAATCTGGAGACCGTGCCGCGCCTCTATCCGACCGTGCGGCCCGGGGCGCGCTACTTCCATTCCCTGCGCCTGCTGGACCGGGTGAAGCAACTCGACCCCACGATCTTCACGAAGTCGGGTCTGATGGTAGGTTTGGGGGAGGAAAAGGGCGAGGTCCAGCAGGTGATGGACGACCTGCGTTCCGCCGACGTCGATTTCCTGACCATCGGTCAATATCTGCAGCCGACGCCGAAGCATCACGTTGTCGAGCGTTTCGTAACGCCCGACGACTTCAAGGCTTACGAGACGGCGGCCTTCGCCAAGGGATTCCTTGTGGTCTCCGCGAGCCCTCTGACCCGCAGTTCCTATCATGCCGACGAGGACTTCGCCCGTCTTCGGCTGGCACGCGAAAAGCAGGTGGCTGCGGCCGGTTGATCTGTCGGCCGCGGCGGCTAACCTTGACGGATTGTCGCGGTCCCGTTCGCCCAGCTCTCACAGAAACTTAACTTCGACACCTTACATTTTCGCTCAACTCGGCGGGGGCGACGAACGCCTGGCCGGAGCGAGTCCGGCGCCTTAGAGCAGGATCGTCTCAGATGGAAGCCAAACGCTTCCATCTGAGACGATCGCGCTCTAACGTCCCGACCGTTTGTATTGCCTCAATCGTCTGCAACCGTTACGTCGTATCCCGATCATGCCCACCCATGCCGAGCAGCGTTTGCTGCCCTATCAGCCGCAAGAGCTTTTCGATCTGGTCGCCGACGTCGAGCGCTACCCGGAGTTTCTTCCGTGGTGCAAGGCGGCACGGGTGCGTCAGCGTGAGTCGGAGGAGCGCCAGATCGTGGCTGATCTGGTCGTCGGCTTCAAAATGGTGCGCGAGCGCTTCACCAGCCGGGTCGATCTTGAGCCCGAGGAGCGGGTGATCCGCGTTCAGTATGTCGACGGCCCCTTCCGCTACCTCAACAACACCTGGCAGTTCATCGAGCATGCCGACGGCTGCATGATCGATTTTTACGTCGACTTCGAGTTCCGCTCGCGCGTCTTGCAGAAGATGCTGCAGCCGCTGTTCAACGAGGCTGTGCGCCGGATGGTGGCGGCCTTCGAGGGGCGGGCGAAGGAGCTTTACGGTTAATCAGAGCAGCCAGACGGCGGCACTTGCCAACGACTCCGGGTTGGGCGAATCCGACGCTACCGACAGCGCGGCGAACATGATCATCGTCATGACGGCATTGAAGACGCCGTGCATGGCGATGCAGGGCCAGAGGCTGTCCTCCATCTCCCGCAGGCGCGCAAGCAGCAGTCCGACCAGCAGTAACGCCGGGATCAGCTGTGGTATCCCGTGGGCGATGGAGAAGACGGCGGCGGAGAGAGCCATGGCGAGCCCTGCCGTCAGGTGACGGCGTAGCCAGCCGTGGAGCACCCCGCGAAAGGCTAGTTCCTCGACGAAAGGCACCAGCACGGATACCAACGGCAAGACCAGCAGGAAGCCCCAGAGAGACGGGCCGGCCGGCGCCAGCATCTCCACCTGAGGATTGGTCTGCTCGACGCCGAACAGCACGAAAGTCACCGCGTTGACGGCGATCGCCGGCGGGATGGCGCCGAGACCCCAAAGAGTGCCGCGCTTCAACCAGCCGTTCGGCAGAGGTCCCAGCCCGAGAGTCCTGAGCGAGAGGCGTCGCCCGTTCCAGAGAACCGCAAGGAAGACGACGAGGAAAACGGCGGCCTGACTGGCCAGCACCAGCGGCACCAGCAGCGCGCTGCTTTGGGTATCGGCGTTCGCCAAACCGAGGGCGCCGGCCAGCAGGATCACGAGATAGCCAGACCCCAGGAAGCAGATGACCGTCACCAGCACGTCGATGATGTCCGGACGCGCGGCACCCGCCGGCTCGGGCAAGACGGAAAGCTGCGTCCCGTCGTCCTCTGGGAGGCGGCTGTCCTCGAGCTTGCGCTGGGGAAGGCGGCTAAAGGGCATGGGCAAGCAGATGGATCCCATGACGCAGCGATGCCAGACGCACCTCGCTGCGCGTGCCGGAAAAAAGCTGGCGGTCGCTTTGGGCGAAGGCCGGCTCGTCTTGCTTGGCGAGGCCGAACCAGACCAGTCCGACCGGTTTTTCGGGCGAGCCGCCGCCGGGCCCGGCAACCCCGGTGACGGACAGCGCGATCTGCGCATGGCTTGCGGCCAGCGCGCCCTCGGCCATGGCCCGCGCCGTCTCTCCGCTGACGGCGCCGAACTCCGCCAGCGTAGACTCGGCGACGCCGAGCAGTTCGCTCTTGGAGGCGTTCGAATAGGTCACGAAGCCGCGCTCCACCACGTCGGAGGAGCCGGCGATCTCGGTCAGTGCGCCGGCGATCAGCCCGCCGGTGCAGCTCTCTGCCGTGACCAGCTGCCGGCCTGCCGCGCGGTAGCGCTCCAGCAGCTCTTCCGCCGCCTCTAGTATGTCCAAGGGAAACACGAGTTTCTCCCCAGCCAGATCCAGGCAAGGTAACAGACCACCATGGCGTAGGGAGCCGCCAGAATGTCGTCCAGCATGATGCCGAGGCCGCCCTTGATGCGCCGGTCCGCCCAGTTCGCCGGCCAGGGTTTCAGGATGTCGGCAACGCGGAAGGTCACGAAGGCCAGCAGGTAGAGTTTAAGGTCGAGGGCGACCGGGAAGATCACCAGCCACTGCGCGACGACCTCGTCGACCACCACTTCGCCGGGATCCGCGCGCGATCCGGCGTACTTGGCGCTCGCCCAGATCCCGACCAGAAACAGCAGAACCGCCGCCGCCAGCAGCGCCCAGGGACCGCCGAGCCACACGATGGCCGCCGCGAAGGGCAGGGCGGCAAGCGAACCCCAGGTGCCCGGTGCCTTCGGCAGCAGTCCGGCGCCGAACCAAGTGGCGATCAGGCTGTCGAGTCGCCAGAAGGGGGGGCGCTGCCAGCCTTTCGGCGATCGCGGTGACTGGGCCGATGCCTCAGGCGGTGCTTGGGTCATGAGCCGCGCGGCAGTTCGACCGTGGCCGTTGCCTGCGCGGCGATACCCTCGCCGCGTCCGGTAAAGCCTAGCTTCTCGGTGGTGGTCGCTTTCACGGCGACGCGTTCGGCGGCGATGCCCAGGATCTCCGCGACGCGCTGGCGCATGGCCGGGCGATGCGGTCCGATCTTAGGGGCCTCGCAGATCAGCGTGAGGTCGCAGTGGAGCAGTCGCCCGCCGCGCGCCGTCACCAGGGTTCCGGCATGACGCAGGAAACGTGCGGAATCGGCGCCGCGCCAAGTCGGATCGCTGGGCGGGAAGTGGCTCCCGATGTCGCCGTCCGCCAGGGCGCCCAGAATGGCGTCGGTCAGGGCATGCAGTCCGACATCGGCATCGGAGTGCCCTGCCAGCGCCTGGCTGTGGGCGACGCGAACACCGCAGAGGGTGACGGCCTCGCCCGGGCCGAAGCGGTGCACGTCGAAGCCCTGGCCCACCCTGACCTCGCCGGCCGGGGCTTGCGACGGGCCGCCCGGGTTCAACCAGCCTTCGGCCTCACTCAGATCGGCCGGCGTGGTGATCTTGACCAGCTTCGGCGAGCCCTCGACCAGAGCGACCGGCAAACCGGCCGCCTCGGCCACCGCGGCGTCGTCGGTGAGTTTTTCTCCGATGGCGGTGCGGTGTGCGGCCAGGATCGCCTCGTAGTGAAAGGCCTGAGGGGTCTGTGCCCGGTACAGGTCGTTTCGGGGAACCGTTTCGACAACCCGGTCGCCGGCGCCGCGTTTCAGGGTGTCGGCAACTGGCAGCACCGGCAGGGCTCCGGGCGCCTGCTCCAGGGCCTCCAGCAGGCGCGCAACCACGGACGACTCCAGCAGCGGACGAGCGGCGTCGTGGATCAGGACCCTGTCAGGGGCGATCTCCCGCAGGCTCTCCAGCCCCAGGCGCACCGACTCCTGTCGCTCCCGGCCGCCGTGCACCGGCGGCAGCAGATCCAGTCCGGCGGCCGCCTCGGCATAGGCCGCTGCGTCGTCGGGATGGATGACGGCGCGTACGGCGCCAACCGCCGGATGGGCGGCCAAGCGCGCCAGCGCGTGGGTCAGGATCGGACGGCCGGCAAGCGGCGTGTACTGTTTCGGTGCCGTGCCGCCGAAGCGGCTGCCGCGTCCCGCCGCGACCACGAGTGCTGCCGTCGTGCCACCCGCCGCTGTTGTTCCGTCGATAGTCTGTTCGTTCTTTTCCATGGCCACGGGTCTACAGGGCTTTGCCGGGCGGTGGAACCGTTTGCTCTTGGAAAAGCGCCCAAGCCTTTGACTTCGCCTATCTTACCGCGCGCTGACGCACGTGCGGAACGTTCTCACTTTATAACGGAAGTAGGCGCAGGCGCTGCTGTGCGCTCGGCCAAGCGGTGTTATAAAGCCGGCATGCCGATCGCGCTTCTGATCAACGTGACCGCCTTGGCCGCCTTGATTCCGGCCGCGCTGTTACCCTGGCGTTGGCACAGCCAGCGCCCCGATCTGGTGTTCTGGGCGGTTCTCGCCGTGGCCGTCGCCGGCCCGCTGGCCGCCATCTCGGTTCAACTGGACGGTGGCTGGTCGACCGGATTGGGCGCCGCGCTCTGGCTTTCGGTTGCCACGTCGCTGGCGGCCTTCGCGGCCTCGGCGTTGTTCTTGCAGCAAGCCTGGCGCCTCGCCGCCCTGCTGCTGCCCTACCTGCTCTGCCTGGGTGTCTTGGGCACGGTCTGGATCGCGGCCGAGACCGAGCCGGAGCCCCTGGCGCTTGAGCCCGGCTTCCAGGCGGATATCTGGTTGCTCGTCCATATCGCCGTTTCTCTGACGACCTATGCGCTGGCGACCCTGTCGGCCGTGGCCGCCGCAGCGGTCTTTCTGCAGGAGCGGTCGCTGAAAAAGAAGCGCCGGAGCAGTTTGACCCAGCGCTTGCCCTCGGTGGCCGATGCGGAGCGCCTGCAGTTCAACTTCCTCGCTGCCGCCGAAACGGTTTTGGGCTTCGGCATCGTGACCGGGATCGGCATCGCCTGGTACCAGACCTCGACCCTGCCGCTGGATCACAAGACCTTCCTGTCCCTGCTGGCCTTCGCGGTCATCGGCCTGCTGCTCTATTTGCAAAGCCGCACGGGCCTGCGCGGTAAGCGCGCCGGCCGGCTGGTCTTGGTCGCCTACCTGCTGCTGACGCTTGCCTATCCTGGGGTCAAGTTCGTCACCGACGTCGTTATCGGCTGACAGCGCCCCAGCAGGTCTTTCAAATAATTCGTAGAAAAACGACTTTGCTCGTCCGCTTCGGCAAAGTGTCGCAGTGTTCTGGGAAAGACCGGAATTCCCTACCGCGCCGTCGCGAAAAGACGTGCAAGGCGCGGTCTAAGTCGTTACAACACGCCCAATGAATAAGCATTTGGCTGTGAATGCCTCAATGATGGGCATTCAGATCGATGATCTCTCTTTCGCACCGGTGGTCTTGGCGCCCATGTCGGGGGTCACGGACCTGCCCTTCCGCCGCCTGGTCAAGCGCCTGGGGGCGGGACTTGTGGTGTCCGAGATGATCGCCAGCCAGTCGATGATCCGGCAGACCAAGGAATCTCTGAAGCTCTCCAGCTCGACGCCGGAGGAGTTTCCCATGGCCGTTCAGCTTGCGGGGCACGAACCCGAGGTGATGGCCGAGGCGGCCAAGCTCAATGTCGACCGGGGCGCGGCGATCATCGACATCAACTTCGGCTGTCCGGTTAAGAAGATCGTCAACAAGCTGGCCGGTTCCGCCATGATGCGCGAGCCGTTGCTGGCCGGACGCATCATGGCGGCGGTGGTCAAGGCCGTCGACCTGCCGGTCACGATGAAAATGCGCCTCGGCTGGGACGAGGACTGCCTCAACGCGCCGGAGTTGGCGCGGATCGCGCATGACTGCGGCGTGCGGCTGCTGACGGTACACGGTCGCACGCGCTGTCAGCTCTACAACGGTCGGGCCGACTGGCAGGCGGTTCGTGCCACCGTGGAGGCGACCGACCTGCCGGTACTGGTGAACGGCGACATCGGCAGCTTGAGCGATATTGATCTTGCCTTGGCGCGCTCGGGGGCCGCGGGCGTGATGATCGGGCGCGGCGCGCAGGGGCGTCCCTGGTTTCTGCGACAGGCCATCGCTTGGATGACCGAACGGCGCATCGAGCCGGATCCCAGCCTCGTCGAGCAGTGTGCGATTGCCTTGGAACACTACGAGGCTCTGCTGGAGCACCACGGAACGGTGATGGGCAACCGCATCGCCCGCAAGCATCTGGCTTGGTATGCCACGGGTCTCGCAGGGGCCAACGAGTTCCGGCGCCGGGTCAACCGCGCCGAGCAGCCGGGCGAGGTGCGGGCGTTGGTGAAGGCTCTTTACGACGATGCCGTCACCGCTGCCGAGGCTGGCGATCTGACGGAGGGGCTCGCCGCATGATGTCCGCACAGGCCCTGCGTCGCGTCATCTCCGGCGGCGAGATCGATCACGGCGCCATCCTCAATGCCTTGTCCGAGCCGCTGTTCGTGCTCGATGAGAACGGCAGCTTCGTTTACGTCAACCTGGCGGCCGAGCAGTTTCTCGGTCAGTCGTCGAAGACTCTGTTGAGCCGTCCCCTGACGGATCTGCTGCCGGCGGATCATCCGATCTTCATGCTCGTGGACCAGGTGCGGATCGGCGGTCATTCCATCACGGAGTTCGGCGTTACCATCGAGACGCCCAGGATCGGGACGCGGCTGGTTGCGGTGGACGTCTCGGCCATCAACGAGAACGAAGGACATGTGGTCGTGGCGCTGCACGAGCGCTCCATCGAGCGCAAGCTCGACCACCAACTGACCCACCGCAGTGCCGCACGCTCGATCACCGGTATGGCGGCCCTACTGGGGCATGAGATCAAGAATCCGCTCTCCGGCATTCGCGGCGCCGCCCAGCTGCTTGAGGCCTCCGCCGAGGAGCGCGACAGGCTGCTGACCCGCCTGATCTGCGAGGAGGCCGACCGCATCGTCTCTCTGGTCGATCGCATGGAGATGTTCGCCGACGACCGCCCCATCGAACGCGGCGCTGTCAACATTCACGAGGTGTTGGGGCATGTGCGCCGGCTGGCGGAGACGGGCTTTGCCGGGCAGGTGACCTTTCACGAGAGCTACGATCCCTCTCTACCGCCGGTCTACGGTAATCGGGATCTTCTGATTCAGGCCCTGCTCAATCTGGTTAAGAACGCCTCGGAAGCCCTTCCGAAGACAGGTGGCGAGATCCGCCTGTCGACCCGCTATCAGCAGGGCGTGCGCTTGGCGATCCCCGGGGGCGGCAGTCGTGTGGATCTGCCCCTTGCCGTGACCGTGCGCGACAACGGCTCGGGCATCCCCCAGGATCTGCGGGCCAGTCTGTTCGACCCCTTCGTGACGACCAAGCCGGCCGGCAAGGGTCTCGGTCTCGCCCTGGTGGCCAAGGTGGTCGGAGACCACGGCGGTACCATCGGGTTCGACAGCGATGAGAAGGGCACGGCCTTCCGGCTGATGCTGCCCAAGGCGCCTTGAGTGGCACTGTGACGCCAGACGTGAAGACCGATCTGGGACCCGACGGGGGAAACCGGCTATGACCGCAGCCAAGATTCTCGTCGCCGACGACGACCGCGCCATCCGCACGGTGCTGTCCCAAGCCCTGGGGCGCGAAGGCTACGAGGTGCGCACGACCGATACGGCGGGCACCCTCTGGCAATGGGTCCGGGAGGGCGAAGGCGATCTGGTCATCACCGACGTCGTGATGCCGGACGACAACGGTCTCGATCTGATTCCGCGTATCAAGAAGGTTCGGCCGGAGCTGCGCATTCTGGTCATGAGCGCGCAGAACACTCTGCTGACGGCCGTGAAGGCGACCGAGCGCGGCGCTTTCGAGTATTTGCCGAAACCCTTCGATCTGCGCGAACTGGTCGGCGCCGTGGCGCGCGCGCTGTCGCAACCCCATGACGGTCCGGTGGCGAGCCTGACGGCCGAAGACGAAGAGCGGCTGCCTCTCATCGGCCGGTCGCCGGCGATGCAGGAGATCTATCGCGTCCTGGCGCGCCTGATGGGCACCGACCTGACGGTGATGATCTATGGCGAGTCCGGCACGGGCAAGGAACTGGTTGCTCGCGCTCTGCATGACTATGGCAAGCGTCGGACCGGTGCCTTCGTCCCCATCAACATGGCGGCGATTCCGCGCGAACTGATCGAGAGCGAGCTCTTCGGCCACGAGAAGGGCGCCTTCACCGGGGCGCAGGCCCGCAGTGCTGGCCGCTTCGAACAGGCGGCCGGCGGGACCTTGTTCCTCGACGAGATCGGTGACATGCCGCTGGAGGCCCAGACCCGGCTGCTGCGCGTACTGCAGGAGGGCGAGTACACGACAGTGGGTGGCCGAACGCCGATCCGCGCAGATGTGCGCATCGTCGCAGCCACCCACCGCGATCTTCGCCAGATGGTGCGCGCCGGCGAGTTCCGCGAAGACCTCTTCTACCGACTCAACGTGGTGCCGATTCGCTTACCGCCCTTGCGCGAGCGCACGGAAGACATCCCCGAACTGGTTCGTCACTTCTTCCGACAGGTCGGGGCCGAGGGGCTGCCGACGAAGACCCTGGCGGCTGATGCCATGGCCTATCTGCGCAATCACACCTGGCAGGGCAACGTGCGCGAGCTGGAGAACCTCGTCCGCCGACTGGCCGCCCTCTACAGCCAGGAAGTGATCGACGTCGGCGTCATTCGAAGCGAGCTGGCCGAAGCGCCGGGCGACATCGCGAGCGGGACGCGGACGCCGGTCGTTCCGGCGGGTGGCTCCCTGGGTGAGAGCGTCGAGCGGCATCTGCGAGACTATTTCGCCGCCCATAAGAACGAGCTGCCAGCCAGCGGACTCTACGAGCGAGTGCTGCGCGAAATCGAACGGCCGCTGATCGAGTTGACCCTGGCGGCGACCCGCGGCAACCAGTTGAAGGCGGCCAGCCTTCTCGGCCTCAACCGCAATACGCTTCGAAAGAAAATCCGCGATCTGGATATCGAGGTCGTGCGTGGACTGAAGTAGCGCCGGGTGTCGGGTCTTGGCGCGTTTCGGGCTGCTTTGGGTTTCGCCGAGCTTCGCAAACCGACAGTGCCCGCTGCATAATCGGCCGGAGAGAGCGATTTATCTGTTGCTTTCTCGCAACAGAGTGGCCCAATAGACGCGTCTGAACATCGATCCTGGAGACCGATCCGCCATCATGACCGTCGAGGCGGACATAGAGGCAGAAGCAACCCCGGGCGCGACCCAGGGCACGACCGAGCGAGAGCGGCCCGAACGCACGTCTCCTCTGCTCGGGAGCGCCCGTCCTTGGCGGCGTTTTGCGGCCTGGGCCGGGCGTGTGAAGCTCGAACAACGCTTGGCGGTCGTGCTGCTGGTCGCGGCCGTCGCGGTGGGCTTCGTCACCTTCGCTGCCATGACGCGGCGGATCGACGCCTTGGCGGATCCGCGCGACGTCCTGCTGCTCATCAATCTCAATCTGGCTCTGCTGCTGGCCTTCGGCGTGCTGATCGCCCGCCGGGTCGCCATTCTCTGGATTGCCCGGCGGCGCAATCGTGCGGGCGCCCGGCTGCATGCGCGGCTCGTCGGCCTGTTCGCACTGGTGACAGCCACGCCGACGGTCATCGTGGCCGTCTTCTCTGTGCTGTTGTTTGACTACGGACTGCAGGGCTGGTTCAGCGAGAAAGTCAGCACGGCGGTGGGCGAGTCCATGGCTGTGGCGCGCTCCTACCTCGACGAGCATGCCCGTGCCATCAACGCCGACGCGGTCTCCATGGCGTCCGAAGTGGATCGGCAACTCTCCGTGTTCGGCGCCGACACCCGGCGCCTCGATCAGCTGATTGCGCGACAGGCTTCCCTGCGTTCGCTCTCCGAGGCGGCCGTTCTGACCCGCGAAGGCCAGGTGTTGGCCCGCGGCGGGGTCTCGCTGGCCCTGGAGTTCGACCCACGTTTGCCCGCCTGGGCCTGGAATGCGGCCGATCGTGGCGAAGCGCTGATCTTCCGGGCCGAAAGCGACGACCGTGTACGTGCTGTGGTGGCTCTCGACCAGATGCAGGGCAGCTATCTGGTGGTCGGTCGCGTGATCGACCCGCGCGTGCTCGCGCACATGGACCAGTCTGCGACGGCCGTGCAACTCTATCAGCAGCTCGAGGGCGAGCGGAACCGAATGATCATCACCTTTGCGGTGATCTTCCTGGTCGTGGCCTTGCTGCTGCTGATGGCGGCCGTCTGGGTGGGGCTCGCCTTCGCCGACCGTCTCAGTACGCCCATCGGTCGCCTGATCTCGGCGGCGGAAAGCGTGGGACAGGGCGATCTCAGCGCGCGGGTGGACGAGCCGGACGACGAGCAAAGCGACGAGGTCGGCGTCCTGGCGGGCAGCTTCAACAGGATGACGTCGCAGCTCGAACGGCAGCGGCGCGAGTTGCTAAACGCCAATCGGCAGCTCGAGGAACGGCGCCGCTTCATCGAAGCCGTCCTGTCCGGCGTGTCCTCGGGCGTGATCTCGCTGGACCGCGAGGGGCAGGTCGTGCTGCCGAACAGGGCGGCCTGTGAGCTGTTGCAGGTCGATGCGGAGCAGCTGCGCGGACGCAAACTGTCGAAGCTTTCGCGCGACGTACGCGAGTTGCTGCTTCGCGCGCGCCGGCGACCCGGCCGGGTGCACGAGAGCGAGGTGGTCCTGCCGCGGCAGGACGGCGCACGCACGCTGTTTGTCCGGGTGATGGCTGAACGGGACGTGGAAGGAATCATTGGATATGTCGTGACCTTCGACGATGTGAGCGACCTACTATCCGCGCAACGCAAGGCAGCTTGGGCGGATGTCGCGCGGCGCATCGCCCATGAAATCAAGAATCCGCTGACTCCGATCCAGCTCTCGGCCGAGCGCCTGAAACGCAAGTACCTGAAGCAGATCGACGAGGATGCCGAGACCTTCGGCGTGCTGTCGGACACCATCGTGCGGCATGTCGGCGATATCGGCCGCATGGTGGACGAGTTCTCTTCCTTCGCGCGCATGCCGGCACCGCAGATGCGCGAAAGCGATCTCGGCCGGTTGCTCAAGGAAGCGGTGGTCCTGCAGGCCAATGGCCACGCGGAAATCGACTTCGCGTTGGACCTGCCGGGCAGGCCGGTGTTGCGGGCCATCGACTCCGCGCAGATCAACCGGGCACTCACCAATATCCTGAAGAACGCAGCGGAGGCCGTGGAGGCACGTGTCGCGGCGGAGCGGGAAGCCGGAGAGGAGGCGTCCGCACCAGGCCGCATCTCTGTACGGCTCGGCGAAAGCGAGGACGGCTGGGCCATAACTGTTGCGGACAATGGGCGTGGCCTACCGCGCGAGAACCGCGAGCGCCTCACGGAACCCTACGTGACGACGCGCGATAAGGGCACCGGCCTCGGGCTGGCGATCGTGAAGAAGATCATGGAAGACCACGGCGGCAGCTTGCGGCTTGCCGACAACCCCGAGGGAAGCGGTGCGCTGGTCTGCTTGACCTTTGCCTCTGGTGAGGAGACAGCCGTTTCTGGAGATGCGGGTAGGTCCGGGAGCCGCCCGGCGGCGGCTGATTCCGCGGAGGCTGACCGCGCGGCATCCAGCACGGCCAACTCCGGCAAGTCTTTGGACAGTGAAACCACTGATCGCGAACCCTCGGATAGCGAGGCCGCATCCCCTCGGGCAATTTCCAACCTTTAAGAACCAGGCGATCCTTCATGGCGGACGACATTCTGATTGTCGACGACGAAGCCGATATCCGGCTGCTGATTCAAGGTATTCTCGAAGACGAAGGTTACAGCGTGCGCACGGCGGCCGACTCGGATTCCGCGTTGGAGGCGATCCGGGCCCGCCGGCCCAACCTGCTGGTCCTCGATATTTGGCTCAACAACTCGCGGCTCGACGGCTTGGACCTTTTGCGCGCCCTGCAGCGCGAACAGCCGGGCCTGCCCGTGGTGATGATCTCCGGCCACGGCACCATTGAAACGGCGGTGGAGGCGATCAAGGACGGCGCCTACGACTTCATCGAAAAGCCCTTCAAGGCGGACCGCCTGCTACTGATCGTACAGCGGGCCATCGAGGCGGCGCGCCTGCGTCAAGAGAATGCCGAGCTTCGCCTGCGCGGCAGCACCGAAAACGAACTGATCGGCCGCTGCAGCGCGATCCAGCAACTGCGTCAGGGTCTGCTGAGGGTGGCGCCGACCGGAAGCCGCGTGCTGATTACCGGCCCGGCCGGCGCCGGCAAGGAGGTTGCGGCGCGCCAGCTCCACCAGAGTTCGAAGCGCGCGAACGGCCCCTTCGTCGTGCTGAACTGCGCCACCATGCATCCGGAGCGGATCGAGCAGGAGCTTTTCGGCGTCGAGCCGGGTTCGAACGGCCCGGGTTCGAACGGCCAAGACGGCTCTGGCAAGATCGGCACCTTCGAGCGCGCCCACGGAGGTACGCTGCTGCTCGACGAGGTCGCCGATATGCCCCTGGAGACCCAGGGCAAGATCGTTCGGGTCCTACAGGACCAATCCTTCACGCGTGTCGGCGGCAGCCGGCCGGTGGAAGTCGATGTGCGGGTGATCGCCTCGACCAACCGCGATCTGGCAGCGCTGATCGGGGAGGGGCGCTTTCGCGAAGACCTCTTTTATCGACTGAACGTGGTCCCGCTCCATGTCCCCTCTCTGCGGGAACGGCGCGACGATATCCCTTCTTTGGTCGAGCATTTCCTCCAGCGTTCGGCGGACTCCGCCGGCATCGCCGGGCGGCGGCTGGGCGACGATGCGATCACGGCTCTGCAGACCTATGAATGGCCCGGCAACGTGCGCCAGCTGCGCAACGTCATAGACTGGCTGCTGATCATGGCGCCCGGCGCAGCGGAGGAGCCGGTGCGGGCCGAGCACCTGCCGCCCGACGTCAGTTCCTCCGCACCGCCGGTCTTGCAAGGTTCGGGCGCGGCGGAGATTATGGCGCTGCCTCTCCGTCAGGCCCGCGAACAGTTCGAACGGCAGTATCTGGAAGCCCAGGTGACCCGCTTTGGCGGCAACATTTCCCGCACGGCCGCTTTCGTCGGCATGGAACGCTCGGCCTTGCATCGCAAGCTCCGATCGCTCGGCATTAACAGCGCCGACCGCTAACCTCTCCCTGGCCGTTCAGTAGAGGCTTCTTCATGCCAACACTCGCTTCGCCATGAAGGTCATCGTTTGCGGTGCCGGCCAGGTCGGTTTCAATATCGCACGCTATTTGGCGAGCGAGAACGCCGATGTGACGGTGATCGACATCTCTCCGGAGCTGGTGCAGCGCATCACGGACAGCCTGGACGTCAGCGGTCTGGTCGGTTTCGCCAGCCATCCGGAGGTCCTGAAACAGGCTGGCGCGGCCGACGCCGACATGGTGATCGCGGTGACCTATGCCGACGAAGTGAACATGGTCGCCTGTCAGATCTGCCACTCCCTGTTCGAGGTGCCGACGAAGATCGCTCGAGTGCGGCATCAGAGCTACCTCGACCCCGTCTGGTCAGACCTCTTCAGCCATGACAACCTGCCGATCGACGTGATCATCTCGCCGGAGATCGAGGTGGCCCGCGCGATCAGCCGCCGTCTGTCGATTCCCGGCGCGTTCGACGCCATCAGCCTGGCCGACGGCCGCATCTCCTTGATCGGGGTGCATGTGCTCGAGGACACGCCGATCATCAATACGCCCCTGCGGCAGCTCACTGGGCTATTCCCGGATCTGCACATCTCCATCGTCGGGATCGAGCGGAACGGGCAGGGCATCGTCGCCCATGGCGACAGCGAGTTGAAACCCGGCGACGATGCCTACTTCGTCTGCGATTCGGCCCATCTCACCCGGGCCTTGCTGACCTTCGGACACGACGAGCGCCAGGCCCGGCGCGTGGTGATCCTGGGTGGCGGCAACATCGGTCTCAATCTGGCGCAGATCATGGAGCAGGAGCAGCCGGAGGTGCAGCTCCGCTTGGTCGAGATGGACAAGCAGAGGGCTGAGTTGGTCGCGCAGACCCTCAAGCGCTCCGTTGTCATTCACGGCGATGCTCTGGACCTGGATATCCTGGGCGAATGCAACATCGGGAACACTGAGACGGTGATCGCCGTCACCAACGACGACGAGGTGAACATTCTCGCGTCGCTGCTGGCCAAGCGGCATGGCTGCATGCGGGCGGTCACCCTAGTCAATTCGACCAGCTACGGTCAGTTGGTGGGGCCGCTTGGCATCGACACGGTGGTCAGCCCGCGCGCGATCACGGTCTCGACGATCCTCCAGCATGTCCGGCGCGGGCGCATTCGCGCCGTCTATTCCCTGTCGGAGGATCTCGGCGAGATCATCGAGGCGGAGGCGATGGAGACGAGCCGCCTGGTCGGTAAGCCACTGCGCGATGCCAAGCTGCCCGAGGACGTCGTCGTAGGTGCGCTGCTGCGCGACGACGAGGTGATCGTGCCGCGTGGCGACACGGTGATCCGGGCCGGCGACCTGGTGACGATCTTCGCGGCCAGCTCCGCGGTGAAGAAGGTGGAGAAGCTCTTTGCGGTGAAGCTCGAGTTTTTCTAGTTCCATGTGATGTTGGGCGAGGGGCCGGAAAGACTTCGGCGGGAAGACTTCGCCATACAGACAAGCGCTCTATCTCCTGCTATGGAGCATCCACGACCCGATCTCTCTTCAGTCCGCCGGAGAAGCCATGCCTCGCACCGCTTACGTCAACGGCCGTTACCTGCCCCACGCCAAGGCCGCCGTTCACATCGAAGACCGCGGCTATCAGTTCGCCGATGGCGTCTACGAAGTCGTCCCGGTGCACAGGGGTATTCTGGTCGACGAGGAGCTGCATCTCGACCGCCTGGAGCGCTCGCTCGGTGAACTGCGGATCGCCATGCCGATGCGGCGCGAGGCCCTTAAGCTGATCAGCCGGCAGGTGATGCGCCGAAACCAGCTTAGCAACGGGTTTCTCTACATGCAGATCACGCGCGGCGTGGCACCGCGCGACCACAAGTTTCCGACGGCGGCCAAGCCGGCTGTGGTCATGACCGTGCGCCAGATGAAACCGGCATCGCCCGAGAAACTGGAGAAGGGCGTGTCCGTCATCACCGTTCCCGACATTCGCTGGGCGCGCCGCGACATCAAGTCGGTTTCGCTGCTGCCCAACTGCCTGGCCAAGCAGCAGGCCCACGAGGCCGGCGCCATGGAGGCCTGGATGGTCGAAGCGGACGGCCGGGTCACGGAGGGCACCTCGACCAACGCCTGGATCGTCACCCAGGACAACGTGTTGGTCACACGCAACGCCAACCAGGATATCCTGAACGGGATCACTCGGATGGCGCTGCTCGACCGCATCGCGGAGGAGGGCGTGACCTTCGAAGAGCGTGCCTTCACGGTGGAAGAGGCGCGAGCCGCCAAGGAAGCCTTCATCACCTCCTCGACCAACTACGTGATGCCGGTCACCGCGATCGACGGCAAACCGGTCGGCAACGGCCATCCGGGCATTTTGACCATGAAGCTCCGCGAGGCCTACGTGAGCCATATCGAAGGCGCGGCAGGCGGTGCGTCCGGCGCCGAAGAGGCCAAGACCGCAGCATGACCGGTCGCCCTGCCGCGGGCGGCGATCCGGCTGTAGCTCTCCTGCCACCGCCGCAGGCGTTGCTGTTCGACTGGGACAACACCCTGGTCGATACCTGGTCGACCATTCATCACGCGCTGAAGGTCACTTTCGAGGCTCTAGGCGAGCGCCCTTGGACGCTCGAGGAGACCCGGGCCAACGTCCGGCAGTCGGCGCGCGAGGCTTTCCCGGCTCTGTTCGGAAGCCGCGCGGAGGAGGCCACGCGCCTGTTCTACGAGGCTTTCGAGCGCGATCACCTGGACCATCTGCGCGAACGCAGCGGCGCCGGCGCCCTGCTGGCCGAACTGGCGCGGCGATCCGATTTGACGCTTGGCGTGGTAAGCAACAAGACAGGCCGGTTCCTGCGCACCGAGGCCGAACAGCTTGGTTGGGCCGGGCATTTTCATCGTCTGGTCGGTGCCACCGACGCGGCGCGCGACAAGCCGGCTCGCGACCCAGTCGATCTCGCTCTGGATGAAAGCGGATGCGTGGCCGGGCCCAGCGTGTGGTTCGTCGGCGACACCGACATCGACCTGCGGTGCGCGGTCAACGCGGGCTGCACGCCCATCCTGATCCGCGACGAACCGCCGGCGGTGGGCGAGTTTCCGGGGCACGAGCCGGCGGTCCATGTCACCAGCTTCGATGCCTTGCTGGCATTGACGCTGCACCGGTGAGGAGGCGGCGCGGCAGCCGGTGACAAAGAAAAGCGCCTCGGTTTCCTTTTAAACCAAGCTTCTGCATACTACCTGCCGGAGGTCGGTTCGCCAGGAAAGCGTGGCGCGCCGTGTCTTTGTGTGACAGGTCGTACCGGCCCGGCGGCCTGCGCGCTCAAACAACAATCGGGCCTGAACAAGAACAACAGGGACACACGTGATGGCCGGCGAAAAGTCGCAAAATGTGCAGGATGTTTTTCTCAATCACATCCGCAAGAACAAGGTACCGGTCACGATTTTTCTCGTTAATGGCGTAAAATTGCAGGGCATTGTTACGTGGTTCGACAACTTCTGCGTCCTGCTGCGGCGCGATGCGCATTCTCAGCTGGTCTACAAGCACGCCATCTCTACTGTCATGCCGTCGGCGCCGATCTCGCTGTTCGAACCGAGCGACCGCGAAGAGGCCCAGGCCCAGGCGTGACCTTGCGGGTTCGGACGTGACGCGGAGTTCCGATGTCCCGAATGCAAAAGTCCCCGATGGACGGGCGCCGACTGCGAAGGGACAGGGTGGCAGAACGCCATCTCGCGACAATGGCAAGGTGACGTTCGCCTGCGTCATCCATCCGAGCTTGCGCGACGGTCCTTCCGCCCAGGACCCTCGAAACGCTGAGGCGCGTCTGGCCGAGGCGGTGGGCTTGACTGAAGCTATCGACGTCAAGGTCGTGCTGGAGACCGTGGTCCGGGTAGACCGCCGTCGTCCGGCGACCCTGTTCGGCAGCGGACAGGTGGAGCAGTTGGCGTCCGAGATCGAGCGGGCGCAGGTGGAGGTCGCCGTCGTTGACGCACAGCTCTCGCCGGTGCAGCAGCGCAATCTCGAACGGGCACTGAAGTGCAAGGTGATCGACCGGACCGGACTGATCCTGGAGATCTTCGGCGAACGGGCGCGCACCAAGGAGGGGCAGCTCCAGGTCGAGCTGGCGCACCTCAGTTATCAGCGGTCTCGCCTGGTGCGATCCTGGACCCACTTGGAGCGCCAGCGCGGCGGGTTCGGTTTCCTCGGCGGGCCTGGCGAGAGCCAGTTGGAGATCGACCGTCGCCTGATCACCGACCGGATCACTCGGCTGAAACGGGAGTTGGACCAGGTCAAGCGGACCCGCGAGCTACATCGCTCGGCCCGTCGCCGTGTGCCCTTTCCCGTGGTCGCGCTGGTTGGCTACACCAACGCCGGGAAATCCACCCTGTTCAATCATTTGACGCAGGCGCAAGTCTTTGCCCGCGATCTGCTTTTCGCGACCCTCGATCCGACGATGCGGCGCTTGGAGCTGCCGAGCGGCCTGACCGTGATCCTCTCCGACACCGTCGGCTTCATCTCGGATCTGCCGACCGACCTGGTCGCGGCTTTCCGGGCGACCTTGGAAGAAGTGCTGGAGGCGGACCTGATCCTGCATGTTCGCGACATTGCCCATCCTGACAGCGAGTCCCAACGCCTCAGCGTGCTAGAGGTGCTGTCGGATCTGGGCGTAGAAGCCGAGGGGGAGGGGCGCCAGCCGGTTCTGGAAGTCCTGAACAAGATCGACCTGCTGGACAGCGAGTCGCGCGAGGTTCTGGCCGCTCAGGCTGAGCGGCGCGATGATCAGGTCTGCGTGTCGGCTGTCGAGGGCATGGGCCTGGAGGCCTTGCTGGCCATGGTTGAACGCCGGCTTCAGGCCGGCCATCGTTCGGTCGCCTGTTCGCTCGATCTCGCGAATGGAGAGGCGATCGCCTGGCTCTATCGGCATGGGCAGGTCACGGGGCGGCGCGACGACGAGGACCAGGCGCACCTGACCGTCAGTCTCGACCCGGCCGACCTAGAGCGGTTTCGCCGCCGCTACGGAGAGGCGGCCCGGATCCGTGGTTTGCGAACGCGCTAACGGCGCCGAACGCGAAGCTTTTGTGATGGCTGCCGCTTTCGGTTGACACTCCGGCGACCCCTCATATATGCACCTCAGCACTCTCGGCACGGGAGTGCTAATGGCCGGTCGCTGCAGTTCGCGCGCCGGCTGTCTTCACAGTGATCCATGACCAACCGCCCCAAAGGGAGGAGCTCCATGAAGTTTCGGCCGCTGCACGACCGCGTGGTCGTCGAGCCTCTGCAAGACGAGGAAAAGACCACCGGCGGCATCATCATTCCGGACACTGCCAAAGAAAAGCCGATGCAGGGCAAGGTCATCGCGGCCGGCCCCGGTTCGCGTGGCGACGACGGCAAGCTGACGGCCCTGGACGTCAAGAAGAACGACAAGGTGCTCTACGGCAAGTGGTCGGGGACCGAGGTCAAGATCGACGGCAAGGACCTGCTGATCATGCGCGAGTCCGACATCATGGGCGTGATCGAGTAAGCGTGACGCCTGCAAGGCCCGCGCGCTCACGCCCTTTGAGGCTGGCGCACTCACGCTAAGACAAGGAAAGGTTACGAGATGGCAGCGAAAGACGTTCGCTTTTCTTCCGACGCCCGCCAGCGGATGCTGCGCGGCGTCGACATTCTGGCCGATGCGGTCAAGGTCACCCTCGGTCCCAAGGGCCGTAACGTGGTGCTCGACAAGTCCTTCGGCTCGCCCCGCACGACCAAGGACGGCGTGACGGTGGCCAAGGAGATCGAGCTTGCCGACAAGTTCGAGAACATGGGCGCCCAGATGGTGCGCGAAGTCGCCAGCAAGACGAACGATCTGGCGGGTGATGGCACCACCACGGCGACCGTACTGGCCCAGTCCATCGTGCGCGAGGGCTCCAAAGCCGTTGCCGCCGGCATGAACCCGATGGACCTCAAGCGCGGCGTCGACATGGCGGTCGAGTCCGTCGTGGCCGACTTGAAGAAGCGCTCGAAGAAGATCTCCAACCCGGACGAAGTGGCTCAGGTCGGCACGATCTCGGCCAACGGCGACAAGGAAATCGGTGACATGATCGCCGACGCCATGCAGCGCGTCGGCAACGAGGGCGTGATCACGGTCGAAGAGGCCAAGAGCCTGGACACCGAGCTGGACGTGGTCGAGGGCATGCAGTTCGACCGCGGCTACCTCAGCCCCTACTTCGTGACCAACGCCGAGAAGATGGTCTGCGAGCTGGAGAACCCCTACATCCTGCTCCACGAGAAGAAGCTGTCCGGCCTGCAGCCGATCCTGCCCTTGCTGGAGTCGGTCGTGCAGTCCAGCCGGCCGCTGCTGATCATCGCCGAGGACGTCGAGGGCGAGGCTCTGGCGACCCTGGTGGTCAACAAGCTGCGCGGCGGCCTCAAGGTCGCGGCCGTGAAGGCTCCGGGCTTCGGCGACCGCCGCAAGGCCATGCTGGAGGACATCGCGACCCTGACCGGCGGTCAGGTCGTTAGCGAGGACCTGGGCATCAAGCTCGAGAACGTTGACGTGAAGATGCTCGGCCAAGCCAAGAAGGTGACGATCACCAAGGAAGAGACCACGATCGTCGACGGTGCCGGCAAGAAGAAGGACATCGAGGCTCGCTGCGGTCAGATCCGCGCTCAGGTCGAGGAGACCAGCTCGGACTACGACCGTGAGAAGCTGCAGGAGCGGCTGGCCAAGCTGGCCGGCGGCGTCGCGGTGATCCGCGTCGGCGGCTCGACCGAGATTGAGGTGAAGGAGAAGAAGGACCGCGTCGACGATGCCATGCACGCGACCCGTGCGGCGGTCGAGGAGGGCATCGTCCCCGGCGGTGGAACCGCTCTGCTCTACGCCACCAAGGGTCTCGAGAAGCTGACCCCGGCCAACGACGACCAGCGTGTCGGCATCGATATCGTCCGCCGCGCGCTACAGTCCCCGATCCGTCAGATCGTCGAGAACGCCGGCAGCGACGGCTCGGTGGTCGTCGGAAAGCTGTTGGAGCAGAAAGACAAGAACCACGGCTTCGACGCTTATGCCGGTGCCTACTGTGACCTGGTCAAGGCCGGTATCATCGACCCGACGAAGGTCGTGCGCACCGCGCTGCAGGATGCAGCTTCGGTTGCCGGCCTGATGATCACCACCGAGGCGATGGTGGCCGAGAAGCCGGAGAAAAAGGACGACATGCCGGCCGGCGCGCCGGACATGAGTGGCATGGGCGGTATGGGCGGCATGGGCTTCTAATAAGCTCCGTCGCTCGGACCGACCGCGTCCGATGGGATCGGGCCGCGAGACCTCTGTCTCGCGGCCCGTTTCTTTGTGACTGCGGTCCAGTGCGGAGGCGGTGCCTTGTGCGCTTTCGCCGGAATCCTATTCTTGAGGCACGATGCAGATCGATCCGAAACAGGTTGAGGCGGTGATCGCCGAGGTAGCCGCCGAGGTGGTGCTGCCGCGCTTCCGCGCGCTCGAAGCCCATGAGGTGCGCGACAAAGGCGTCAACGATTTCGTGACGGTGGCCGACGAGGAGGCCGAGACGGCCTTGGCCGAGCGCTTGCCCGGATTGTTGCCCGGCTCTTGGGTCTTGGGCGAGGAGATGGTGGCGCGCGGCGAGCTTTCGATTGAGGCGCTCGCAGGGAGCGACGCACCGGTCTGGGTGGTGGACCCGGTCGACGGAACGTTCAACTTCGCGCACGGCGACCCCTTCTTCGCCGTCATCGTCGCGCTTTGTCGGGGCGAGGAGACGCTGGCCGGTTGGATTCACGACCCCGTGCGGACCGTCACCGCGACGGCGGAACGGGGCGGTGGCGCCTGGCTGGCAGGAACCCGGCTGCGTGTGGCGCCGGCGGGACCTCCGGCGGAGCTCAGTGGCACCCTGCATGCAGGTTTTCGGGGTCGTGCGGCCCTCAAGACCAAGGTCGAGCGCAACCGAGGCAAGGTTCGCCAGGTTCGCAGCCTGCGCTGTTCCGGTCAGGAGTACATGCGGTTGGCCGCTGGCGAGACTCACTTCACGCTCTTCAGCAGCACCAAGCCCTGGGACCACCTGGCCGGCGTCTTGATTCATCGGGAGGCCGGCGGGCACTCCTGTCTGCTCGACCGGCGCCTCTATCGGCCGCAGGACGGGCAGGGCATCGGCCTGCTCTCGGCGCCGGATCGTGAGTCCTGGCTGAGCTTGCGCACGGCCCTCTTCGACTCCGACTGGCGGCCCGAAGACGACGCGGCGATAGCGGCGGACGGCGTCCTGTCCTGATCCAAGAGGCGGCCGAAATCGTGATCGCCACCAGCGACGACATGAGTCTGACCTAGGCCCCAGGCTCGCTCAGCACCTGGGCAAGGCGGCGCAGGCCTCTCAGCCCGACGGGTCGGCCGGGGCGTGCCGCCTTTGCGCGTTCCGCAGCCCGGCCAGCCCGAATAGGATGGCAAAAGCGGCCAGGAGGGCCGGCCAGGCGTCGACCAGTGCCAGCCCTGCGGCCGACAGCAGCATGACGCGGTCGAGCCAGGGACTCCGCGTCACCGACTGTCCGCCGAGCAGCAACGCGACACTGACGACGAAGAGGCCGCCGGTGGCCAGTGCATTGGCGATGGCCAGCGGCCCGCCGCCGCCGAGAATGCCGGGATAGACGATGAAGAGAAACGGGATGGCATAGGCGACCCCGGCCAACTTCAGAGCCACCCCCGCCACCGAGGTCCAGTCGCTGCGTGCGATACCTGCGGCGACGAACACGCCCACGCAGACCGGCGGCGTGATGACCGACAGGGTGGCGTAGTAGAACACGAACATGTGGCTGGTCAGCTCCGGCACCCCGACCTGCACCAGGGCCGGCGCCATCACCGCAGCCACCAGGACATAGGCGGCCGTGGTCGGAATGCCCATTCCCATGACCAGGCAGACCGCGGCGACGATCAGAGCCAGCGCCAGCACTTCACCTTGGGCGACGGCCGCCACGGCGCCGGACATGGCGACGCCGACGCCTGTCAGGTTGATCATCGCCACGAGGATCTGGGCGCCCGCCAGCAACACGCCGATGATCACGAGGCCGCGTCCGCCGTCGACCAGCCCCTTGACGAGCTGGCCGGCGACCTCCCGCGGCGGCCGGCGTTCGAGCAGGGAAAAGATCAGAAAGGTCGCCGTCAGACTGGCGATGCCGTAGAAGGCGGCGGTCTGGATCGAGCGACCCATCAGAATGCCCGCCGTCAGGCCGCCGAGCGCCGCAAGCAGCGGCAGGATCTTGGACAGGCGCGCGATCCGGGACCAGGACGGCACTTCGTCCTCGGGCACGACGCCAAGCCCCAGCCGGACCGCCGACACGTGGATCGTCAGGAACATGGCCGCGAAGAACAGCAGTGCCGGCATCAGCGCGGCCATGGCGATGGTGGCATAGCTGACGCCGAGGATCTCGGCCATGACGAAGGCCGCCGCCCCAAGCACCGGCGGCGTAATCTGCCCGCCGGTCGAGGCGACCGCCTCCACGCCCCCGGCGAAGGACGGCGGATAGCGCAGACGCTTCATGAGGGGGATCGTGAAGTTTCCGGTGGTGGCTACGTTGGCAACCGCGCTGCCGCTCAACATGCCGAACAGGGCGGAGGCGATGGCGGCGATCTTGGCCCCGCCGCCCGGGCTGCGCCCACCCAGGCGCATCGCCAGATCGATGAAGGTCTGGCCGCCGCCGGTGTTGAGAATCATCGCCCCGAAGACCACGAAGGCGGCGATGGTCGTCGCCGCGACGCCGACCAGCAGACCCCAGAGGCCCAGGTCGCCCAGTAGAAGCGTCTCGGCGACGAAATCCGGTCCGAAGCCGCGATGAGCGAGGGCGCCGGGCAAATGCTGCCCCAGCATCGCATAGCCGAGACCGGCCAGGACGAGGACAGGAAAGATCAGCCCGATGGCGCGGCGCGACAGCTCCAGCACGATCAGCACCAGGGCGGACACCATGACCAGATCGTGCGGCTCCGCCCAGGGCAGATTCTCCATGATCCGCTTGTAGTTCGCTGCGACGTAGGCGCAGCTTCCGATCGTCAGGGCCGCAGCGGCAAGATCGATCGCGAGGCCGAGGGACCGCCACCGGGAATTGGGAAAAAGAGGGTAGAGCGCAAGACCCAAACAGACTGCCAAGGCAAGGAAGACGGGGCGCTGGACGAGGCTCTCGAAGGGACCCGCCGCCGAGGTGTAGACGACGAAGAGTCCCAGAAGCCCCGCCAGCGAGACGACCGTCTTGGCCCGAAGGCCGTCGAAGGTCATCCGTTACTCCGCGATCAGACGGCTCGGTACGTCCAGACCGAGTTCGCGGTAGTAGCGCAAAGCGCCGGGATGCAATGGGAAGGTGCCTTGCTGCATCGTCATCTCCGCGATGTCCTGCCCCTCCAGGGCCCCGAAGGCCGCTGCCTGCGGCGCGAGGTTCTCGTTGATGGCCTTGGTGATGCGATAGGCCGTCTCCTCGTCCAGGTCGGTTCGGGCGGCGACCGCCACCGCGAAGGCCCAGGTGTCGTAGGCGTCGATATCCGGGCCGGCGCCGGCGGGCACGCTGACGATGCCGACATCGGGCATGGTCTCGCGCAGGGTTGCGATTTGCGCGTCGCTCAGGTCCAGAACCGCGATCTCGGTGAAGGTCCCGATATCCAGCGACGAGCCGTCGAGCTTGTCGCCGACGCCGGACTTGACGTAGCCGGCGATCCGGTTGTCCTTGACGGAAGCGACGACATCGGCGGTCGATCCCGACACGAACTCGGGCGCGATGCCCAGCGCCGCGAACACGGCTTCGCTGGTCGCTTCCGTGGCCGAGCCTCGGATGCCGGGATTGAAGCGGACGCCGTCCAGATCCTCCAGGCGCGCGACGCCGGCATCGGCGCGCATCACGACGTTTTGCGGCGCGACGGTATAGACCCACAGCAGCTTGGTCGGGACCGGCCGCCCCTCAAAGTCGTTGAGCCCGTTGAACGCCTGGTAACCGATGTTGGTGGTCACCAGGCCGAGGTCGATCTGTTCGCGCGACAGCCGGCGCAGGTTGTCGACCGTTGCGCCCGTCTCCACGACGGTGGCCGATACGCCTTCGGCATTCTCGTTGATTACGCGGGTGGCCGCGACGAAGTAGCCGTAGTGACTCGAAGCCGACGATGTGGAGCCGATCAGCAGATCGCGCGCCTGGCTGGGCTGCGCGAGCGTGCCCGCCATCCCGAGCACGATGGCGAAAAAGAGACTCTTGGATTTCATGGTCTTCCTCCCGATTGTTTTTGATTGACTGCCGGGTGATCTCCCGGCACCTCGACCGGCATGGACAGGATGCGAAACGACAGCGTCTTGCCGTGGCTGTCCAGGCTCAGGCTGCGGTTGACTCCGCCTTCCAGAACGCCGTCGAGCACGAAGTTGAATGCGCCGATTAGCGGTAGTTCGTAACGCTGGACCGCACGCGGTTTGCGCCCGGCGAACAGCGCGGCAATCCGCTCCGCGGTGACCACGCTCTTCAACAGGGCATAGTCTTCGGCCCGGTAGGCGATCACGCTGACGTTCAGGCGGTCGCCTTTGTCGCCGGCTCTGGCATGCGCGAGGCGGTGCAGCGGCACCTGGACGTGGTCGGTCCCGGCCGATTCCGCTGCGGTGCGTTCCGTCTTGGAGGGCTCAGTCATGGCTTGCCTCCCGCCAGCGCCATGCCGGCGCGACCCGGACGCGCACGCCGGCCTCCACATCGGCGCGCGGAGCCGTCGCCGACCAGGTATGGACGCGCCGTCGGACCTGCGTGCGCGCGCCGCCGCCGCCGGCCGGCCCGCAGCACAGCAAGGCGACCACCTCTCGCACCGCCGCCTCGGCGTCCTGCGCACTGTCGCTCTCGACGGCGATGCGCGCGCGGACATCTTCGCCCGCCGGAAAGCCGCTGTAGGCGCCGCCCTCCGCAACGACGCTTCCCCCCTCGGCGGCGCTTCCCCCCTCGGCGGCGCTTCCCCCCTCGGCGGCGCTTCCCTCGTCGGCGAAAACGCTGCGATAGCCGATGATGTCGCTGCGCAGGCGCAGGTGTTGCGGAACGCGTCGCGCCAGCACATCGAGCGCTAGGCGAGCCCGCCCCACGGCGTTCGGTCCGGCGTAGGAGATCTCGCCCTCGCCGAGGTAGCCGCCGTCCACGCTGACCGTCACTTTCAGGCGCTCCGGCCGCGCCCGGCCGCGCGCGCCGAAGACGGCGACGCGATCCGGCCCCTCCGCGCGCAGCGTGACGCCGGTCATGTCCAGCGTCACGTCGGGGGTCAGGTAGGACGAGGGGTCGTGAATTTCATAGAGCAGCTGCTCCTTGACCGTGGCCTCGCTGACGAGACCGCCCGTATCGGCGGGCTTGCCGATGGTCAAACCGCCCTCCGCGGTGATCTCCGCGATGGGGAAGCCTGCCCGGTGCAGGTCCGGCACGTCCTTCCAACCCGGATCGGCGAAGTAGCCGCCGGTGATCTGCGCGCCGCATTCCAGTAGGTGTCCGGCCAGCGTCGCCGTCGCCATGCGTCCGCAGTCCGCCGGGTCCCATGCGAAATGATGCGCCAGCGGTGCGACCGCCAGGGAGGGATCGGCGACCCGCCCGGTGACCAGGATACGCGCGCCTTGGGCCAGTGCGGCGATCAGCGGCTCGGCGCCCAGATAGGCGTTGGCGCAGATCAGCGGGCGGTTTTGCAGCGCGGAGTCCAGGCTTGCCGGCGCCAAGCTGCCCGCCCGTGCCAGGGCGGTCACCTCGTCGCCTTCCACCACGCCGATCGGCGCGTCGGGAAATCCGGCCGCGGCGCAGAGTCCGGCGATGCGCCGGGCCGCTCCCGCGGGGTTCGCCGCGCCGAAGTTGCCGATCACGGCGATATCGGCGTCTAGACAGTCCGCCAGAACCGGCCGCAGCAGCTCTTCCAGCAGCGGCTCGTGGCCCTCGTCCGGATCCTCCAGCCGGCGCAGCTGCGCCAGCGCCAGTGTGCGTTCGCCCAGGGTTTCGAAGAAGATCGCCGAAGGTGTACGCCGGCGCACCAGGTCTCGCACGACCGGGATCGGCGCATCGATCCGATCGCCCGAAAAGCCCGCTCCGCATCCGATAAGGAACTGCGCCGTCACTTCGGTCTCCCACCCCTTTATGGGCAGGAAGTCTCGACAGTCGGCTGTTCATCAGTCAAATTTAAATAAATCAATATAATATTTGAGAATCAAATGACTGTCAGTCACCGTCAACTGCAGGCCTTCGTCGCCGTCGCCCAGACCCGCTCCTTCGGCGCGGCTGCCGGCAAGATCGGCCTGTCTCAGCCGGCCTTGAGCCTCGCCGTCAAGTCGCTGGAGGAACGGCTGGGCGGTCCCTTGATCGACCGCAGCAGTCGGAACTGCGAGCTGACCGCCGAAGGCGCCAGCTTCCTGCCGGTAGCCGCCCGGCTGATCGACGATTGGGACGCTGCGGTGGAGGATGCGCAAAGCCTCTTCGCCATGCAGCGCGGGCGGGTCTCCGTCGCGGCCCTGCCCAGCATCGCCGCCGGCCATCTCGCAGCCATCCTGACCGCGTATCTGGAGCGCCACCCGCGCATCGATGTCGAGATCTTCGACGTTACGGCGGGACGCGTCGTCGAGCTCGTGCGGGATCGGCGCGCGGACTTCGGCATCTCCACGCCGCCGCCCGACGGTCGCGGCATTGCCTTCGAGCCGCTTCTGAGCGAGCGCTACATGGCGGTGCATGCGCCGGACCATCCGATCGCGGAACTCGAGGCGGTGCCGGCGCGCCTGCTCGAAGCCTATCCCTTCATCGCCCTCAGCCGCTCGTCGAGCGTACGCCGTGGCTTCGACGAGGCGACCAAGGACAGCGCCTTGCGCCTACGACCGCTGGTCGAGGTCGAGCAGCTTTCGACCGCCGCGACGCTCGTCCTGCGCAACGGCGGCGTCACGGCGGTACCGGAGTCGTGCCTGCCGCTGATGCATGTCCACGGTCTGCGCGCCGCGCCGCTGCACAGTCCGGAGATCCGCAGGCAGATCGGGTTGCTGACCGCCGTCGGCCGGCCTTTGCCCGTGGCGACGCAGGCACTGCTGGGGACGGTGCGGGCGGCGATGCTGCGCGCGGCTAGTTCGGCCTCGGGGAAGCGGCAAAGGGACTGAAATCGCCAGAGCGAGTCCAGCTAAGGCGGTCCCGTTCTAAAGATCGATCCGCTGGTCCAGGCGCCCGGCGAGGTCCTGAATGAACTGCCAGGCGACACGGCCGGAGCGCGAGCCGCGGGTGACCGACCATTCCTTCGCCTCCGCCCGCAGCCGCTCGGGCTCTACCTCGAGTCCGAAGTGTGTGGCGTAGCCCTCGACCATCGCCAGGAAGGTTTGCTGGTCGCAGTTGTGGAACCCGAGCCAAAGACCGAAGCGGTCGGAAAGACTGACCTTTTCTTCCACCGCCTCGCCGGGGTTGATGGCGGTCGAGCGCTCGTTGTCGATCATGTCGCGTGCCATCAGATGGCGGCGGTTCGAGGTGGCGTAGAAAAGCACGTTGCCGGGCCGTCCCTCGATGCCTCCCTCTAGGACGGCCTTAAGCGACTTGTAGCTGGCGTCTTCCTGGTCGAAGGAGAGGTCGTCGCAGAACAGCAGGAACCGGCGTGGCGCCTGGCCGCGCAGCAGCTGCAGCAGACGGGGCAGGGTAGGGATGTCCTCCCGGTGGATCTCGACCAGGGCCAGCGTCGGATCGGGCTGCAGCGAGGCGTTGACCTGCGCATGGGCGGCCTTGACCAGAGAGGACTTGCCCATGCCGCGCGCGCCCCACAGCAGGGCGTTGTTTGCCGGCAGGCCGCGCGCGAAGCGCTCGGTGTTGTCCAACAGCAGTTTCGACTGTTGATCGATGCCGACGAGTAGAGGAAAAGCGACCCGGTTGATCTTTGGAACCGGCAGGGGGCGACCGGCCTCCGCATCCCAGACGTAGCCGTCGGCTGCAATCTCGTCCGGCTGGGTCTCCGCCGGGGGCGATAGGCGCTCCAGAGCCTCTGCGATGCGCGTCAGCAGGGGGAAAAGCTCTTCGGCATTGGATAGCGGCATGAAAAACCCCAGGTAAGGCGGGAAATACGGGCTGCGAGCGGCGGGGAAGCTAGTCCCCCGAGCCCGTCCGGGTCAATTGGAGGGCTTCGGTTGCATCCTGTCCGATCTTGCCGGTGAACGTTGCAAAACCTGGGCGCGCGGCTATAGTCCCGCGACCTTTTCCGACCCGGTGAGGCTGCTTGCAACGCCCGGTGCGATACTCCCTGCGACGGCTGGCCCGTCGCAGTGCTAACAAGACGAGGACTTGATGCTGATTTCTCCCGCATTTGCTCAGGCGGCCGGTGGCGCGGACGGCGGCTCTGCGCTGCTGACGTTCCTGCCTCTGATCCTGATTTTCGTGGTTTTCTATTTCCTGCTGATCCGGCCTCAGCAGAAGCGGCAGAAAGAGCATAGGGCGATGGTGCAGGCCCTGCGGCGGGGCGACCGGGTGGTGACGGCGGGCGGCATCTACGGCACCGTCGCGCGTATCATCTCCGACACCGAACTCGATCTGGAGATCGCGGACGGCGTCAAGGTGCGCATGCTGCGCGGGACGGTGCAGGAAGTGGTCGGCAAGGGCCAGCCGAGCCGGACGCGCGGCCGCAAGAAGGACGAAGCCGAGGAGCCCGAGGACGACGAGTGGCAGGAGGATGAGGAGGAGTCTTCGACGGAGTCCGATTCCTCTTCGGGCGGCAAGCGCCGCTAGAGCGGCAGTCGTCTGACTGGCCTGGCCGAGCCCGGCGCGGGAGCCGCGCCGTCTGCGGCGATCAAGGCTGTATTTGGCGTTAAAGAAGGTCTGGAAGTCTCATGGTCCAGTTTTCCCGCTGGCAGGTTGTGGCCGTTCTAGTCGTCGTGCTGCTCGGTTTCGCCTTCGCATCGCCGAACCTGCTGCCGCGCCAGATCTCGGAGAGTCTGCCGTCCTGGCTCCCGAACCAGCAGATCAGTCTCGGCCTCGACCTCCAGGGCGGCTCGTCGCTCCTGCTTGAGGTCGACATGGAGACGGTGTTCGAGGAGGAACTCGACAACCTGGTCGACACGGTACGCAGCGAACTGCGGCAGGAGCGGATCGGCTACACCGGCCTGCGCAGCGAGGGCGACAGCGTTTTCTTCACCCTGCGAGACCCGGCCCAGGCGGAGGCGGCGCGCGAAGCTCTGCTGGTCTTCACCGGCGACGCGCTGCTGCGGATCAGCGACAGCACGGGCGAAGGCGAAATCGAGCTGACCGCGCAGGTCAAGCAGGAGCGCCAGATCACCGTCCTGCAGCAGTCGATCGAGATCGTCCGGCGCCGCATCGACGAGCTGGGAACCCGCGAACCGGCGATCCAGCGCCAGGGCGAAGAGCGCATCCTGGTCCAGGTGCCGGGCGTCGAGAATCCGGAGCGTCTTATCGATCTCCTGGGACAGACGGCCCAGCTGAGCTTCCGCATGGTCAACAGCGACGTTCAGCCCGGCCTCGATCCGGTCCCGCCCGGCTCCGAACTGCTGCCGATGGAAGACGACGGCATGGGGGCCTCGCAGATCGTGGTCCGCAAGCGGATCCTGGTGTCTGGCGAGAATCTGACCGATGCGCAGCCGACCTTCCAGGACGGTGAGCCGGTTGTCAGCTTTCGCTTCGACTCGACCGGTGCCCAGAGATTCGGTCAGGTCACGCAGGAAAACGTCGGGCGGCCCTTCGCGATCGTCCTCGACGAAGCGGTTATTTCGGCGCCGGTGATACGCGAGCCGATCCTGGGCGGCAGCGGCGTCATCAGCGGCAGCTTCTCGGTTCAGGAGGCCCAGGATCTGGCGCTCTTGCTGCGCGCCGGGGCCTTGCCGGCACCGCTGACGGTGATCGAGCAGCGCTCGGTCGGCCCCGGACTCGGGGCGGACTCGATCCGCGCCGGCGAGTTCGCGGCCGTTCTCGGCTTGCTGCTGGTGATCGTCTTTATGGGCTCGGCCTACGGTCTTTTCGGCCTTTTCGCCAACGTCGCTCTGATCATAAACCTGATCTTGCTGGCGGCCGCGCTGTCGGGACTTCAGGCGACCCTGACCCTTCCGGGTATTGCCGGCATCGTGTTGACCATCGGCATGGCGGTCGATGCCAACGTGTTGATTTTCGAGCGTATACGCGAGGAAGCGCGCCTCGGTCGGGGGCCGGTGTCCGCCATCGATGCCGGTTACAAGCGTGCGATCACGACGATTATCGACTCCAACCTGACGACTCTGATCGCCGCCTTGCTGCTGTTTCAGTTCGGCTCGGGACCGATCCGGGGCTTTGCCGTCACCCTGGCCATCGGCATCCTGACGTCGATGTTCACCGCCATCATGGTCACCCGTTTGCTAGTGGTCACCTGGTTGCGCCGTCGTCGTACGCCCGCCAAGGCTCTGCCGATCTGAGCGCTTTCGAGTAGGACATCTGTCATGGCCTTCATCCGACTGCTTCCGATCGATCCGACGATCGACTTCCTGGGCAAGCGGACCCTGTTTCTGATCCTTTCGGCCTTCCTGGTGCTGGGGTCGATCGGGACCTTCTTCGTCCAAGGGCTGAACTTCGGCGTCGACTTCCGGGGCGGAATCCTGATGGAGGTGGAAACCCGCGAACCCGCTGACCTCGGGCAGTTGCGCGCCGACTTGGGCGACCTGGATTTGGGCGAGATCACCCTGCAGGAATTCGGCGAGCCCACCGTGCTGCTGCTCAACATCAGCCGGCAGGACGGTGGCGATGCCGATCAGCGGGCGGCCATCGAACTGGTTCAGGAGACCCTGGGCGAGCAGGTGGTCGAGTACCGTCGGACCGAGTTCGTGGGACCGAAGGTCGGGGCCGAATTGCGGCAGGCCGGCATTCTGGCGACGGTGCTCGCGCTTGGCGCCATCGGCATCTACATCTGGCTGCGCTTCGAGTGGCAGTTCGGCCTCGCCGCCCTGGCTGCCCTGGCCCACGACGTGATTGCCACCATTGGCTTCTTCGCGATTACCCAGATCGAGTTCAATCTGGCCACCCTTGCGGCGGTACTGACCATCGCCGGCTACTCGATCAACGATACCGTCGTCGTGTTCGACCGCGTGCGCGAGAAGCTCCGGAAATACAAGAAGATGCCGATGCCGGAGCTGCTCAATCTGGCGATCAACAAGACCCTAACGCGTACGCTGCTGACCTCTGTCACGACGCTTTTGGCCCTGATCTCCCTCTCGGTCTTCGGCGGCGAGGTGATTCGCGGCTTCACCCTCGGTCTGATCTGGGGTGTGGTGATCGGCACCTACTCATCTGTCGCCCTGGCCGTTCCCCTGCTGCTCTATATGGGGCTGCGCCGGGAGCAACTGACCGGGGGCGATGAGGGAGAGGCCGACCAGACGCCGAAAGCGGCTATCGAAAGCGGCGCGAAGCCGTCGACCTGAGGCCCATGAAGGACGCCGATGTCACCCCCTCGCTGCCGGAAGGCCGGCATCTTGTCGAAGGCTACGGCCCAGGCCGTTTCACTGTGGCCGGGCAGCTCCACGAGGGAGCGATCCTTCTGACGGCGAATGAGGTCGCGCCCTGGGTGGTTGCGTCGCTGGACGACGTTACCCTGGAGAGTCTGGCCTTTATCCTGGAGAAGACGCCGCCCTACGAAGTCCTGCTGATCGGCACCGGCGCGAAGTCTGCCTTGCTGCCCAAGGCCCTGCGAAGCGCGATCCGCGAGCGGGGCCCTGTTCCCGAATGCATGGGGACAGGTGCTGCTGCCCGAACCTTCAATCTACTGCAGACGGAGGGGCGCCGCGTCGCTGCAGCTCTGGTCACAGTTTAGATTCGCCGGATCGGCGACAGGCTAAGCGAAAAGAAAACGGGGTCGGCACTGCTTGGGCCGACCCCGTTTCGTTAGCGGCTCAACCTGCTCTAGAGGATGGTCCTACTCTAGGCCTTGGAGAGGTTGTCGTTCACGAAGTCCCAGTTGACCAGGTTGTCGAAGAAGGACTGGACGTAGTCGGGACGGCGGTTCTGGTAGTCCAAGTAGTAGGCGTGCTCCCAGACATCGACCGTCAGCAACGGGGTCATGTCATCGTGCGCCAGGGGCGTATCGGCATCGTCGGTGTTGACGATCTCCAGGCCGTCGCCCTTCTTGACCAGCCAGGTCCAGCCCGAGCCGAAGTTGCCGGCTGCCTTGGCCTTGAAGGCGCTGATGAAATCGGCGTAGCTGCCGAAGGACTTGTCGATGGCCGCACCGACCGCACCGCTGGGGGCGCCGCCGCCGCCCGGCTTCATGCCGTGCCAGAAGAAGGTGTGGTTCCAGATCTGGGCGGACTGGTTGAACAGGGTCTTGTCGCCCTTGGCCTTGGCCGCGGAGATCACCTCTTCCACGGACTTGCCGTCAAGCTCCGTGCCGGCCACCAGTTCGTTGGTCTTCGTGATGTAGGCGTTGTGGTGTTTGCCGTGATGGAACTCGAGAGTCTTCGCGGAGTAATGGGGCTCGAGCGCATCCTTGGCATAGGGCAACTCGGGCAGTTGGAACGGCATGACGTCTCTCCTTACCTCGATCATATTGTCCGGGATGGAAAATCCGGTGAGCGCGGCTGCGCCTTGAGTCGTTCGCATGTTTTACAGCGTCCGACCCCGCTTACATAGGCGAAGGTACGCCTTTGTGAACCATTTGAATTCTATGGGGTTCCATGTCCATTGCGACCTTCGGGCGCTGCCATGCGCGGTGACTCTCTTTCCTACTGTGCGCAAGAGCTGCGCGCGCAGGATCGCGACCGTTTTCTCGTCTGTCTCTTCGCGCCTGCCGAGCGGCGCGAAGCGCTCTTCGCCCTCTACGCCTTCAACCTGGAGGTCGCCAAGACGGCGGAGCTGGTCAGTGAGTCCACGCTCGGACAGATCCGTCTGCAGTGGTGGCGGGAAGCGCTGGAGGAAATCTACCGGGGCGGCGCGCCTCGCCAGCATCAGGTGGTCACGCCCCTGGCCACGGCAATTCGCGAGCATGGGCTGGACTCGGCGGTCTTCGAGCGGCTGTTACTGGCCCGCGAGGCGGACCTCGATCCCGCCGCACCGGGCGATCTCGCCGAACTGGAACGCTATGCGGCGGAGACCAGCGCGACCTTGCAGTCTCTGGCGCTTGCCGTCCTCGGCTGCGAAGGCGATGCGGCCGAAGCGGCGGCTCGGCATGTCGGGATCGCTTGGGCGCTGACCGGACTCCTGAGGGCGATACCCTTCCATGCGCGTCAGAAACGGCTCTACCTGCCGGAGGACCATCTCGCCGTCACCGGCGTACGCACGGCCGAACTGTTCGAGCTGCAGGGGTCCGACGCCTTGTCGGGCGTTGTGATGCGTCTGGTGAAGCGCGCGCGCGAGCACTTGGCGGAGGCGCGTCGGCTGCGCGGCGAGGTTCCGAGGTCGGCCTTGCCCGCTCTCCTGCTTGCCCGTCTGGCCGACGGCTATCTGGCGAGGTTGGAGCGAGCGGCCTTCGATCCCTTCGACCCCCGGGTTCAACTGGAGCTGCCCAATCGCGCTCTGCGGCTTTGGTGGTCCGCTTGGCGCGGCATCTACTGAGGCTCGCCTACTAAGGATCTCTGGCGGCTGACGGCACAACGCCCGCGGCGAGGGGGCCGCGGGCGTTGGTCTTCTTGCGCGCCCGCCTCAGGATAAGGTGGGCCGGAGTCTGTCGTCCGGTTTGCTTTACATTTCCGGAGCGAGCACCTCTCGGGTGACGATCTCTCCGCCTTCAATGGCCCAAAACGCGAAGGTCCCCGGAACGTCGCCCTTGCTGTCGAAGTCCTGGGCACCGCCCGCGCCGACGTAGTCGATGTCGTCGCCGGCCGCGATGGCCGCCTTGGCTTTCTCCCACTCGCCCGGCAGGATCTCCATGCCGGGTGCGCTCGAAACCTCCCGCAGAGCGTCCCGGATCGCCGCGCCGTCGGTCGAGCCGGCCTTCTCGATAGCCAGAGCCAGCACGAAGGCCGCGTCGTAGGCCGTATCGATGAAGGGCTTGGGCGGAAGCTCGCCGTATTCGGCCTCGTAGGCGCTCCGGAAGGTCGCGGCGGCCGGGCTGTCGGCCACGGCCTGGGGCGCGGTTCCGATCGATCCGTCCATGAAGTCGGCACCGATGGCCGAAATGATGTCCGGCGTCTTCATGCCGTCCGTGAAGATGAAGGAGTCGAAGAAACCGCCCTCCAGGGACTGCCGGAGGATGGCCACACCGTTTTCCGGATAGCCGATCAGCACCAGGGCTTCGGCTCCGTCGCCTGCTGCGTTTTGCAGTTCGCCTCGGTAGGAGGCGTTGCCGGGCTCATAGGCGAGGTTGGCAGCGATGCTGCCGCCCTTGGCCTTGAAGGCGCCTGTGAAGGCGGTTGCCAGGCCCTCGCCGTAGTCGTTGTTGATGTAGAGGACCGAGACGTTCTCGAAGCCCTCCGCCTTGGCGACCTGGGCCAGAACCACGCCCTGCAGGCTGTCGGCCGGGACGGTGCGGAAGAAGAAGTCCTTGTCGTCGATATCGCTCAACACCGGCGCCGTCGAGGCACTGGACACCTGCGGAATGCCGGCAGGTCCGGTCACCGAAGTGGCGACAGGGCCCGAGTTGCCGGATGAGAGCGCGCCGACGATGGCGACGACACTGTCGACGTTGACAAGTTTCTGGGCGGCATCGACGGCCGTCTGCGCGGCGGTCTGGGTATCGCCGACGACGACGGTCAGCGTGCGGCCGTCAAGCAGTCCGCCCTGTGCGTTGATTTCCTTCAACGCCAGCTCGATTCCCGACATCGACGAGGGACCGAAGGCCTGCAGGTCGCCGGTCATCGGCATCAACGCGCCGATCTTGATGTCTTGTGCCGCCGCCGGACCGGCAGCGAGCAGCATGCCCGCCAGGCCTGCCGCGACGAGCGACGACTTGCTGAACGTCATGTTTCATCTCCCTGAGTGTTTATCTGTCCTAGTTGCAGACAGCTCCGCCTGCTGTGTGGCGCCTATCGGGCCGGCTACATCCTCCGCCGGAGTCTGCAACTGCCGTACTATATCCAGGGTTGACCCGGATCTGTACAGACTCGGATCTCCATGAGGCGGCGCGACCGGTCGATCCAGCGCAATCCGTGGACGTCGGACGTTTCGGCGGATCGGGGGGGGGGGGGCTATTTGCGCTTCTTGCGGCGTCCGCCCTTGGTGCCCAGGCCGATTTGCTTTGCAAAAGCCGAACGTTGTTTGGCGTAGCTGGGCGCCACCATCGGATAGTCGGCCGGAAGGCCCCATCTGGCACGGTAGTCTTCGGGGGACATACCGTAAGTCGTACGCAGATGACGCTTCAGCATCTTCAACTTTCGACCGTCTTCCAGGCAGATCAAATGATCCGGCTGAATGGACTTGTTGATTGGGACGGCAGGTGTCGGGGCCTCGGGTTCGACAGCCGAGGTACTGATGTCGGTCAAGGCACGATGCACTGCGCCGATCAGTCCGGTGACGTCTTCCCTCGGCAGGGAATTGTTGCGGACATAAGCAGAGACCACTGAAGAGGTCATCCTCAGCACTTCGGCTTCGGTTACATCTTCGCGTGTTTCTTCGCTCATTCTTTTCCCGCCCTCACTAAGCCCCCTAATCATCGGCACACTACGCGAGAGTCTCGGCAGTGAGAAGCAAAAATACACACCGTTTTATTAGTGAATAGCTACCGTTTCGTCTTAAGGAAAAGGTAACGAACAGAGATTTTGAGAGGCGGGGAGGGACGCAGCCCCCCGCGAAACGCGCGTGGACTGCGCGGAGAGGCCTCAAGTCGCGAATTTCGAGACCCAGGCCTTGTGGTGAGCTTTGACGGCGAACCGACATATGGTAGCGTCTGGTCTTATGCCCGGAATGCGGCGAGACGCTGCTAAGGGCATCTCCTGGATCTTTTTCGCGCTTGGGCCTGCGGGCTGCATCCAAGCCAGCAGGCTGAACGACAGAGAGTCATGACCGATAAGACGGTTGCGCTGGCAGCAGATCACGCCGGCTACGAATTGAAGCAATCTCTGGCCGAAGAGCTTGTCTCGCTTGGCTACCGGCTGGTCGATCTGGGTACGAACGGCCCTGAGTCGGTCGACTACCCGGACTACGGCAAGGCGATGGCCGATGCGCTGACGGCGAAGCGGGCGCCGCGTGGCGTGATTGTCTGCGGGACCGGTATCGGCATCTCGATTGCCGCCAACCGGAACCCTTCTGTCCGTGCGGCGCTCTGTCACGACAGCACTACGGCACGCTTGGCGCGGCAGCATAACGACGCCAATGTCCTGGCAATCGGTGCCCGCGTCACTGGGCTGGAGACGGCGAAGGACATGCTCCGCGCCTTTCTCGACACGCCGTTCGAGGGCGGGCGCCACGGCCGTCGCGTCGAAAAGCTTGGCGCGCCCTAGCTCGTCTGCTTTGCCCGCCGTGCCGTTGCGGCGCCTTGTCAAAACAGGAACTCCGGATCCACGTTTTCGCGATACTTCGTTTTCGACAGACCGACGTTTCATACAGAAGGTGACCGCCATGAGCCCCTCCGACGCCGCGCAACGTCTTGACAGCACCCAGGGTGAGTTCTTCTCCGCGTCTCTGCGGGCGAGCGATCCCGACCTGGCGGCGGCCGTGCAGGACGAACTGAGCCGTCAGCAGAACCAGATCGAGCTGATCGCGAGCGAGAACATCGTCTCTCGCGCCGTGCTCGAAGCCCAAGGGTCGGTGCTCACCAACAAGTACGCCGAAGGCTACCCGGGCCGCCGTTACTATGGTGGCTGCGAGCATGTGGACGTGGTCGAGAGTCTGGCGATCGAACGGGCGAAGAAGCTGTTCGACTGCAGCTTCGCCAACGTCCAGCCTCACTCGGGCGCTCAGGCCAATCAGACCGTCATGCTGGCCTTGCTGAAGCCAGGCGATACGATCCTGGGCATGTCGCTGTCGGCGGGCGGACACCTGACCCACGGTGCGGCGCCGAATCTCTCCGGCAAGTGGTTCGAGGCGATTCAATACGGCGTGCGTAAGGACGACGGTCTGATCGATTTCGAGGAGGTCGAGCGGCTGGCGCGCGCGCACAAGCCGAAGATGATCATTGCCGGCGGCTCGGCTTATCCGCGAGTCATCGATTTCGCGCGGTTCCGGCAGATCGCTGACGAGGTGGGGGCCTATTTCCTGGTCGACATGGCGCATTTCGCCGGCTTGGTGGCCGGAGGCGTCCACCCCAGTCCGCTGCCCCACGCCCATGTCGTCACCACGACGACGCACAAGACCCTGCGCGGCGCGCGCGGCGGCATGGTGCTCTCGAACGACCCGGATCTCGGCAAGAAGATCAACTCGGCGGCCTTCCCGGGTTTGCAGGGCGGCCCGCTGATGCACGCCATCGCCGGGAAAGCGGCGGCCTTCGGCGAGGCGCTGAAGCCCGACTTCAAGGCCTACAGCCGCCAGATCGTCGAGAACGCAAAGGCTCTCGCCGGAACGCTGATGGAGGCCGGTTTCGACATGGTCACCGGCGGGACCGACAATCATCTCTGTCTGGTCGACCTGAGGCCGAAGTCGCTGACCGGCAAGGCGGCAGAGCAGAGCCTGGATCGGGCCGGCATCACCTGCAACAAGAACGGTGTGCCCTTCGATCCGGAGAAGCCGATGGTGACCAGCGGCATTCGGCTCGGCACGCCGGCCGGCACGACCCGTGGGTTTGGCACGGCCGAGTTCGTGCGGGTCGGGCAGTTCATCGATCAGGTGCTCGATGGGCTCCGCCGTGACGGGGAAGACGGCAACCGGGCGTTGGAGACTGAGGTCAAAGCGGAGGTGAAGGCGCTCTGCCAGCGCTTTCCGATCTATCCGGATGTACTGGTCTGATCGCCTTTCGCGTCACGTTTTCGCGGTGTTTTGGGGATAGTTGGGGGAGAAGTTCGGAATGCGCTGCCCGTTCTGCGGCAACGAGGATACCCAAGTAAAGGATTCACGGCCGACCGAGGACAATGCCGCGATTCGCCGCCGCCGCCAGTGCCCGAATTGCGGTGCCCGCTTCACGACCTTCGAGCGGGTGCAACTCCGCGAGTTGACGGTCCTGAAGAGCAAGAGCCGCAAGGAGCCTTTCGATCGCGAGAAGATCCTGCGTTCCATGCTGATCGCCCTGCAGAAACGACAGGTCGACCGCGAGCGTGTGGAGCGGGTGGCAAACGGCATTGTCCGGCGCCTTGAGTCTTCGGGCGAAAGTGAGATCCCCTCCAAGCTGATCGGCGAGATGGTGATGGATGCTCTGGCGACGTTGGATCCCATCGGCTACGTGCGTTTCGCCAGCGTTTACCGAAATTTCCGGGAAGTCGGCGATTTCGAGGACTTCATCGGCAAGCTTGGCGTCGAGGCCGACGACCAGACCCGCTGATGCAGCTGGTCGATCCGAAACCGACCGCCGATCCCGGGCAGGCCGCCTGGAGCCCTCGGGACCGGGCGCTGATGGCGATGGCCCTGCGCTTGGCGGAGCGCGGTCTCGGCCGCGTCGCGCCAAACCCATCAGTCGGTTGCGTGCTGGCACGCGATGGCCACGTGGTCGGCCGCGGCTGGACCCAACCTGGCGGACGTCCCCACGGCGAGACGGAGGCGTTGCGGCGGGCCGGTCCGGCGGCCAAGGGGGCGACAGCTTACGTCAGCCTCGAACCCTGCGCCCATTTCGGCAAGACCCCGCCTTGCACCAAGGCTCTGATCGAGGCCGAAGTCGCGCGAGCGGTCGTGAGTTGCGAGGATCCGGATCCGCGCGTCTCCGGGCGTGGACTTCAGCAGCTGCGCGACGCCGGTGTGACGGTCGAGGTCGGTCTGATGGCCGAGGAGGCCTGCCAGCTCAATCGGGGGTTTTTCCTGAGACTTACCGAGCAGCGGCCACTGGTCACCTTGAAGCTCGCGACGACCCTGGACGGCCGCATCGCAACGGGTGGCGGTGAGAGCAAGTGGATCACCGGAGAGGCGGCGCGGGCGCGGGCGCACCTGCTGCGGGCCGATCACGACGCGGTCCTTGTCGGCGCCGGAACGGCGAGCGCCGACGATCCGCAGCTCGATGTCCGACTGCCGGGACTGAGCTCCAGCAGTCCGGTGCGGGTGTTGCTCGACGGCCGTTTGCGCACTCCCTTGACCCATAAGCTGATCGCTCAGGCGGAGCGGCAGCCGACCTGGCTCTACACCCGCGCGGACGGTCCAAAGGACCGCCTAAGCGCGTTGGAGGGGGCCGGTGTGGAGGTCTTGACTGTCGGACTCGACGCGGCGGAGCGCTTGAGCCTGCCCGAGGTTATGGCTTCGCTGGCCGAGCGCGGCATCACGCGTCTTCTGGTCGAGGGCGGCAGCCAGGTTGCCGCCGAGCTGCTGCGCGCCGACCTCGTCGATCGTCTGGCCTGGTTCCAGGCGGGCCGCTTGATCGGCGGTGACGGTCTGCCCGCCGTCGCGGGCTTCGGCCTCGACCGCTTGGCCGACGCTCCGGCCTTCACCTTCGAAAGGCTCGAGCGCCTCGGCCGGGATGTGCTGGAATGCTGGCGGCGGGCGGGCTAGATCCTTCTCCATGTTCACTGGCATCGTCACCGACCTGGGCGCCGTCCGCAGCATCGAGCAGCGGGGCGACACGCGCTTCACCTTCGACACCGGCTATGACACCGCTACGATAGCCCTTGGCGCCTCGATTTCCTGCAACGGCTGCTGTCTGACGGTCGTGGAGCGCGGCGAGGGCCGGTTCGCCGTCGACGCCTCGGCGGAGACCCTGTCCAAGACCACGCTCGGCGGTTGGCGCGAGGGCACGCCGGTCAACTTCGAGCGGGCTTTGGCTCTGGGTGAGGAGCTGGGCGGCCATCTGGTGTCCGGCCACGTCGACGCGACGGCCGAGGTGATCTCCGTCCTGCAGGAGGGCGATTCCTGGCGGTTCAGGATTGGTGTCGGGCCCGAGATCGCGCCCTACATCGCCTCCAAGGGCTCGGTGGCGCTGGACGGCGTGTCGCTGACCGTCAACGAGGTGGAAGACGGGGAGCATGGCGAAGCCACCTTCGGCGTGAACGTGATCCCCCATACCTATGCGGTCACGACCTTCGGTCGTTTGCGTGGCGGCGACAGGGTCAACCTGGAAATCGATCTGTTCGCACGTTACGTTGCGCGCCTGCTGGCCAGCCGCGCGCTTGGCGGCTGACGCCCGCTTTCAGGATTTGTAGCGAACCCTCCATGGCGACTCCCAACCCGCAGGACCCTTGGCGCGTCACCTTTGGCGAACTCGTCTCCCCGATCGAGGCGGTGATCGAGGAAGCGCGCAACGGCCGCATGTTCGTCCTGGTCGATGACGAAGACCGGGAAAACGAGGGCGATCTGGTCATTCCCGCCCAGATGTGTACGCCGGAAGCGGTCAACTTCATGGCGAAGTACGGCCGTGGCCTGATCTGCTTGGCCATGACGCGCGAGCGCATCGAGCAGCTTGGCCTGCCGATGATGGCGCGCAGCAACGAGACCCGGCATCAGACGGCCTTCACCGTGTCCATCGAGGCGCGGGATGGCGTGACGACTGGAATCTCGGCGCCGGACCGCGCGCGCACGATTGCCGTGGCGATCGACCCCAACAGTGCGCCGGCCGATATCGTCACGCCCGGCCACATCTTCCCACTGATGGCGCGCGACGGCGGCGTCCTGGTACGGACCGGACATACCGAGGCGGCGGTCGATCTGGCGCGTCTAGCCGGCCTGATCCCTGCAGGCGTGATCTGCGAGATCATGAACGAAGACGGGACGATGGCACGGCGCGACGACCTGATCGCTTTCGCCCAGCGTCACGGCCTCAAGATCGCGACCATCGCCGACCTGATCGCCTATCGCCGCAAGAACGACAAACTGGTCGAGCGGCGGCTGGACCGCAACTTCGCGAGCCGCCACGGCGGCGACTTTACCATGACGATCTACCGCAACACGGTGACCGGGGCCGAGCATGTGGCCCTGTGGCGCGGTCCTATCGACGACGGCGCGCCGGTTCCCGTGCGCGTTCATGCGCTGAACCTCTTCGACGATCTGCTAGGTGACCGCTCGCTGGGCCGCGGCGGTGAACTGGAGGCTGCGTTGGAGGTGATCGCTGCCGCCGGCCGCGGCGTGGCGGTTTTGATCCGTCAGCCCTATGCCAGCAGCCTGGAGGAAGAGATCAAGGCGCGCCTTGACGAGGGCGGACGTCCGGCCGTTCAACTGCGCGACTATGGGGAGGGCGCACAGATCCTTTTGGACTTGGGCGTCCGCGATATGGTTCTGCTGCACAATACAAAGCACACCATCGTAGGGCTCGAGGGGTACGGCCTTCGCGTGGTCGGCCAAGAACCACTCGATAGCGAGCCCGCTTGAGTCACCGGCGCGACTCCTCGATAAAACGTAGACCCAAAGGGAAATAGGTAGGTTTCATGGACGACCGCCCGCACATCATGATTGTGGAGGCCCGCTTCTACAACGATATCGCCGACGAGTTGATGGCGGGCGCGTTGGAAGTGCTGGAGGCCGAAGGGCTGACGTACGAACGCTTTGAGGTTCCCGGGGCTTTCGAGATCCCGGCAGCCATTCAATATGCGATCCGCTCAATGGATTTCTTCGCCGGCCGTCGCCGTTTCGATGGCTATGTCGCGCTCGGCTGCGTGATCCGGGGCGAGACCTCTCACTACGATTATGTCTGCGGCGAGAGCGCTCGCGGTCTGCAGGACTTGGCGATCCGCTATAGTCTGGCTCTGGGCTACGGCATCCTGACCGTCGAGAACAAGGAGCAGGCCTGGGCTCGCGCCGCGCGCAACCAGAAGAACAAGGGCGGAGAGGCGACACGTGCCTGTCTGCAGATGCTGGACCTGAAGCGTCAGTTCCGGCTCTTCCCGCGCTGAGGGGCAGCATGACCTCAACCCCTCCTAAGGATCGGGCCCCGAGGGATCCTGCCCGCATGCGCAGGATCGCCCGGCTCGCGGCAGCCCAGGCGCTCTATCAGATCGAGGTCGTCGGCGTCGGGGCCGATGCCGTGCTGCTGGAGTTTCTGGAGCACCGCCTGGAGGACGAGATCGACGAGGGATTGCGGTTGGCGGACATGGACCGCAAGCTGTTCAGTAATCTGGTTCAGGGCGTTTCGGCTCATGGAGCCGGTCTGGATGAGATGCTGGCGCCGCTGCTTGCCCCCGACTGGACGCTGGAACGCCTCGAACTGCTGCTCCGCGTTATCCTTCGGGCCGGTGCCTACGAATTGGCGCACCGCTCCGACGTACCCCCGAAGGTCGCGATCAGCGAGTATGTCGAGTTGGCGCACGACTTCTTCGGTGGACGCGAGCCGGCCCTGGTCAACGGCGTGCTCGACCGTTTGGCCCGCACGGTCAGGGCCGAGGCATTCGGCTGACCCGATGGGCCTGCGCGACGAGTTCGGCACGATCGCACGGTATTTCGCGCCCTTGTCTGCAGGCGCGCCTGGCGCTTTCGGCCTCACCAACGACGCCGCCGTCATCCCGCCGGACGGCGAGCAAGGTTTGGTTACGACGATCGACGCCTTGGTCGAGGGGGTCCATTTTCTGCCGGACGACCCTGCCGACCTGGTCGCGCGCAAGCTTTTGCGGACCAACCTGTCCGATCTCGCGGCCATGGGGGCCAAGCCTGAGAGCTATCTTCTCACGATGGCGCTCGACAAGGCGCGCGACGAGTCCTGGATCGCGAGCTTCGCCGCAGGTCTCGCTGCCGACCAGGCGCAATACGCCGTCGTCCTGTTGGGCGGCGACACCGTGTCCACACCCGGTCCTATGACGCTGTCGCTTGCCGCCTTCGGCCGGGTTCCCGGTCAAACCGTTCTGGAGCGCGGTACGGCCAAGCCGGGCGACTCGATCTACGTGAGCGGCACGATCGGCGACGGCGCCCTGGGCTTGCTGGTCCGCCAGAGCCGCTTGACCGGCTTGGCGGAGCGGGATCGGGCCTTTCTCGAACTGCGATATCGCCTCCCGGAACCGCGAACCACCCTGGGGCCGGCTTTGCTGGGGCTCGCGACGGCATGTCTGGACGTCTCCGACGGGCTGGTCGCCGATCTGGGCCACATCGCGGAGAACTCCGGCCTGGGCGTCGAATTGCGGTCGGACGCGATCCCCCTGTCCGAGGCGGCACAGACGGTCCTGGGCGACGATCCGGATCTTCTGCCGTTGCTCCTGACCGGGGGTGACGACTACGAGCTCGCTTTCACGCTTGCGCCGGAAGACGCTGGGGCGCTCGAAGCCCTGGCCCGCGAAACGGGGACCGCGGTGACCTGCATCGGCCGGACGGTCGAGGCGCCCGGAGTTGTCGTGTTGGATCGTGATGCCCGTCCCCTGGCGTTGGCGGGCTCCGGCTGGACGCATTTCTAGAGCAGGATCGCCTGATGTGGGATCGCGCTCTAGGCTTTACCCGGCCTTTACCACGTGGGGTGCAGGCTCGCGCCGAAATGTAAATCTCGGTTCCGAGCTTGAAGATGAAACGCCTTGTGATCCTGCTGGTTCTGCTTGTGCTTCTAGGCGGCGGAGGCTTTGCCGCCTGGACCTATGGCATGCCGATCTACGAGCAGATGCAGGCGGAAAAGGCGGCCCAGAAGCCCGAGCCGATCTACGTCGACCTGACCCCGCTCGTGGTGCCGGTGATCGAGAACAATCGCGTCACGCACCATCTGACCTTAGCTATTTCTGTCGAGGTCGCGGGGGAGAGTGGTGACGCTAGGCTGCGCGAAGCCATGCCGCGCGTGATCGATGCCTTTACTACGGAGCTCCATGGGCTGATGTCTCTGGAGTTCGTTCGACGAGGCGGCGTGGAACTGCCGGTGGTCAAGCAACGGCTGATTCTGGCTGGCGAAAGGGAACTCGGCCCCGAAGTGGTTACCGACGTTCTCATCAAGGCGGTAGACCGTATCAAGGGCCAGCGCGATCTACAGAGCTGATCTGCCGCGCTGTGGCTGGCGCAGAAGGCGGGCTGTCGCTAAGCTCGCGCCGCAATGACGGATTCCCTCGCTCAGCCCCAGACTTCCAGCCGCAATCCGACTCTGCGCAACGTCGCCGTCCTGGCTGTTTGTATGGCCTTGACGATCAGCAGTCTTAGCCTGCTGATGACCGTCTCGGCAGTGGTCGGCTACATGCTGGCGGCGGATCCCAAGCTCGCCACCTTGCCCTTGGCCCTTCAGTTCCTGGCGGTGCTTTGCAGCACCGTTCCCGCCTCTTTCTTCATGCAGCGCTTCGGCCGAAGGGCGGGTTTCACCGTCGGGGCCGTCTGTGGCGTGCTCGGCAGCCTGATCTGCGCGGCTGCCGTGTGGTACGGCAGTTTCCTGCTGCTCTGCGTCGGTTCGGCCTTCCTGGGAGTCATGGCCGTGCACGGCGGCTTCTATCGTTTTGCTGCGGCGGACACGGCCAGCCCCGGCTTTCGGCCCAAGGCGATTTCCCTCGTCATGGCGGGCGGCACGGCGGCCGCGATCCTGGGGCCGGAATTGGCGAAGCACACCCGCGATCTCTTCGAACCATTGCTCTTCTTCGGCGGATTCCTCGCAGTCGCCGTTTTGAACCTGATCGTCATCGCCTTGTTGCGGCTGGTGCGGATCCCGACCCCGGTCGCCTCCGCGGATGGACGCAGCGGACGCTCTCTACTTGAGATTGCTAGTCAGCCCACCTTCATCGTCGCTGTTCTGGCGGCGATGGTCGGCTATGGCGCGATGAATCTGATCATGGTGCCGACGCCTTTGGCCATGCTTGGCTGCGATCACCCCTTCGAGGTCGCCGCTTTCGTCATCCAACTGCACGTACTGGGTATGTATGCGCCTTCTTTTTTCACGGGGCATCTGATTCAGAAATTCGGTCATCTGCCGATTCTCGGTCTCGGCGTGCTGCTGATCCTCGTCTGTGTCGGCGTCAACCTCTCCGGTGTTGAGGTCACGCACTTCTCGGTGGCACTGGTGCTGCTCGGCCTTGGCTGGAATTTCCTCTATGTCGGCGGCACCAGTCTGGTGACCGAGACCTATCGGCCGGAGGAGAAGGCCAAGGTGCAGGCGCTGAACGATACGCTGATCTGGGGGACCGTCGCCGTAACGGCCTTCTCGTCCGGTGCGCTCTACAACGGCCTGGGGTGGGAGGCGGTGAACCTCGCTGTGGTCGTGCCGCTTCTTCTCGTTCTCGCGGCTCTGACCTGGCTGGGATCGCGCCGGACCCTGGTGGCCTAGTCGCGCCGGATTTCGGCCTTGCCTAACCGGTATCTGCCGGATTTCGTTCACTCTGTTGCCATAACTTGGCAGTTCTGCCATGGTCCGCGCGCTCCGTCAGAAGGCGGAAGGCACGGGCTATTTCACACCACTTTCGAGTGTCCGCGATGACCGTCCTATCGACGGCGCGGCATGGGTGGGAAGTCGGTTCGAACAAACCGGGGGAAGCGTCTCATGGAATTGACACTGATTCTCGTCATCCTCAGCGGTGTGGTCGCTGTGGGCTATGGCGCGATCACGGCGAAATCGGTCCTCGGGGCCGATGCCGGCAGCGAACGCATGCAGGAAATCGCGGCGGCGATCCAGGAAGGCGCCGCAGCCTATCTCAACCGCCAGTATCGAACGATCGCCATCGTCGGCGCGGTCATTTTCGTGGTGGTATCGATCCTACTCGGGCCGATTGTCGGGATCGGCTTTCTGATCGGCGCGGTGCTGTCGGGGCTGGCCGGCTACATCGGCATGTACGTCTCGGTGCGCGCGAACGTGCGTACGACCCAGGCCTCCGCGACCGGCGGGCTGGAGAAGGGCCTGGACGTCGCCTTCAAGTCCGGCGCGGTGACCGGCATGCTGGTCGCCGGGCTCGCTCTCTTGGGGCTCAGCCTCTACTTTGGGCTGCTGTTGCTGATCGGCTTCGATCTCGCCGACCGCGAGATCGTGGCCGCCCTGGTCGCGCTGGCCTTCGGTGCCTCCCTGATTTCGATCTTCGCCCGTCTTGGCGGCGGGATCTTCACCAAGGGCGCGGACGTCGGCGCCGACCTGGTCGGTAAGGTCGAGGCGGGCATTCCCGAGGACGATCCCCGCAATCCCGGCGTGATCGCCGACAACGTGGGCGACAACGTCGGCGACTGCGCCGGAATGGCAGCCGATCTCTTCGAAACCTACGTGGTGACAGTCGGCGCGACCATGGTGCTGGCCTCGATCATCTTCGCCGGACAGGCCTTTCTGCCGGAGATGATGGTCTATCCGCTTCTGATCGGTGCTGCTTGCATCTTCACCTCCATCGCCGGCACCTATTTCGTGAAGCTCGGCCCGAGCAAGAAGATCATGGCGGCGCTTTACAAGGGTTTCGGCGCCTCGGTCCTGCTCTCTGCAGTCGCCTTCATTCCCGTGACCTGGGCCACGCTCGGGTTCGGCACCGACTACAGCTACGGCGACACCGTCTTCAACGGCTTCGACCTCTTCCTCTGCGCTTTGGTGGGGCTGGCCGTGACCGGTCTGATCGTCGTGATCACCGAATACTACACCGGCACCGGCTTCCGGCCCGTCAAGTCGGTGGCCGAGGCTTCGGTCAAGGGGCACGGCACTAACGTGATCCAGGGGCTTGCCGTCTCCATGGAAGCCACGGCCCTGCCGGCTCTGGTGATCGTGATCGGCATCTACCTGACTTATGTTCTGGCCGGCCTCTTCGGTATCGCCATTGCGGTGACGGCCATGTTGGCCCTTGCCGGCATGGTGGTAGCGCTCGACGCCTTCGGCCCCGTCACGGACAACGCCGGTGGCATTGCAGAGATGGCCGATCTGGATGCCAGCGTGCGGGATACGACCGACGCCCTGGACGCCGTGGGCAACACCACCAAGGCGGTGACCAAGGGGTACGCCATCGGCTCCGCCGGTCTCGGCGCCCTGGTGCTCTTCGCCGCCTACACGGAGGATCTCAATTTCTTCATCCAGGAAGGGGTCGAAGCCTTCGAGGGCGTGGTGGTGAACTTCTCGCTGTCCAATCCCTTCGTGGTGATCGGGCTCTTCATCGGCGGCCTGCTGCCCTATCTCTTTGGTGCGATGGGCATGATGGCGGTCGGCCGTGCCGGCGGCGCGGTGGTCGAGGAGGTTCGACGTCAGTTCAAGGAGATGCCGGGCATCATGGAAGGCACGCAGAAGCCTGACTATGCGCGCTGCGTCGACATGCTGACCAAGACGGCGATCAAGGAGATGATCGTCCCCTCCATGCTGCCGGTCTTCTCGCCGCTGGTGCTCTACTTCGTGGTCTGGGCGGTGGCCGATCAGTCGGCGGCGCTCTCTGCGGTCGGCGCCATGCTGCTGGGCGTGATCGTTACCGGACTGTTCGTCGCGATCTCCATGACGGCGGGCGGCGGTGCCTGGGACAACGCCAAGAAGTACATCGAGGACGGCAATCACGGCGGCAAGGGGTCCGAGGCCCACAAGGCCGCCGTCACCGGCGACACGGTGGGCGATCCCTACAAGGACACCGCCGGCCCGGCCGTCAACCCGATGATCAAGATCACCAACATCGTGGCGCTGTTGCTGCTCGCGGTGCTCGCTCACTAACGATTGGCGAGCAAAAAGAAGAAAGGCCCGGAGATCTCTCCGGGCCCTTTTTCTTTGGGGCGTCGCTGCTTCGCGCTCTTCGGATCGGCGCGTCGAAGTCCCGGCTCTACTGCCCCGTGGAGCCGGGGAAACGGCCCAGGTTGCCGAAGAGCTGCTGCAGGACCGTCAGTTCGCGGCCCTCGGTGGGGGTTTCCCGCTCGACGAGATCGACATTGTGACCGTCCTCGATCGTATTCAGGCGGGTTTCCTGCACCAGTCCCCGTTCGTCGAAGGTAACGATCAGGACGCTGCGGTCCGTGATCTCGGGGCGAAGAAACGCGAACTGTTCCTGACGCTGACCGATGTAGTACCAGGTGCGGTCCTGAAAGCTGGAGAGGGTAGAGGGCGTCCCCAGGATGCGAACGACATCGTCACGGGTCGAGATGCCGGGCTGGATCTCCACCACCTGCTCGACGTCCGGTAGGTTGCCGCGCACATCCACCCGCTCCGCGCAGCCGGTGATAAGTAAAGCCGCCGTGCCGACCAGCAGCAGTCTGCGAAGGGAAGGCAGTGTCGGTTCGAACATCGTCTTTCATCCGTCCCAATGTACGAGTTACGTCTGAACTGGAGGCGAAACCCCCTCCAAGCAGGAAGATCGCGCTCGGCAGCCTCTCCTTGACCTCCCGCCGGATCCCGCCATTTCACGATGACCGGTCGGTAGAACCTGCCGCGACCACGGAAGCCTTACGAAAGGCGCACGATTGTGCTCACACGACTGTTCAGCCGCAACCCTCTGAAGACCCCCGGCGACCGCCGTGGAGACGAAGCCGCGCGTGCGCTTTACGACGCCATTGTCGATCAGGCCCGCCAACCCGCCTTCTACACCGATCTCGGGGTCCCGGACAGCACAGATGGTCGTTTCGACCTGCTGGCCCTCCATTCCTTCCTGGTTTTCCATCGCCTGAAGCTGGATCGCGGCGCGACGGAGGACCTGTCGCAGCGCCTGTTCGACATCATGGCCTTCCACCTAGATCAGTCGGTTCGGATCAGCGGGGCTGGGGATCACGGCAGTGCCAAGCGGCTCAAGGCCATGGGAGAGGCCTTGATGGGCCGCTACCGCGCTTACGAGCGCGCGCTCGCGGCGTCGGAACCTACCGATCTGGAGGCGGCCCTGGCGCGTAATCTCTATGGAAGCGGGGAACCGCCGGACCCCTTGCAGATCCGCGCCGTAGCGACCTATCTGCGGCAGGAAAGCCGTGGCTTGGCCGATCAACCGCTGGCGCAGCTTCTCTCCGGCCGGCTGCTCTTCGGACCCCCGCCCTCGGCGCCGGGCAGCTCTTCGGAAAGCGCGGCCTAAAGGCCGGGCGAGGGTTCGTTTCGCCAGCTTGAGTTGCGGAGTTGACCCTGGAGAGAGGCTTCACTAGTGTCCGCCGCTCCGCGCGGTCGGGGGGCGGTGAGGAAACGACCATGCGGAAGGGCATGCAGGTAGAGACTGAAGCAGGGACGCCTCTGGTGGACCCCGAGTTTTCGCGTCCCTTTGCTTTGGATAAGCTCGGTGCGGAGACCGCCGCGGTCGAGATCGATGCAAGGCCGGTGGAACGCGAGGCCCTGGCCGCGCGTTTCGATCTTGCTGGATTGGATAGGCTGAGCGCTGATCTACAGGTCGATCGAGAGGCCGCCGGTTTGGTTCGCGTCAGCGGTCGGCTCTATGCGGAAGGGGCACAGATCTGCGTCGTGAGTCTGGAGCCTGTTCCTTTTGCCCTCGATCTCCCGGTATCGCTCCGTTTCGCGTCGGAGGGTCAGGTGCAGGCCGCAGGCGAGGTCTTGGTCGACGCGGAAGGCGATGATCCGCCGGAGCCGATCGAGCAGGGAGCGATCGACCTGGGCGAGGCTATGGCGCAGACGCTGGCTGTCGCCCTCGATCCCTTTCCGCGCGCCGCCGAAGCCGTGCTCGCCAAGACCGAGTTCGGCCCGGCGGAAGCCGGTGCTCCGGCGACAGAGGGGGCACAGCCCGTGTCTGGTAGGTCCGGCGAGGCGTCTCCCTTCGCCAAGCTGCAACAACTAAGGTTGGAGCGGGGGGATAAGACATAAGAGGGCAGGGCCGTCTGTGACAAAGGCCCCGGTTGGCCGGCCCGCGCCCTTGCCGCCCGCTTTTGTTTTGGGCTAAGAGGGGCGGGAATCTCAGGATTCTGAGAACCTGTGGCCCGAACGACGCGTGTATGAAGGATTTCGAGCTCAGGGGCCTAGCGCCTCCGGGCCGTGAATTTATCGGATGAGGGGATTGCCCCTCCAGAGGGGTCAGTGGGCCCCGCAATAATAAGGAACGTGAAAGATGGCAGTACCTAAGAAGAAGGTGTCGAAGTCGCGCCGCGATATGCGCCGCGCCCATGACGCCTTGAAGACTCCGAGCTACGTTGAGGACCAGGACAGCGGCGAACTGCGCCGTCCGCATCATATCGATCTGAAAACCGGCATGTATCGCGGTCGGCAGATCCTGGAGCCGAAGGACGAGTTCTAGGTTGCGAGTGATCACGCTCTGAGGCACGAGGACTCTGAAGAGGCCGTGAGCAGCCGTTTAGTCATTGCGTTGGATGCCATGGGAGGCGATCACGCGCCGGCCGTCGTCGTGCGGGGCGCGAACATGGCTTTGCGCCGCAAGCCGGACCTCGAGTTCGTTTTCTTCGGCCGAGAGGAGCAGATTCGTCCGCTCCTGACCAAGTTGAAGAAGCTCAACAAGGTATCCCGGATCGTTCATACGGACGATGTGGTCGACTCCAACGAGCGTGCCTCGGTTGCCCTGCGCAGTGGTCGTAACTCCTCCATGAGACTGGCGATCAACGCGGTGCGGGACGGAGAGGCGGACGCTTGCGTGTCCGCGGGGAATACCGGCGCCCTCATGGCGATGGCCAAGTTCGCGCTGAAGATGGTCCAGGGCATCGACCGTCCGGCCATGGCGTCGTTCTTCCCCACGCTGCGTGGCGAGTCGGTGATGCTCGATCTCGGGGCCAACGTCACTTGCGACGCCGAGAACCTGGTCGAGTTCACTGTGATGGGGAACGCCTTCATCCGCTCGGTTCTCGGGCTGGAAGAGCCGAGCTTTGGCCTGCTGAACGTTGGATCGGAAGAGCAGAAAGGCCATGAGGAACTTCGGGAAGCCGCGGCGATCCTGCGCGACGCCAATCTTCCGGGCCGCTTCTATGGTTTCGTCGAAGGCGATGATATCGCGAGCGGCACGACGGATGTCGTGGTGACGGACGGGTTCTCGGGCAATGTCGCGCTGAAGACGGCCGAGGGTACTGTGAAGCTCTACACGGAGTTCCTGCGCCGAACCTTCCGGTCCTCGCCTCTCGCTCAGCTCGGGTATCTCCTCGCCAAGCCGGCGATGCGCAAGCTACGCAAGCGGGTCGATCCGCGCCGCTATAACGGGGCCGTCCTGCTGGGCCTCAATGGTATCGCCGTCAAGAGTCACGGTGGCAGCGACGCCCTAGGGTTCGCCCATGCCGTGACCCTTGCGGTCGATCTGGCACGCCACCGTTTCATCGACTCCATCCGTGCGGATATCGAGAAGCTCGACCGTCGTCCCTCCAGTACCGCCCAGGCCGCCGCCGTCTAGCGCGGCACCGGCCCAAGCTTCCCGGAATACCTATGCCGTTGCGTGCGCAAGTGATCGGACATGGCGCTTACCTGCCGGAAACCGTTTGGACCAACGACGAACTCGCCCGCAAGGTTGAGACTTCCGACGATTGGATCGTGAAGCGTACGGGCATACGTCAGCGCCATATCGCCGCCGAAGGCGAGCTGACCTCGGATCTCGCCGTCGCGGCTTGCCGGCAGGCCCTGGAGCGTGCTGGGGTACCCGCCACGGCGGTCGACTTGATCGTGTGCGCCACGGCGACCCCCGACGAAACCTTCCCAGCGACGGCCACGCGTGTGCAGGCGCAGCTCGGCGCGACCGGCGGTGCGGCTTTCGACGTGCAGGCCGTCTGTAGCGGTTTCGTCTACGGCCTGGCGGTGGCCGACAACTTCCTGCGACTGGGACAGGCCAAAACGGCTTTGGTGGTGGGAGCGGAGACCTTCAGCCGGATCCTCGACTGGAACGACCGCGGGACCTGTGTGCTGTTCGGAGACGGCGCAGGCGCCGTGCTGCTGCGGGCCGAGGAGGGACGCGGTGACAATGGCGACCGCGGCGTGCTTTCGACTCATCTCTATTCCGACGGTCGTCACCACGACGCACTCTACGTGGACGGCGGACCCTCCTCGACCCAGACCACCGGGCATCTGCGGATGGAGGGGCGGGAAGTCTTCCGGCATGCCGTGGTCCGCATGGCCGAAGCCATCGACACGGCGCTTGAGGCCAACGATCTCACGCCGGGCGACATTGACTGGCTGGTTCCTCATCAGGCCAACGTTCGGATCATCGAGGCGATGGCCAAGCGCCTGAATCTTCCGATGGACCAGGTCGTCGTGACCGTCGACAAGCACGCCAATACCTCCGCCGCCTCGATTCCGCTGGCACTCGATGCTGCCGGAGTCGACGGACGGCTCCAGCCAAGCGATCTTCTGCTGCTCGAAGCGATGGGCGGCGGCTTCACTTGGGGCTCGGCCGTGGTGCGATGGTAGCCGCCGGCCTTCTGTCCTGTTATTTGCACACCTCGTATGATTGACCGCTTGAACGCACTCAAGTAACCTCTTGTTTCAGCTTATAGAGGGGAGGCGCTGATGAGCGGGTCGACCATTACACGGGCCGATCTCAGTGAGGCTGTCTACGAAGAAGTCGGCCTCTCCCGAAACGAGTCTGCAGAGCTGGTCGAGGCAGTGCTGGACGAGATTTCGTCCGCGCTGGTCGCCGGTGACAGCGTGAAGATCTCCTCCTTCGGCAGCTTCTCCGTGCGTCACAAGGGCGAGCGCGTGGGGCGCAACCCCAAAACCGGTGAAGAGGTTCCGATCCTGCCGCGCCGTGTGTTGGTGTTCCGTGCGTCGCACGTGCTGAAACAGAAAATCAATCAAGCCGATCACGGCTGACCTCTTCTCAGGATAGTAGCGCGGGACCGAGTACCTCGTGACCGATCAAGCCCTTTCCGGACGCAGCATGCGCGATAGCGAACAGCCGGCAAGCCAGGCAAGCGACCAGTCGGGCGGGCGTGGCGCCGGTCGTGCCGGCGGAAAGTCCGCCGATGCTTTCCGAACCATCAGTGAAGTCTCGGAGGAGTTGGACGTGCCGCAGCACGTCCTGCGGTTCTGGGAAACCAAGTTCAGCCAAGTTCGCCCGCTGAAGCGCGGCGGCGGACGGCGGTATTACCGGCCGAGCGATATCGAGCTGCTGCGTCGCATCCGCGATCTGCTCTATCGCGAGGGCTACACGATCAAGGGTGTCCAGAAGCTCTTGCGCGAATCCAAGGGGGAAGGTCTGCCGGCCGCTGCGTCCGAAGGCCGCGAAACCGCCGAGCTGCCGGCCACTCTTCGTCGCGAGCTGACGGACCTGCGTAAGGAGCTGGCCGGCTTACGCGACCTTCTGCAGAAAGCGTCCGCGCCTCGCTAGACCAGGGGCGCCGGGCTCTCGAGCGTTCCTGCGAGAACTCTTTGCAACGGTGGAATCAAGCGCGTGTTGTCAGCCGCAGCCGTGCCGGCTATATAGCGGCCTCGTGCTGGACCGCCTCGCCAGGAGCGGTCGCCGCAGCCGAAAGCCCGGGTTGAGTTGCAGCCGGGGCAAAAAGGATCGGGACGTAGCGCAGCCTGGTAGCGCACCAGTCTGGGGGACTGGGGGTCGCAGGTTCAAATCCTGCCGTCCCGACCATTTCCACTTCACCTTCTCTTGCAGGAAACGGGGCTAGCCCTCTGACCCATCGCCTTTCTCGAAAAGGCGGCGTCCCGCCGAGGTCAAGCGGCAGACCAACCAGTCCGGCTTGATCGGGTTGTCGAACCAGGGTTCCGCCCAGCCGCGCTCGATACAGCTTCTTATCGTACTGCCCGAGTAGCGTTGTCCCTCTTCGTCGAAGAGCGGGAGCTTGCCGCCCGGCTGGTCGAGGCCACGCCGCAGATAGGCGCGCTGGGCGGCCGTCGCGCTTCGTCTTCCCCGTCGCAGCATCGCCATTCCGCACCTCCAGCGCGCGATCTGCCGAGTCTGCTTTGTAAACCCGGTGATTGCGTGGCATCACACTTAAGGTAGCGATCTCCAGATCGATGTTCCAGCGGGCGACCGGAAAGCCATGACTTACAAGCTGCTCTATGTGACGACGGAGACGGAGGAGGAGGCCAAGGCGATCGGCAGATCCCTTGTGGAGGCACGTCTCGCCGCCTGCGCCAACGTCATCGGCGGCATGACGCCGATCTTCCGTTGGAAAGGGCGTGTCGAGGAAGGCAGTGAATCGATCCTGATTGCCAAGACCCGTGCCGACCTGGTACCGGCGGCGACCCGCCTGATCGTCGAGGCGCACGGCTACGATCTGCCCTGTGTGGTCGCCTTGCCGATCGAACCGGGTCACCAGCCGTTCCTTGATTGGATCGGCCGTGAGACGGGCGAGGCCGATTGAGAAGCCTGGGAGCTCGGCAAGCCAGCCATGCGGGTCGTTGTCTTGCTCCGCCAGGCGCGGCGCGGCAAGCTGCCTTAGCTTTTACACCGCCAGGTCAACTTCATGTCCGCGCCGTCCGCCCGGCTGCCGCTGATCTTCAGCTGCCTGGGTCACCTCTACGTCCACCTCTTCACGGCCTTCTACTTCGTGATCGTGCTCTCGCTGGAGGAGGTCTGGCGCCTGCCGTATCACGAGTTGATCGAACTCTGGACTCTCGGTGCCTTGCTGGTCGGTCTGGCTGCCTTGCCCGCTGGCTGGCTAGGCGACCGCTGGTCGGCACGCGGGATGATGGTCGTCTACTTTCTGGGCATGGGCGCCGCTGCCATCCTTTGCGGTCTGGTCGATCAACCGACGGCCTTGCTGATCGGTCTGGCGGCGATCGGCCTCTTCGCGGCGATCTATCATCCGGTCGGCATCGCCTGGCTGGTCAAGTCGGCCAGCAAGCGTGGCCGCGCGCTCGGCATCAACGGCGTATTCGGGGCCGTCGGCGTGGCCTCGGCCGGGCTGGTGGCGGGCTCGCTGATCGACCTCTTCTCTTGGCGGGCCGCCTTCATCGTTCCCGGGGTCGTAAGTATCGTCACGGGCCTTCTGCTCTGGCTGGCCATTCTGCGCGGTCTGGTTACGGAAGGCGCTGGCGACACGGTGGCGCACCAACCCTCCGGGCGCGGGGAACTGCTGCGCGTCTTCCTGGTTCTCGTGCTGACCATGACTGTGATGGGCCTGCTGTTTCAGGCCACTCAGGCCGCTCTGCCAAAGGTCTTCGACCTGCGGCTGCGCGATATGGTGGGCGAGGGGGCGTTCGGAATCGGCGCCCTCGTGGCGATCGTCTACACGGTCGGTGGCATCATGCAGATCCTGGGCGGCCATCTGGCTGACAGGCTGCCCCTGAAACCGCTCTACATCGGCGCCTTTCTGCTACAGGTTCCCGTGTTGGTCGCCATCGGACTGTTCGGCGGTCTGCCGCTGGTCGTCGCGGCCGCCTTGGCGGTGCTGCTGTCGACAGGTGCGCTTCCGGCCGAGAACATGCTGCTGGCCCGCTATACGCCTGAACGCCATAGAAGTCTGGCCTATGGCGCCAAGTTCGTGCTGGCCTTCGGGACGGCGCCGGCCGCAATCTGGGCGGTCGCCGAGATCAAGCAGACGACGGACGAGTTCACCTGGCTGTTCATCCTGGCCGCCGGCCTGGCGCTGATCGCGACGCTGGCGGCGGTCTTTCTGCCCGGTGACCGCAAGGCGGAGGCGGTCGCCGCACCGCAACCCGCCGAGTAGACAAGAAACCTGAAAGGGAGAGCGCAATGGCCTTGGTCGAGAGTCTGGATCATCTCGTACTGACTGTCGAGGACATCGAGAGAACCTGCGATTTCTACGAGACGGCCTTGGGGCTTGAGCGCGAGACCTTCGGCGAGGGCCGGACCGCGTTGCGTTTCGGCCAGCAGAAAATCAACCTGCATCCCAATCCCAGCCCCATCGATACGAAGGCTGGCAACCCGACGCCGGGCTCGGCCGATATCTGCTTCATCGCCGCCGTACCGCTGGAGCAGGTGCGGGAAACCCTTGAGGCCGCCGGAATTCCTTTGGTCGCCGGCCCGGTACCCCGGGTCGGGGCTTTGGGCCCCGTCACGTCGCTCTACATTCGTGACCCCGACGACAATCTGGTCGAGGTTGCGACCTACGACTGACCCTCGAGCGAGCCTGCTCTAGGGAACGCGCCGCCGCACGCGGTTCGCCGCAAGATCGAGCGCGGAGAGAAAGGCCGAGCGGTCTTTCTTGGAGAAGGGCGCGGGACCGCCGAGGTTCTCGCCGCCAGCGCGGAGGTCCTGCATGAGGTTGCGGACCGCCACAGACATCCCGATCGAGTCGGAGGTAAAGACGCGTCCGTTCGGCGCTAGAACGTAGGCGCCTGCCTTCACGCAGCGGCTGGCGAGCGGCACGTCGCTGGTGACGACGATATCGCGCGCGCCGGCCCGTTCCGCGATCCAGTCGTCGGCAGCGTCGAAGCGGTCGCTGACGACCACCAGCTCCACGTTCGGCTGATCGCGCGGCACGCTCATGATGTCGTTGGCCACAACGTAGACCTTCAGGCCGTAGCGTTCGGCGACCCGATAGACCTCCGCCTTTACCGGGCAGGCGTCGGCATCGACGTAGATGGAAATGTCTTCGCTCATTCCGCTTCCCCGATCGACGGCATGCCTACGCAGGCTAGCCTAGGAACGCCATCGCGATGTCGCCCTCGCCGAGGCACGGCTCGGCGATCTCGGTTACCTAGGTCGGAGAGACGTTTAGCGAGGAAAGTCGAGATGGGGCAAACCTTTACCCTCACGCCGTCGCGGCGCATTCGGCGCACGCCCTTCTCCGACCGGGTCGAGCGGTCGGGCGTTCAGGCCTATACCGTCTACAATCATATGTTGCTGCCGACGGCCTTCGACGCTTTGGAGGCCGACTACCATCATCTCAAGCGCCACGTGCAGGTCTGGGATGTCGGTTGTCAGCGCCAGATCGAGGTTCGGGGGCGCGAGGCTGCGCGTCTGCTGCAGATGCTGACGCCGCGCGACCTGCGGGCCATGATGCCGGGACGCTGCTACTACACGCCGATGGTCGACGAGACCGGCGGCATGCTGAACGATCCCGTGACGGTCAAGCTGGCCGAGGATCGGTACTGGATTTCCATCGCCGACAGCGATCTTCTGCTTTGGGCCAAGGGCCTCGCCTACGGCTTTCGGCTGGATGTCGACATCACCGAACCGGATGTCTCGCCCCTGGCAGTGCAAGGGCCGCAGGCCGAGGAACTGATGTCGCGGATCTTCGGTCCCAGCGTCCGCGACATCCGCTTCTTCCGTTTCAGCGTCCTGCCCTTTCAGGGACGCGAGTTGGTCGTCGCCCGCTCGGGCTATTCGAAGCAGGGCGGCTTCGAGATCTACCTGGAGCCGGCTGAGTTGGCGGAGCCGCTTTGGGATGCCTTGATGACCAACGGCGCCGATCTGCAGGTCAAGGCCGGCTGCCCGAACCTGATCGAGCGCATCGAGGCGCAGCTGCTGTCCTACGGCAACGACATGACGCGGGACAACACCCCCCACGAATGCGGCCTCGGCCGCTTCTGCGATACCTTCATGGCCATCGGCTGCGTCGGCCGCGATGCGCTTTTGCGCACCGCCATGGAAGGGCCCGTGCGTCAGATCCGTAGTCTTGCCATCGAGGGCGAGCCGGTACCGGCCTGTTTGGAGCCTTGGCCTCTCTACGCGCCCGGCACCACGACGCGGGTCGGACAGGTGACTTCGGCGGCCTGGTCGCCGGACTTCAGCACCAACGTGGCGATCGGCATGGTCCAACTCAGCCATTGGACCGGCGGCACCCAGGTGGAGGTGGAGACGCCGGACGGCGGACGGATGGCTACGGTCCAGAGTTCACCATTCATTTCTTAAGCGCAGATGCTTGGCGAAGTTTTCTCGAGTCTAAAATTAGAAAACTCGCTAAGCTGGCGTCAGTTCGCCGATAAGGCCGACCCGTCCTGAGCGAGGGGGCCTAGAGAGTTGCCATCAGCAGGGTCGCAACTCCCAGGAAGGAAAAGAAGCCGGCGACGTCGGTACCGGTGGTCAGGATGATCGAAGACGGCTGCGCCAGATCATGGGCGAGGCGCTTCAGCATGATCAGAATGACGGCACCGGCGAAGCCGGCTTCCAGAAGGGCTTCCGGTAACGGAGATCGTCTCGCGCAGTGCGCGCTTGTTTTCCCCGATCTCCGGACCGGATGCGACGGGGCAGGGCGCTCTTCTCCAGAAACCTAACGTCCCGGCCACGCCGCCGCTGTTGCGACACTCCGGTCGAAGATCCTTCCGGGATGCGACGGCTTCACTCCGCGGCTTTTCTCTCCGCTTGTGTCAGAGCCTGGTCCAAGTCGGCGACGATGTCGTCGAGCGTTTCGATGCCGATCGACAGACGCACGACCTCGGGTCCAGCGCCTGCGGCCGTCTGCTGTTCCGGGGTCAACTGCCGGTGCGTGGTCGAAGCGGGATGGATGATCAGCGATCGGGTGTCGCCGATGTTGGCCAGATGGCTCAGCATCTCGCAGTTCTCCACCACCGCGCGTCCGGCCTCGTAACCGCCCTTGACGCCGAAGGTGAAGACCGCGCCGGCGCCCCTGGGCAGGTACTTATCAGTCAGGGACTTGTAGGGGCTTGAACCCAGGCCGGCGTAGGAGACCCACTCGACCTGCGGGTGCGCCTCCAGAAACTCCGCCACGGCCAGGGCGTTGGCGCAGTGCCGGTCCATGCGCAGGGACAGGGTCTCGGTGCCTAGCAGGGTCAGCCAGGCGTTCATCGGAGACTGGCAGGGCCCCAGGTCGCGCAGTCCGACCGCGTGGGAATGCATGGTGAAGGCGAGGTCGCCGAATGTCTCCAGGAAGTTCAGACCGTGATAGGCCTCTTCCGGACCTGCAAGGCTGGGAAACTTGTCGTTTCGGGCCCAGTCGAAGCGGCCGGAGTCGATGACAGCGCCCCCCATGGCGGTCCCGTTGCCGGTCAGGAACTTGGTCGTCGAATGCACGACCAGGGTCGCACCGTAGTCGATCGGCCGGCAGAGGTAGGGCGTCGCCATGGTGTTGTCGACGATCAGCGGGATCCCGGCGTCTTCCGCGATGGCCGCGATGGCTTCCAGGTCCGTCACCACGCCACCTGGGTTGGCCAGGGCCTCGCAGAAGATGGCTTTGCTCTTCGGACCGACGGCGGCCCGAACCGCGTCGTGGTCGTCGAAGTCGACGAAGCGCACGGTCCAGCCGAACTTGCGGAAGGACTTCGAGAGCTGCGTGATCGAGCCACCGTAGAGACGGGTCGAGGCGATGACCTCGTCGCCGGCTTCCATCAGCGGGAAGAGGGCGAGCAGTTGCGCCGAGTGACCGGACGCGCAGGCCGTGCCGCCTTTTCCGCCCTCGAGCGCCGCCAGCCGCTCCTCCAGGGCGGAGACCGTCGGATTGGTCAGGCGCGAGTAGATGAAGCCGAAGGTCTGGAGGTTGAACAGGCTCGCCGCGTGGTCCGCGTCCTCGAAGACGTAGGAGGTCGTCTGATAGATCGGCGTCTGCCGTGCTCCCGTAACCGGGTCCGGCTGGGTTCCGGCATGGAGCTGCAACGTTTCGAAACCGGGTGTGTCGCTACTCATAATCGCAGGTCCTCCCTCATGGGTCCGTCTTCGTTGGTCCAGTCAGGCGCCGAGCTTACGGCGCTTGGAGCTTATGATGCCGGAATTGAAGCCGCCCCACGAGAGTTCGGCGTTCAGGCGGCCGAATTCGATTTTCGGGCAACGGTCCATGACCACCTGCAGTCCGGCGGCTTCCGCGCGCGCGGCCGCTGCCTCGTTGCGGACGCCCAGCTGCATCCAGATCGTACGGATTCCCTTGGTTTCCTTCAGGGCGATGGCCTCGTCGACGATGGCGCCGGCCGCCTCGGAGTTGCGGAAGATGTCGACCAGATCGAAGCGCTCGGGAATGTCTGATAGATGCGCGTAACAGATTTCGTTCAGCAGCGGCTTTCCTGCCTGTCCGGGATTGACCGGGATCACTCGGTAGCCCTTGGTCTGCAGGTACTTCATCGCGAAGTGGCTCGGTCGATTCCAGTTGGCGGACGCGCCGACCATGGCGATGGTCTTGGTCTCCTTCAGGATACGGCGCAGGTAACTGTCGGCATAGGTGGTGTGGGTCATGGGATCCGGGATCTGAGGAAAAGAGCCGTTGCGAGAGCGATCGTGACAGCGCTGGAGCAACGCGCGTTCGGGTGACAATCGACAGGATGCGCCGAACTGCCGGGCGCGATCAACGTTTGCGCGGTTGACGGGATGAAAGCGCCGATGCGGTCTTCGCCACGGACCGCTTGGCCGCTTCAGGCGATAGCGACGCTGCTTTCGATGTGGTTCGCCGATGTGGTCTGGCGATGTGACTCGGGCGGTTCCGTCAGCGCACGCCGTAGGCGGAAAGCCCGTCGCGCATGCAGGCGTCGAAGTGGCCGCTGGCTTCATAGTTGTTGATGACCAGGCGCTGCAGCGTCGGGGCGGGACAGTCGACGTTGGAGGCCAGGAAGGCCACTTCCCAGTTCGCCCAGTCCCGGTCCTCCTCGAAAGACTCCTGCAGCCAGCGGTCGGTCCGGCCGAGGGCGGTCGAGAGGTCTGCGCGCTTCCGCTCCCACCAGATGCGAGCGTCGTCTTCCGCCCGCCGGACGGCATCCCGCTCCAAGGAATCGCGCAGTTCCCGGGCCGAACGGGCCAGACCCTCGCCAAGGTTCTCCTGGGCGGTCATCAGCCAGCGTAGCGCTTCTTCACGACCGCCCACGAGGGAAGGATCCGACGTTCCGGCCCGCGCGAGCGGTAGCAGTGCCGTGGGGTCGCCCAAATCGGTCGCGTAGATCAGCCACTGCACGCCATGATTCCGGTCGAGCGGCAGATCGTTGCCGTTCAGATAGCGCACGCCGAGCGCGATCGCGGCGGACGACCGCCCGGCCTCGGCTGCCAGCCGCAGCCAGGCCACCGCGTCTTCCGGACGGGCCTCGCCTTCTCCGTAAGCGCCAAAGCGCACCACACCCAGCCATTCCTGAGCAATCGGCAGTCCCGCACCGGCGCCTCGCTCCGCGTAGTGCAGGCGCGTCGCAAGGCTCTGACCGCGGCTGACCATGGCCTCCAGTGCACCGGGGTGCCCTGCATCGGCCGCCGTACCGAGCCAGGCCTGAAGCTGTTCGACGGCTGCCTCCGGCCCGCCGAGTGATCCGCGCCATCCCTCCATGGCCAGACTCTTGCCAAGTTGGGCGTCGGTCGCCAGCAGATAGCGGGCGTCCAGGTCCCCGCGCTCCGCGAGCGGAAGCAGGATATCGGCTGCGGATTCCACGTCGCCGGCAAGCAGAAGATCGACGCCGGGCTGCAGATCACTCAGAGGCACCTGGGCGCGAAGCGGTGCGGCGAGCAGAAGACAGCAGGTGAGGGAGACGAAAAGACGGTGCAGCTTCATCGATCTTGCTCTAGCTCAGTCGCCCGGTCCGGCGCAATCGGCGTCGCTAAAAGATCTCCGACAGACTCCGGATGGGATCCGCAGTCATCCCGCGTACTGGAACGCAGCAGATCAGCGGTTTTTCCAAACGGGATGGCGTTTTTCGATGAAGGCGTCCAGGCCTTCGCCCGCGTCCTCGGCCATCATGTTGCAGGCCATCACCTCCGCGGCATAGGCGTAGGCGTCCGTCAGGGTCTTCTCGCGTTGCCGGTAGAACATCTCTTTGCCCATCCGCACCGCGACGGCGGACTTCGCGATGATCTTGCCGGTCATCTCCTCGACCGCGGCCTCCAGCTGATCGGCCGGAATCACCCGATTGACCAGCCCCCATTGCCGGGCCTGTTCCGCATCGATGAAATCGCCGGTCACCAGCATCTCGAAGGCAGGTTTGGTGGGAACGTTGCGGCTGAGCGCAACGGCGGGCGTCGAACAGAAGAGGCCGGCGTTGATGCCGCTGGTCGCGAAGCGGGCCTCCTGCGTCGCAACGGCCAGATCGCAGCTGGCGACCAACTGACAGCCGGCCGCCGTCGCCAGGCCGTGAACCTTGGCGATCACCGGCTGCGGCAAACGGACGATGGCCAGCATCATCTCGCTGCAGGCGGTGAACAGTCGGCGATAGTAGTTTTCCTCGGGCGTCGCGCGCATCTGCTTGAGGTCGTGCCCGGGACAGAAGGCCTTGCCCGCGCTCTCGATCACCACGACTCTTTGGCTGTCGTCTTCCGCGATCCGGCCCAGCTCCTGCGTCAAGGCTGCCAGAAGCTCCTCGGACAGGGCGTTGTAGGCCTTGGGCCTGTTGAGGGTCAGGGTCACGACGCCGCCGGACTCCCGCCGAAGCAGGACCGGCGGCTCTTCGGCACGCGCGGCGAGGGGCTGTAGGGCATCCTCGGGCATCGGCGTTCCTCCTCAGTTTCGGCCTTTCAGGCCCTGTCCGGTGCGGCTTGCTTCTCGAGTCTGAGCCTTTCGCCGGGCCCCCTGCAAGCGCTATGACAGGAAAAACAGCTATGGGGAGGAGCGGACTCCATGACAAGCCCGACGGCCCAACACCAGACGACAACCCAGCGCCAGCCGTTGATCGATGCGGCGATGATCAAGGAGGAGTTGAACCCGCAACTGCCCTTGGTCGAGAAGTTGGGGATGGAGACCATCGAGGTGGCGTGGGGGCGCTGCAAGGCGCGCCTGCCTGACCACGCCGACCTGCTGCGTCCCGGCGGCACGATCAGCGGGCCGGCGATGATGGCGCTGGCCGACTATGCCATGTGGATCGCGGTCATGGCGGCCATCGGTCGCGTCGAACTGGCGGTTACGACCAACCTCTCGATCAATTTCCTGCGCAAACCGCAGCCGGGCGCCCTGATCGGGGATTGTCGCCTGCTGAAGGTCGGTCAGCGGCTGGCCTACGGCGAGGTCTCGATCTACGCGGAAGGAGACGACCCCGACAGCCCGGTCGCGCACGTTACCTCCACCTACTCGATTCCGCCTCGCCGGTAAGGCCGGCTCCGCCGAGTCAGGGATTGATCCGCAAGTCAGGGATCGATCCGGAAGATACCGCCTTCGAACTCGTCGTTGAGAACGTAGAGGCGGCCGTCCGGGCCCTGGCGGACCTCCCGCACGCGACCGATGTTGCCGTCGAGGACGTACTCGGTTCCGACGACGGCGCCGTCGTCGTCCAGCATTACGCGGATCAGCGCGAGCTGGCTGAGGGAACCGGCGAAGAGGTCTCCGTTCCAGGCCGGAAAGTCGGTTCCGCTGTAGATCTCCAGTCCCGACAGCGAGAGGGTCGGGGCGATACCCCAGGTGAAGACCGGCTCCTCGAAGCCTTCCGTCTCCACGGCGCCAGGCTCGCCGATCCAGTCCCCGAAGGTGCGCAGTGGCCAGCCGTAGTTGGCCCCCTCGATCAGCCGGTTGATCTCGGCGCCGCCGCGCGGCCCATGGTCCGTCAGCCAGATCTCACCGGTCGTTCCGTCGATGGCCAGTCCCTGCGGGTTCTTCATGCCGTAGGCCAAGACCGCCGGGTGCAGGTCGCCGCCGGGATTGCCGGATGCCGGCGTGCCGTCCAGGTTGAGGCGGAGCAGGCTGCCGGCCTTGGTCTGGGGATCCTGTGCCTCCATCGGAACCGCATGGTCGCCGACCGTCACCAGCATGCGGTCCTCGGCGTCGAAGCGGATACGCGCGCCGAAGCCTTCCAACTGATCGACCTTGACCTCCGAACTGAAGATCGTCCGCAGCTCCAGAAGGGCGTCGCCGTCGAGCTGAGCCGCTGCGATCTCGAGCCAGCGCAGCTCGTCCTCCATCTTCGAATAGGCCAGGTAGACGGTCGCGTCGTCGGAGAAGTTCGGGCTGACCGCAACGTCGAGAAGCCCGTCGCGGAAGGTGTTGCTGGTCTCCGGCGCACCGGCCAGCGGTTCGGACAGAGTTCCGTCCGGCTCGACGATCCTGACGCGCCCGGGTCGCTCGGTCACGATGATGCGACCGTCCGGCAGCCAGTCGAGGCCCCAAGGCGTTTCCAGACCCGTGGCGATCAGGGTCAGTTTGAAGCTGTGTTGCGCGGTTACGACTTCGACCGGCTCTTCGCTCGCCGCGGCGACGGCGGGAAGCGCCAGCAGAAGAAGGGCGCAGGACACTGCTTTGAAGTCTGACCTCATGGTTGCCTCTCCAAATGTGGGGACCCGCCGTGCTGGCGGAGCCGCCGTTATTGAAAAATGATCCGGCTGTCTGCATCGTACGGATGAACCTGCAGTTCAGCGGTGACGCAAGGCTGTCCGCACGTGCCTTTTCGCCAGCTGCCTTCCCTTAACACCTGATCTCGCGAAAAATTCGGATGTGGCGGCGAAAAAGAAATCACCCGACGATCGCCGAAGACCTGCGCACCTTCTATCCCCGGCTCTGGCGCTACGCCCTGGTTCTGACCGGAGGGCGGGACTGGGCGGATGATGTCGCGCAGACGACCTGTCTCAAGGCTCTCGAAAAACAGGCGCAGTTTCAGCCTGGCAGTCACTTCGATCGCTGGCTGTTCCGGATCGCCCAGCGCGTTTGGTACAATGAAGTGAGGGCCCAGGCGGTCCGGCGCGGCAGCGGTCTGGTTGCGATCGACAGCGCTGACCTGGTCGATATGGGCCTCGATGCCGACATGAGCTATTTCGCTAGACAGCTCCTGACCCAGGTCATGGCTTTGCCGGAGGCGCAGCGCATCGCCGTCTTGCTTGTTTATGTCGAAGGCTACAGCTACCAGGAAGCCGCTACTGTCATGGAGGTGCCGAAGGGCACGATCATGAGCCGCTTGGCGGCTGCACGCAGCAAGCTCACCAACAGACTGGCCGAAGCCCCGGCCGAGACGGCGTCATGACCTTGCAACGTTTCAGCGACGAAGACCTGACCGCCTATCTCGACAAGCAGATGAGCAGCGCCGAAGCGGCTGCCGTTTCGAGCGCGCTTGAAAGCAGTCCGGATCTGAGACAGCGGCTGCAAGGTCTCATGTTAGACCGACAGCTTCTCGAAGAGGCTTTCGACGCGGTTTTGGCCAAGGCGCCGGAGCCGCCCGCCGCTCTGCAGAGCTCGAGGGGGTCGAAAGCCGAAGCAGACGTCGGCGGAGGTGGCTTCGACCGACGGGCCTTGGCTGCCGCAGCCGTGGCTGGTCTGCTGGTCGGCGCGTCGGGTTTGTTTCTGCTGCCTGGCGACGAACCCAGAGGCTGGCATGAGGTCGCCGCCGTCTATCACAAGCTCTACATCACGGAAACGCTTGGACCGGAGACACCGACGGCGGAACAGCTCTCCGCCGAGCTGGCCCGCGTCTCCGCACGTCTTCAGCGGGATATTCGGCTGGAAGACCTCGCCGGGCTTGCCGCGCTGACGCCGAGGCGCGCGCAGATACTGGCGTTCGAGACTCAGCCCCTGGTGCAGATCGCCTTTCTGTCGCGCGACGGTACGCCGGTTGCCCTCTGCATCCTGCGGTCGGGTCAGACGGGCGAGGTGCCGGTAAAGATGGCCTCTCTCGAAGGCATGAGCGCGGCGATCTGGGCGCGTGACGGCTATGAGTTCATGCTGATCGGGGGGACCGACGACGCCCGGATCTCCGCTGCCGCTACCGCCCTGAGCGAAACTCTCTAGGGCCTGGGTTTTTCCTAGCCGATCAGCCTTCGGCGGGCTGCAGACCTTCGCGGCCGAGGTCGAAGAGCTTGTGCAGCACCTCCGGAGGCTGAGCTCCGGGGACCGCATGTCGGCGGTTGACGATGAAGGTCGGGACGCCCGTGATCCCGGCCTGACGCCCGCCGAGGTCTTCGCTCTCGACGGCACTTCGGTCTTCGTCGCTGGCGAGAAAGCTTGCGGTCTCCTGAGCGTCGATTCCGGCTTCGGCGGCCAGTTCCGCCAGCAGTCCCCGATCGCCGATGTCGCCGCCCTCCAGGAAGTAGGCCCGGAAGAGTCGCTCGACGACGGCCTCCTCCCGATCGAGGCGAGCGGCAAGGCGAATCAGGCGGTGGGCATCGATCGTATTGGGCGTGCGCTGGATCTTGTCGAAGGCGAAGTCGATGCCGACCTCGGCGCCCACGGTCGCGATCTGACCGTAGATCCTTTGCGCATTGGCCGCGCCGCCGAACTTCTGCTCCAGGTAGCTTCTGCGCTCCATGCCCTGCGCCGGCATATCGGGATTGAGTTGAAAGGCACGCCATCGCACCACCAGGCCCTCCTGGGGGCGTTCGGCGACGGCGGCTTCGAGCCTGCGTTTGCCGATGAAGCACCAGGGGCAGATCACGTCCGAGAAGATGTCGAGTTCCATGCCTTGCAGAGTGGGCCGCTCGGAGCGGCCTCGCAAGTCACGAGCTTGCGAGACTGGTTCGCTTGGGAGTAGGCCTCTATGCTTGCCGGCCGCGTCTGAGACCGGGCCAGGTACGAGAAGAACAAGGCGAGGGGAGGTGCCGATGTCGGAGGACGGCCGGCTGTCTATCTACGACCGCGATCTGGATCGCGGCGCCGCCAACTGGGTCGCCCTTTCGCCGCTGAGTTTCTTGAAGCGCGCCGAACAGGTCTATCCGAACAAGCCTGCCGTCGTTCACGACCGTGTCTACAGTTACGCCGAACTGGCTGCGCGGGTGCGCCGTCTCGCCTCGGCTCTGCAGAAACGCGGGATCGGCCGGGGCGATACGGTTGCCATCATGGCGCCGAACGTACCGGCTTTGCTAGAGGCGCATTTCGGCGTTCCCTTGGCCGGCGCCGTGCTCAATCCGCTCAACATCCGTCTCGACGCCGCCAATCTCGCTTTCATTCTGGAGCACGGCGAGGCAAAGGTGCTGATCACGGACCGCGAGTTCGCGCCGACCATCGAGCGTGCGCTAAAGCAACTCGCCAAGCGCCCCTTGGTGATCGACATCGACGATCCTCTGACGGAGGCGCAAGGCGGCGAGCGCGGCGCCCGGCTCGGCGCGCTCGACTACGAGTCTTTCCTGGAGGAAGGCGATCCGGACTTCGCCTGGCGATTGCCGGACGACGAGTGGCAGGCGCTCTGCCTGCTCTACACCTCCGGCACCACCGGCAATCCCAAGGGCGTGGTCTACCATCACCGCGGCGCCTACCTGAACGCGGTCGGGCAGGCGGTGACCTACGGCCTCGACCGCAGCAGCGTCTACCTTTGGACGCTGCCGATGTTCCACTGCTCCGGCTGGACCTTCACCTGGGGCGTGACCGCCGCCCAGGGTACCCATGTCTGCCTGCGCAGGGTCGATCCCAAGTTGGTCTACGCCTTGATCGAGGAGCGAGAGGTCACCCATCTCTGCGGCGCGCCCATCGTTCTGAACCTGCTGGCCCATGCCCCTGCCGAGGTGCGGCGCGAACTGCGACGGCCGGTGCTGGTCGTCACCGGCGGCGCGGCGCCGCCCTCGACCGTGATCGCCAACATGGAGAAGCAAGGCTTCCAGGTGGTGCACGCCTACGGCCTGACGGAATGCTACGGCCCGGCCACCTACTGCGCGACGCAGGATGCCTGGAGCGATCTGGACCTGGAGCAGCGGGCCGCCCGTATGGCGCGCCAGGGGGTGAGCTACGTCACCCTTGAGGAGGCGACGGTGCTCGATCCGGAGACGCTCATCGAAGTGCCGCGCGACGGCGAGACGATGGGCGAGCTGATGCTGCGCGGCAACACGGTGATGAAGGGCTATCTTAAGAACCCGACGGCGACCGACGAGGCCTTTGCCGGAGGCTGGTTTCATACCGGCGACCTGGGTGTTCTCCATCCGGACGGCTATATCGAGGTCAAGGATCGCGCCAAGGACGTCATCATCTCCGGCGGTGAGAACATCTCTTCGCTCGAAGTGGAGGAGGCCCTCTATCGACATCCGAAGGTTCTGGAGGCCGCCGTGGTCGCCAAACCCGACGCGCGTTGGGGGGAGACGCCTTGCGCCTTCGTCACGCTCAAGCCGGGTATGGAGGCGACTGTGGAGGAGATCATCGCCTTCTGTCGGGACAACCTGGCTCATTACAAGGCGCCGCGCAGCGTGGTCTTTCGCGACCTGCCGAAGACCTCGACCGGTAAGATTCAGAAATTCGTCCTGCGCGAAGACGCAAAGAGCATCGATTAATCCTATGAATTTATTCGACTTGACCGGCAAGAATGCCTTGGTGACCGGCGCTTCGAGCGGGCTCGGGCGCCACTTCGCCCAGGTTCTGACGGCGGCCGGCGCTAGAGTGGCGATCGCGGCTCGGCGCACGGAGCGGCTGGAAGAGCTGCAGACGGAGATCGAATCCTATGGCGGCCGTGCGCTGCCGGTCGAACTGGACGTGCGGGATGCCGTCTCGGTGCGGGCGGCCGTGGGCTGCGCGGAAACCGAACTGGGTCCGATCCATCTGCTAATCAACAATGCGGGCGTGGCGGACTCCAAACCTCTTCTGGAACTGGCCGAGGAGGACTGGGATCGGGTGGTCGACACCAATCTCAAGGGGGCCTGGCTGGTGGCGCAGGAAACGGCGCGTCACATGGTGCGCCTGGACCACGGCGGCACCATCGTCAACGTCGCCTCGATCCTCGGTCTGAGCGGGAGCGGACAGGTCGCCAGCTACTGCGCGGCCAAAGCGGGGCTGATCAACCTGACGCGCGCGATGGCGGCCGAGTTGGCACGCCACGACATCCGGGTCAACGCCTTGGCGCCCGGCTATGTCGTGACCGATATCAATCGCGACTTCCTGCAGAGTCCGGCTGGAGAGTCCCTGTTGCGTCGCATTCCGCAGCGTCGCTTCGCGGAGCCTTCCGATCTGGACGGCCCTCTGCTTCTGCTTGCTTCGGAGGCGTCGCGCTACATGACCGGGGCGGTCGTCACCGTCGACGGCGGCCAGTCGGCCATCCTGTGACAACCTCCCACGACGTTCTGTTCGACACGATCCGCACTGCAACTTTCCCTCAGCTCTAGGACACTTGCTAATGGATTTCGCTCTCTCGCCCAATGTGGATCGCTTGCGTCGAGCCGTTCGCGCCTTCGTCGCGGAGGAAATCGTTCCACTGGAGCGCGATCCCTCGAACTTCGACGAGCATGAGAACATCCGGCCCGACCTGCTCGCGCAGGTGCAGGCGAAGGTCCGCGCGGCAGGGCTTTGGTCGCTGCAGATGCCCAAGGCGCGGGGTGGGCAGGGGCTCCCGGTCACCGGCATGGCCGCCTGCTACGAGGAAATGGGACGCTCCATCTTCGGGCCGGTCTGCTTCAACTGTGCCGCGCCCGACGACGGCAACATGATGATCCTGGAGAAGATCGGGACGGCGGCCCAGAAGGAGCGCTGGCTGCAACCGATCGTGGACGGGACCGTCCGCTCGTCTTTCGCCATGACGGAGCCGCACCCGGGCGGCGGCTCGGATCCCGGCATGATCCAGACCTTCGCGGAGAAGCGTGGCGATCGCTGGGTGGTCGAGGGGCGCAAGTGGTACATCACCGGCGCCGGCGTGGCGCAGCACTTCATTCTGATCGCGCGGACGAATTCGGACAGCTCCGACACGCGCCGGCATCTCAGTGCCTTTCTATTCGACCGCGACCAGCCCGGCTGGCGGATCCTGCGACGGGTGCCGATCATGGGACCGGAAGAACATGGCGGACACTGCGAGATCCAGTTCGAAGGACTGGAGATTCCCGACGAGAACCGACTGATGGAGGTCGGCGACGGCTTGAAGCTCACCCAGATGCGTTTGGGCACGGCGCGTCTCACCCATTGCATGCGGTGGCTCGGCATGGCCAAGCGCGCCTTGGAGATCGCCAGCGACTACGTGCAGGAGCGCCAGGGCTTCGGGGTACGCCTGTCCGAGCGTGAGTCCGTTCAGGGCCTGCTCGGCCACGCGGCGATGCAGATCGAGATCGGACGATTGCTGACCATGCGTGCCGCCAGCAAGCTCGACAGTGGCGACTTCGCCCGCAAGGAAGTCTCGATGGCCAAAATTCAGGTCGCCGACACCCTGCAGCAGGCGGTCGATACGGCCATCCAACTCTGCGGCGCGCGCGGCTACTCTAAGGATACGCCGTTGGAGTGGATGTACCGCTATGCCCGCCAAGCCCGCCTGGTGGACGGCGCCAGCGAGGTGCATCGCATGGTGCTGTCGCGTTTCCTAATGAAGGACGGCCAGGATTTCTTCGCGTGGGATGCGGCGGAGGCCTGAGCCGGTGCTGGGCGAGGCCAAAGACTCCCTTGAAGCCTGGATCGGCAAGGCCGCGCGAGCTGATCGCGCGACTCTTGTCGAAGCCCGCCCCTTGAGCGGTGGTGCGATTCAGGAGAACTGGCTGCTGGAAGTCGACTTTTTCGGCGGTCCCTTCACCGGCCGCCAGGAGTTGGTGCTGCGCACCGATGCGCCCTCCGGCGTCGCCGTCAGCCATGGCCGGGCGGAGGAGTTCGCGCTGCTGCGTGCCGCGACGACCGCCGGCGTGACGGTGCCCGAGCCGCTTTGGCTCTGCGACGATCCCCATGTCCTGGGCAAGACCTTCCAGGTCATGCGCAAGGTCGAGGGGGTGGCGCTAGGTACCAAAATCGTCAAGGACTTGCGTCTGGGCGGCGACCGCCGACGGCTTGCCGAACGGCTCGGTCGTGAACTGGCGCGGATCCATTCGATCCGGCCACCGCACGAAGGCCTCGAGTTCTTGGGAGAGCCTCCCGACGATCCAGCTCTGGTCGACGTGGTGCAACTGCGCGCCTACCTGGATGCGCTCGGCGAGCCGCGCCCGGTTCTGGAGTGGGGACTGCGCTGGGCCGAACTCCACCGGCCACCACCTCCCGATGCGACGGTGCTGGTTCATCGTGATTTCCGCACCGGCAATTACATGGTGGACGAGGCGGGTCTGACGGCCGTCCTAGATTGGGAGTTTGCCGCCTGGGGAGATCCGGCCTGCGACCTTGGCTGGTTCTGCGCGGCCTGTTGGCGCTTCGGTCGCGACGATCTGGAGGCCGGGGGAATCGCGCCGCGTGCCGACTTCTATGGCGGCTACGAAGCCGAAGCCGGACATGAGATCGAACACGACCGTGTCGCCTATTGGGAGGTGATGGCCCACATCCGCTGGAATGTCATCGCGCTTCAGCAGGGGCACCGTCATCTGTCCGGCGCTGAGCCGAGTCTCGATCTGGCTCTGACGGGCCGGCGTGCGGCGGAACTCGACCTCGCCATCTTGCGCCTGACGCCTCCCGAGACCTGGAGTGCAACAAGATGAGAGACAGGCCGAACGGCGCTGAACTGCTGGCCGAAGCTTGGCGTGTTTTGAGCCAGGACCTGGCTCCGGGGTTGACGGGTGAACAGCGCTATAAGGTGTTGTTGGTTGCGTCGGCCGTTGCCATCGTTCAGCGGGAGCTTGCCGCCGGGGATGAGCCGGCCGAGGCGGAAGCCCAAGCGCTTACCGACTTGTTGGGCAGCGGTGGCAGTTTGCTGGATTTGAACGCCGACTTGGCGGCCGCGGTTCGATCAGGAAAGTTCGACCGGTCGAGCGAGGTCTATGCGGTGTTGCGCAAGACGGTCGAGGCACGCGTTAGCGAGAGCAATCCGACGGCGCTCGACCTCTCGACATGATCTTCGCGGCGATTTGCCGCCGGTATCTCGGAAACCAAAAAAGGAAGCCGTTCGACTGAACGGCCTCCTATATCATCTTGGTCGTCGACGCGAGGTTTAGGACGTCGAGCTGCCGTTCGCACCAGTGGCGGGCGTGACGCTCGCAGCCGCCGGTTTTGCCGCCGTTTTCGCGGGCGCCTTGCGGGCACGGGTCGTCCCGGTTTTCGGCTTGGCCGCACCGTTAGCCGCCGTCTTGCGGGGGGCCGCCGTCTTGCGCGCTGCCGGCTTACGAGCCGGAGCCTTTCGAGCCGTAGCGGGCTTTGCGGCAGACGCCGTCCGACTGGCGGGTTTCTTTGCCGCTGTCGTCTTACGGGCCGTGGTCGTTTTACGGGCCGTAGTCTTCGCAGCACCAGTTTTGGCTGCCACCGGCTTCTTGGCCGCGGGCTTGCGCGCTGTAGTCTTCGCGGAAGCCGTCTTAGACGCCGCCGACCTGCGCGCTGCCGTTGCCGGCTTCTTGGCTGCGGTCCGTTTCGCCGCAGGCTTCTTCGCGGCCGGCTTTTTCGAAGCTGTAGCTTTCTTCGCTGCAGGCTTCTTGGCAGCCGCCTTCTTGGCCGCTGCCGCGTCCTTTTTCGCCTTGGCCGTTTCGCGCTTGGCTTTCTTCTCGAAAGCTCCGGTCAGCTTTTTCAGCTCGCCGTCGATACTCTTCTCGATCTGCTCGAGCTTCTTCGCTGCGGCTTTCTCCAGCTTGTCGAGTTCCGTGTCGAGGGTCTTCACATACCCACGGACCTTCGCGGAGGAAAGCTCCTTGCTGACGCTTTTCTCAAGTGCGTGCAGTTGCTTCTCAACCTGTCCCGAGACGGTTACGACGCGCTTCTGAACTTTGTCGAGGAGCTTGTCGAAACGTCCCAGTTTCGATGAGGAAGAAGCGGTCTTAGCAACAGCCGGTTTCCTCGCTGGTGTCTTACGGGCAGCGCTAGCCGGCTTGGCCGTAGCCTTAGCCGTGGACTTCGATCGCGCGGCATTGGCCATGTTGGGTATCCCCCTTCGCGTAGGTTCTTTGCGTACAATGGAAGCGACGCACGCAACTGTCTCAAAGCATGCGGATCTTTGTGCGAGTCGCACAAGTGTTTTTCGCTTGACAAGTCACCGGCGTCAAATTGAGGCGTGTACTTCGATAGCTTAACCGCCGGAGGTAGGTGTGAGCGCATCGTCGAACGGTGCGCCCCGGCGCAAGAAGGGTCCGGCAGGCCAATCTCCGCGCCAATTTTCCCAGACCAAAGTTTGTCTGGCCTTCTCGCAGTCGGTCGACATCTGAGCCATCAGAGCCTCCACGTTTTCGAAGCGCTGTTCTGGGCGCAGATAGTCGACGAGAGCAATTCGTAGATGCCGACCGTAAAGATTACCTGAATAATCGAAAAGATAAGTCTCCAGCAGTGGCTCGTCGTAGCCGTACATCGGAGCGATCCCGAGGTTTGCGACTCCGGGCAACCAGACCCGGGCACCGTCATCGTCGTCTCTCTGCTTGTCGCCTGTTTTCGAAACGCGCTTCGCGTCCGTATCGTCTTCCGTCACGGCGTCGTCTTCCAAGGTGGCGCGTACAGCGTAGACCCCATAGGCCGGCCGGATCAGGTTGCTGCGCAGGGCGATGTTCGCCGTAGGAAAACCCAGAGCTCGGCCGCGCTTGGCGCCGTGCCGGACGCGACCCTCGATCTCCCAGTAGCGACCCAGCATCAGGGCAGCGCGTGTCGGATTGCCGTCGGTCAGGTAGCTGCGCACCTGCGTCGAAGAGTAGGCCTCCGAGATCGAGCCGCCGACGCGCTCCACCACCGTCGTGCCGAAGCCCGCCAACTCTCCGGCATGTGTCAGCAAGGCCGTATCGCCGCCACGTTTTCGGCCGAAGCGGAAGTTGTCGCCGACCACGACGTGCCGCAAACCGAGTCCCCGAGCGAGAACCTCCGTGACGAAGTCTGTCGCTTCCAAGCTCGCGAGCTTCCGTGTGAAGGGAAGGCAGTAGAGCCGCTCGACCCCGAGGGTTTGAAGCAGACGGGCCTTGGTTCGGAATGCGGTCAGCCGAAAGGGGGCTTGATCGGGCTGGAAGAACAGGCGCGGATGAGGCTCGAAGGTGACAACGCCTAAGGGGGCGTCGAGTTCCCTGGCCTTCGTTCGGGCGATCTCCAGCAAGGCTTGATGGCCTCGGTGAACGCCGTCGAAGTTGCCGATGGCCACAACAGCGCCGCGTCCTTCCGCCGGGACGCCGCTGTGATGGCGATAGAGCTGCATCCGCCGTTCAGTCCTCGGAGGCGATGAAACCGCCGAAGCGTCCGCGCAGAAAGATCAGCGGGTCTCCAGCTTCGCGGCTCTGCATCTCGACGATTTCGCCGAGGAAGATCAGGTGGTCTCCTCCCTGGAAGCGCTCGCGCACACGGCAGTCGAAGACGGCCAGGGCCAAGGGCAGGCGGGGAATTCCCGCAGTGCCCGGCGACCAGTCGACACCCGCCCATTTATTCTCCAGCGGTTTAGCGAAGCGCTTTGCGAGCGCCGTCTGGCCGCTGGGTAGAACGTTGATCGCGAAGTGGGTCGATTGCTCGAAGGCCGGCCGGCTGAAGGAGCGTCGGCCGAGGCTCCAGAGAACCAGTGGAGGGGCCAGCGAAACCGAATTAAAGGAGTTGCAAGTCAGCCCAACCGGCTGCTTCTCGGCGTCCAGTGTCGTCGCGATGGTCACGCCGGTGGCAAACCAACCGAGGGCATGGCGCAGCGTCGTGGTGTCTGCCGGACTCTGGGGAGCCAGATCGCCGGACGCAGGCCCGTCCATCGGCGGCCCGTCCATCGGCGGCTCGTTCATCGGCGCGGAAGAGGTGGAAGCAGGTTTTCGAGGAGCAGTCACGTGAGGTTTTACGCCTTCAACCGAGGTGCGCGGCCATCGGCGCAACCGTCTTGCGGAGCATAATGGCGTCGATCTCGACCTTGGCAAGTCCGCACGCGCCAATCCGCGCCGCCGTCATGCCGCGCTTTCACCGGACGAGTTGCGAAGATGTGGGCGCGCGGGGCTGGCGACGGGCCACAGGCCGGCTCGTTACCGATAATACTGATTGAGCCTGCACGATGTGCCTTGGACCCGGCCGGCCGTGCGTGTCCGGTTCATCCCCACGACCCGCAGGGATGAGCAGCCGTAAACCCTGCTGACGGCATCGAGCAGACCTTTTTCGTTGGTGCGACGGCTGCCTGAAACGCGGATGTCGAAGAGGTTTGGATCGTCCGCGTGACGCCGATAGAGGTAGGTCGTGTTGCCGATGCGCACGCTGCGCACGAAGGCATCCGGCGAGGTCAACTCTTCGTCGGAGAGGATGGGGAGCGGTCGGTCGGCCGTGCCGCAGCCGAACAGCAAGCCGGCCAGGAGGATCAAGAGAATGATGCGCATGGCCGCGAGACTAGAGCGTGATCGTCTCAGGTGGAAGCGTTTGAGCGGAACCGCTGCAGATCTATTCGGTTCGCTAAATCTGGCGAAGGTGCGGCTTCAAGGCGCAAAGCACTACCGCGCGGGATCTTGCAGCCTGCTACACTGCGAAGCTTGGACCAACCGGAACGATTAGAAAGGGGCACGTGGACTACGGTCTTGCCTGGGTATTGATCGGCTCGCTGATGCTGCTGGCCAGCATCTTCGCCGGCTTGCTCTCCTCGCGCGTCGGTGCGCCCCTACTGCTTGTCTTCCTCGGTCTCGGCATGCTGGCCGGTCATGAGGGACCGGGCGGTATCCTTTTCCAGGATTCCCAACTGGCCTTCATCCTGGGCTCGACCGCACTGGCCGTCATTCTGTTCGACGGCGGTCTGCGCACCCCGCGCGCGACGATCGAGAGGGGGCTCGGGCCGGCTCTGGCTCTGTCGACCGTCGGGGTGCTCATCACGGCTGGCCTGGTCGCTGCCGTGGCCCACTACGTCCTGGGGTTCGGCTGGGTTTTCTCGCTGCTGCTCGGCTCGATCGTCTCCGCCACCGATGCCGCCGCCGTTTTCATGCTGCTCGGCCGTTCCGGCATTGCGCTGCGCGACCGGCTGCGTGCCACCCTGGAGGTGGAGTCCGGTAGCAACGACCCTATGGCGGTCTTCCTGACCATCACCTTCACAAGCATGCTGGCGGCTGGAGAACTGGAAATCGGCTGGTGGGTGCTGGGCGACTTCGCCTTGCAGATGGGCCTCGGTGGCGCACTGGGCGCGGCAGGTGGTTTCGCCCTGGTCTGGCTGATGAACCGTTTGGAGCTGTCGGGCGGTCTCTATCCGATCCTCGCGCTAGCCGGTGCCCTTCTGATCTTCAGCGGCACACAACTGGCCGGCGGCAGCGGGTTCCTGGCCATCTACGTTGCGGGGATCGTGTTCGGGAATCGCCGGGTGCGCGCGGACCAGCTCGTGGGGCGCTTCTTCGACGGCCTTTCCTGGCTATCGCAGATTGTGATGTTTCTGTTGCTCGGTCTTCTGGTCACGCCGAGCGAACTGCTTCCCGACATCGGGACCGCCCTGATCCTGGCAATCGCTCTGATGCTGTTCGGGCGTCCCCTGGCGACGGTGATCTGTCTGACGCCGTTTGGCTTCCCGCTTCGCGAACAGGCCTTCGCGGCTTGGGTCGGTCTGAGAGGGGCCGTTCCGATCTTTCTGGCGCTGTTTCCTTTTCTGGAGGGCTTCGACCGAAGCGGCCAGGCCTTCAACATCGCCTTCGTGGTCGTGTTGGTGTCGCTGCTTCTGCAGGGTTGGACGATTCCCTGGGTCGCGCACCGCCTGCACGTGGCTTTACCGCCCGAGCCCGAGCCGGCGACGCGTATGGACCTGGATCTGGCCCGGCGAACCGACCGCATGGACCGCGACCTGATCGCCTACGAGGTCATGCCGCACAGTCGGGCGGCCGACTTCCCGCTCGCGGATCTGGACCTTCCGAAGCGCACGCGCCTGATCGTGGTGATTCGCGACGGCGTCGTCCAGCGACTGCCGGAGGTGAAACAGCTTTCGGCCGGCGATTTCGTTTTGGTGGTCACGCCGCCCGAAACCGCGGCGACCCTCGACCGCTTCTTCTCCCGTCGCTTCGCCTCGACGGCCGGGCAACTGTCGGTCGATCAGGGCGACTTCCTGGTCGAAGGCAGCAGCCGCCTGGGCGATCTCTGCGCGGCCTATGGCGTCCAGTTGGGACAGACCAGCCCGGATCTCTCGCTGGCGGAACTGCTGCGCAACCGCCTGGGCGAGGGCATGGGACGCGGCGACCGTCTGCGTTTCGGACAGGTCGAGTTCATTGTGGTCGATAAGATCGGGCCCGAGCCGAAACGCGTCGGCATCGTGCTGGAGCCCGATCCGGAGGACCTTGGCTGGCGCCGGCGACTTGCCTCTCGAACCCGAAGCCGACTGCAGGGCTTGCGCCAGAGACTGCCGACCATCGGGTCCGGTGCCGGGAGCGGGTAGGTCTTGGGCGGCTTACCTCTGGTGAAGCGGCTCCGCCTCGTGTAGGACTGTGGATCGGCGCATTAGGGCAGGGGAACGCGATAACATGAAGTGTTTCAAGATCTTGACAGTTTGTGCGGCGATGGGCTTGCCGGTCTGGTCGGCAGCTGCTCAGGACGTTCAACCTGCCGCGACTTCCGCTTCCGCATCGTCCGGCATGTTGGTCGAACTCAACAAAGCGGAACAGACCGACAATGGCTGTCACTACTTTCTGCTTTTGCGCAACGACACCGACTTTGACTTCGAGGTGCTGCGTCTCGATCTCTACTTCTTCGATACCGGTGGCGTGATCTCGAAGCGGCTGCTTGTCAGCACCCCGCCGGTTGGATCCGGAGATACCCGCGTTGCCGCTTTCGTCGCGACCGATGTGACCTGCGAGGGCGTCTCGCAGATCCTGGTCAACAACGTCGATCCCTGCGAAGTCAGCCAGGGCGAGGCGCCGGCGTGCCACGAGATTCTCGAGCTCGGCAATCGGACCGACGTGAACTTCTTCAAGTAGTCGGCGAAGGCTCGCCGAGGTGTTTCATCGGCCTCGCTGCCAGCCGACGGCGGTCCGGTGGATCTGACAGACGCCTTTTTCGCACCTATATCTAGTTGCCTAAGGTTTTCTGGGTCGGACCTGAGTGCGCCGGTCTGCGTCAGATCGCGGGAGTTGCGTCAGATCAACGCGATCCGCGTCTGTGAGCCCCAGGCTTCGTCGCAGTCCAGCCGTGATGTTCAAGCCGGAGATGAGCCATGGCCGAAACGCTACGCCGCCTGAAAGAAGATCATGCCAACATCTCGCGTCTGTTGCAGGTGCTGGAACATCAGCTCTCGCTCTTTGCCGAGGACGGCGAAGTCGATTATGAGCTGATGGCGGGAGTGCTGGAATACATGCGGCGCTATCCCGATTTGGAGCACCATCCCCGCGAAGACCGCGTCATGGAGCGCCTTCAGCTTCGGGATCCGGAAACAGCGGAGAAGGTCGGCGATCTCGAAGGCCTCCACCGCGACCTCAAGGAGGCAACGGAACGTTTCACGGTCGCCTTGGACCAGGTGCTGGCCGAGCAGGAGGTCTCGCGAGAGGCTGTTACGGCTCTGGGGCATGACTTCATCGCCCGGCAGCGCGCGCATATGCGGATGGAAAACGAGACCTTTTTCCCGGCCGCCCAACGTTCCTTGACCGAGGCGGACTGGAAGGAGATCGACGCGGCTATGGAACAGAGCAGCGATCCCCTCTTCGGTCCTCGGGTCGCAGAAGAATGCGCCGCCCTGCATGCGCATCTGCTGCAGTGGGATCGCGAGGACCGAGAGCTTAACTGAGCGCGCGGAGTGGCTTCTACAGAGGGATAGATCGGGCTCTTGATCCGCGACCTATCCCCCCGCCCGACCTATCTCCCGGCGACCGTTTTGTTGAGCCGCTTTCTCACTGGGCCGCGTTGCTCTGCAGTTCTTCCTCTAGGTCGAGGATGGCCAAGGTGGTCTTGAGCACGCTGTCCGGGTTGAGGCTCATGGAGTCGATCCCGATCCGGACCAGGAATTCCGCGACTTCGGGATAGTCGGAGGGAGCCTGACCGCAGATGCCGGAATGCTTGCCGGCCGCCTGCGCGCCTTCGACCGCCATCTGCAGCATCTTGAGCACGCCGGGGTCGCGTTCGTCGAAGTCGAAGGCGACGATCTCGCTGTCGCGGTCGACGCCGAGCGTGAGCTGCGTCAGGTCGTTCGAGCCGATCGAGAACCCGTCGAACAGTTCGGCGAACTCAGCGACCTGGATCACGTTGTTGGGGATCTCGCACATGACGTAGATCTCCAGACCATTCTCGCCGCGCTTCAGTCCGTACTTCGCCATCGTATCCAGGACGCGCTCGCCTTCCTCCACCCGCCGGCAGAAGGGCACCATCAGCTTGAGGTTGGTCAGGCCCATCTCCTCGCGCACGCGCTTCATAGCGGCACACTCCAGCGCGAAGCCCTCCGCGTAGGCGGGGTGGGAGTAGCGCGACGCGCCGCGAAATCCGATCATCGGATTGGCCTCTTCCACTTCGAAGCCGCTGCCGCCGAGCAGGGCCGCGTACTCGTTGGTCTTGAAGTCGCTCAGCCTGACGATCACCGGTTTCGGATAGAAGGCCGCCGCGAGGGTTCCGACACCCTCCGAGAGACGCTCGACGAAGAAATCGGCGCCGCTGTCGTGCTGCGAGATCAGCGCCTCGATCTCGGCGCGTGCCTCGGGGTCGGCGACCTTCTCGGGATAGAGCAGGGCCATCGGGTGCGCCTTGATGGCATCGGTGACGATGAACTCCATGCGGGCGAGACCGACACCGTCGTTCGGAAGGAAGCTGGTCTTGAAGGCCATCTCCGGATTGCCGAGGTTGAGCATGATCGACGTCCGCGGGCGCCGCAGCTCGCCGAGATCGACCCGCGTCGTCTCGAAGGGAACCGCGCCGTCGTAGACGCGCCCGACGTCGCCCTCGGCGCAGGACACGGTCACCAGCTTCTCGTCCTCCAGCGTGTCGGTCGCGTTGGAGGCGCCGACGACGGCTGAGATGCCGAGTTCGCGCGCGACGATGGCGGCGTGACAGGTGCGGCCGCCGCGGTTGGTCACGATGGCAGCCGCCGTCTGCATGACCGGTTCCCAGTCGGGCGTCGTGGTGTCGGCGACCAGGATTTCGCCGGGCTTAAAGCGATGCAGTTCGCTCTGGCTCTTGATCACGCGCACCTTGCCGCTGGCGATCTTGGCGCCGACGGCGCGGCCGGTCAGCAGCACCGGCGCCGTGCCCGTCAGCTGATAGTCCTCCAGCATCTGCCCCTGGCGCTGGCTGACCACCGTCTCGGGCCGGGCCTGGACGATGTAGAGTTCGCCGTCGAGCCCGTCCTTCGCCCACTCGATATCCATCGGTGTCGGGTGCCCGGCGCGCGCCGAATAGTGCTTTTCGATCTTGATCGCCGCGTCGGCGAGCGTCAGCACGTCGGTATCGCCGACGCAGAAGCGTTGCTGGTCGGCCTCCGGCGTCGCCACGATTCGGCTGGCCTCGCGCGTATGGCCGTCGGTGTAGACCATCTTGAGCTGCTTGGCGCCGCGGTTGCGGCGCAACACAGCCCTGTGGCCCTGCTCGAAAGTGGGCTTGTGCACATAGAACTCGTCGGGATCGACCGTTCCCTGGACCACCGTCTCGCCCAGCCCGAAGGCGCCGGTGATGAAGACGACGTCGGGAAAGCCCGTTTCGGTATCGACGGAGAAGATCACACCGCTGGAGGCAAGGTCGGAGCGTACCATCTTCATGACCGTGACGGAGAGCGCGACCTTGAAATGATCGAAATCGCGGTCGATGCGGTAGGCAATGGCTCTGTCGGTGAAAAGCGAGGCCAAGCAGCGCTTGTAGGCGTCGAGCAGCAGGGTCTCGCCGCGGACGTTCAGATAGGTGTCGTGTTGACCCGCGAAGCTCGCCGTCGGCAGGTCTTCCGCGGTTGCCGAGGACCGGACGGCGACGCTCAACTCCTCGCCGTAGTCTGCCGCGAGGGCCCGCCAGCCTTCGCGGATTTCCTGCTCGATTTCGGCGGGCAGCGGGGCGGCGTAGATCATCTCGCGCACCGCATGGGCCCGGCGCGCCAGATCCCTGACGTCCGTCTTGTCGACGTCGTCCAGCAACTCGTGAAGCCGATCCTCCAACCCGTTGTCGGCCAGGACCTTCCGGTAGGCCTCAGCCGTCACGGCGAAGCCGTTGGGGACCTTGACGCCCAGCGGCACCAGCTCCCGATACATCTCGCCGAGCGAGGCGTTCTTGCCGCCGACCAGCGGCACGTCTCCGAGGCTGAGCTCGGAGAACCAGCGGATGTAGGAGGCGGTGGTGGAGCTCATCGGCAGGCGTCCCTTGCTGTCGCTTAGTCCGGTTAGCGGGCGCTGACCCCGCGTGGCGGGTTCATTTGGAAGTTTATTCTCCCCCTGTTTGCAGGCCCATGAGGTGGGTCAATCCCACTTGGCGTCGCTCCTTTGCCTCGTCCTCTAAACGTATCGTATCGGGCAGTTTCCCGGCGGTTTCGCAGTGTTATTTCGACTGTCTCGACAGAAGCGGGGCGGCCTTTTCGAAAGGTCCATCGTCATGAAACGAGGGCGGGGGCGTGGACTGCCGGCATGGCGTCGAAAGCTGGGGGCGACCGGCCTCGGCTCGCTTTTCTCTGGGCAAGTCCTTCGGTCGGTCTGCCTCTCGCGCATGGATCTCATGCGTTGCTGTCGCGTTGAAAGTCGGGAGCGACCGCTCAAGTGTTTCTATTACTTCACGGAAGAGCAATAAACGGACTGTGATTAGGGATGTTCGCTAACCGAATATCGTAAGGCTATCGCAAGGGGATAAGCGAAAAACTTGAAATGTTCTAAGCGAATTTCATATACTGTGTGTCATTTCCAGGACAGGGACGACGAAGACGGCGTACGGGCGACCGTGCGGACCTGGCTTCTTTGCGGGTCTGCGCGGGGCGCATGAAGACCGTCGCCATAGTTAGGAGAAGTACAAGATGGCGAATACGACGACGAAGGACCGAGGCCAGCGCAGCGAGCTCGACCTGCTGATTGCAGAGGCGGCTCGATATCCGCTGTTGGCTCAGGATGAAGAAAACGAGCTGGCCAACCTTTGGCGCGACAAAAGCGATCAGCACGCGCTCAACAAGCTGCTGGGCAGTCATCTGCGGCTGGTGATCAAGCTTGCGCGCGGTCTGCGCGGCTATGGCGTTCCGCTTGAGGATCTGATCGCCGAGGGAAATGTTGGCCTGATGCAGGCCGCCCAGCGCTACGACCCGGAACGGCAGGTGCGCTTCGCCACCTATGCCGCCTGGTGGATCCGCGCCTCCATGCACGAACTGGTGCTTAAGAGCGGTTCCATCGTGCGCACCGTGCGCACCGGCGACCAGAAGAAGCTGTTTTTCAATCTTCGCCGCATGAAAGCGCGGCGCGCCCAGCGCGGCGAGACCGGAGATCTGACCGAGGAGGCTGTCGCGGAGATCGCGACCCAGCTGGGCGTTTCGGAAGCCGACGTGCGCGAGATGGATCAGCGGCTCGGCACCGGCGATGTTTCGCTCGACGCTCCGCTGACCAGCGAGGGCGAGGATTCGCGGATCGACTTCCTGAGCGACGATCAGGCGCCGACGCCGGAAACCGTGATCGCCGAGGAGGACGAGCGGGACAAACGCCGACGGTTGCTCAACTCTGCCATGTCCGGTCTGAACGATCGCGAGCGTCATATCTTGCAGGAGCGCCGCTTGAGCGAAGAGCCCCGAACCCTGGAGGAGTTGAGCCAGGTCTACGGTGTGTCGCGCGAGCGTATCCGTCAGATCGAAGCCCGCGCGTTGGAGAAGCTTGCCGTTGCAACCCGGCGGGCCGCCAGCGACCGGGGTTTGATCGGGCGCAATCATCCTCCAGCGCTCGCCGCCTAGAGCAGGATCGACTTGGGTGGGATCGTTCTGGCGATCCCACCTAAAGTGTGAATCCTATTCTCGTCATAAGGTTTAGAGGGCGATCGTCGCATAAGGTGAGGCACCCGTTCCGGTTTTCCAGGACGGCGTGACCGACGAGCCATCCTCATTGTCGGATCGCCGCTGATCCGAGGTTTCGTTTCAATCGCCGTCGTAGCCATGGGCTTCGGCGGCGATTTCTCTTTGGGGGCCGCCTTCGGTCGCGGAGGTCCGCGTGCCTGAAGGTCCGTGATGCCGCTCCGAGTCTCAGCCCCGTGTTTGAGCCATCAAGGTGCTTGCCGCATATCGGCTTCGGCGCCATGCTGTCATACAGGTTGCTTTTCCGGGCCAAGCTTGATGCCCCGATGCGTGGCGAGCCTTGGCGATCACCGCCATATCTATGTTTCTCTGTATGACGTTTGTTTACGAATTTTTCTTAGATACGACATTAATTCTTCCTTCTAATTTATTGGTTTAGTTGGAGATTGCTGTGGCAGCTGTATGGTCCGTTCGTGGTGTCGATCCGCGAGTGCGCGACGCGGTCGTTGCGGCTGCGCGTCAGCGTAAGACGGCTGTGGCCGTGGTGTTGGAGGAGGCTGTGGCCTGCCTGTTGAACCCGCCCGAGACCCTGGGTGGAGCGTTGCGGGAGGGCGGCCTGCTGCCAGAGATCGATGCGCGGCTCGATCAGCTTCACGCACGACGTCGCGCCCGGGGCGGTAGCTGAGTCATGATGGATCGCTTTAGCGGCGAACCCCTGAGGGCTTTTTCGCTTCCGGCGGCTGCCGCACGTCTTCGGATCTCAGAGCTGCAGGTGGCGAGGTTGGTCGAGCAGGGATCCTTGACCGGCTTCCATGACGAGTCCGACCGCTTGATGGTCCTGCTGCCGGTCGAGCCGGACGCGCAAGGGTCGGGGGGGCCGCGGGAGCCTCAGACGGCGGAGCCTCAGGAGAATCCGAAAAGCCGAGTGGGCGAGCAGGGACTGGATCCGGAGACGGAGCCCGGCGCCGACGCAGCGTCCCAGACCTCTGGCGGCAAGCCAGTGTCGTCGCAGACCTCGACAGCGCCGCCCTGGGCGCTTCTCAAGGAAGCTTTCGATGCCCACTGCCGACTGGTCGAGTGCTTGCTGGACAAGGTAGCGCCGCACGGCAGGGAGCCGGCGGCCGAGACGCCTGTGGCCGATGCATCGCAAGGGGCGGGGGATCGGACCAGCTGTCTTCTGGAGGACCTGAGCCGCAGGGTCGAGCGGCTTGAACGAAGTCATGCCTTGCACGAGCAGGATCTGGACAGCCTTCTCGAGATTACGCAGCTGATTCGTGACCATCTCGACAGGGCGCCTGCCGGTGGGCGGAAGCCGACTTGACAGCATCATTGCGCGACTTTAATTTGCATATTCAATATGTAAATTAAATAGAATAACACTCATGAACGATAAATAATTTGGTTTCCCGCTAGCTTTCCCAGATTATCTGACCTGGAGAGACGTTGGCCGTAGACGCTTTCGGTCGCGCTCCGAACGCAGATCTTTGGAGAACTGCGGCCATGCTTGAAAAACTCATAGAGGCCGAACCCCGCGTTCTGCTGCTGTCGGGCGCCCTAGCCGTCGGGGTGCTGTTCGGCTTGTTGGGGCGGGCCTCCGGCTTCTGCCTGCGCTCGGCCTTGGTGGAGTTTCGCCTTGCGCGCCCCGGGTATCGGGCTTTGTCATGGGCGGCCGCCTTGGCAACCGCTCTGCTTGGCACCCAAGCCTTGGCCCGAAGCGGTCAAATCGACCTTTCCTGGAGCCTCTACCTCACGCCGGAACTCTCCTTCGTCTCGATCCTGCTCGGCGGCTTGCTCTTCGGGCTGGGCATGGTGTTGGCGCGCGGCTGCGGCGGCCGTCACTTGGTGCTGGCCTCCGGCGGCAACCTGCGGTCCTGGCTGGTGCTGACGACGCTCGCTCTCTTCGCCTACGCCACGCTGCGCGGGATCCTGGCGCCCCTGCGTTTGCTTTTGGAGGATCTTCTGCAGGTTCCGTTGGTGACCGCTGACCAGGCTGTACCGAGCCTTCTGGCTGCGCAAACCGGCTTCGAGACTGGCGCGCTTGAGATCGCCATCGTCGGACTGGTCGTCAGCGGACTGGCCTTGCTTGTCCTGCAGGGGCTTCGCGCTGAGGCCTGGCGTTCGGCAGCCTGGGGACAGCTCGCGGCCGGGGTAGGTATCGGGCTACTGGTGCCCTTCGCCTGGTTCGTCACGGGCGTGCTGGGCGCTGACGATTTCGATCCGGTGCCACTGGAGGCGGTCACCTTCACGGCTCCGGTCGGCGACGCGCTGCAGTATCTCATGACCTATACCGGGGCGACGCTGGACTTCGGCGTACTGGTCGTCGGCGGTGTGTTGCTGGGCGCCGCGGTATTGGTCGCCTTGCGCCGCGACGCGCGCCTGGAGGGCTTTTCCACGGCGGGCCAACTGCTGCGTTACCTCTTAGGCGGAGCGCTGATGGGGTTCGGCGGCGTTCTGGCCCTGGGCTGCACGATTGGCGCCGGTCTCAGCGGTGTCAGCACACTGTCGCTCGGCAGCCTGATCGCCTTGGCGGCTATCGTCGCAGGGGCGCGGCTCGCACTCTTGGTGGAGGCGCGGGGTTTTCGCGTGCAGGTCCCCTCGTTTGGACGCAACCGTTGGTCTCCCTCGAAGAGCTGAACACGTAAGGTGGGTGGTGGCTGCAGTTTTCACTGTGGGCGCGTGTTGAAATTCCGATCTACCGCCTCGATCTGATCTCCATGACCGGGTTGATCTCCATGACCGCGCGCACACGGCCTCGTGCCGCCGATTTCACGATCGAGCGGCAGATCCGCGCCGATCATATCGGCGTGGCCGCCGGCTATGTCTGGGAGGCCTTCGGCACAAAGCTGAACCGCCTTCTCGGACCGGCGGAGAGGGCGCAGATCCTCCTGAGGCGGATCATTCGACCCGAGTACGGGTTCGGCGCGGTCGGGCCCTCCGGCGAACTGCTGGGTGTCGCGGGCTTCAAGACGCCGGAGGGTGCCTTCATCGACGGCTCGCTTAAGGATCTGATGCTGGTCTACGGCTTGCTCGGCTGCGCCTGGCGTGCGCCTCTGCTGGAGGTGATCGAGCGAGACTGTGAGGACGGCGTCCTGCTGATGGACGGCATCTGCGTCGCCGCGACGGCACGCGGGCAAGGGATCGGCTCGGCGCTGATCGAAGCGGTCGTCGCGGAAGCGGGGCGGCGCGGACTTGGGGTCGTTCGCCTCGACGTCGTAGAGGGCAACCCGCGTGCTCGTGCCCTCTATGAACGACAAGGATTTCAAGCGGTCGACAGCGCACGGCTCGGCGTCTTTCGCCATCTGTTCGGTTTCGCTTCGTCCGTTCAGATGAGGCGGGCGGTGCCGCAGTTGACTGCGTAATCTGGCGGGTCCGATCGTAGCTCGGGTGGAGGGCGCCCTGTTCCGAAAGGAGCGAGGCGCGCAGCAGCTTCCTTACTGGACTTGGCCTCCACACGAATGTCTACGGCCGTTCTCTCGAGGAGTCAGCGTTTCGAGCCCTGACCAGCAGCGTCGGGATGAGACAGGATCCAGCCGATCACCCGCGTTATCGTGACCCGAGGCGCTCGCTCGCTGGGATAAACGATGTAGAAACCGTTTTGGTCCGGCCGTTGGTCTCGCCATAGTTCGACAAGTCGCCCTTCGGCAAGATCTGCGCTCAAAAGCAGCCGCGGCGCCAAGGCGATTCCTTGGCCGTTGGCAGCTGCGTCCATGGCGAGCGCCGCCTGATTCAGTTGAAGGCTTCGGCGCCCTATGGGAAGACCGGCTTGCGCGAAGAGGACATCCCAGTGCCTGTGGCTGTCCTGGATGAGTGCGTGTTGGGCGAAGTCTTCGAAACTGGCGATTGCGGCGGCGCTCCTTGCGTAGTCCGGACTGCAGACCGCGCAGAGTTCGAGCGCCGACAGCAATGTGGCCTGAAGGCCGTGACCGAAGGGGGGACGTCCTTGGCGGACGGCGATATCGACGTCGTCGGTTTGAAAATCCGCTAGGCTTTCGGTGGCAAGGACCTGAAGGTCGATATCCGGATGAGCTTCGGAGAGGCTGGCCAGTCGCGGAATCAACCATTTGGATGCGAAGGACGGGGGTACACTCAAGGTGACCCGTGGACTTTCGGGACGCAGACTCAGGGTGGCTTGTTCGAGAAGTGCAAATCCCTGGCGAACCGGATCATGGTATCTGCGCCCGATTTCAGTGAGCGACAGACCGCGTGCCTCGCGATGGAAAAGCTGCAGCGATAGATCTGCCTCCAGCCGCCGCACCTGCTGCGCTACCGCGCCCTGCGTGACGTTCAGTTCGTCCGCAGCACGCCGGAAGTTCAGGTGTCGCGCCGCCGCATCGAACGCTCGTAGCGCATTCAAGTTGGGTGTTCGCAAGTAACGGTTTCCGAAGCTGGCAGATCGTTCGGAGCCAATAGATTATCTACAGTCTCCCGGCATCAGCCATGTTTAGTCAAGCGCCGCCGATTGCCTCATCTTCCGTGCAGAGTTTACCTGCGGCAGGGCACCGCAGCATCGCGGCAGCATGAAGGAGCGATCATGTCAGTTCGAAAAGTAGCGCTGGTCACGGCAGGCGGCAGCGGCATGGGTGCGGATGCCGCGCGCCGCTTGGCATCGGATGGCTACCAGATCGGGATTCTCTCGTCGTCGGGTAAGGGCGAAGCCTTGGCCGATGATCTGGGTGGCCTCGGCGTGACCGGCTCGAACCGCTCCGTCTCCGACCTGCAGAAGCTCGTAGATCTTGCGATGGAGCGTTGGGGCCGTATCGACGTGCTGGTCAATTCCGCCGGACACGGCCCGAAAGGGCCGGTGCTGGAGATCAGCGACGACGCGTGGCACGAGGGGATGGAGGTTTACCTTCTGAACGTTGTGCGGCCGGCCCGCATCGTCGCGCCCATCATGGCGGGGCAAGGTGGTGGCGCCATCGTGAACATCTCCACCTTCGCCGCCTTCGAGCCCGATCCGCTATTTCCGACCTCCGGTGTGTTTCGGGCGGCCCTGGCCAGTTTCACCAAGCTGTTTGCCGACAAGTATGCGGCCGACAACATTCGGATGAACAACGTTTTGCCAGGCTTCATCGACAGCCTTCCCGAAACCGAGGACCGCCGGGCCCGTATCCCGATGGGGCGCTATGGACGGGCCGCGGAGGTTTCCGCGCTGATCGCCTATCTCGTCTCCGAAGAGGCGGCCTACATGACAGGTCAGAATCTCCGGCTCGACGGTGGCTTGACCTTTTCGGTCTGACGCGTCGTTGCTGCTCCGCGCCCAGTTCACGGCTCAGGGGCCGGGCCAGTCTCGACTTGCCGGAGTTGCCTCTGCCGCGTCAATGGCGATGAAGACGATGTCGCTGATCTTGGTCTTCGCCGTGGCGATCGCTTCTTGCAGTCGGTCCATGCGGCGACGTTACAGCGCGCAGTTGGCAAACCCGGCCGCTCTCCACGCACAGTTCGACCGCAACCGAAGCATTCACCCTGAATCTTGGGATAAACCGATCCTCCATTGCCGAGGAGGACGACCGCCATGCTCACCTGCGTGATCCGCTATCATATCGACCCTACGAAAAGAGAGCAGTTTACGGAGTATGCGCGAAACTGGGGACAGGCGATTCCCCGCTGCGGCGCCGATCTGATCGGGTACTTTGCGCCGCATGAAGGCTCCAGCACTCTGGCCTACGGGATCTACTCGATCGCAAGCCTTGCGGACTACGAGCTTTATCGCGCCCGCCTTGCGGAGGATCCGCTCGGGCGCCAGAACTATGCCTTCGCCTGCCGGGAAAAATTCCTGCTGCGCGAGGACCGAACCTTCCTGAAGCTCGTTTCGACCCCGCACGGCTCCAGAGCTGAGTAGTGGGAGCTAAATAACGGGAGCTGCGTAGTGGGAGAAGCAGAGTGATCGCTGTCATTTTTGAAGTGGAACCGGCCGAGGGCCGCAAGGAAGAGTATCTCGACATCGCGGCCGAGATGCGTCCTTTGCTCGATCAGGTAGAGGGCTTTATCTCGGTCGAGCGGTTCCAGAGCCTGACCGATCCTAAGAAGATTCTGTCTTTGTCGTTCTTCACCGATGAGGACGCGATCCGGCAGTGGCGGACGCTGAGCGCGCATCGCGGGGCACAGGCGAAAGGCCGCGCCGGTATCTTCGACGGCTACCGTCTGCGCATCGCCGGTGTCATCCGCGATTACGGCATGTTCGACCGCGCTCAAGCTCCCGAGGACAGCAAGGCGGCGCACACGAGCTGAAGCAAGCTCGTTTCACGGTCTCTCCGAATCGCGGTCGTCGAAGGCGCCAACCGGCCCTTGGCCCAACGATGCGCTTCCGGTTGCTCGCCTTCGGCGTGGTGTGACCTAAAGCTTGAACAGTCGGAGGGGCGGAGCGCTGTTCGCCGGTATCGGCGAACGCGAAACTGAGCCCTCGCGCTGATCCGCTTGCCGCGGGTGTAGCCCTGTCGGTCGCGTTTAAAGATATAGGCTGCATGGCCCGTTTGATTTGACATACGCGGCGTATGAGATCATTTTACCTACGTGATGTATGTGGGGACTCGGGTCATGGACACGATCGTGGTATCGGCAATCACGAAGCGCTTCGGCAGGCGGGCGGACATCCCGTTTCTGGCGCGGATCGAGGAAGAGGCTTCGACGCCTCCCTTCGAGCAGTCCTTGTGGGCTGAGCTGCTGGAGCCGAGCGGAACATCGGTGCATGACTTCCTCGCCGCTATGCTGACCGCAGACGCCAGTCAGTGGGGCCGGGTCGAGGATTTCCTTCTGCTTGAAGTCGCCGAGCGGCCGGCGGCCGCCTGCGCTCTTTTTCGGCCCTGCCAGAAACCCGGATCGGACGGTCCGCTGGATCTCTCCAGGCTTCCCGAGATCGCCTCCCTGCTTTCTTGGGATGACAGGACGTTGAAGACCTTTCGTCTCGCTTACGAAAAAGCCTGGGGCGGTAACCTGGACTTTCTATGTCCTCAGGCGGAAATGATCGTCGAGACCGTCGCGGTCCTGCCTGACTTTCGCGGGCAGGGGTTGGGCCACGCACTGATGCGTGCCGCCTTCGAGACCGCCCGAGCCAAGGGCGCGCGCAGTCTAGGCATCATGGTCATTCATGGAAACGACACGGCGAAGCGCCTCTACGAGCGCTACTTTCGCCCCTACATCACCTTTCACGAGACCTATTTCGAGGATCAGTTTCCAGGCTTGACCAAGTTTCGGGCGGACCTCCGGCAGTAAATTTGGCTGCGTCCCCATGACAAGGTGACGGCGATTCACAGTCTTGCCGAATGTCGGTGCGAAGCGGTTGCGAGCGGCGCCTGCTCTGTTGCAGGCGCAAAGCTCTTTTGGTTGTCGTAGCACGCGATTGCGCCCTTGGGGGCAATTAGCCCGAAGGCGGCGGTGAAGCCTGACACGAGCCGCTCTACGTCAGGGGGGCGAACGGAGGCTTCGATCCCGCCTCAGCCTTGACCGTTTTGATGGCATGGCATGCGACAAGCTAGTAAGCTCGTTCAGGAGTCTGGAAAATAATTTAGAAAGACTCTAATTATTATTCGCAATTGGTGGCACATAACCCTATGTTCGATAGGGGCGACGAGCACAGACAGGTCGCGAATCGGCACTTAAGGGAAGAGGGATTTCGGAATGTACCGCCTAAATGTCTATGGAGGCCTTCGATCGTTCTGGAGCTGCGCCGCAGCGGCTTTGCTCCTGACCTTCGCGTCCAGTGCCGCCTTGTCGGAAGCGCGCGCCGACGAGCGCCTGCGGGTCGTCACGACCTTCACCGTCGTCGCCGACATCGCGCGCAACGTCGCGGGCGAGGCGGCCGTCGTGGACTCGATCATCAAGCCTGGCGCCGAGGTCCACGACTATCAGCCCACGCCACGAGATATCGTCCGTGCGCAGGAGGCGGACCTTCTGCTCTGGAACGGGCTGAATCTGGAGCGCTGGTTCGAACGCTTTCTGCGCGACGTCGGCGATGTCCCGCAGGTCGTGGTGTCCGAGGGGGTGGAGCCGATCTCGATCTATCAGGGACCTTATAGCGGCAAGCCGAACCCCCATGCCTGGATGTCGACTGCCAATGCTCTGATCTACGTGGAGAACATCCGCAGGGCTCTGGTCGAATTGGATCCCGATAATGCGGACCACTACAACAGCAACGCTGAGGCTTACGCCGCGCGCATCAAGGATGTGGGCGAGGGGCTTGCCGAGGTCGTTGCGGCCATTCCGGAAGGGCAGCGGTTTCTGGTCACCAGCGAGGGCGCCTTCAGCTATCTCGCGAGAGACCTAGAGATGGAAGAAGTCTTCATCTGGCCGATCAACGCCGATCAGCAGGGGACGCCGCAGCAGGTTCGGCAGGTTGTCGATATCGTTCGCGAAAACGATGTCCCGGTTGTCTTCAGCGAAAGCACGATCTCCGACCGACCCGCCCGCCGGGTGGCCTCCGAAACCGGTGCGCTTTACGGCGGCGTCCTCTACGTCGACTCCTTGAGCGGGCCCGACGGTCCGGTGCCGACCTATCTGGAGCTTCTCCAAATCACGACCCGGACGATTGCGGACGGCTTTCGAAATGCAATGGGACTCTAGGACCATGGCGGAGCCAGCCATCGAAGTCTCTCGGGTGAGCGTCACCTACCCGAACGGAAAGTCGGCCCTGGAGGACGTCAGCCTGACTTTGCGGGCCGGCAAGATCTACGGTCTGATCGGTGCCAACGGCGCCGGAAAGTCCACCCTGTTCAAGAGCATCATGGGGTTGGTCGAACCGGGGGCCGGAGAGGTGTCGATCGGCGGTCGGCCGATCCGGGAGGCTCTACGCGACAACGTGATCTCCTACGTTCCCCAGGCGGAGGATGTCGACTGGAACTTCCCGGTTCTGGTCGAGGATGTCGTGATGACCGGCCGTTACGGGCACATGGGTTTTCTGCGCATTCCCCGGGCAGCCGACAAGCGGATCGTTCGCGAGGCGCTGGAGCGCGTCGAGATGGCGGAGCTTGCCAAGCGCCAGATCGGCGAACTGAGCGGTGGTCAGAAGAAGCGCGTCTTCGTGGCGCGGGCCCTGGCGCAGGAAGGCAGGGTCCTGCTGCTCGACGAGCCCTTCGCCGGCGTGGACATCAAAACGGAGGAGTCGCTGACGTCGCTCCTGAAATCGCTCGCGGGCGAAGGCCGGCTGATCCTGGTGTCCACGCACAACCTGGGCAGTGTGCCAAGTTTCTGCGACGAGGCGATCTTGATCGACCGGTCAGTTCTCGCCGCCGGTCCGGTTGCCACCACCCTGACTCAGTCGAATCTTCTGCGCGCCTTCGGCGGTATGCTGCGCGATCTCCATCTCGGTGCGCCTCTGCTCCATGAGGATCAGGACGAGCGCGCCGTGACGGTCCTGACGGACGACGAACGCCCACTGGTTCTCTATGGAGAAAGGGGTGAGCAGAAGATCGTCACCGGGGCGCGGAAGTAATGTTCGACGGTCTGCTGGAGCCCTTCGCCTACGGCTACATGACCAACGCGATCCTGATCTCGGCGTTGGTTGGCGGACTCTGCGCATTCCTCTCGTCCTATCTGATGTTGAAGGGCTGGTCGCTGATGGGCGATGCGCTGGCCCACTCGATCGTGCCGGGCGTCGCCCTGGCATATCTGCTCGCCTTGCCCTACGCGGTCGGTGCCTTCTTCGCGGGGCTTTTGGCCTCCCTGAGCATGGCGGTGGTGAAGGGCACGACGAAGCTTCGCGAGGATGCCGTGATCGGTCTGGTTTTCACGGTCTTCTTCGCGACGGGGCTCTTGATCGCCTCGATTAATCCGACCGCCGTGAACATCCAGACCATCGTTCTCGGCAACATTCTCGCGATCTCCAGCGAGGACACCTTACAGGTCGTCGCCATCTCCTGCGTCTGCTTCCTGGTACTAGGCCTGAAGTGGAAGGATCTGGCGGCGGTCTTCTTCGACGAGACTCATGCCCGCACCATCGGCCTCTCGGTCAAGGGCCTGCAGATCGTTTTCTTCACGTTGCTGAGCGCCACGGTCGTGGCCGCACTGCAGGTCGTGGGCGCGGTGCTGGTCATCGGGATGCTGGTGACCCCGGGCGCGACCGCCTATCTGCTGACGGATCGTTTCGGGAGGCTGATTCTTCTCGCGATCCTGATGGGAAGCGCGACGGGCGGTCTCGGTGCCTACGCCAGCTACTATCTCGATGTGTCGCCGGGCGGTCTGATCGTCAGTCTCCAGACGGCCGTATTTCTGTTGGCGTTCTTCCTTGCGCCGAAACATGGCCTCTTACCCCGGAAACGAGCTGCGCGGAGAGCCGCTCTCGCTGCAAGGGCAGCAGGTTAGATGGACAGTCTGATTGCCTTGATCGTCGAACCGCTCGGGCAGGAGTTCATGCGGCGTGCCCTGCTGATGACGACCCTGGTCGCCGTCGCTTGCTCCGTCTTTTCATGCTTCCTGATTCTCAAGGGCTGGTCGCTGATGGGCGATGCCGTGTCCCATGCGGTTTTGCCTGGGCTCGTTCTGGCGCATCTCCTGGCGCTTCCGCTCGCTGTCGGAGCGTTCGTCAGCGGGCTCTTCTGCACGCTTGCCGTCGGCTATCTGAAGGAGAACAGCCGGGTCAAGGAAGATGCCGTGATGGGGGTCGTGTTCTCCGGCCTGTTCGGTCTCGGGCTGGTGGGCTTCACGAAAATCGAGACCGATGTTCACCTGCTCCATGTCCTGTTCGGCAACGTCTTGGGGATTCTGCCCCGCGACCTGGCCGAAGCGAGCATCATCGCAGTGCTAAGCACGGTCGTCATGGTCGCCAAAAGACGCGATTTTGTCGTTCACTGCTTCGATCCGGTGCACGCGAAGGTCATTGGCCTCCGGGTGGGGGTCTTGCATTTCGGGCTGCTGATACTGCTGGCGCTGACCATCGTGGCCGCGCTTAAGGCGGTCGGCATTATCCTGGTGATCGCGGTCTTGATTGCGCCGGGGGCGATCGGCTTTCTGCTGGCCAAGCGGTTCGACCGCATGATGGCGATCGCCGTCGGATCTGGGGTCTTCGCTTGCTTCGCCGGCGTGATTCTCAGCTACCACCTGGATACGGCAACCGCGCCGCTGATCGTCGTCATCCTGGGTCTGCTCTTCGTGATGGCGTTGCTGAAGGTCAAGAGCGTCCCCCATCGCTTGGACGTCCCAGGAGAGTCGCAACAGAGCCCAGCCTCCTTGGTTAAAGGGGCTAGGGCGACCGTACAAGACCCCAGCGAAGTTGGCGGCTGACTCTCGGGCGTGCCGTGCGTTTGCCGGTTTTGAGCCGGCTTCGCCGACAGGCGCTCATGCCACGCGAGGCCGATAGGCGATGACGCCTCGCGTCCGGGCACGAACCTCCGGTGAAGCCAGACAGGTCGCCACGGCCTCGTAGCCCGGTACGCCGCGGCGGGCGGGCACGAGGCAGGGTGGGCTATGGTTGGCAGGGCAGAGAAGAATCGCTTCGTCCGATCCCACGGCGTCCAGGTCTAGGATCGCGTTGGAGCGGGTCATGATCAGCAAAGGCCGCGCTCGCGAACCTCGTCGGCGCAGCAGGGCGATCACCGCCCGTTGGGTGGACTCGTCCAGGCCCTCTTCGATCATGTCGATTACCAGAGCCGCGGGGCCTTCGGACTCAAGTCCCGCGGTCAAAGCAATGAGGGCATCGCTCTGGCTGGCACCGTTCTCGCGGAGCCATGCCAGGGCTTTTTCGGCCCGCGCGGCAAGAGGTGGATCGGCGGCGATCCTGCCCCGTAGCTTCGCACCCGTTTCGTCCAAGCGCTCCAAGCCAAGGAAGGTCGCGCCGGACAGCGTCTCGGCGAGGCGTTTCGCGAACCTTGTCTTGCCGCTGCCCAGAGGTCCGACGATGTAGGTGAGCGGCTTGAGTTCGCGAAGCTCGAAACGCTCCCCACCCCAGGGCCAGGGCAGGTCGAAAGCCGCGGCGAGCTTGCGGCCCGGCGAAAGCGGGGTAAGCAGGTCGCGAGCGCCGGGAGTTCGGCCGCCGGCCAACTGGGTCCGAAGGCGGCGGATCTCCGTCAGCCTGCCGGCCAGCTTGACCCCTTCGGATTCCAGGCTTGCCTCTTGAAACGCGAGCGCCTCTGCGACAGTCGGCGGGTCGCTGTCCAGCACCCGGCTGATCTGGGCCAGGCTGAAACCGAGGGCGCGAAAAGCCGCGATTTCGGCGGCGCGCGCCAGGTCGCCGGGGCTGTAGACCCGCCACCCGGCGGTCGAGCGGGCAGGGGACAGCAGGCCCTGTTGCTCGTAGAGCCGCAAGGCCTTGGTCGATACGCCAAGCCGCTTCGCGGCCTCGGAGGGTGTCAGGTGTTTTGGGGATGCGGTCACGGATCACCTCGCTGTTCGAGAACCGCCTCACTTATCGGGCCGGCCGCTGGGGCCGGGTCAAGCCCTTTCCGCCTTCGCCGAAGCCTTGGACGAGATGCGGCCGGCGAGGCGAGACCTGGTCCGGCTCCCTTGGGATCATGTCGCCGCTAGCGTTGGCCGTAACCTCGGGGCGGAGATGCGCGTGGACGCGCCGCAAAACCAGCGCTCCTGGGAATTCAGGGTGGGGGGGCACGAAGTCAAGAAAGCGATCGAAGCCAGCGGCCGGCCGACAGGATGGCCCGGTCGGCAACGGCGGCGCGTCCGAGATACTGTAAGAAGGCGTGCGGTACAGCCGAGATTCGCTCCAGCATCACGGGCCGTCCATGCCGGGCGGCCAGTTCCGCGAGACAGAGGCTGTCGTCGCGGAAAGGATCGAGATCGGCGGCCAACAGCCTGACCGGCGCGTGGCCCAACGCCAAGTCGTCTGCTTCATAAGGGTGAGTCGCGGCCGGGCCCTGGGCTATGGCGTACATCCGTGCGATCCCCGCTCTGTCCAGACCGTTCTCCCGGCTCGCGAACAGCCGCAGGCTGACCGAATCCCGCAGGCCGAATGCGCCGTAGAACCCGAGGCAGCCAGCGATCGGGTAACGCGCGCCGTAACCGCGCTCAACGGCGAGCGCAATCGCGGCTCCGGCCGAATCGCCGGCCAGGATCAGGCGCTCGACGCCGTTCGAAAGCAACCAGTCCATCGCCGCGCAGCCGTCCAGCAGCGGAGCCGGCGCGGGATGTTCCGGCGCCAACCGGTAGTCCAGCGACAGAACCGCCATGCCGCTCGCGGTACAGAGCGCCGCCGTGATCGCAGCATGGGTTTGCGGCGAGCCGACGATCCAGCCGCCGCCATGGAAGTAGAGGATCGCTTGCGTCTCCAGGTTGCCGAAAAGCAGTGCATCTCTGGCGCCGGTTTCACCGGGAATCTGAATCGCGACGGGGGCCGGATCGATGGGTCCGCTCGGCGTTCGTGCTGTCGCGTAGGTCGCGCGCAGCTTTTCAGGAGAAAGCTTTACCCAATTCTCGGCGGTGATCGATGCCGGCGCCGCCTGCGCCGCCGCGCGGATCTCGGCGTCCATGCGCTGTTCCATTGCAAATACCTGTGTTCTTGTCTTTGGTGGCAAGCATGACCCGCAAGGCCGTACAGTCAAAACACAAACCGCGCCGGGTGGCGATCACCGTGCTGCCGCGCTTTCCCTTGATGGCCTTCGCCGGCCTGATCGAGCCGCTGCGAGTCGCCAACCTGTTGGGCGGCGCGATGCTCTACGATTATGTCGTCCTGGGTACTGCCGGACGGCGTACCCGCCCCTCCTGCGGGTTGGCCATGAGTTGCGATGGCGGCCTTGAAGACGCGTCCCATTTCGATCGCGTCGTACTCTGTTCCGGCGGCGACGCCGCCGACTACAAGGACGCAAGGCTTATGGCATGGCTGCGGCGCGAGGCGCGCGGCGGTGCCGACATGGGCGCCGTTGCAGATGCCTCTTTTCTTCTCGCACGGGCCGGTTTACTGGACGGTCGGCGCTGCACCGCGCACTGGCAGAGCCAGGCGGCCTTTCGGGAGGCCTATCCGAAAGCGCGCGTGGAAAGCGCGATCTTCGTTTTGGACCGGGATCGATTTACCTCGGCCGGCGGCTCGGGTGCTTTCGACATGACCCTGGCTCTGATCGAGCGCGATCACGGCCGGCCCCTGGCACGAGCGGTTGCCCAGTGGTTCGTGCATGAAAGAGCCGGCGAAGACGTGGAGCGGGAACCGCTGGCGCTGCGGACCCGCACCGGGTTGAACGATCCGATCCTTCTCCTGGCGGTCGCCAGTATGGAAGCGCAGATGGAAAGCCTGCCGAGCATTGCCGAAATCGCGCACCGTTGCGGCGTCTCGCCGGAGGCCTTGCGCCGGCGCTTCCGGGCGCAAACCGGAGAGACTCCTCTACGCTACTTCCGCCGGCTTCGTCTCGAACGGGCTCGCCAGCTGCTCTCTCAAGCCGATTTGAAGGTCAGCGAGGTCGCGGTGGCCTGCGGTTTCGCCAGTCCGGCACAGTTTTCGCGCGCCTTCCACGCCGCCTTCGGTCATCCACCAAGACGAGCGCGCGACGCATTTCTGTCACACAACTGACCGAAACGGTCAAAAAGACGTTCTTTCTGGTGAAGTTGCCAAACCTGGCCTGCGCCAAGATTTCGCGGCGTGGAATCGCTGCCAGTCGAGAGAAAGCATGACCTATCACGCCCGAATCACGAGCGTTGCCGCTGATCGCGGGCAATCCCCGCATATTGAAGGCCCGATGGTGCTGGGGGGCGACGGCGGCACCGGACTTGGGCTGACCGATACCGAGCCGGCGCAGGTCGATGCGGTCGCCTTGCGGCGCGGGCGTCTGGAACGCGTCCGCCGCATGATGGGGGAACAAGACTATGCCGCCCTCATCCTGTTCGATCCCAACAATCAGCGCTACGCGACCGGGTCGCGCAACATGTTCGGTTACTTTCTGCGCAACTCGACTCGCTATTTCCTGATTAACCGGGAAGGACCGATCATTCTTTTCGAGTATCCGCAGTCCGCCCATGTCAGCACCTGTCTGGAAACGGTCGACGAAGCCAGGCATTCCAAGCTGGTCTGGTCGTCGGTCGCCGGGCGCGATGACGAGACCGCGCGCCCCTTCGCCGCCGAAATCGCGGATCTGGTGCGCGAACACGGCAACGGCTTGACCAAGGTTGGACTGGATCGATGCGGCCACGGCCAGGCTCTGGCGCTGCAGGCCGAGGGACTGAACGTGATGGATTGCCAGCAGGAACTGCTGGCCGTGCGCGCCGTGAAAACGGCGGAGGAAGTCTCCTGCCTGCAGCTCTCTATGGCCGCGTCGGAAGCGGCGGTGGCCGCCGTTCAGTCGGCGATAGTGCCGGGAGTCAGCGAGACGGAGCTTTTCGCTCGCATGTACGGCGCGGCGATCCAGGGCGGTTGCGAAATGATCGAAACCCGGCTGCTGGCGTCGGGGCCGCGCACCAACCCCTGGTTCAAGGAAGCTTCAGCGCGCCGTTTGCGCCCGGGCGAGCTCGTGGCACTCGACACTGATACCATTGGCTGCTTCGGCTACTACTCGGACTTCAGCCGTACGTTCTTCTGCGGTCCCGGCCGTCCTACGACCGACCAACGCACGCTCTATCAGATGGCCTACGATCAGGTTCAACACAACATCGATATCATTCGCCCAGGCAAGTCCTTCCGACAGATCGCAGACGAAGCCTGGGCGATCCCGCAACGCTTCGTCAATCAACGCTACACCTCGGTCATGCACGGTGTCGGCATGCACGGCGAGTCGCCCTTTATCGCCCACGCCATGGATTTCGCGCAGTTCGGCAGGGACGGCGTTTTGCAGCCGGGCATGGTCGTGTCCGTCGAAAGCTACATCGGTGAAGAAGGCGGCAGGGAAGGCGTCAAGCTTGAAGAAGAAGTCCTGGTCACGGAAACCGGGCCCGCTTTGATCTCACGTTATCCTTTCGAAGAAGGGCTATTGTCGCGAGAGGTCTGAAGAACACGGAGTAGGGGGCCGTGGAGACAGTCGCATTTCTTTTCGATAATTGGACCGTGCTCTGGGAACGGACGCTCGAGCATGTCGCCATCGTTATTCTGGCTGTCAGCGTCGCTATCGCGACGGCGATACCGATCGGTATTGCGATCACACAGAACAAACGCGCCGCCGACCTGGTGCTCTACGCGGCCTCCATGATGATTACCGTACCGTCGATTGCCTTGTTCGGCTTGATGATCCCTCTGCTGTCGCCCTTCGGGTACGGAATCGGCTACGTCCCGGCGGTCATCGCAGTGATTCTCTATTCTCAGCTGCCGATCATCCGCAACACCTATGCAGCGATCACCAATATCGATCCAGCCTTGCGCGAGGCGGCGGTTGGCATGGGCATGGCGCCGCTGCAGCGTTTGCGGCAGGTGGAACTGCCGCTGGCTCTGCCGGTCATCATGGCCGGCGTGCGCACGGCGGTGGTGATGAACATCGGCGTCACGGCCATCGCTGCCTACATCGGTGCCGGTGGCCTCGGCACCTTCATCGCGCGCGGCATCTCCCAGTCCGATCCGAGGCAGCTTATTGTCGGAGCAGTCGCCGTTTCCTTGCTCGCCATTGTCGCCGACTTCGCCCTGTTGGGACTACAGAGACTCATGACCCCCGCCGGCCTGCGGGAAGGCAGGTCGCGATGATCCGGCTCGACCGGCTCACCAAGATATTCCAAACCGCGGACGGCGCTGTAACCGCCGTGGATCAGGTCAGTCTCGAACTCGGCGAAGGCGAGATCTGCGTGCTGCTGGGACCATCCGGTTGCGGCAAGACCACCACCATGAAGATGATCAACCGCCTCGTCGCGCCGACCTCCGGCAAGATCTTCATCAACGACAAGGACACGGACGACTACGATCCGGTCCAGCTACGCCGCACCATCGGTTACGTCATCCAGCAGATCGGTCTCTTTCCCAACAAGACCGTGGCCGACAATATTGCGACGGTGCCACATCTGTTGGGCTGGGACAGGAAGAAGGCGCGCGCGCGATCCGCGGAACTACTGGAAACCCTCGCCCTAGACCCGGCCGTCTTCATGGATCGCTACCCCAAGGAACTGTCGGGCGGACAGCAGCAGCGTATCGGCGTAGCCCGCGCGCTCGCCGCCGATCCGCCTGTCATGCTGATGGACGAGCCTTTCGGCGCCATCGATCCGATCAACCGGCAGGTCATCCAGGACGAGTTCCTGAAGATGCAGCAGAGTCTGCGCAAGACCATTATGTTCGTCTCGCACGATCTGGACGAGGCGGTGAAGATGGCCGACCGCATCGCGATCTTCCGCGAGGGCCGTCTGGAGCAATTCGACTCGCCCGACGCCATCCTCAGCCGTCCGGCCACTCCCTTCGTTGAGGAGTTCCTCGGTACCGACCGGGTTCTCAAGAGGCTGCGTCTCATCAAGATCGCGGACGCCATGCGGCGTGACCCGCCACGGGTCACCGCGCAGGACACACTGCAGACGGCGATCCAGCGCATGGAAGAGAACGGTCACAGCGCCATCGTCATGGTCGGTCCGCGCGGCCGGCCGCGCGGTCTCGTGACGCTGGACGATGCCCGGAGGCAACGCGGGTCCGTCGGCGAGCATCATACGCCGGTGCCGAAAACGATCGTCGAGAATGACGACCTGAGAGCGGCTGTTTCGACCATGTTCGCGGGCGACATTCCTTTGCTGCCCTGTGTCGATGCGGACGGTATCTACGTCGGCCTGCTCAGCCAGTCCGCGATCAGTAACATCCTGGCACAAGACAGCCTCGACCGATGACGGCGGCAGACCAACTCTGGCACAGTGGCGCTGGTCTGCTTCGCCTGTCGCTGATCGCCTTGATCTTCGCGGCGGGCGCCTGGGCCTGGAGCAGCGGCCTGTTGCCGGAAATCGTAGCGCTTTGGGAGGACATCGCCTACCTGGGGCGCGAACACATATGGCTGACCGCCATCTCCGGCAGTCTGGCAATTCTTGCCGGCATTCCCGTCGGCGTGTGGCTGTCTCGGCCGTCGATGCAGCGTTACTCCGAAGGCATCATGCAGGTGTTCAACCTGGGCACCACCATTCCGACGCTGGCCATCTTGGCGCTGTCCATGAGCTTCTTGGGGATCGGCACCGTGCCGTCGATCTTCGGCCTTTTCACGGCGACCCTGCTCCCGATCGTGCGCAACACTTATGCCGGCATCAAGGCGGTTCCACAGCACCTGATCGAAGCTGCCGTCGGCATGGGCATGACGCGGATGCAGATTCTCTGGCAGGTCGAACTGCCCGGTGCGCTTTTCGTCATCTTCGCAGGTCTGCGCACGGCCTTGGCCATCAACGTCGGCACGGTGCCGCTTGTCTTTCTGATCGGAGGCGGCGGGCTTGGCGAACTGATCTTCACCGGGATCGCGCTCGATGAACTTGGCATGATGCTGGCCGGTGCCATCGCGACGGCGCTGCTCGCGGTCTCTGTCGATTTCCTGGTGGGGCAGATGCAGTTCTGGCTAGTGCCTCGCGGGATCAACCCGCTTCGATGAAGCAAAAAAATGGAAGGGAGGAGGAAACATGTTTGACAGGATAATGAGTCTGGCGCTCGCTGTGGTAATTGCCGCCGCCGTCGCCGCGCCCGGCATGCTGCGGGCTGAAACCATCACAGTCGGCGGCAAGGGCTTCACCGAGCAATTGCTGATGGCGGAGATGACCAAGCAGTTGCTCGAAGCCAATGGCTTCGATGTCGAAAAAGCCGACGGCATGGGTACCAATGTCGTGCGCTCCGCGCTGGAGAATGGCGCTGTCGATCTCTATTGGGAATACACCGGCACGTCGCTGGTCACCTTCAATAAGGTCAAGGACAGGCTGACGCCAGAGGAAACCTATGCCCGCGTTAAGGAGTTGGACGGCGAAAAGGGTTTAGTCTGGCTTGCTCCCTCAAGTGCCAACAATACCTATGCGCTTGCGATCAAGCCCGGCGATGCCACGACAGACGGCATGGTGAATCTGTCGGACATGGCGGCGGCCTACAACGGCGGTGAGGACATTCTCATGGCTACCACCGCCGAGTTCCCTAGGCGCGAAGACGGTCTTATCGGCCTGCAGGAGGTTTACGGCTTCAAGGCCGGTCGCGCCAACATCAAGCCGATGGACGGTGGGCTTGTGTTCAACGCGCTCGATAACGGCAACGTCAACATCGCCGTTGTCGCCGCCACCGACGGCCGCATCTCGAAAATGGGGTTGAAGCTGTTGGCGGACGACAAGAACTTCTTTCCCAACTACGCGCTCGTGCCAGTGGTGCGCGCCGATACCCTAGAAAAGCACCCGGAGCTGAAGCCTCTTCTCGAATCCCTGTCGGGACGGCTCGACGACTCGACCATGCAGACCCTCAACGGTCAGGTCGATGTTGACGGCCGGTCGGTCGAAGACGTTGCGCGTAGCTTCCTGCAGGAAGCCGGCCTGGTCTGACCGACACTTGCCAAGACTGAAAGGGCGCTCGCCAGTGGCGAACGCCCTCTTTTTTGATCGCCTTGTACCGAGGCTCGATGAGGTCTCTTCAGCGAGCTTCGGTATAAGGTATTCGATCCCACCGAAAGCGTGATTCACGCTCCAGCTCAAAAAACGGCGTGGTCGCCGCGCTCGGCCGAAGTCGTGCCCTCGATCAGCTCCGCATAGAAGTCGAAGAGCCTATCCGAGCCTGTCGAGGGCGTGGCGTCGGCATCGTACTGGCCGGTCTCGGGATTGAGCAGCAGCATCGATTCGGTGGCGTAGTAGCGTCCGATGCGGGCGAGCTCGGCTTTCTCCGCCGCTTTGGGCAGAAGGTGGCCGGCAAGGCTTAGAGCTCCGACGACGGCGTCGAGCAGTGCCACCGGTACCTGAGTGAAGCGCGGCTCCCGTCCTACGAGGGCGAAGATCCGCTCGCCTTGTTGTTTCGGTGTGATGGCCCCGCCCGGTCCGCCGATCGGCAGCACGCGGTTGTGCAGGCTCTCTTGCTCTAGGCAGTCCGCCAGATAGTTACCGAGGTCGCGGTCGCTGATGGGTTTGCAGGCCGTCAGGCTGCCGTCGCCGAACAGCAGATAGGGTTTGCCGTGTCTGACCCGCTCGACCTGGCCCGCAAGCGACTTGAAGAAGGCGGTCGGCCTGACGATGGAGTAGGTTACGCCGGACTCCATCAGTTTTTTTTCGAAGGCCAGCTTCGCTTGCTGAAAGGCCAGAAGCGGTTTCTGAACGCAGAGCGCGGAGAGCAGCACCATTTGCGAGACGCCGGCCGCTTTGGCGGCGGCCAGCGCGCTCACATGGGCGGCATGATCGATCGCCCAGGCGTCCTTCGGAGCGCCGCTGCGCGAGGCCAGGCAGGACACCAGGACCTCGAAGGACTCGCCGCGAAAGCCGTCGCGCGCGAGAGATGCCGGCTCGGTCACTTCGCCGAAGCGGACCTCGGCGCCTGCCAGCAGGCTGACGCTGTCATCCGGGCCGAGGCGACCCTTCACTCCGGCGCGGGGTCGGACGAAGCACACCACCTCGTGACCGCGCTGCAACAGCGCCTGCACGGTGGCCTGCCCGATGGTTCCCGTCCCGCCCAGCATGAACACGCGCTTCGGCGTTGAGGAATGCCGAGCGGCAGGCGTTGCGGTCCTATCGCCGCCGGCCGGATCGGTCACAGGCTGGTCGCTCGCGCGCGGGCGGGTCTTGGCCTAGCCGTCTCCAATCGTAACGACATGCCGATCCTCTTCCATCGAGACTGCGATACGGGCGGGCAGAAAGCGTTCGATGATCTTAGCATTGCTGTGGGTGTGACTGGAGGGCTTCACGGTCGTAAAGCGACAGCGGCCCGCCAAAGCCATAGGCAGCAGGACACATCTGCCGACAGTGCGTGGGGAGGCGGATCGCCTGCGCAAGTACCTGGCCCGCTTCGGGTTGGACTGGGAGCGGATTGCCCTGCGCGGATAGGGGGGTGGCCCTAGCAATCGTGGCGCCGGGGATCAGGCGCGTGCGATCCGGGCTATTGCGCTGCGGCCGCTGTGGATCGCACCTTCGACGTAACCCCAGAAGTGGTCGTCGAGTTCGGCGCCGGCGAAGCGGACACGGCCGCCCCAGGCAGCGAGCTGCGCCACCGCGTCTGGGTTCGCGCCCACGCGAACGGTGGCGTTGTAACCACCGCCGGACCAGGGGTGGTCGACCCAGACGGCTTCCGCTATTTCGCGCGGATCGGGCAGGTCCTCTCCGAAGGCCCGGCGCAGGTGTCGAAGCAGATGTGCTTGCCGCTCGCTTTGCGGGAGGACGGCCCAGTCGCGGGCGAGGGGGCCGCCCTGAAAGGCGACGAGACGGGGCGGCAGGCCGTCGTCGAGGCTGGCGTCGGCGATCACGAGTCCCGCTGGATCGCAGAAGGTCGCATGGCCGCTGAGGCCCTTCAATCGCCAGAAGGCGCTGTCGAACACAAGCAGCGTCTTGATCATGTCTCCCGCGGTGAAGGACGACAGCAGCCCGTCAAGCTCATCGCTACCGTCGAGGTCGAAGACGATCCGTCGCGCCGTCGGGGGTGGGACGGCGACGACGACGTACTCGGCACTCCAGAGGTTGGCGCCGCTCGTCACCTCCACCCGATCCGCGGTGACTCGAATGCGCTGCACGGGAGTGTTCAGGCGTGGCTTATGTCGAAGGTCGGCGCGCAAACCGTCGATGATCCTGGACATGCCGCCGGAGATTTGGAACTCCAGGTCCTCTCGCTCCGACCCGTAGCGCGAGAGGATGTCTCTCACGCCCTGCGCGTTGATGTCTTCAGGCGCACCTCCGAAAAGCTCTGTGAAAAGCGAATAGGCGAGAGCGTTATCCTCTTCGCAGAGAAGCAGGGCTCGCAAGGCGCAAGCGAGACTGTCGCGTGGCGCCTCCCGCTTCTGCACCAGCAGCTTCGCCGCACGCCCGGCTTCGCCAATGCTTTCCCACGGGGTCGTCATCCATTGCAGTTTCAGACGCAGGGCGCGCAGCGCCTCGCCGAGACTGTCCCAGCGCACGACGTGATCCTCCAGCAGGTCGCAGACCTCATCCGCGGAAATCAGGTCTTCACAGCGCAGGGTCTCTTCGCCGGCGATGCAGAGATCGATGCCGGTCTGCGGTATCGGCGAGAGATGCAGGTGTGCCCGTCCGGCGAGTGCCAGGAGACCGCGCATGTCGCCGTTCAGCATCTGAGCACCTTCGTCGAACAGGCCGCCGCTTTTCAGCGGCACTGTCCGCACGCGGCCGCCCAGACGGCTCTGTGCCTCCAGGAGCTGACAGCTTAGGCCTGCCTCCTCGGCTGCGACAGCCGCTGCAAGTCCAGCCGCCCCGCCGCCGACCACGATCACGTTGACGGACTCTTCTACGTTGACAGGTGCGTCAGCCGTCATGCCATCTCTCTCATCCAGTAACTGAGCAAACGTTCAATTGAGCATATGCTCAATTCTTGCCCTATGGTCAAGGAGGCCGGGAAATGGCGCGCATGTCCGGCGCAGACCGTCGCCGACAGATCCTGGAGGCCGCCACTGAGGCGGTGTTGCAAAGGGGCTTGGCGCAGGCCGCAACGCGGGACGTGACCCAGGCCATCGGCGTCGGGTCGGGGCTGCTCCACCACTATTTCTCGTCTTGGGCCGAGCTACGCGCCGAGGCGGTGCGCCTGACCGTGGCGCAGGAAGTCCAGGAGCTGAAGGCACTGCTTTCCAGCTTGCCGGCGCGCGCGGCGTTGGAACGAATGGCAGACTGGATGGTCGAGGACGACGACATGCGGCACTGGCGGCTCTGGCTGAATGCGCTCGATGAGGCGCATCGCGATCCCTTGCTGGCCGAGGTGATGAATGCGGCTATGCTCGAGTGGCACGGACTGATCGCGGATCTTTTGCGCCGGGCCGGGGCCGAGCAGGGGAGGCGGTCTCTCGATGCCGAGGCCGCCGGCTGGCGGCTGGCGGCGGTGATGGACGGGCTGGCCGGTGCCCTGCTGGTGACGGGCTCGGTGGTCACTCCGCCGATGGCCCGCGACGCGATCAGGGCCCAGCTTCGTTTGGAACTTGGCGAGACCGACTGAGGGGAACGGCTGCGTCTCCCGGATCTCGCTCGCGCCGAAATTAGAGCATTCACGCGATGACGGATCAGACGGACACCATTGTGCGGGGAGAGGGCGCCGCTCTGGTGTTTCTGCATGGAGCTGGCGTCGACAAGGATCTGTGGCACCCGCAGGTCGCGGCTTTCTCTAAGGCCTACAAAGTGGTGGTTCCCACTCTGCCCGGACACGGAAACCTGGAGGCTGTACCCGACGTTCCCGCTATGGCGGAGGCCGTCCGTGCAGAGTTGACCACGCTGGGCATCGGGCGCTACGCCCTTGTCGGCTTGTCGCTCGGTGGCATGGTGGCCCTCGAAATGGCCGGCCGTTGGCCGAACGATGTGACCCACTTGGTGATGATTGAATCCGTTCCCAGCGTCACGGACAGTCGGGCCGCAAAGGCCGTGGCCGAGCGTCTGCTGTCGCTGTTGCGCCTTGTCAGCCCGCGACTCCTGGCGGCACTTCCGGCGCGCTGGATGGGGGCCAAAACCGAGGATACAGGCCGTTACCTTAAGGCCGCTCTTCGGCGCATGAGTCGGGCGAACACCGTCACCGTTCTGAAGGCGGCGCTGGCCTACGACGGGCGCCGGCACCTCAAGCAGCTTTCAATGCCGACCATGGTCATGGTGGCCGAGAAGAACACCTCCATCCACGACCATGCGCGACGCATGGCGGACGCTGTTGACGGCTGTCGCTTCGTGACGATTCCCGGCGCTGGCCATATCGCCAATCGCGACGCCCCGCGCTTCGTCAACCGAACAATCCAGGTCTTCTTGAAAGACCAGCTCTGAAAAGGGGCGCGCGACCGATCTCCGGTCTTCATAGACTGAGTACATGAGCGTATCGCGAAGGTCCGGATACTCCGCCAGGCTCAGAAAGTTCAGACGTCGTTCAGCAGTCGAAGCCGGGATAGCCGTAGTCTTGCAGATCGAGCCCGCGCGCTTCCGACAGAGCGCGGCATTGGGCGGCGGCAAAACGCCGGATCAGGGACCGAGATTCGGGAGAGGGCCGGATCGCTGGGCGCCAGTCGATCCGATGGCCGACCTGCGAAGCCTTGGTCAGGAGCGCGCCGATCAAGTTGGGGCCTCGATTGACCCAGCGTTGCCGCAGGTACCAGAAAACGAATTCCGGCCGGGTCGGCCCGGGATTGCGCACCGTGTGGCGATCGCGGTGCAGGCGAAGGAAGGGGGCTTCTGAGACGCCGAGCCAGTCCGACAGGCGTGCGAGAAACTGCTCGGGCCTCTCGCGGAACTGCTCGTAGACCAGCACCAGCACTCTGTCCGGGCCGAACTGCCGTTCATAGGCACGCACGAGGTCGTGGAAGCGCAGCGTCTGCGCGTAGCTGAGCGGATGGTTGGCCTGCGTCAGCGTCTGCTCAACCCAGGCGTTGAAGGTGGGCAGAGGCGGCTGACCTTCGCGCTGATATTTCAGATGCTGCAGGTAATTCGAGACTAGGTAACTGACCGGATGGCGGATCGTCAGCAAGATCCGGGCCTCGGGAAAGAGATCCTGGGCGAGCGAGGCCTTCGCCTCGAGTCCCGCGCCGAAGTGCCCGGTGAAGCGCTCTTCGGAGATCAGGCGGCAGAGGCGGCCTTCCCGCGTTCTATCGATTTCCCATCGCAGATAGGCGCGATGGCACTCGCGCGCGGCCTCCAGATCCGGCGAAGACCTGACCCAGCGGACGAAGTCATCGAAGGGGCTGTGTTTCGGGAAGGGACCGCCTTTTCGCGCCAAGGCGAAGTAGTCGATATCGGGATGCTGCGCGAAGTAGATCTGCTGCAGCGTCGAGGTGGCCGTCTTCGGCAGGCCCACATGCAGGTAGAGCGGGGGCGCCTGCACTGCGGACGCGGCCATCGCCGCCGATCGACCTCCGGCGTCTTGCGACGCGTCCGCAGTGCCCTGGACGTTGCTGTCTTCTCTGCTGGGCATGACAGCAGGGTAGAGAGAGGAACATACCTGGGCATGAGACAAAGGCAGGATGCCGATATGCCATTTGGGTTGCCGATAGACGGCACTTTACCTTTTCTCATACCTGAGACTGTGACGCTGAGGCGATCTTCGGGCCGAGGCCGAGGGTACCTCCGGTTCCCTTCACGGTTTTAACGCGGCGGGTGTTGAAGCGGCGGCGGCGATATGGTCACTGGTGCGCATGTCCATCGCCATCAGACCCGCCCGCAGGCCGGATGCGCCCCGCATGTGCGACCTGTTGAACGAAATCATCGCAAGGGGCGGAACGACTGCCTTGCGCGATCCCTTCTCGGATGACCGAATGATCCGGGACTTCATCGAGCCGCCCTTGGGTATCGGGTGTTTCGTCGCGGAGTCCTCTGAGGGGATCGTCGGCTTTCAGGCGTTGGAATGGAGCGACCCGAACTGGACCGGGCCCAATCCCTTGCCGGCCGACTGGGCCTTTATTGCGACCTACGTCGCACAGAGCGTTCAAGGACGGGGCATCGGCCGCCGCCTCTTCGAAGCGACCCGTGCTGCGGCCGAGGCCGCCGGGGTCGTGGCCATCGACGCCAACATCCGAAAAGAGAACCTAGTCGGCCAAGCCTACTACAGCCGGATCGGTTTCCGGGACTACCGGTCGGACAGTGAGGCCGTTTGCAAGAGTTTCGTTTTGTCGCGCTGAAGGCTGTTCGCAGTCTCTCGGTGGGTATGATGGTGGGGCGCCCGAGACTCCGGTCCAAGAGGGGCCGAGCGCGACCGGCGCGCGGCGTTCACGCGATCTCGCGCGTGGATCCCCGAACGATCAACTCGACCTCGATCAGTTTCGACTCCGGAAAGACGTCGTCTTCGATCCACTGGACCGCTGCCTCCGCCGCCATCCGACCCATTCTGGCCACCGGCAGATGCACCGAGGTGATGCCGGGTAGGGTGAGTGAGGAGGCGGGCAGGTCGTCAATCCCGACCAACGAGATGTCCGTCGGTACGGTCAGTCCACGTCTCTGCAACCCAAGCAAAGCGCCCAAGGCCAGCACATCCGAGGTGCAGAGAACCGCCGTGCAGGCTGTCTTGACGGCGAGCAGATTCTGCACGGCGAGTGCGCCGCCCGCCAAAGTGATGTCGGTTTCGAAGCTATGGATCTCGATGTCCGGGGCCAGGGCTTCGAGCCCGGCGAGACGTGCCCGGGTCCTATCGTTGTTTTCGGCGGGACCGTGGATGACGGCGATTTGCCGGTGTCCGGCATCATACAAAAACTGCAAGGCCAGTCGGGACGCCGCCGCATTGTCGTAACCGATGGTGGGCAGGGCGTAGTCCTTGTCGTAGTAGGAGGTAGCGATCGCGGGCAAACGCGTGCGCGCAACCAGGGCGTCGAAGGCCGGGCTGTGGGTGATCCCTGAGACGATCAACGCCTCGGCACCGATATCGACGAGGCGCCGCGCTTTCTCCGCCTCGGTCTCCAGATTTCCCTCCGTGGTCGCGACGACGAGGGACAGGCCGGACCTGTCCAGTTCTTGCTCCAGAGCCGCCAGGAATTTGGCAAAGATCGCGTTATCCAGGGTCGATACCAGGGCGCCGACGACCCGCGTGCGCCCGGAATTGATCGCGCGCGCTGCCGCGCTGGGCACGAAATGCAGGCAGTCGATGACGCTCTGAACCTTCCGGCGCGTGTCTTCCGAGACGACGTCGGGACTGTTCAGGACACGCGAAACCGTTGCGACGGAGACCCCGGCGGCTCGGGCGACATCCCTCAGGTTCGCGCGCTTCTTGTTCAGCTCTTCCGGCACGTCTCTTTCAGTTTTGCGCGGATGTGAAAGACAATTTCAAAAAACTTGACACATGAAACTAGTTTCAACAACCTGTGTAACTGGTTACATTCGTTGTTCTTCGGGAAAACGATGTCGAACCAGGCCGTTATCCACGACTTCACCAACATCGGACTTCTTTCGTCCGGTCGGTCCTTTGCCGGTTTCCCCAAGGCGCAGCAGGGATCGCTTCACAGCCTCGCGCCACGCGAGGTCCTACGTCTGAAGGTCCGGACCGGCGATCTTGTGTCCTTGACCGGACCTTGGGCCGAGGGAGACCTTCAGGTGGCTGCCTTCGGCCCGAGGGGTGAGGCGGCGCTGGCCTCCCTGAGCTTGAAAGCCTCGACATCTCTGAGCGTCGGGGACTGCGACTGCGCGCCGTTCTTGGGCTGGATCGCGGCGCAGGGCGGCGACACGACGGCCCCTATTCCCACAGCCGCAATCCCAGCCGGCGACCATGCCCCCTTGGTCCTCAAGGCAGGGGACGCCGCGACGCTCTGGATCCTGAGACTGGCTGGGCGCGAGCAGTTGGTTTCGGGCGCCGGCCGAGGGGCGGTTACGGTCGCGCATCGCCCCGCGATGCGGAGCGGTCCCGTTCTTCCGCCCGAACTGGGTGAGATTCGCGAGGAGTTCACCGTCAGCCGCGGCACCGGTCGCGCCTATGAGGTCGCGCCGGGAGAAGTCATCCAGATCGTCGACATCGAAGGTCAGCAGTGTTCGGATTTCGTCGCGTTGCGCGCGGACGGGCTGGACAAGGGCGAGGAGTGGGGGATCGACAGCACTGCGACGCGCTCGCTGGTGCGGCGGAGCTATCCCGGCCCCGGACTGCTGGACAAATTCTTCGATCAGGAGATGCGTCCGCTTCTAAGAGTGGTGCAGGACACCTGCGGCCGGCATGACACCTTCGGTTTGGCCTGTACGGCGCGCGGTTACGAGGAACGGGGCTTCCCCGGCCATGCCAACTGTTCCGACAACATCTCGGATGCGCTGTCGCCGTTTGGCGTGGCGCGTCGTTCCGCTTGGCCGGCGGTCAACTTCTTCTGGAACACCTGGATCGATCCGCAGGGGCATCACCTGCTGACGGAGGAGAGTCACTCTCGCCCCGGCGATTACGTCGCCTTGTGCGCCCTTGAGAGTCTCGTTTGCGTGTCGACCGCCTGCCCGGACGACATCGATCCCATTAACGGTTGGAATCCGACCGATGTGCATGTGCGGATCTATCGGTCCGGTGCCCCGATCCGCCGGGCCGTCGGCTATCGGGAAAGGGAAGACGCGCCGATGTCGATCAGCCAGGAGTCCGCGTTTCACGAACGTCTGGAGCCGCTGACGCAGCACTTCGCGCCGGTTCGGGACCTGTGGCTGCCCGTCAGCTTTCCGTCCTACGGCGCGTTGGGTGAGTACTGGGCCTGCCGAAGCGCCGTGACCCTTCAGGACATGAGCGGGCTGCGTAAATACGATGTGGTAGGCCCGGATGCGGAAAAGCTGTTGCAGCAGGCGACGACGCGCAACGTGGCGAAGCTGCCCGTGTGGCGCGGGTCCTACACGCTGATGTGCGACGAGACCGGCTCGGTTATCGATGACGGGACGCTCTTTCGCCTGGGAGACAGTCTTTTCCGCTGGTGCTGCGGCTCCGAAGAAAGCGGTCGGGCGCTGGAGGAATTGGCCAGGGATCGCGGCTATCAGGTGCGTATCCACGCCCTGCGCAATGCGCTTCCGAACCTCGCGCTTCAAGGGCCGAAGTCGCGCGACCTGCTGCGCGAGATCGTCTTTACACAACCGCATGTGCCGACGTTGGATCAGCTCAAGTGGTTCGGTGTCACCATCGCACGCCTGAACGACCGCGAGGGGGCGCCCTTCATGCTGTCCCGCTCGGGATACACCGGCGAGTTGGGCTACGAGATTTTCTGTGCAAAGAGCGATGCGGTGGCGATCTGGGATGCGGTCATGCGGGCCGGAGAGGCCTTCGGGATTACGCCAATGGGGTCGGCAGCGCTGGAGACGATCAGGATCGAAGCGGGACTGGCCTCCGCCAACGCCGAGTTCGCGCCGGGTGTCGATGCCTTCGAAGCCGGTCTCGGTTTCGCCGTGGATCTCTCCAAATCCGACTTCACCGGAAAGGCGGCGCTGCAGCGCAATGCCGAGAACCCGCGTCGGGTCCTCAAGGGGCTGATTCTGGCCTGCAGCGACGTGCCGGCTCACGGTGCTCCGGTCTTTGCCGCGGAGCGCCAGGTCGGTGTGGTGACCTCGGCCACCTACTCACCGTCGCTCGAATGCAGCATCGCCATGGCGCGGCTCGCTGTCGAGCATTCGGAAAACGAAACCAGGCTGGAAATCGGGCAACTCGACGGCCGCATGAAGCGCCTTGGCGCGCGCGTTGCGGACGTCCCTTTCATAGACCCGCAACGCAGCCGGGCGAGAGCATAACCGTTCATGGGACAGGGAGAGCGATAGAATGAACAGACTGACACAAGTGACCGCCGCAGTGGTTCTCAGTCTTGGTACGACGGGGGCGATGGCGCAGGAACGGGTGATGATCGGCGAGCCGAGCTGGCCTGGCGCCCGCATCATGGCCAACCTGATCGGCCAGGTGATCGAAACGCGCCTCGGCGGCGAGGTGGGCTATGCGCCTGGAGCCAACGCCGTAATCTTTGCGGCGATGGACGGCGGGCGTGGCGACATCGACGTGCATCCTGATGTCTGGTTGCCCAATCAGCAGAGCTTCGTGGAGCAGTATGCGGCGAACGTGACTCTCTCCTCCGGCTCCTACGAGGGCCGCACGGGACTTTGCGTTCCGACCTACATGGCCGAAGAGCACAACATTCGCACCATCTACGATCTCGCGACGCCGCAGGCGCAGGATCTCTTCGACAGCGACGGGGACGGCATGGGGGAGATTTGGGTCGGTGCCTCCGGCTGGGCCTCAACCAACATCAATCTAGTCAAGGTGCGCGACTACGGAATCCAAAGCTTTCTGACGCCCACGACCGAGGATGAAGCGGTCTTCTATGCCCGCCTGCGCGATCTTATCGCCAATCGCCAGGGAACCGCCTTCTACTGCTACAGTCCGCATTTCGTGCATGCGCTCTACGACGTGACCATGATCGAGGAACCGAGTTTCGTCGCCTCCCTCTACAACATGGTCTCGGCCGACGAGTCCGCGAATTGGTTCGAGGAAAGTTCGATCATGACCGGCGACGAGGTGAAGAAGGTCCACGTGGCCTTCTCCAACTCGCTCGAAGAGCGCAATTCGGTCGCCGCTTCGTTCCTTGCCAACATCGATATGGAGGCGACCGAGCTGTCGGCTCTGACCTACAGCGTCGTCGAGCAGGGACGGGCGATCGACGAAGCCGTGGCGGCCTGGATCGAGGCCAATAGTGAAGTCGTCGACGGCTGGCTCGGCCTGAACTGATCGACAGGCGCAGGTGAAAGTCCCCCTGGGCGGCCAAGGCGCGCGCTCTGGGGGACGAGCCAGGCGACAGTGGGGGCGTCACTTTGGCAAGTGAGCACGCAATCGACGCGCGGGGCGTTTGGAAGGTCTTCGGCGACCGGGCTGAGGAGGCACTTGCGGCCATCCACTCGGAAGGCCTCGGCAAGGCTGAGGTCCTGTCGCGTTTCGGCTGCGTGGTCGGCGTGGCCGATGCCACCTTCCAGATCGCCGAGGGCGAACTCTTCTGCATCATGGGTCTGTCCGGCTCCGGCAAGTCGACCCTGGTGCGTCACGTCAACCGCTTGCTGGAACCCACGGCGGGACACATCCTGATCGACGGCGAAGACGTGATGGGGCTTGGCTCGGAAGACTTGCGCGAGCTGCGCAATCACAAGGTCGCGATGGTGTTCCAGAACTTCGGCCTGATGCCGCACCGGACCGTCCGCGACAACGTGGCGATGCCGCTGGAAATTCGCGGCGCCGGCAAGGCCCGGCGCTGGGCCGAGGCTGACCGGGTGCTGGAGATGGTCGAGCTGACCGGGTGGGAGGACAAGTACGCCCACGAGCTTTCCGGCGGCATGCAGCAGCGTGTCGGTTTGGCGCGCGCCATCGCCTCCGACCCGGAGATCCTCCTCATGGACGAGCCCTTTTCGGCGCTCGATCCGCTGATCCGCAAGCAGCTGCAGGATCAGTTCATGCAGCTCAGCCGCGAGCTGAAGAAGACCACGATGTTCATCACCCACGATCTCGACGAGGCGATCCGCATCGGTCACCGCATCGCGATCATGAAAGACGGGCGCATCGTGCAGATCGGCACGCCGGAGGAGATCATCCTCGATCCCGCCGACGACTACGTGTCGGACTTCGTCGCGGGCATCTCCAAACTCAACATGATCTTCGCCCATTCGGTCATGACGCCGTTCGATCAGTTCAAGGCGCAGAACGGCGCGTTGCCCGAGGATGTGAAGGAAGCGCATCCGGAGATGGATCTCTCTAGCTTGATGGATCTCTGTATCGAGGGATCAGGCATCGTGAAGGTGGTGGCCGACGGCAAGACGGTAGGTGTCATCAACCGTTCGGGGCTGATCCGGGCGATCAAGGAAAATCAGGGGTAGGGGCGGAGCCATGGCGGAGACGCGCGACAGCGACATCACTCGGCTGGAGCCCCTTATCGAGGAGTTCGTCGGCCGGAACGCGTCCTACTACCGCCGCGCGTTCGATGCCATGTTGCGGGCGCCCGGCTATCAGTTCTCTCTCAACTGGGCTGCCGGTCTGCTCGGGCCGATCTGGTTCGGCGCGCGGGGGCTTTGGAGTTGGTTCCTGGGTATGCTGGTGCTGGAGACGGCCGCCTTCATCCAGATCGGTATGGGGGTGTTCGGTGACCTCGGTGCGGCGGAACGCGCGCGGGCGGCGAGCATCCAGGCGACGCTCGATCTGCGTTATCAACAGATCGAGGCTGCCGAGAACGCCGGCAACACCTCTACGGTCGAAAGCCTGCGGCGTGCCGCCGAGTCTCTCGAAGGTGCGCTGGTCGATGCGCAGGCCGCGGCCACGGCGGCCGATGCGACCGGCCTTTGGTTCGTTGCCTTCGGCCTCGTCGCGCTGGCCGTCATCAAGTTCGGCGAGGCAGCGCTGGCCAATTGGACGCTTGAGCACCAGTTTTCCCGCTGGCGTTCGGATCGCACGGTGGCCCACGGCTGGTCGATGAAACGGATGGCGATTGCGGCTGCTCTCTTTGCCGGTACGGTCGCCCTCTCGACGATTCAGTTCGCCCAGCCCAGTGCCTTTGCAGTCTTGGGAAGTTTTCCGACCAATCGCGATTGGCGGCTGGCCGTCGGGGATTGGCTGCAGAACGGGTTCGACTGGTTACGCACTGCCGGACGCGGCGTTTTCGACTCGATTACCACGGGCATGCGGAGCCTGCTGGACGCCATCGAGGTGGTCTTGGTGGACACGCCTTGGCCGGTCGTCGCCTTCGTGATCCTGATGCTCGCTTACCTCTCTGCAGGCCCGCGCGTCGCGATCTTCACCGGAGCGGCCCTGGCCTACCTGGGGCTATTGGACTTTTGGGAGAAGGCGATGACGACTGTCGCGCTGCTCGGTGCGGCGGCGCTGATCTCGATCTCCCTCGGCATCCCCTTCGGCATCTTCTGCGCCCGCAGACCCCGCGCTTTCGCCGTCGTTCGGCCGATCCTGGATTTCATGCAGTCGATGCCGAGCTTCGTCTATCTGATCCCCGTGGTGGCCTTCATCGGCTCGGGCAAGCCGGCCGGCGTGGTGGCGACGATGATCTTCGGGTCTCCCCCGGTGATCCGCTTCACGGTTCTGGGCCTGCAGCAGGTGCCCGAGACGGTGCGCGAGGCCGCTTTGGCCTTTGGTGCGAGCCCCCGCTATCTGCTTTGGCGCGTTGAGTTACCCCTGGCCGCCAAGACGATCATGGCCGGCGTGAACCAGACGATCCTTCTGTCGCTTGCGATGGTCGTCGTGGCCTCGCTGATCGGGGCGCAGGGCCTGGGCGAGGACGTGCTGGAGGCGCTGCAGTTCGCCGCCGCGGGCCAAGGCCTCCTGGCCGGTCTCGCGATCCTGTTCTGTGCCTTGATTCTGGATCGCATTGTCGCAGGAAAGCGCTGACCTACAGCTCCGGCGTCTTGATTGCGGCGTACGGGGCTTCCGCTTGAGCAAGCTCTGAAGCTATGCGGCCGGCCGAGCGGGCTCTTTCCAGGCTTCGTAGTAGTAGCTCTCGCCCTCGTCGAGATGTTCGCGCGTCACCCGCAGTCCGGAGCCGGCGAGAAGGCGGCGGTACTGCTTGGCGCCGAGCGAGGTCGACTCTCGGCCGGTCAGATGGTCCACCCAGCTGCAGGCCTGACGGGGCGCCGAGAACAGAAGGCTGCCGCGCGGCTTGAGCGCGCCCGCTATCTTCCGGAGCAGGCTGCACTGTCTGTCCTCCGGCAGCAGGAAGAGCAGCCCGATCGCGATCGCTCCATCGAACGTCCGTTCGAAGAAGCGGCTGCATTCGGCGGGTTCGCACGCGATCTCAACGGTGGGCAGATGGCGCCGGAAGGCCGCGACCATCCTGGGGGAGGCTTCGACAGCACAGACATCGAAGCCGTCGTCGACAAGAGCCGCCGTCAGCGGCTCGCCGGAGCCGGCCCCCACGTCGAGGACCGATCCTCCGCGAGGAAGCGCGGTGGCCCACTCTCGGACCGTGGCGAGCCCGCTCGAGGAGCGAAGACGCATGAAGTCTTCGGCAACCGCGTCGTAGCCGTTCGACCCGTCCTGAGACAAAACCCTCTCCCGCTCGAAGAGGCTTCAGCTTGATCTGAATCCGATACTATGTCGACGGCCGAGCTTGGAGCGGGAGCCTCTCTGCTGAAGCTGCGCAGCGCGTCATTCAGGCCAGAGTGCCGTTTGAGGATAGAACTGCGACCAGGCAAACCAGAAGGCCTGATGGCTTCCTATGTCGGAACCGTCGGCATCCACGGCCCTGATACCGCCGGCATCGAGTTCCAGGCGGACGTTCTCGAAAGCGATCTCCTCGCCATTCCGCAGAGCCAAGAGCGCGCTGCTTCGTTGAAACGCCACCGGCTTGCCGGAGGCCGTGATCGCCCCGATTACGTCCTCCTGCACCGGTAGACGCGGATCGACGTCGCCGACCGGAAAGATCGGCCCGTTCGCATCTCTCGTGTTGCGAAAGTCCGGATCGCGACCCAGAGCCAGCCGTTCGACCAGTACCGTCGTTTCCGGGTGATCTCTCTTCCAGCGGCCCCAGTCGGTCGTGACGACGGTGGCTTGCCTCAGCTGTATATTCTTCTCCGCAAGCGGGCCCGTCACGGCGTGACCCAGAAAGGTGTCGAAGACGGAGTAAGTGGTGAGGTCGTACATGACCTTGTTGGATCGATAGAGAAGTCCCGAGGTGCGCAGAATCGGCCGCTCGACGCCCTCGGGCAATTCGTCGGTGAAGTAGGCCTGCGCGGCTCCGCACAGCGTGCAGTAGGGGATTCCGAGATCGCGTCCGCCCAGGGTGTCGTTGACCATCTCGCGCACCTCCATGATGCGGCGCGGATAGGCCCGTGATTCACCGTTTATCGTAATACCGAAGACGACATCGTCGTCGTTCAGCCAGGTCGCGTCCTCCGCGCTGCTCACTTCCGGGTTGTCGGCGGCGGGGATGCAATTGCAGACCTCGTCGGTCGCGTCGTGAGGACGATTGTCGATCAGCACGCCGCCCCACGAGACGTATCTCCAGTCGATATCGCCTTCGACAAAGATCCTGTCCCAGCCGGGAATGATACTCGTGTAGATCGCCCGTTTTACCTCGAGATAATCAGGCGGCGCCGGAATGTCCCAGGCGATCAGATGGTCAGTCACGACTCCCCAGGCGTTCTGGGTCTGAAAGTCCTTACCCAGCAGATCGGAGGCGGCAGCCGTGAGTAGCGCGTTCAGTTCGCGTCCGCCGGCGAAGCGCAAGAGATCGCTGATCAGCCAGGCGAGGCGAGGGTCGTCCGAGTCCGAGATCTCGGCAAGTGCCAAGGTCTGATCGCTTCCCCAGCCCGGGCGGGCCATGCTGTCAACGAAGGCCACCTTTACGGCGGTCTCCAGCTCCTCGGACAGCGGGCCCTCGGGGATCGGCGGAGGCGTGCCGAAGGTCTCAATCACGTGATCCGACAGCGCTGTCGTCTGCTGGGCTCGCAGGGCATCGGTCCAGAACGATGCGAAAATCACCAACACCCCGACGAGGCAGATGCGGGCCAGGGAGATTTGGGCCCGAAAGATGTTGGCGGAGAAGTGGTTGGATCTGGAACTGCTAGCCGATGTCATGACTGCGCCTTTCGCGTGACGATCTCACTCCTGAAGCGCAATCCTGCGCGAGGCCTCACAAGTCGCCAACGTTTTTGCCGGCGCAATCCGCCGTGCGAGGTTCGACCATAGGGGCCTGATCGAGATTATGACTTCGTGCGACCCGGCCATTCATCACGATTGCATCAGCAACCGGTGAACAGCGCCGGCGGGAACTCCCCAAGCGACCGGGCCGTGTCTGTCGTTTGGAAAGGTTCGGCTGGGGTGGGGAGGGGGCCCGACCTCAGGGTCTGGTTGGTCGCCGTCGGCGCGCGTCAGCCCAGGTCCTGCACAAGCTTCAAGCTATCGGTACCGATGCTCCGGCCCACGATGACCGGGCCATGAAAGCTGTAGGAAAGCCTTCGCCGCCGCGTTGTTAAGGCAGCGCTCCTTATGAGCGCTTTGCTGCTGACAACCGCTTTGAGTCAATGCCGCTATCTAAGAGCCTTGCCGGCTCTTTCATTTGCCGAATACTGTACCCTGGAATCAGACTGAGGAGCATGGATGAGCACACGGCTTTACGTGCCATTTGATGTCTTTGCCATGCAAGAAGACGTCAGCGTTTCCATGCTGGTGCGGGACGGCAGTCTTGGGTGGACATGCGGCCAGTGTCCGCTCGACCGTGAGGGAAATGTTGTCGCTCCCAACGACCTTGTATCAGAGGCGCAGTTTGTTTGTGACATGATCGAAGCCGTGGTTCCACGTGGCAGGTTCGATCAGACCGAGATCGGGAAACTCAACGTCTACTTCGCGGCAAACTCACCTGGCGATGGCGCAGCCGCGCTTGCGTTGATCCGTGAACGCAATCCGCAGGCGATCATCTTGCCGATCCAAGTACCGCACTTTTACTACGACGGCATGATGATTGAGGTCGACGTGTTCGCAGCGACGGGATCGCAGCCGCGAAAGACCTCTGCTGCATCATCAGCAATTGAAATCGTCGATGCTGACGATGTGACCTGGGCGTTCGTTCGAGCAAAGCCGGATAAGGGCCAGACACTCGCCGAAGCGGTCACTGACATCGAGGCTACCCTTCGGGCCGAGAACCTTTATGCGCGCAATCTCATCTCCGATCAGTGGTTCGCTTCCAAGTGTTTTGCCGGCTCTGCTCACACGTTGTTGGCGACAGGCGGTTCGGCATTCATTTCTTTGGCAGATGGGATAGTGCTTTGCGGGGACCATGCGCACGGCCTAGTGGCGGCGGACCTGGCGTTTTCCCGGCGAGACGTATCAGTCAGCGAAACTGATCATCGTAGCAAAGAGGGTAGGCTCTACGCGCGGGATGATGGCGTTCAGCGTTTCGTCACTGGAGTACACGCGGACCCCCAAGGCGATCTCGTCACCCAGACGAGCGCGATCATGTCCAGGATCTCGAAGGACCTTGAATCGACGGGCATGTCCTTTGCGAACGTCGTCAAGTTGACAGCGCACTACGTTGGCGGCGCGTCGGCCGAGGAGCTTCACGGCAACATGATGGTGCGGCATAGCCATTATCAGAAGCCCGGGCCAGCTTCGACAGGTTTACCCGTCTCATCTCTCCTCGACAAAGACTGTCGAATCGCCATCGCTGTCATGGCCGTCCGCTGATACATCAGCAACCTCCGCTGCATCCGCAAAGCAGGCATCGAACGGGCGTAGTAAAGCATCGCACAATCGTCGGTGAATGGCGGGTTATGCGTAGTGAAAGTGCGGGTCCGGTCTCCGGTAAGAAGGGCCGGCGGGTGGGCACCTTTACCGACGGAGGCAATTGTAGCATGGCCATCGTTCCCCAAGCCTAGTTTGCAGCGGACACCACTGCATCAAGGACGACTTCAGGGCTTTGCGTGGCATCGATTTCGTTTGTCGCGATCCGGCGCAACAGCGGTTCGACTTCCTCTAGATTCGCGACAATTCGTTCAGCCTCGGCCGTTGTCTTGCCGTAGGGGTTGTTCGTGCGCACGGCAACGCGCGCCAACAAGACTTCGGCGGGGGCGCTAAGAAGAATGATTCGGTCGAATAGGGAGGTGAAAAGACCCATGTTTGGCCCGCAGCCGGCAAGGAAGAGCGGCTCATCGGTCGCCTCAGTGAGAAGCTCGACAAGCCTCGCCTCGTCCCACATCCAGTCGTATCCGGGTGTGGCGCCGGTAGGGTTCCCCTCGCAAGGCACCCAGTGCGACCAGCCATTGACATCGAGGTCAACCGCGCGCCACCCGGCTTTCGCCATCGCCTCGACGACTGTCGACTTCCCGGTCCCAGACATGCCGGTGATCAACACCTTCATTGAGTCAAAACCCTCACCGTGTGGTGATGCCGTCGCGCTAACAGGTCTCAAATGAGCAGTATTTGGCTGTCAGCGAGAGTAATAGGATAAATTCCTCCATTGTGGAGGTATTTGGGGACTGTCTATTGCTTCGATGTCACGAGGGGTTTGTCATAGCGGTCGGCATTCTCGCTGTCTCTATGACACTCGCTTCATAGTCATGACTATCAAACCAAAGGCAGAACAGATGACAGTCCAGCTTCTCAAAAACGAGAGCCTCGAGGAACTTCAATATCAGGACCTGAAAGTATTTGTGGCTGATGCGATTGGCCCGAAGAACAGTTCATCGATGACAGCCGGCTATGCCAGGTTCGAGGTGGCTGGTGAACGAATGGAATGGTCTTTTTCATATGACGAGGTGCTCTACATCACGCGCGGCGCGATCACGATCCATTTCGACGGCAAGTCGGTGACGGGTCGGCCCGGTGAGATGATCTTCATCGAAAAGGGCACGAAGGTCGTCTATGAGACCGCCGAGGACGGGTCCGCACTCGTTTATGTCAGCTACCCCGATTGGCAGGCGACACAGTCGGATTCGGAGTTCAAGCAATTGATGGATCGCTTTCATCCCGCCAACGGGAAATGAGACCTCCGAAATACCCGGCCTTTCCCGATAGTGGTTATGCTGTGGCCGGGAAGTAGACGATCATCTTGAGGTGACGGTGCTCATCCACGGTCAGCATCTGGTGATCGAAGCTGAGAAGCGTGTCGCCGTCTTCTGCAAGCAAACCGCTGATGCCTCTGGCGCAGATGTCCATGCCGGGTTGTTCCATCCAGCGGCGGAAGTCGGGCGACACCTTCTTCAGGTCTTCGACCAGCCAAAGCATGTCCGGATCGTCGGGCGCGGCGGCCAGATCGTAGCGGAACTGCGCGACCAGGCGGGGCGCATCCTCTGTCCATTGGGGCAGGCGCCGCCGCAGGTTCGGATCGGCAAAGACCATGCGGATGATGTTCCGGTCGTGCTGCTCCCGATCGGAGAAGCTGAACAGACGATCGGCCGTCGTGTTCCAGGCGATGGTGTCCCAGCGAAGATTGGACACGTAAGCCGGCCGTTCGACTAGATCATCCAGCAATCGCTGAACCAGCGGATCGACCGATGGCCATTGACGGGCCTCCGGCGGTGGCGGTCGCCTGTGCGCCAGCAGGAAAAGATGGCTGCAGTCGGCGTCGCCCAGTTTGAGAGCTTTGGCGATTTTGAGAAGAAAACTCTCCGACACCTGAATGTCGCGGCCTTGCTCGAACCATGTGTACCAGGTGAGCCCAACGCCTGCGAGGGCTGCGACCTCCTCTCGCCGGAGCCCCGGCGTGCGTCGCCCGCCGGTGGTCGGCAAGCCGACATCGGCGGGGGTGAGCGCTTTCCTGTGGCGCGTGACGAACTCGGCGAGGTCGGGTTTATCGCGTGCGAGCGTTCGGCCAGACAAGACTGTCACTTCTGGTAATATGATGATTTCTTACATTGTAACAGTCTAATGGTAGCTCGATTTTCCGCCTCAGACAAGGAGGCGACATGACAGTTCATCACGATGCAGAGGCTACGTCGGTCCAAGGTAAGACGCTATCGGCCGCCAGGGCCGGGGGGCGCCAATGGCTGGGGCTGGCGCTGCTTTCCCTACCGACCATCTTGCTCGGCCTCGACCTGACCCTGTTGCATTTGGCGCTACCGGCCTTGGCCGCCGATCTGCAAGCCACCAGTACGCAGGCGCTTTGGATCATGGATGCTTATGGCTTCATGATCGCAGGCTTTCTCATCACCATGGGCACGCTCGGCGACCGGATCGGACGGCGCAAGCTGTTGTTGATCGGCGCCGTTGCTTTCGCGATCGCGTCGGTAATCGCGGCGTTTTCGACCAGCGCCCCTATGCTGATTGCGGCGAGGGCCGCCCTCGGCGTGGCCGGTGCCACCTTGATGCCGTCCACCTTGGCGCTCATCAGCAACCTCTTCGCGGATCCGCGTCAGCGTGCGATCGGCTTCGGTGTCTGGGCGACCATGTTCGCCCTTGGTATGGCGATGGGACCGATCGTGGGCGGGGCGCTGTTGGAATACTTCTGGTGGGGTGCCGGCTTCCTGCTTGCCGTGCCCATCGTCGCGCTCTTGTTGGTGCTCGCTCCTGTTCTGTTGCCCGAATACCGCGCGCCGAATGCCGGGCGGCTCGATCTTGTCAGCGTGGTCATCTTACTGGCTGCCATGCTGCCGGTCGTCTACGGCATCAAACAGATTGCCAAGTTCGGGGTCAGCTTCGATGCGGTTACCGCTGCTGTGGCAGGCGTCCTCTTCGCCGTGCTCTTCGTTTGGCGGCAAAGGCGGCTTTCCGATCCGCTGCTCGATATGAGCCTGTTTGGCAACAGAGCCTTTTCCGTCGCGCTGATCGTGCTGCTCTTCGGGCTGGTTGCTGTCGGCGGAACGATGTTGCTGGTGACGCAATATCTGCAATTGGTGGCCGGCTTTTCCCCGCTTGTCGCAGGTTTGTGGATGGGGCCGCCGGCGCTTGCCATGGTTGCCGCTGGCATCGGCGCGCCGCTTGTCGCGCGGTATGTCCGGCCCGGCTTCGTCGTATCGGCCGCGCTGGCTCTGTCAGTCGTCGGCTATCTCATGCTGACCCAGTTGGGTGACGCCGCAACGGGCGTCGCCCTGGTCGTTGCCGGCTTCTCGTTGGCCTATCTCGGCCTTGGCACCATCGCGGCGCTCGGCACCGGTCTGGTCGTTGGATCGGCGCCAGCCGAGAAGGCCGGGTCCGCCTCGGCCATGTCCGAAACGGTCCAGGACCTCGGCGTGTCGCTCGGCATCGCTGTTCTCGGCAGTCTCGTCACCGCTATCTATCGCAACACAATGCTCGACCGCATACCCGACACGCTGGGCGACGAGGCCCGCCTTGCGGTGAGCGACAGCCTCTGGGCGGCCTCCACCATCGCGGCGGACCTGCCAACCGGGCTGATCGAAGAGGCACAGAACGCGTTCATATCGGGGTTCAACGGTGCGGCGATCTTCAGTGCCGTCAGCGTAACGATCCTCGCCCTCCTCGCGGCAGTCATGCTGCGGCACGTCGAACCCTTCGGACCCTCCGATGATGGGCATTGAACGAATCGCGGAGGGGCCGGTCCTCCTCCAAACGCCGTACCGCTTACGACCGCTTTCAGCCCATTGTATCTGCTACCCCTTCGCAGCAATACTTCGGCATGACTCTATGCTGGGCCCAACAGGTCGAGCGCCTCATATGTGACATTGAGGCTCGTGCACAGGACATGAGCAGGCCGCTGTTGGTTTCGATCGACGGCAAAAGCGGCTCTGGAAAGTCGACGCTTGCCGAAATGATCCGTCAGAAGGTGAGGGCTTCGGTCATTTCCGGAGACGATTTTTTCGCAGGTGGCGAAGCGGTTACAAACGTGAGTCCTGAAAAGCTGGTGGAAATCTGCATAGACTGGCAAGCCCTGCGGAGAGTGCTCAAGCAGCTCCATCTATCCGAGGCAGCTTGCTTCTTCGCGTATGACTGGATGGCCTTCGATGGTTCGAGAAAATCGGAGATGACATGCATTGAAGCTTTGGACGTTGTTTTGCTTGAGGGTGTCTATTCCGCAAGACCTGAGTTGCGTGACCTTGTCGACCTGACCGTCTTGCTCGAAATATCTGATGGGGAGCGCCTTAGACGCCTTCTAGCACGAGAGGGTAAAATCAGCCCTTGGGAACGGCAATGGCACTGTGCGGAGGACTGGTACTTTGCAACATCCGCACCGCGAGAGTCCTTTGACGTTGTCTTGGACGGAACAGCGGCGTCCGCGACATAGCCCTGAACCGCTTCGTCTCTGGTACCAACCTTGATTGTCTCATAGGTCCATCAAGACATGGGTATTCAACAGTCGTTTGGACCGGAGATCTGGACTGTAGACGGCGATAGCCTCCGCATGTTTGGAGTCCTGCCTTTCACAACAAGAATGACGGTCATCCGCCTAAGGTCTGGAGGTTTATGGGTTCATTCGCCGGTCTTGCCAACGCCGGAGCGAGTGCGCGCCATCGGCGAACTGGGCCCGGTCGAACACCTGGTTGCACCCAATAAGATCCATAGTCTTGGCATCAAACCTTGGAAGGAATGCTATCCGTCAGCGAAGGTCTGGGCTTCACCCGCCTTCTCTAGACGTCACCCTGAAATTGCGATCGATGAGGTGTTGGCGAACGGCGTGGAAACAGTATGGAGTGACGAGATCACTCATTGTGCAGTTGAAGGGCATGCGATTCTTGATGAGGTGGTCTTTTTGCACAAACGCTCAAAGACGCTCATCGTCACGGACCTTATTCAGAAACATGAGGCGGCCAGCGACTCTTGGTTCTGGCGCAGTGTGAAAGCCCTGAATGGCATTTTGGGCCGCGGCGGTGGCGTTCCACGCGATGTCAAGCTGAGCATTCGGGACAAGGTTGAGTTTCGCCGGAGCCTCACGGCCATTCTAGACTGGGATTTTGAGAACCTTGTTCTGGCGCACGGTCACTGTCTGCGCGGCGGAGCGAAAAAGGATGTGAGCCACGCTTTCAGTTGGATCACGGACGCCTCGAGCTGCAATTGAAAGACAGCAAACCATCGGAGCGGGAAATAGTCGTCGAAAGACGGCATCTACAGAAATGGCCGCTTTGAGCCGATACTAGCGCCAAGCACGACGTTTCTTTCCGCTACCCGCCAGCCCACGCGATCGCGCTATGCGGTAACGTCAAGGCAACGGCGGAACTGCCACAACAACAATAATTGCGCGGCGCCGTACGTTAGGGTGAAATCATGCGGTCGTATTCGCCGCGTGTTCGCAAGGTGAAGGTCACCGGTGCATCGGTGCGGTTGCGCCAGAACCAGCCGTGATTGCCGTCGAAAGCCGCGACAAGCTCTCCTGATTGGTCCGGCACGGCGCGTCCCTTTTCGTAAGTGACGCTTTGTCCGCCACCGTCGCCATGGGTGTCGAAGTTGAGAACCGCGCCGTTGGCCGTCCATTCGAATTGTGCGCGGGCACCTTCACTCATCACCAGCTTGATTTCGATGCCCTGCGTCGGGGCCAGCGTGTAGCTGACCTCGTCGCGCCATTGCGGCAACGCCTGTTCCGGTGCGGGAGCCACAACCGCCGGTGCGGCAGGTGGCGCAAGCGCTTCGGGCACGGAAGTTTGGGCGCGCGCGGTGCCAAGCGCCGCGGCGATGGCGGCAACCTGGGCCTCCAGCGCGTCGAGCCGTGCGAGAAGAGCCGGATCGGCGGAAACCCGTTCAGCAGCGGCCTGGGCCGCCAGAGCGGCGTCCTCGTCGGCGGTTTCCGCATAGAGCTGCTGCTTGATCTCGCCCATCTGGGTCAGCCCCATCACACGGCCGAGCCCCGTCGGATCGACGCCATATTCGGCTGGCAGCCAGAACAGCGCTAGGACGCACAAGGCGGCGGCCACGGCGCCAAGGGTGGTCCGTATGAGCTCGCGAGGTGTTGCCTTGACGCCAAGGATATGGCCGGCGGCGTCTGTGTTTTCAAAAGTCTGGTTGGTCATCTATTTGGATCTCCCGCCGATTACGCGGCGACAAAATAGCCGGTGATCTGAAGGCCCATGAGGGCGAACCCGGCGGTCATCATGAGGACGTTCACGGCGTAGGCTTGCCGCGCAAAGGAAACGGTGGCGCGCCAGTAGCGCATCACGACGAGGATGGCCGCGAGCGCGAGAAGCTGGCCGATCTCGACGCCGACATTGAAGGCAATAAGGTTTGGCCAGAGCCCGTCCGGCGAGATGTCGTAATCGATGATCCTAGACGCTAGCCCGAAGCCGTGGAGGAAGCCGAACAGCAGCGTGGCGGCCTTGGTCGATGGCTGGACGCCAAACCAGAGCCGAAAGGCGCCGAGATTGTCGAGCGCCTTGTAGACAACCGAAAAGCCGATAATGGCGTCGATGATGTAGCTCGATATGCCGAAATCGAACGCGACCCCGAGCAGCATCGTGGTCGAGTGCCCGATAGCGAATAGCGAAACATAAGTCGCGATCTGCTTGAACCCGTAGAGGAAGAAGATCACGCCGAAGAGAAACAGAATGTGGTCGTATCCGGTCACCATGTGCTTGGCGCCGAGATAGAGGAACGGGATGAGGTGAACACCCGTCACTTCCTGGATATAGCCTTTATCGCCGAGCGTGACGGCATGTGCGAAGGCCGTCTCCACCCAGGCGAAAGACAGGGCGACGGCGAGTAGGAGCATGGTCGCGTGGCGCACGCTAAGCCCCCGCCCGCGCGACGCGACCGGTAGAAATGTCATATGTGATGATCCTTGTTTGAACAGTCTGATGATGCGTTGGTCAGGCGCGATTTGTGGTTCTGTTCAGACGGATCTCGGCGGCCGCATCGGCCCCTCGGGCATAAGGTTTCGCAGGGCGTCGCTAAAAGCGCATCTGCTTTTGTCTGGAAGCGGTGTGGGCGTACTCGACGGCTGGCAGATCAATGCGTGAAGCGGGTGGTCATGGTCTGCCGGACTATGTCCGCCAAACGGACTGTTATGGACGCCACGTTCAATATCGTCGTGGTTGTGGTTGTCGCTGTGGTCGTGCGCAGCGACTTCCGTCGTTATCGAGAGGGCGGACGTATGAGCCGCGGGACCATGGGTCAGGATGACGATGAGCGGCGCAACGATCAGCGCAAAGGCAGTCGTCAGCGTGATCAGGCTGCGCGCCGCCTGCCAGGTCCTGCAATTGCGCGGCGTCTCGCCCATGCTGCCTCCTCTTCCGGTTGCCATATCCCCCCAGGGGGGATATTGATCTTGTATGACAGAACCACATCGGCACGCAACCCATCCCGGCATCGTCAGGCGGCTGAAACGTGCCGACGGCCATCTTCGCCATGTCATCACCATGATCGAGGAAGGCCGGGAATGCACCGACATCGCGATGCAGCTTCAGGCTGTAGAGAAGGCGGTGACCGCCGCCAAGCGCACACTCATTCACGATCACATCGACCATTGCCTTGACGCCAACGGCGAGAACGATCTCGTCGAGATGAAGGCGCTCGCCAAACTGCTTTAGCGGCTATGCTCAGTGTCCTGTCCAACCGTACCTATCGCAACTTGTTCGCCGCGCAGGTCGTCGCGCTTGTGGGTACGGGTCTTGCGACCGTTGCGCTGGGGTTGCTTGCCTGGGACCTAGCCGGCGGCGATGCCGGTCGGGTGCTGGGCACGGCGCTGGCGATCAAAATGGTCGCTTATGTAACGCTATCGCCTGTCGCGCAGGCTTTCGCCGACCGGGTTCCACGGCGAACTCTGCTCGTGACGCTCAACGTGATCCGTGCTGCTGTTGCTGCGGCGCTGCCCTTCGTCACCGAAGTCTGGCAGATTTACGGACTGATCTTTCTGCTTCAGGCGGCGTCGGCCGGATTCACGCCCGCCTTTCAGGCAACCATCCCCGACGTGTTGCCCGACGAGGAGGACTACACCAAGGCCTTGTCGCTGTCGCGGCTCGCTTATGATCTGGAAAGCCTATTATCGCCCATGCTGGCCGCGGCACTCCTGACTGTAGTGAGCTTTCCATTGCTGTTCGGCGGCACGGTGATCGGGTTTGTCGCCTCGGCGCTGCTGGTGCTGTCGGTCACGCTGCCATGGCCAAAGCCCGACACGCGGCACGATGTCTGGGCACGGGTCACCCGCGGAACCCGGATCTATCTTGCGACGCCAAGACTCAGGGCGCTGCTTGCGCTGTCCTTTTCCGTTGCAGCCGTCGGCGCCATGGTCATCGTCAACACCGTGGTTTTGGTGCGTCAGGACCTTGACCTTACTGACGAAGCGCTGGCGCTGACGCTCGCGGCCTTCGGCGCGGGCTCGATGGTCGCAGCGCTTGGCCTGCCGCGCCTTCTGGCAAAACGGAACGACCGGCGCGTTATGTTGATCGGAGCGGCAGGCATGACACTGGCGCTGGCCGCGATGGGCGCTACGGGTGGGCTCTACGGGCTTCAGTGGAGTTGGTTGCTGGCCGCTTGGTTCCTGGTGGGCATTGGGTATTCGGCGACCACTACGCCATCGGGTCGCCTCCTGCGCCGTTCCGGGCACGCTGAAGACCGCCCGGCGCTGTTTGCGGTGCAGTTTTCGCTGTCGCACGCCTGCTTCCTGATCACCTATCCGCTGGCGGGATGGCTGCAAGCCGCCCATGGCAGCGTCACGGCGATGCTGATACTCGCCGTGCTCAGCGCCATGGGGCTGGTAGCCGGTATGCTGCTCTGGCCGCGTCATGACGCGGTCGAGATCGCGCACAGCCATCATGGCCTTCCGCCCGACCATCCGCATATCGTCGGTGGCGGCCGGCACAGCCATACCTATGTGATCGACGATCTCCATCAGAGATGGCCGTGAAAGCCCGATCTTGCCGTGTAAGTGGGTATTCATTGTCGCGCTCGCTTGGCTGATGGCGCAGGGCCCGTCAGTCGTTCCGATCCCCGGCACGACGCAGTTGCCGCACCTGCGCGATAACATCGGTGCCACACAGCTCACCGTCTCCGACGATGAGCTGATGGCGCTGACGGCCGCGCTCGACGCCATCGAGGTGCGCGGCGAGCGCGCGCCGCCGATCGTCATGGAGTGGAACGGCACCGAGGCGCCGGACGTTTGACGCCGCCAGTCACACGACGGGCGGCGGGGGTGATGATGCCCCGCCGCCGGAGTGGACACCAGAAATCTGCCCGACAGGTGTAATTTTCTCCGATCCATCTCCGTCTTAGGTGAAGAGAACTAAGGAGAGACCTATGACAGAGACCAATACCTGCGCCTGCGATAACTGCCCTCCGTCCTGCGACTGCGCGCAGAACACGCCGGCGGACGGCCGGTGCTGTTGCGGTGACAGCTGCACCTGCGATGCCTGCTCATGTGGGCCAAGCTGCGGATGTCCAAACACGGCGAACTAAGCTAGCCTCCGGCCATGTCAGAGTTTGATGCAAAGGCCTGCGTCGGCTCTGCTTTGCGCACGCATCGCAGCGAGCTGAGGCGTTACGTGGCGTCCCGGGTCGGCCCGGACGACGTAGACGATGTGCTTCAAATCGCGGCACTGCGCGCGATCGAGAGGGCGAGGGACTTGCGGGACCCGGCGCTGGTTCTGCGATGGCTCTATCGTGTGCATGCCAACATCGTGATCGATCTCGGTCGCAAGACTGCAAGTGAGCGGCGTTTGCTGGAGGCAATGGCCCTCGAAGCGGAGCCGGTCGCCAGCAGGGACGAGCCTGTCTGCGGCTGCAGTATCGCGCTGGCCCGGCAGCTCAGCGCCAACTACGCCGCGATCCTCGATCTTGTCGATATCGCCGAGGGGTCTCTGACCCAGGCTGCGCGCACACTCAATATCTCCGTCAACAATGCAACGGTTCGGCTCCACAGAGCGCGCGCGGCCCTCAAGAAGCTGATGCTGGAGCATTGCGGCGTAACCAGTTCCAGCGCCTGTAGCGACTGTCGATGCGTCTACAAGGGATGCTGTCAGGGCTGAAACGACGCTGCTTGTCAGAGAATAGGGGCGCCCTCTACCAGCGCGCCTAGGCGCGGCCCCAGAATAGTTAGGCTGCCAATCGGCGGCAAATGGCGGGCCACGCGCGACGGGACTACGAACTATTCCCTCGCTATCGCACTACGATGACATGACTGCACGATGTGCTGTGATGATCAGTTCTGCGAAACAGCGCGCAAGCTCGCTGCTGCGGCACGCTGACTCCGTAAGCCGTCCCGGCGCCTGCTGCGGACGACCGCTTGGAGCCCAAAGTTCCCACTAAGACGGCCACCAGATGCCATTCACATTGTCTTCAAAGATGCCATCGAACTCAATTGCTAGCTTTCTCAGCAGTTCGAGAACTTTGGGGTGGCTTGGGTCAAAGTTCGTCCAACCCTCGAAAACATTTATTGCTTCACCCAAGACAAAAGCATTTTCGCTAACATCGCCAACCTCTAGCCGAGCGTCCAAAGTTGATAACTTAGTCCTTATTTCACTCGGCAGGCCTGCTAGTTCGACAAATTCCTCAGCTTCCTCAACCACGTACTCGTCATCATTTAATTGAATTAGGAACGGGACTGGCTGCATAACATGAAGCTGCGGTATGACAAATGTACCCAGTGTCCATTCCGTTTTTGCAACTTTCGCGCCCAACTCCTCCAGAAACGTCTCTACAGTTGCCAACGTAATTGGCGGGCAGGATTGGCGGAACCAAATTCGAGCTGATTGCATTGCTAAGCTTTCAGGTATTTTTGAATTAGTTTACAACTGCTGGGTACCCCGCTGAATGGCAGGTTTGTCCGCATAGCGGTCATCGAATCGGCGTAGCAAAGCGTCGTACAGTCAGTCGGCGGCGAATGGCGGAGGGGGTGGGATTCGAACCCACGAGGGGCTTGCACCCCTGCCGGTTTTCAAGACCGGTGCATTCGACCACTCTGCCACCCCTCCGGCGCGCAAGCGTCCTGCCCCAGTCCTGTAGCAAAGCTGGTGCCGGGCCGCAAAGCCTGCCCGCAGCGGAAACGATCCGGTCCCTGTTGCCTCGCCCCTGTTGCCCGGCTCCTGTTGATCGCCAGCGCGAAGTCGGCGCATCTTGCGTAATACATGAGGACTAAGGGGCACTTCGGCCGCAGATGCTGTTCGAACTCGGCAAGGTTTTCTGGATGCTGGCCAATCCGGCGGCGCTGCTGCTGATCTTCATTCTGGCGGGCTTCGTTTTTCTGCTGTTGGGCTGGCATCGCTTCGGCCTCTTGGCCGTCGGGGCGGCGAGCCTGCTGATCGCGCTGCCGGCCTTCACCCCCATCGAGCGCTGGCTGCTGCAGCCCCTCGAAACGCGCTTCGCGGTCCCGGAGCTGCCGGAGCAGGTGGACGGCATCGTTGTCTTGGGCGGCGGCCTTTCGGTCGCCACCGCTGCCTTCGGTCTCGACAATGCCTTTAACGGTTCCGGCGACCGCCTGATCGCCGCGGCGCGTCTGGCCCGCCGCTATCCGCAGGCCGAGATCCTCTACAGCAGCGGCGCGCGTTGGCCGGCCGACGCGGCGGTCAGCGAGGCGGACATGGCGGCAGAGCTGCTGGCGGATTTGGGCGTGGCGCCGGAGCGGATCCTCCGCGAGGACCGCTCCCGCAATACGCGCGAGAACGCGCTCCAGGCATTCGAGGTCGCGGCGCCCCAGCCGGGCGAGACCTGGCTGCTGGTGACCAGCGCCTTTCATATGCCCCGCGCCGTGGCCTGTTTCCGCGCCGTGGGCTGGGCGGCGCTGCCCTATCCGGTGGACCGTAGGCTCGCGCCGGACCTGGCCGGTGCGCGCTCCGGCTGGTTCGGGCCGAATGTCCTGGACGGCTTCGGCCTGATGGCCTTGGCAGCCAGGGAGTACGTGGGACTGCTGGCTTATCACCTGGCCGGCTGGACCGAGGAGGTCTTTCCGAGGCCACAGTCTTAAGCGTCGCACTCCGCGAGCCGTGACTCTATTTCTTTGAAACCATCTCTTGCGATCGAAGTTGTTCTAAGACTTCACAGCAGGAGGACGGCGCGGCCGTTGTCGCGACTCGCCGTCCGTGACAGACAGGGTGAATTCCGTCTAATCGGGGCTTGCCGACCAAGGGAGCGAGACAGATGCACCGCCTGCGCCACCTTTCACTGCTTCTTCTTCTGTCTGTCCTGGCGCTGCCTGTCCTGGTCTCGCCACCTCTGACAGCGCCTGCGGCGGCGGCCGAGCAGTCCTTCGATGCCTGGCTGGCGGAGTTCCGGATCCGGGCGCAGTCCGAGGGGATCGAGGCGGCCACGCTGGATCGCGCTTTCGCCGGCGTGCAGCCGATCCCCCGGGTGATCGAGTTGGACCGCCGGCAGCCCGAGTTCGTGCTCAGCTTCTGGCGCTACCTGGGCAACGCCGTGACGCCGGAGCGGATTGCGCAGGGGCAGGCGCTGCTGCGCGAACACGAGATCCTATTGAGCCAGGTGGAGCGCACCTACGGCGTTCAGGCGCGCTTTCTGGTCGCCTTCTGGGGGCTCGAGACGAACTACGGCGCCACCTTCGGCAGCTTCCCGGTAATCGGCGCGCTCTCCACCCTGGCCTGGGACGGACGCCGACAGGCCTTCTTCGAAACGCAGTTGCTGGATGCCCTGCGGATCATTCAGGCCGGCGACATCGAGCCGGGGCGCATGGAGGGGTCTTGGGCCGGCGCCATGGGGCACCTGCAGTTCATTCCCTCGACCTTCACCGGCCATGCGGTGGATGGCGACGGTGACGGCCGCCGCGATATTTGGGGGTCGCTGCCCGACGTCTTCACCTCGGCCGCCAACTATCTCTCGACCCTGGGCTGGAAAGGCGACGAGACCTGGGGGCGCGAGGTCCTGCTGCCCGAGGGGTTTGACTATGACCTGGTGTCCATCGCGACCTTGCCGGAGACGCGGAAGAGCCTGGCTGACTGGACGGCACTGGGCGTGCGCAGCGCCGACGGTTCGGCCTTGCCGCGCGTCGACATCGAGGGCGGCCTGATCCTGCCGGCCGGGGCGGAGGGACCTGCGTTCCTCGTCTACGAGAACTACCGGCACATTCTCTCTTGGAATCGGTCGATCCTATACGCCGTTGCGGTCGGTCACCTGGCCGACCGTCTGGTCGGGCTGCCGGAGTTCACCGCGCAGGCGCCGGCGGACCAGCGGCGCCTGGCGGTCGAGGAGGTGAAAGAGATCCAGCGGCGGCTGGCGCAACTGGGTTTCGACGTCGGTGAGGCCGACGGACGTGTTGGTCCGCAGACGCGCAATGCCATCCGCGCCTTCCAGGCATCGGCTGGTCTGCCGAGCGACGCCTTCGCATCGCCGGCGCTGCTGGAGGAACTGCGCCGGCGTTCTTAGAGCAGGATCGTCTGCATTTTGGCCCGTGTACCCGTCCGACCTCCGGGGCAGCGGGGGAAGCTATTGCGGGAGGCCGGACCTCATAGATCTTTTCCCGGCGCGAAGGCAGTTGCTAGACTCCCCCAAAGGACTGACGAAGGGACGAGTCGCATCATGCTAAGCGATCTTGCGCGTGCTGCCGCGGTCGGGTTGCTGGCCGTCGGCTTGGCTGCCTGCAGCAGCAGCGATCGGGGAGCCGACGGGCCGGGGGCGAGTGTCCCGACCCAGGGCTATTACAAGGTCGGACGCCCCTACGTCATAAGGGGCGTGCGCTACACGCCGGCGGTCGACTACAGCTACGACGAGACGGGCATCGCCTCCTGGTACGGACCGGGCTTTCACGGTCGCCAGACGGCGAACGGCGAGATCTACGACCAGCAAGCTTTGACGGCCGCGCATCCGACGCTGCCCATGCCGACCCTTGTGCGCGTCACCAACCTGGAGAACGGCAAGGTCCTGGATCTGCGGATCAACGACCGCGGCCCCTTCAAGAACGGCCGGATCATCGACGTGTCGCGCCGCGGTGCGGAGCTGCTGGGATTCCTCAACCAAGGGATCGCAAAGGTGCGCGTTCAGGTGCTGGAAGAGGAAAGCCGGCAGCTAGCTGCGCTTGCGCAAGGCGGACAAATCGCCGAGAGAGACAGCATCACGCGGATCGCGCCGGGCCCGGTAGACCAAGTGGCGGGGGCCCCCGTCGATAGCGTCGCGGCCGAGACGATTCAGCCGAGTCCTCCAACCGCACCTTCCGCACCGGCTTACAGTTCGGTCGCAAGGGCTCCGCTTGCGCAGGGCGCCCCCGGTGGCCCCGTTCCGGTCTATCCGCAGCCGAGTGGCGAAGTCACGCAGGTTGCGGTCGCGCCTTCGAACCTCTTCATTCAGGCCGGCGCCTTCTCCGAACAGAGCAATGCGCTCAATCTGGCCCAGCGGCTGACGACCTACGGAAGTCCTTCGATCAGCCAGACGAATGTCAACGGGCAGCCGTTCTGGCGGGTCCGCCTGGGACCCTTGCGCGACGTGGCTGAAGCCGACGCCGTCTTGACGGCGTTGATCGTCGACGGTTTCCCGCAATCGCGGGTGGTGGTGGATTAGAGCGGGATTGCCTCCAGCGTAATTCCTGGCCTTACCGTAAGCTTGGAGCCGGTAAGGCTGTTGTAACGAGGCTGAGGGGTATGAAGAACGCGCCGTCTCGGCGGCGCTTGGCGTCGGGGTCCGATCCTGCGCCAGGAGAGACATAGTTGCGTCGTATTTAAGTCCTAACGGATACCTGCCGACCGTACGCGGACCGCGAAGACCATGCAGGAGGCCGATGAGGGGTGCCGCCACGGCATGCCCACCAAGGCCTACTGTTCTAGGGAGATGTTGCCGATGCCCCGTTTGCTTGTCGTCTGCCTCTTGCTGGGCCTGTTCATCCGGCCGGCCGCGGCCTTCGAGACCGCGGCGGAGGAGGCCATTCTGATCGATCTGACGGCCGGCACCGTTCTCTACGAGAAGAATGCAGACCTGCAGATCCCGCCGGCCTCGATGAGTAAGATCATGACGGCCTACATGGTCTTCAAACGTCTGAAGGCCGGGGATCTGAGCCTGGACGACACCTTCCTGGTCTCCGAGAAGGCCTGGCGTAAGGGCGGCTCCAAGATGTTCGTCGAGGTCGGGGACCGGGTGGCCGTGCGGGACCTGCTGCGCGGCGTGATCGTCCAGTCGGGCAACGATGCCTCGATCGTGCTGGCGGAGGGCATCGCGGGCTCCGAGGCCGCCTTCGCCGACATGATGAACCGGGAAGCGGAGGAACTGGGCCTCAGGGACTCCTACTTCGCCAACGCGACCGGCTGGCCGGACCCCGCCCACCGGATGTCCGTGCGCGATCTCGCCACCGTGGCCAGCGTGCTTGTGCAGGACTATCCGGAATACTACGGCTTTTACTCTGAGACGGAGTTCACCTGGCACGAGATCCGGCAGTCCAACCGCAATCCCTTGCTCTACCGTAACATCGGGGCCGACGGCCTAAAGACCGGACACACGGAAGAGGCGGGCTACTGCCTGACAGCCTCTGCCCTGCGCGGCGACCGGCGGCTGGTGATGGTGGTCGCGGGCCTGGACAGCGCCCGGCAGCGCGCTGAGGAATCCGAACGACTGCTGGAGTGGGGCTTTCGCGAGTTCACCGCGGAGCGCCTGTTCGAGACCGGAGAGGTGGTCGAGGAGGCCGACATCTGGCTCGGGCAGAGCGAGACGGTTCCCCTGGTGGTAACCGAAGATACGATCATGTCCTTGCGGCGCGACGCCCGGGACGACGTCGTCATGACGGTCAGCTACGACGGACCGATCCCGGCACCGGTCGTGGCCGGCGACCGGCTCGCGACTCTGATCGTCGAGGTTCCGAACATGCCGACACGCGAGTTTCCCTTGGTCGCAGGCGGCGATGTCGAACGTCTGGGACCGATCGGCCGGTTGATGGCGGGAGTCAGGCACTTGATCTTCGGCGAGCTCTAGGTTTGGTCCCGCCCGTTTCCGAACCGCCGATGTCCGAACAGTCCGCGACTGCGTGGCTGCTTCCGTCGTTTGAACCCCGTTTCGTCACCTTCGAGGGCGGCGAGGGGGTCGGTAAATCGACCCAGGTCGGACACCTGGCAGAGCGGCTGCGGGCCTGTGGCGCCGAAGTGGTGACGACCCGCGAGCCCGGCGGCAGTCCGGGGGCGGAGGAGATCCGGGCGCTTCTGATTCATGGAGAGGCCGCGCGCTGGGATGCGGCGACCGAGACGCTCCTGCACTTCGCCGCGCGCCGGGACCACCTGATCAAGACCGTCTGGCCGGCCTTGGAACGCGGTGCCTGGGTTCTGTGCGACCGTTTTGCCGATTCCACCCGCGCCTATCAGGGTGCGGGGCAGGGCGGCGATCCCGCCTTGATCGAAACCCTCTACCGCCATGTAGTCGGCGACTTCCGGCCGGGCCGGACGCTGCTTCTCGATTTGCCCGTTGCGACTGGGCTCGCCAGGGCCGCCGCCCGCAACGCCGGAGGTGAGCGCTACGAGGCTATGGATGTGTCGTTTCATGAGCGCCTGCGCGCAGGATTTCTGGCGATAGCCCGGCACGAGCCGGAGCGTTGCAGGGTGATCGATGCGAGCCTGTCGGAGGTGGCCGTCGCCGAGGCGGTCTGGTCGGCCATGACCGAAAATGCGGAGGCTCCGGAATGAGCCGGAAGGCCGCCGCTATTTCGGAAGATGAGGCACAGGCTTGGCCGGAGCCGCGCGCCAATCATCGTTTGGTGGGCCAGGGAGCCGCTGAGGAAACCCTGCTCACGGCCTTTCGGACGGAGCGTTTGCCCCACGCCTGGCTCTTGACCGGCCCCCGCGGCGTCGGCAAGGCCACGCTGGCCTATCGCTTCGCCCGCTTTCTGCTCGCACAAGGGGCGCAGGACGGTCTCCAGATCGATGGCGGGCAGGAGGCGGGTTTGTTCGGCGAAGCTCCTCTGCCGCAGGCAGACCCCGCAGACAGCCTTGCACTCGACCCGGACGACCGCGTCTTCCGGCGTGTGGCGGCCGGAGGCCACCCGGACCTGGTGACGGTTACCCGCTCGCTGAACCCCACCAGCAAAAGGGTGCGTGGCGAGATCGTGGTCGACGACGTTCGGGCGGCGACGGGGTTCCTGCGCCGGACCTCTTCGGAAGGGGGCTGGCGGATCTGCATCGTCGATGCCGCCGACGAAATGAACCCGAACGCCGCCAACGCACTGCTGAAGGTGTTGGAGGAGCCGCCCGAGCAGGCGCTGCTTCTGCTTCTGGCCCATGCGCCCGGCCGCCTTCTGCCGACCATCCGGTCGCGCTGCCGCCAGCTCGTGCTGCCGCCGCTGTCGGAGGCCACGGTTCTGGAGCTGTTGGCGGATTTCGCGCCGGAGCTTTCGCCGGAGGATGCAACGGCCCTGGCACGGCTCTCGGAGGGCTCGATCGGCCGTGCGCTCGCGCTGGCGGGCGAGGGTGGCTTGGGGCTCTATCGCCAGTTGGTCGGTCTGCTGGAAAGTCTGCCGCGTCTGGACGTCGCTAAGCTCCACGACTTTGGCGACAGGTTGGCCCGCGACAATTCGGGAACGTTGTTTCGCACGGTCGGGGAGCTGCTCTCCGGCTGGATCGGCCGGCTGATCCTGGCCCGCGCCCAGGGCGATAACCCTTTGGAGATCCTGCCGGGCGAGGCGCGGCTGATCGGCCGCCTCGGTGCCGGGCGCAGCCTTGCCTCCTGGTTGGACCTGTGGGACAACCTGCGCCGCCGTTTCGCCCAGGCCGACGGCGCCGCGCTCGACCGCAAGCAGGCGCTGATCGCCGCCTTCCTTGAGATCGAGGTTCTGGCGTCTTGAGCGCGGCGGTGTACCCGAGCGTCAGGAGTTTGCCGGTCAATGTCCGATCAGCGTAAGCGCTACTACGTCACCACGCCGATCTATTACGTCAACGACGTTCCCCATCTGGGGCACGCCTACACCACGCTGGCCTGCGATGCGCTGGCCCGCTTCATGCGCCTGGACGGCCGCCAGGTTATGTTCCTGACGGGAACCGACGAGCACGGACAGAAGGTCGAGAAGTCGGCTCAGAAGGCCGGCAAGGCCCCTAAGACCTTCACCGACGAGGTCAGTCAGAACTTCCGCCAGCTGGCGGAAGAGATGAACTATTCGAACGACGACTTCATCCGCACCACGGAGCAGCGGCACCTGAAGGCCTCCCAGGCGATCTGGAGCAAGCTGGTCGAGGCCGGCGACCTCTATCTCGACAGCTATGCAGGCTGGTACGCAGTGCGCGACGAGGCCTTCTATGGCGAGGACGAGTTGACGCGCAACGAGGCCGGGAAGTTCGTCGCGCCCTCGGGAGCCGAGGTGGAGTGGGTCGAGGAGCCGAGTTACTTCTTTCGGCTGTCGGCCTGGCAGGACAGGCTGCTCGAACTCTACGAGACGCGGCCTGACTTCATCCTGCCCGAAAGCCGGCGCAACGAGGTGATCTCCTTCGTCAAGGGCGGTCTGCGCGACCTCTCCGTCAGTCGTACGACCTTCTCCTGGGGCGTGCCGGTGCCCGGCGACGACAAGCACATCATGTACGTTTGGCTGGACGCTCTGACGAACTACATCACAGCGGTCGGCTACCCGGATACCGACGCCGAGGCCTTCCAAGCCTTCTGGCCGGCCGACGTGCACATGGTGGGCAAGGACATTCTACGCTTTCACGCCGTTTACTGGCCGGCCTTCCTGATGGCCGCCGGGCTCGAGCCGCCGCGCCGGATCTTCGCTCACGGCTGGCTGCTGAACAGCGGCGAGAAGATGTCCAAGTCGGTTGGCAATGTGCTGCGGCCCGACGAGCTGGTGGCCCGCTATGGGCTGGACCCGCTGCGCTACTATCTTCTGCGCGAGGTACCCTTCGGTCAGGACGGCTATATCAGCCACGAGACCATGATGACCCGCATCAACAGCGATCTGGCCAACGACTTCGGCAACCTGTCTCAGCGGGTGCTCTCGATGGTGGCGAAGAACTGCAATGCCGTAGTGCCACAGCCCGGCGACTTCACCGAGGCCGATCGGGCGCTGCTGGAGGCGGCCGACGCCCTGCTGCCCAGCCTGCGCGACCTCTATGAGATCCAGGCTTTCCACCGGGCGCTGGAACGCACCTGGCAGGTTGTCGGCGCGGCCAACCGCTACGTCGACGAGCAGGCGCCCTGGGCCCTGCGCAAGACCGATCCGCCACGCATGGAGACGGTGCTCTACGTCCTCTGCGAGACGATCCGGCGCCTGGCGATCTACTGCCAACCCGTGATGCCGCAGGCGATGGAGAAGATGCTGGCACAGCTTTCGGTGCCGCAGGAGCATCGGAGCTTCGCCGATCTCGGCCGCGCGCTCGAGTCCGGTACACCTCTGCCAAAACCTGAGCCGGTCTTTCCGCGCCTTCAGGAAGACGAAGAGACGCGGGAGGAGACGAACGCCTGATGTTGGTCGATTCCCACTGCCATCTCGACTACCTGGAGAAGGACGGCGATCTGGAAGAAGTGGTTGCCCGCGCGCGCCGCGCAGGCGTCGGACGGATAGTGACCATCTGCACCAAGCTGAGCGAGTTCGAACGCGTGAAGGCGATCGCGGCCCGCTACGATGAGGTCAGCTGCAGTGTCGGCGTTCACCCGCATGAGGCGGGCGCGGAAGGGGTCGAGGGACCCGAGAAGCTGATCGAACTGGCCGAGGATCCGCTCGTGGTCGGGATCGGCGAGACGGGGCTCGATTACTTCTACGAACACAGCCCGCGCGCAGCCCAGTCCGTCTCCTTTCGCGCCCACATCCAGGCGGCACGCTCCACCGGTCTGCCGCTGATCGTGCATGCGCGCGATGCCGACGACGACACCGTCGCGTTGCTGCGCGAGGAACACGAGCAGGGCGGCCCCTTTCCGGGCGTGATTCACTGCTTCACGGCGGGGCCGGAGCTGGCGCGGGCAGCGCTCGACCTCGGGCTTTACATCTCCCTGGCCGGGATCGTGACCTTCAAGAAGGCCGACGACTTGCGGCAGACCGTGTCCGAGGTGCCCCTGGACAGGCTGCTGGTCGAGACGGACTCGCCCTATCTCGCGCCGATGCCCAATCGCGGCAAACGCAACGAGCCATCCTTCGTCGTACATACCGCCGCCAAGCTTGCGGAGATCAAATCGGTTTCGGCCGAGCAGCTGGCCTCGGCGACCTGCGAGAACTTCTTTCGGCTTTTCAACAGGGTCGAGCGGCCGTCTGCAGCATGAAGATCACCATGCTAGGCAGCGGCGGTTCGGGCGGCGTCCCGCTTGCCGGAAACGCTCCGGGCGGCCTCTTCGGGGAGGGAGTCGATCCCGACGAGCCGAAGAACTGGCGGCGGCGCGTGTCGATCCTGGTGGAAACCCAGGACAAGACCCTGCTGGTCGACTGTTCGCCGGACCTGCGCTTGCAGTTGCTCGACAATCGCGTGACACGGATCGACGCCGTGCTTTTCACCCATGCCCATGCCGATCATTGCCATGGTTTGGATGAACTGCGCGCGCTCTCCTACGTTCAAGGCGGACCGATCCCCGCCTACATGAGCCCGGCGACCCATGCCGATCTGATCGACAAGTTCGACTACGTCTTCACCTCCAGCCACCCGCAAGCGAAGCTCTATCCGGCCATCATGGCCGATCATGCCGTGGAGAGCGATTTCGAGGCGGCCGGAGTTCCGATCCGGATCTTCGACCAGGACCATGGGAACCTGGTCACCAGCGGTTTCCGCATCGGCGCCTTCGCCTACTCGACCGATTGCGTCACCTTGAATGAGGCGGCCTTTGGCGTTCTGGAGGGCGTCGAAGCCTGGATCGTCGACTGTCTGCGTTTCGAGCCGCATCCGACCCACGCCCACTTCGACCGAACCCTCGAATGGATCGCGCGGGTCGAACCCGAGCGTGCCGTTCTGACCCATCTCAACCACACGATGGACTACGCCACCGTCGCCGCTCGCTGCCCGAAGGGCGTCGAACCGGGCTACGATGGCTTGGTCATCGAACTGGCGGACCCCTCGTGATCCTGGACCTGCAAAACCTGACACCGCCCAAGAAGCCGAACTGGCACCTGGTCGTCCCGAGCGGCTGGGCTCATACCCACGCCCAGGCCCGCGCGCCGCGCTTCGACGTGCCGCTGGATATCCTGCGCGAGGCGCTTGTGGCCGTCGCCGCCGAGGAGCCGCGCTGTCACCTGCTTGCGCTGGACAAGGATGCCCGCCAGGCGGAGTTCGAACAGAAGAGCGGCCTCTTCGGTTTCCCGGATCGCATCGTCGTGGAGTTCGTGCCCTTGGGGAACGGGGCCTCGACCCTCGCGCTTTATTCCTACGCGGTGAAGGGCTACTGGGACCTCGGGGTGAACCGCAAACGCCTCGAGCGTTGGCTTGCGGCCCTGCCGGCCCAGATTGCCACTCTGCTGTCGGAGGAGGCTCCGCAGGTCGATTAAGCAGTCGCCGCTCAAGATCGGGCTTGCGGGGGTCGCCCTCCGATCTTTCCGCGCGTAAGTTGGGACGTGATCCCGGCTGACGAGAGGAGAGGGCCTTGAATTTGCAAACCGCCCTGGCGCCTTGGGCGCCGCAGGTCTTGAGCGTTACCCGTTGCGTGGCGGGCCTCATCTTCTTGGCGCACGGCACCCAGAAGCTTCTGGGGTTCCCCGCCACCGAGCGGATGCCTGAGGCCTTTTCGATGCTCTGGACGGCCGGCGTCATCGAACTGGTTTGCGGCCTGCTGATCGTTATCGGCTTTCTGACCCGCCCAGCCGCCTTTCTGGCTTCGGGCTTGATGGCGTCCGCCTACTGGATCGCCCACGCGCCACGCGACGTCTTTCCGGCCAACAACGGCGGTGACGCCGCGATCCTTTACTGCTTCCTGTTCCTCTACCTCGTCTTTGCCGGACCGGGGCCCTGGAGCGTCGATGCCCTGAGGAAGAAGTGAGACGCGGAAGAAGTGAGACGCGGAACAAGTAAGACTCGGGTCTCGTCTCGTGATCCTGCGGAGCTTCACGTGACGTGACCGGCGATCCTGCTCTATATCAGGGCCGATAAGTCCGACCATTCCAGGCTGTAGGTGTCCGCCGGATAGCCCATGAGGTTGTCGGTTTCGCGCCGCGTGATGTGAGCGCCCAGGCGCAGGTAGAAGCGGACCGCCGCCTCGTTTGCCACGAAGACCCGCAGGTGAGCTCCGTAGTACCCTTGCAGCGCCAGCCGCTTGGCGGCCTGCCTTAGAAGTCTGGTGCCGAGTCCCGCCCCACGTTGGCCCGGCGCCACATGCAGGTTGTCGATGTAGGCGCTGTCGGGCCGCTTCGGATCCGGGCAGGCGTAGATGAAGCCTTCGAGCTGGCGGTCGGACTCCGCCAGCAACAGCAGGCTGTGCCGGTCCGGGCCGTCCTCCAGCTTCCCACCCTCAAGCTTGCGCCCCCAGGTGGCGGTGAGATCTTCCGCCAGCGCGCCGTCCAGATAGGCGTCCGGCAGCAGACCGCGATAGCTGTCGCGCCAAGAGGCGACCTGTAAGGCGGACACGGCCTCCCGGTCGGAGGCCGCGCCGTCCCGAACGACGATCTGATCGACGGTCGTCATCGCCGTGCGGCCTCTTCCAGCCAGAAGGTTTCGCTCCGATAGACGCCGAACTGCGCGCCGGGGTTCCAGTTGTAGATCGCTGTTTCCGGAAGATTATGCAGCCCTTTGCGAACCACGACCGGCTGCGGGATCTGGGCGACCAGGCCGAAGGTGAAGACCTGCTCGGCGTTGATCTCCAGGATCCGTTCCCAGGCCTCCAGACGGCCCGTTCGGCTGGAGGCCTTCCGCCAGTCTTCGTAGAGAGACATCAGTTCCAGGGCGGCCGGCAGGTCCGGGGCCTCGCCGGACTTCCCCTTGGTTTCGAAGTACTGTCCCCACTTGGGCCACTGGTAGCTGTGCTGCTGGACCGGCACGAACTCGCTGGGCGGCAGGTCGGCCGTCGGAATGCCGTTCTCCAGTCCGAAGGACATGGTCAGCAGCGTGTCTCCGGCGAAGATCCGGTTGCGCAAGACCTCCCGCTGAAGCGGTTTGATGAAGAGCTTGATGCCGAGTTCGGCCCAGAACTCCTTCACCAGTTCCAGAATATCAGTTTCCTGCAGGTTCTCTCCGGCCGTCTCCACGACGATCTCCATCGGTCGTCCGTCGGGCAGCAAGCGAACGCCGGCGCCGTTCCGCTCGCTCAGTCCCACCTCGTCGAGCAGGGCGTTGGCTGCGTCGGGGTCGAACTGCGCCCAGGCGCCGCGATGGTCCTGCGCATGCAGGGGGGAGGCGGGCAGGACCGCCTGATTGCCGGTCAGTCCGAGACCGAAGTAGATGACTTGGTTGATCAGATCCCGATCGATGGCGAGCGAGAGCGCGCGGCGAACCCGCACATCCCGGAACAGCTCGCGCCAGACCGCATCCTTGGCGTTGAGATTGGGATAAAGGGCCAGTTCCGACGGCCGCACCGTCTCCCAGAGCCGCACGCTGTAGCCGCCGCGCTCCTCCCCCTCCTTCAGAAAGGTGTAGTCGGAGAAGTTGAGGCCCCGCGACTGCAGGTCGGTATCGCCGGCGCCGGTCTTGATCGGCAGCAGCGAACCGCCGACCACGTCCAGGACGAAGTGATCCAGGTAGGGCAGCTGAAGCCCTTCGGGGTCGACCCGGTGGAAGTAGGGATTGCGTTCCGCCACGAAGCGTTGGCTCGGCGGCTCGGTGATCAGTCGCCAAGGCTGCAGCACCGGCAGATCGGGATTGTCGAAGCCGTAGAGGTTGTCCATGCGGTTGTGCAACTGCGCCCAGTTCCGCAGCCCCAACTCCTCCGCCCTTGCTTGCAGCGCCTCCGGATCGCTGTGGGCCGGGTGGTACTGCTTGAGGTAGTGAGCCGGCGCATAGATGAAGAGGGGCCGCGCTCCGGCCAGTGCCGGCAGGAAGAAGGGGTTGGGCGCCGACCAGCTGTAGCGCACGGTCCGTTCGTCGAGCACCTCGAACACCGGCGGTTCCCCGTCGACCAGCAGAGTCACCGGCGGTCCCGCGGGGAAACGCTTGTCGTTGTTGGCCATATCCTCCCACCAGTAGCGGAAGTCCGCCGCTGTGAAGGGATGGCCGTCGGACCATCTGTGCCCGGCTCGAAGATGCAGGGTGAAGATCCGGCCTTCCTCGATCTCAACCTTCTCCAGCAGATCCGGAACCAGATCGAAGTTCTCGTCGAAACCGACCAGACGCGCATAGCCGTAGACGGTCAGAAGACGAACGTCCTTGTTGCGTCCCACCAGCATCAGCAGCTTGCCGCCTGGCTCGCCCAGGGTCTTTCCGGAGAAGTCGACCACCAAGGGGCGCTCGGGCAGACGCTCCTCGACGGGCGGCAGATCGCCCGCCGTAACCCGCTCGGCCAGCAACGGCGCCTCGGTGAAGCTTGCGGGCAAGGGCGGATCGCTGCGCTCCAGACGTTCCGTCTCGGCCGCGGCCGCGCCCAAGACCCAGATCGAAAGCAGCGGCACGATAAGGGCGAGGATCGTTCCGTCTCGGAGGCGGGGTCGGTGAATGGTCATCTGGGCTCCCAACAAGGTCCGCTCCGGCGGAGCGGGCATCGAACGAGGGCCGTGCCGGCCTCGCTAGGTGAGTGGCTTCAAGCGTACGTATGTCATCCCTGAGGGGGGATTATAGCGTGTGATCTGCGTTACGTCTGGCAGCACGACCAGCTTCTCGATCCGCGAGGCTACGTCCAGTGTATGTTTTGTTTCAAAGCGATAGCGGTATGTTTTCCCTCGGCGTCTCCAGACCAGCTCCTGGCCGTCCTTCAGCTCCGTATCCAATGCCATGGCCAGTGTCGGGATCGGGGGGCCGCCGGTCGCGTATAAATTTTCGGCCGGAAAGTTGTCGTCCAGTAGCACGTGACGGAACCCGCGCCGCTGCGCTTCGGCCAAGCGGCGACAGTGATCCGTATGATCGTCGAACCACGCGAGAGATGTTGCGGGATCGATGTTCGGTAGCTCCGTGCCGGTCCAGTCGCCCTCGTGAAAACGAACCCCGTCCGCCCGATAGCGCAGTTGGCCGAGGTCGATGTCGCAGGACAGGATGTCGGCCTCAGGCAGGGTCTGGCGCAACAGCCAGGCGGAGTGACCCTGGAAGCTACCGCTTTCCAGAACGAAGCGAGGGGACAGCGCGCGCGCGACCAAATGGAGGCAGAGTGAGTCGTTGAACTGCATGCCGCCCTTATTGCTGGTCAGGGGCCGGGTGGCATAGAGCGATTGAAACTGCCGCACCTCGCTGTGCAGAGAGGCCACCACGGCCTCGAGCGGGCGATCCTGAATCGCCGCGATCGCCGGCGCCAGAGCTTGCGCCAGCCGTCCGGCCAGCTTGTCTTGAAGTTCCGGAGAGCAGAGATCGTTTCGGTCCTCCCGTGTGTTGAGAGAGGGCTCTCCGCAAGACTGCAGGTCGAGGTTTACCGGTGTGATCAGAATACGAGGGTCGCTTGGCATCTCGAAGGTATCCTAAAGGGCGCTTTATCAAGCAAGTAGGGACTCTTGTGACGACCACCTGTGACCTGAGTCGCTGGAGTGCAAGCGGCATGCGAAGGCGGCGGGTGCTGCAAACCTGGCTAGCGGCTCGTGCACCGATACGGCCGTAGGCAACTGCAGAGGCAGCTTGCAGGTTCGTCCGAAGCTCGGTCTCTAGGTGCAGCCTTGAGATCTAGAGAAGGCTCTGTAGGGTCACCGCTAGGAAGACGACGCAGAGAGCGAGCAGCGTTAGGGAGAACCAAGCCCAGCGCCCCATACCTGCGACCGATAGAGCTGTCGTGCTCGCGATGCTCGGCTCCTCGCGTCGTGATTTCATGATCCTAAGGGCATAGATGGCCGCGCCGGAGATCGACAGTCCTGTCAGCAACACACCGAAGACGAACCAGATCAGCTTGGTCCAGATGCCGCCGAAGGTGCCGAAATGCAGCGGATCGGCCATCTCGGAGATACGCTGATGTACGCTCAAGTCGGTGCCGTCGGCGATCAGCCTGACTTCGCCGCTTGCCGGATCCGTCCAGACCGCATTGGCACGTGGGCGCACCAGGATGGCTCTGTGCTGTCCTTGGAAGACGAAGGCGCCGGATCGCTCCGACGGAAAACGAAATATGCTCGATCCGCAGGCCGGTCGGTGGGGGCTGCGGGTGCCGTTGAGATGTAGATCAAGCCGGAAAGCAGCTCGATCCGGCGCTGCTCGGCAGTGAACCGTACTGTGACGGCGCTTGCCGGAGCAACTCCAGTTGGCTGCCGTCGGAGAGCGTGAGACGCTGCGTCTCCGTGGGTGCAGTGCAGTGGTCTGCCAGCAGGAGAGGGACCAGAGGCCTCATTCGGCTAGGGGTAAACTGTAATCTAGGAGTAAACTGTACTATCTAGGGAAGGTGCCGGGGATGAAGAGGGCCGCTATCGACGTAGAAATCGGTATACGTTCTGGATCTTTTTGGGTGAAGCCGATGCCCCTGATCTCTCGGTTCTCTCGCGTCGTCCTCGCCGGCGTGCTTGTCTGTTTGCTGGCGGCTTGCGCAAGCCCAACGCCCTATCAACCGGCTTTGGATCGCTTCGGATATGCGGTTCAACCGCTTGAAACGGATCGGTATCGTGTGAGCTTCGCAGGCAATACCCTCACGCCGCGTGAGACCGTGGAGAACTTTCTGCTCTATCGCGCCGCCGAAGTGACTTTGAACAGCGGCAGCGACTACTTTGCTCTGGTCGACCAGGATATCGATCGCTTTACGACTTTCCGCACCACGAGTTCCGGTTTCGGCGGTTTTTCGCGCTTCTACGGGCCAGGATTCTACCGCGGCGGTTTCGCGGGCTCCGATTTCGTCACCTCGACCTCTCGGCCGCGCGACCGCTTCACTGCCTATGCGCAGATCGTGGTCCATCGGGGCGAAAAGCCAGAGGACAATCCCTCCACCTATGACGCACGCGACGTGCTGGAGCGCCTCGGGCCGATGATCGTCCGGCCGGAGGAGTCTTAGTGAGGACTTCGGCCGTCGTTGGTTTCTATAGGCTGATGCTTCTGCTCCTGCGATTTTGTCCTATTAGCCTCTGTGCACGTCTCATCTTCAGCCCATGCCATTCAGAGGTCTCTTGAGACGCACAAAGATGCCGGTACCTTCGTATCTGTCGGTATCGCGCGTATAGGCCGCAGCGGCGAGTCGGGCGCTGAAATCATGAAACCGGTACAGGCCGCGCTGCGCGCGGCGCTCGCCGAATTCGAATCCTTGACTGCTGAGCGCACCGCCTGTCTGTCAGAGTGAAGCGACATGCGAGAGCTTAGGTCTTCAATGCATTTTGATCTGGACGATGCTGAGACGCTTCGGCGGCTTCTGATCTGGCGGCGCGATGTCCGCCATTTCCTGTCGGACTCGGTCGATGAGGCGCGAGTTCAGCGACTGCGGGACGCGATGGAGCGGTCGCCCTCCGTCGGCAACTCTCGGCCTTGGCGGGTGATTCGGGTCGAGGATCCCGACCTGCGCGCGGCCGTCCGCGCCGACTTCGAACGCTGCAATGCCGAAGCGGCCGAGCGTTATGAGGACAGCCGCAGAGCTGCCTACATGAGCCTTAAGCTCGCCGGGCTCGAGGCGGCACCGGTCCAACTTGCGATTTTCACGGATACCGATCCCCCAGAGGGCCACGGCCTGGGGCGCCGAACCATGCCGCAGACCTTGCATCAGTCCACGGCAATGGCGATCCATACACTCTGGCTGGCCGCGCGCGTGGAGAATCTGGGCCTCGGTATGGTCTCGATCCTGGATCCGCGAGCGATGGAGAGGCTGTTCAAGGCGCCGACGCAATGGGAGTTCGCCGCCTACCTCTGCATCGGCCATGCTGTCTTCGACGACGATACGCCGCTGTTGCAGCGCCGGGGATGGCAGGCCTCGAAACACACGGGCTGGCAACGTCGCTGAAGAGGCCGTTTTGGCGGCGCTGTCGAAGGACCGCAGGTGGGCTTGCCACTTCGTGGCCCAGGCCTCCTCGCCCAAATCTTTATCCAATCGCCCAGCGTTTCAGTCAGGCACGGCATCACCATATTAATCGACAAGATGGGCGGAACCACAGCGCCATCGCGACACACCGTCGAACGAGGAGGTCGAGAATGCAGGTGACAGCACGCCGAGTCGGTACCGCAGCCGGGATTGCGCTTTCGGCCTCTTTGCTGCTTAGCGCTGCCGCGCAGGCGATGGTGGTGTCCGAAGGAGAGGTAGAGTCGGTCGAAGACTTTGGCACCTCAACCGTCGTTTCCGGCTTGGAACACCCCTGGGGCATGGCTTGGCTGCCGGATGGATCGATATTGGTGACCGAACGGCCGGGTCGGCTTCGCTTGATCCGCGACGGCGACCTGGTCGAGGAGGAGATCGCCGGGGTTCCGGAGGTGCTGGACGCAGGGCAGGGCGGTCTGCTCGACGTCGCCGTTCATCCCGACTTCGCCCAGAACAGTCTGATCTACCTGACCTACGCGGTGGGAACGCCGGAGGCCAACCATACCCGGATCGCGCGGGCTGAGTTGCGGGACGGGGCGCTGACTGGTCTCGAAGTCATCTTCGAGGTTGAGGAAGCGAAGCCGGATACCCAGCACTTCGGCGCCCGGCTGCTCTGGCTGCCGGACGGCACCCTGCTCGCAAGCATTGGTGACGGCGGCAACCCGCCGGTCGAACTCGAGGGTGAACTTATCCGCTTGCGGTCGCAGGAGGTCTCCAGCGCCTTTGGCAAGATCCTGCGCCTGAACGAGGATGGGACGGTCCCGGCGGACAACCCCTTCGTCGGGGGTGAGGGTGTCGCGCCTTATGTCTGGAGCTACGGACACCGGAACGTCCAGGGTATGGCTCTCGATCCGGCAAGTGGGGCGCTTTGGGTGAACGAGCATGGCGCGCTTGCCGGAGATGAGCTCAATATGATCGAAGCCGGAGCGAACTACGGCTGGCCAGCGGCCACCCACAGCCGTGACTATGCCGGCGCGACGGAGATCTCTCCCCACACCAGTCTTCCCGACATGGCCGATCCGGCGCTCGTCTGGATGGATACGCAGGCTCCCTCGGGTCTGGCCGTCTACAGCGGCGAGATCTTTCCCGACTGGCAGGGTCGCCTCCTGTCAGGCGGTCTCGCCACAGGGGAAATTCGCCTGATCAGTCTCGACGAGTCGAATGCGGTGCAAGAGGAGCTATCGATTCCGATCGGCGCAAGGGTTCGCGATGTGCGTCAAGGCCCGGACGGCTATATCTACGTCCTCACCGATGAGCGCGATGGCGGGCTTCTGCGTATCGAGCCGACACCTTAAGCTTGCGGGTCGCTTCATCTGAGTTCCGACGGCAGCAGCTCCCCCGGAAAGTCCTGATAGGTGACGGGACGCAGCCAGCGATTGATCGCCAGCGTCCCCACCGAGGTCGACTGACTGTCGGTCGATGCGGGGTAGGGGCCGCCATGCATCATGGCCGAACAGACCTCGACACCTGTGGGGAAGCCGTTGCAGAGAATCCGGCCGGCCTTCTCCGTCAGCGCCGGCAAGAGCGCGCTGGCGAGTTCTCCGTCTCCCGGCATGTCGAGCTGAAGGGTCGCCGTCAGTTGCCCATCCAGTTCCTCGGCGACGGACAGCATCTCCTGCTGGTCCCTGCAGGTCACGACGATGCCCGAGGCGCCGAAGACTTCCTCTTGTAGATCGAGGGTGGCGCGCCATCTCGCGGCATCGGTCCTGAAGACGACGGGACTCCCCATGCGATTAGCCTCCGTCGAGCCGTTGCCTCCCAGCACCTCCAACTTGTTCTTCAGATCCGCAACCGCGGTCCCGTAAGTCTCGCAGATGCGCTCCGTCAGCATTTTCTGGGGAGCAGCCGAGGCCAGGGCGTCAGCCACCGCAGTCTGGAGAGCGTCGAAGTCGGGGCCCACGATCCCGATCAGCACGCCGGGATTGGTGCAGAACTGTCCGGCCCCCATCGTCAGCGAGGCAACCCAGCCTGCGCCGATCTCAGCGCCTCGCGCCGCGACGGCGCCGGGAAGGCAGAAGACGGGGTTGATCGAGCCGAGTTCGCCATGAAATGGGATCGGCTTGGGTCGCGCCGCACAAAGATCGAACAGCGCTCTTCCGGCCCCTAGCGATCCGGTAAAGCCGACGGCGGCGATGTCCGGATGCTTGACCAGAGCCGCGCCGCTGTCCGGCGACGCGCCGTGCAGCATCTGAAACACGGCAGGGGGCAGGTCGCAGCGCGCTGCCGCTGTGGCAATGGCCTGCGCGACAAGCTCGCCCGTCGCCGGGTGAGCCGGGTGCGCCTTCACGATCACCGGGCAGCCCGCCGCGAGCGCCGAGGCCGTGTCACCTCCTGCCGTCGAGAAGGCGAGCGGAAAATTCGAGGCACCGAAGACGGCGACGGGTCCCAGGGGTAGGTGGGTCAGTCGCAGGTCCGGGCGCGGTAGGGGTTGTCGGTCGGGAAGTGCCGCGTCGCGGCGGGTCTCGGGAAAGGTCTCGGACCGGATCAACTCGGCAAAGAGGCGCAGTTGCCCGGTCGTCCGTCCACGTTCCCCAACGAGCCGCGCTTCGGGGAGGCCGGTCTCTTGAGTCGCGACCTCGGTGATCTCATCGCCGAGCCGATCGATCTCCTCGGCGATCGCCTCCAGAAAGGCGGCACGTGCCTCAGGGGCGGTGCGGCTGTAGGGGCGGAAGGCCGCCCGCGCCGCTTTGGCGGCGGTATCGATCTGAGCTGTTGTGGCTTGATGAACGGCATTTACCGGGCTGTCCGGTACCTTCGCCTGTTCCTGAGACGTCAGCCAAGTGCCGTCGATGTAAAGGTGTCCCGTCAGCATGTTGTATCGTTCCTAGCTCGCGACTTTCTCTAGCGTGTTGCGGCGGGTTTTCGCCAGGCGGATCAACAGATCGAAGGCGCTGCGCGTCGCCCCGACATTGGCTTTCCCCTGTCCGGCGATATCGAAGGCGGTGCCGTGGGCGGGCGTCGTCACGGGGATCGGCAGACCGCCGACGACGGTCACGCCACGGTCGAAGCCCATCAGCTTGATCGCGATCTGGCCTTGGTCGTGATACATGGTCACGACGGCGTCGACCTCGCCGGCCTTGGCCTTGAGAAAGACTGTGTCGGAGGGCCAGGGTCCCGTCACCTGCATCTGCTGTGCCTGGTACTCGGCGACGACCGGTGCCAGGATGTCGATCTCTTCCCGCCCGAATTTGCCGTTGTCTCCGGCATGCGGATTGAGCGCCGCTAGTGCGACGTGGGGGCGCGTCTTCCCCGACTTCACGAGCGTCTCGTGAGCTAGCGTCACAGCACGGCGCACGCGCTCGGCGGTAATGTTCTCGGCGACGTCGCGCAACCCGATATGGGAGGTCACGCGAGTCGTCATGAGGTCTCCCAAGACGTTGATCTCGCCGTGATTCCCGGTAAAGCCGAGATAACGCGCCATGTAGACATGTTCGTCTTCCGCATTCATGCCGGCTGCGGTGAGGGCGGCCTTGTTGAAGGGGGCGAAGAGCACGCCGTCGACCCGACCCGCGACGGCGAGGTCGAGGGCACGGTCCAGCGTGCGCAAGGCGCTCGCGCCGCTCTCGGCAGTGACTTCGGCGATATGTACCTTCTCGGGAGCGACGGTCTCCATATCGAGATGACGGCAACCGGTGAAGCTCGACAGTTCGTCCTCGCTTACGGGATCGAGAGACAGGGCTAGCCCTGCCTGCCGTGCGCCCTGGGTCCAGAGATGACCGTCGCCGACCAACAGGATGTCGGCTGTCTCTCGAACTCCTTCGCTGTGCAGGAGACGGGCGATCAGTTCGGGACCGATCCCGGACGGATCGCCGGGGATAATGGCAAGTCTGGGTTTGGTCATGGATCTAGTCTCCAACCTCATTGGCGCGTTCCCGCATGGCTTCGGCGATGTTGAATTCGGCGGTTTTCAGGTGTTGCTTCAGGGCCTTGGAGGTCGCGGCGGTGTCGCGGGCCAGCAGGGCTTCGACAATCGAGCAGTGCTCTTGCCGCGTGATGTCACGGCTGACCCGGCGCTGAGAGGACATGAACCGCGCCCGCCAGAGCCGTGCGTTGTATTTCTGATGGGTTTCCATCAAGGCCGCGTTGCCGGAGGCGCGCACGATGGCCTCGTGGAAGGCCATGTCACGCGTGAAGGACGCGAGCTTGTCGCCACCTGTCCCATTCAGAAAGGCCTGGTTCAGGCGGTCCACCTCTTCCAACTGCCTATCGGAGGCCTGAACGCAGGCGAGCTCCCCGGCCAGGCCCTCCAGGGCCCCCTGAACCCGCAAATAGTCGCAGATCTCTGCCAGCGAAGGGTCGGCCACGAAGGGACGCCGCGACGCGGTGTATTGCACCAACCCGTCGTTCACCAGAAGCTTGATCGCCTCGCGCATGGGCGTGCGGCTGACGCCCAAGGCTGCGGCTAGGTCGCGTTCGGGCAGTGCTGTGCCCGGCGCAAGCTTTTCAAGCAGGATCATCTCGCGGATGGTCTGTGCCGCATCCTCGGCCAGGCTCAGGGAGCGAGTGACGCCACCGGCTTCCGAGAGCACGTCTTTCAGGTTTGCCATGGCCGCCATTCTAATGGCCCCACGACAGAGCGACAGGGTCGAGCGGACGGACGAGTTCGAGAAGCTGGGCGCGAGTCTCGGGGTGCAGAGGCGGGATCGGGTGGCGGCAGTGGTCGCTGGCGATCACGCCGCCCTCCACCATCACGGCCTTCGCCGAGCGGAAGCCGCATTGCCGGTTCTCGAAATTGACGGCGGGCAGAATACGGCCGTAGGCCGCCTGGGCTGCGGCGCGGTCGCCTGCCGCGTGATGGGACAGGACCGGTTTGATCTGATCGGGAATCATGGCGGAGGTCATGCTTCCGGTCGCCCCGGCATCCAGATCGGCCATCAGGGTTATCGCCTCCTCTCCGTCGAAGGGGCCTTCGACGGCGTCTCCCCCTTCGGCGACAAGGGCCCGGAGCTTGCTCGCGGCCTGGGGACACTCGATCTTGAAGAGCTTCACCATCTCGATCTCGCGCGCCATCCGGACAAGCAGTGAAACCGGCAGCTCGACGCCCGACAGCGGTGCATCCTGCACCATGATCGGTACGCCGGCTTCGCTCACGCGGGCGAACTGTTCGTAGGTTTGCTCGGCAGTCCCGCGCAGCAGTGCCCCGTGATAGGGCGGCATCATCATGACCATCGCGGCGCCGTGGGTCTTGGCATGGCGGGCGCGGTCGAGAGCGATCTGGGTCGCGAAGTGACTGATCGTGACGATCACCGGTATCCGGCCGGCGACGTGGGCCAAGCTGCGCTCGGTCAGAAGCCGCCGCTCCTCGTCGGTAATGAGAAACTGCTCCGAGAAGTTGGCCAGGATGCAGAGCCCGTCGCTGCCTTGATCGATCATGCAGTCGAGGACGCGGGTCATTCCCTCGTAGTCCACGGTGCCGTCGGGGTGAAACGGGGTAGGGGCGACCGGCCAGAGTCCGCTGTAACCTGCCATCGCCGCCTACTCCTCGATCTCGAAGTCGGCAAGATGCCGGTCCGACAGTCTCAAGCCCAGTCCCGGCATATCGTCGTCGAGCTGCAGGAAGCCGTTCTCGGCCGCCGGATCGCCCTCGAAGACGTAATAGAAGAGCTCGTTGCCCACCTCCACGTCGTACACGGGAAAGTACTCTGAAATCGGACAGTTCACGTTCGCCATGGTCAGGTGATAGTTGTGCATCTGCCCGGCGTGAGGGATCACCGGAACCTGATAGGCCTCAGCTAGCGCGTTGATCTTCTGTGCGGCCGTGATCCCGCCGACGCGGTTGGTATCGTACTGGATGACGCTGACGGCCTTCAGGTCGAGAAGCTGCCGGAAGCCCAGGAGCGTGAACTCATGTTCGCCGCCCGAGATCGGGATCGGACCACGGTTCAGCTCCGCATAGCCGTGAATGTCGTCGGCGATGACCGGCTCTTCCAGCCATCGCGGCTCGAACCTCTCGAGCTTCGGCAACATCCGGCGGGTATAGTCCAGGGTCCAGCCCATGTAGCATTCGAGCATCAGGTCGACGTCGTAGCCGATCACCTCGCGGACGGCTTCGACCCGTTTGAGATTCTCGCGCATGCCCGCCATGCCGTCTTTCGGCCCATAGCCGAAGCGCATCTTGTAGCCCTGGTAGCCGTTCTTCCGCGCCTCCGCCGCTTCGGCCTGCATGGCGGGGAGGGAGCCGGCGTAGAGCTTGGAGTAGTAGACCGGGATGGCTTCCTTGGTACGCCCGCCCAAAAGCTTGAAGACGGGCTTGCCTACGATCTTGCCCATCAGGTCCCAGATGGCGATGTCGACAGCCGAAATCGCCGTCATGCCCACGCCCTTGCGGCCCCAGGTATGGGTCTTGCGGTACATCTTTTCCCAGAGGTAGGCATAGTCGAAGGGGTCTTCGCCGATCACCATGGGCGCGAGGTACTGATCGATCGTCGCCTTGACCAGACGCGGCGCGAGCGCGGCATTGCCGAGGCCGACAATGCCGTCCTCGGTCTCGACCTCGCAGGTCAGCCACTGGTGGAAACGGAAGCTGCCCATCGCGTCGCCGCGTTCGTACAGCAGATCGCTGGCATTGGTGCAGAAGTTTCCCTGGGGCGGAACCGTCTTGCCGGTCCAGTTCCAGACCCGGGTGCGGACGGATTTGATTCTGGGCACTCGTTATTCTCCCGTCGACTTGAGAGGATCGCGCTGTATGAAGAACCGCCGCCAGAGGGCGGGTCCGAAAAGCGCCAGGAAGGTCAGGGCGAAGAATAGGAGACAAAGGGGACGCGTCAGCATCAGCCACCACTGGTCGTCGAGCATGATCAGAGACTGACCTAAGCGCTTTTCCAGGATCCCGCCCAGAATCAGCCCGATGGCCAAGGGCACCACCGAATAGCCGAAGCGCCGCATGAAGTACCCCAGGAAGCCCGCGCCGATGGCGATCCAGATATCGAGGAAGGACTGGTCCAGGGCATAGGCCCCGACGATCGAGAAGGTGAAGACGATCGGCCAGAGCACCTGAACCGGCACGAGGGTGATGCGCGCGAAGACTTTCGCGCCGAACAGCCCGACGAAGATGAAGAGGAGGTTCACGAAAAGCATCGCCCAGAAGATTGCGAAAGCGAAGTCGGCCTGCTCCGTGAACATGGTCGGCCCAGGCTGCAGCCCGTGGATCATCAGGCCCGCGAGGATCACAGCCGCCGTGGGACTACCCGGTATGCCGAGCGCGAGGGTCGGCACCATCGCCCCGCCGGTGGCGGAGTTGTTCGCCGCCTCAGACCCCGCGATGCCTTCGATGGCGCCCTTTCCGAATTCCTCCGGCGTCTTCGACCAGCGCCGTGCCTCGTTGTAGCCGATCATCGAGGCGACCGTGGCCCCCTCGGCCGGCAGAATGCCGATGAAGGTGCCGATGCCCGAGGAGCGCAGGATGGTCTTCCAGACCTTACGGTAGTCGTCCCGGCTCGGCAGGCGGACGGCTTTCATCATGACCCTGCGGCGCTCGACCGTCAGCCGCTCTGCCTGCACCAGCAGTTCGGAGATGCCGAAGAGACCGATCATGACAGGCACGAAGCCGACTCCCTCGGTCAGCTCAGACATGCCGTAGGTGAAGCGCTCCACCGTGGTGAGCAGGTCCTTGCCGACCGTGGCTACCAGCACCCCCAGTGCGCCGGCGATCAGGTTCTTGACGGGTGAGCCGTCGCCGATGGTGGCCAGCATCGACAGGCCGAAGATCGTCAGGGCGAAGTACTCGGGCGGTGCGAAGTTGTAGGCGGCGCCCGCCATCAAGGGGGCGGCCGCCATCAAGCACAAAACCGAGACGATCCCGCCGAAGGTCGAGGAGACGGTCGCCATGCCAAGCGCGCGGCCGGCTTCACCCCGCTGAGCTAAGGGGTAGCCGTCGAGACAGGTGGTGGCGCTGGCGGAGGTCCCCGGTGTGTTGATCAGGATCGCCGTGATCGCGCCGGCGAAGGTGGCGGCGCAGTAGATCGTCGTCAGGATCGCGATGGCGGGGATCGGGTCCATCGTAATGGTGAAGGGCAGCAGGAGCGCCGCACCGGTCGTGGCGTTGAGCCCCGGCAGCGCGCCGATGATCACACCGGCGAGCGTTGCCGCGAAGATGAGAACGAGAAGCTCGGGATCGGCGATCGCCACCAGGCCTGCGATGAGCGGTTCCATGCGATCACCCGTACCAGACGTTGGTCAGCAGACCGCGCGGGAAGCGTACTTCGAACACCTGATCGAACAGGAAGAAGACGAGTGCTGGGGCGACCACGGCCACCAGCAGCAGGGCCCAGGGTCGCCGCTCGCCCCACAGCAGGGTGAGACAGAGCGCGAAGGCGCCTAGGCCAAGGAACAGATCGATGGGCGCCAGAAGGGCGAAGACCAGGAAGAGGCCCATCGTCTTCCAAACGCTGGACGGCACGCCGGTCGACTCTTCGGCCGCCGCCTGTCTTTCCGACGGTGCATCGTCGGCGCCTGTCACAGCACGGTAGATCAGGAGCCCGCTAAGCCCGACGATCAGAAACAGGACGAGTTGCGGAAAGTCGGCAGGCTGCATCCCGCGCAATAGGATGGGCGGGACCCGGTCGAACTGCGTGGTCTGCCAGTAGGCCAGGCCGCAAAAGAGGATCAGGGCGATTGGAACACCCAGTTTGGACATCCGAGGAGTCTCCGCAGGAAGGGGGATGCTTCTGGACGGCATCGCGCGAAGCGCGCGGGGCAACCGTCTCGCCCCGCGCGCTTCGTTCCCGCGTTACTCGATGAAGCCAAGCTCGCGTAGGGCCGCGTCCATATCCCCCGACATCGAGGTGATCTGCGTACCCCAGACCTCCGAGCCCGCGACCGAACTGGCATCGAGACCGGCGGAGTCCAGGAAGGCCTGATAGACCGGGTGGTTCATCGCCTCCAGCAGCGCCTCCTCCAGACGCGTGGCGACATCGTCAGGCGTATCGGCATGCACGACGAAGCCGCGCACGGTGGAGAAGTTGGCGTCGATCCCCAGATCCTGCGCGGTCGCAACATCGGGCAGGGCGGGCATGCGCTCCGGCGCCATCACGACGATCGGGCAGACTTCGCCCGCGTCGATCTGCGAGCCGGCCTCGGCGAGATTGAGCACTGCGACGTCGACCGCGCCTGCGATCAGCTGGGTTGCCAGCTCTCCGCCACCTTCGAAGGGTAGGATCTGCGGCGTCGCCAGTCCGCCGTTGCGGGCGAACATGAAGGCTGAGACATCGTCGATGCCGCCCAGGTGGGTGGTGCCGTAGGTCAGGCCTTCCTCGCGCTGGGCCTCGACGAAGGCCTCTGCGGAGTCGTAGACGCCGCAGCGTACCATCAGGATCTGCGGATCGTCCGTGGCCCGGGCGATCGGGCGGATATCGGACAGCTCCATCTCGGTGTTGCCCAGGGCCATCGTGGCTGCGTGGCCGATGGTGTAGGTCAGGACGCTGTGCCCGTCCGGGTCCAGCGTCAGGTAGTAGTCCATGGCCGTCGCGCCGCCGCCGCCGCGACGGTTCACCACCACCATGTCGGTGTCGAGTGCCCGCCGCGCCCGGATCATCATCATCCGCGTCGTGACATCGGTCCCACCGCCGTTTCCGGCATGGGTGACGACCTCGATCGTGCGGCTTGGAAAGTCGTCGGCGCTGGCCGGGAAAGCGAAGGTGCCGAGCAGTGCGGCGCCGACCAAAAGCGACCGCGTCAGCGGCCTGTCGAACTGAACCATGTTTTCCTCCCATTGGCGCAGCCACCTTGTGGAGCTGCCTCTTTGTTATTTTGGTATGCCATAATGACAATTTATGTGCAATTGCGATCTCGGGGGATCAATTTCGAGAAAGGAAAGCGGCATCAACCGGAGGGACGGGGCTCCGGAAGGGCCCTATTCCAACTCTGGTTTCGCAGGATGTCGGGAGACGAGGAGGGGAGAGGCGCCTTGCTTCACGGAGCAAACGGGCGGTCCCGACCAGTTGATTCGGGAAGCTCTCTAAAGACGTACGAGGACGCCTTTGCGCACTCTCATAAAGAGTATTTTAACCACCAGGGATTGAAAGCAGAGCGACACCCGAATGCGGAGGACATCACGCATGCTCTATCTCATCGCGCTCTTCTTTCCCTTCGTCAGCCTCCTGTTGGTCCGCAAGCCGGTTCAGGCGACGATCAGCCTTCTGCTCCACCTGCTGGCCGCCTTCCTCTTCGTGACGGTCATTGCGAGCTGGCTCGGCTTCATCCTCTTCACCGCGCTCGTGCTGCACGCCTTCTTCGTGGTCCATGGCGCGCAGGCGGACCGACGCGCCGAGCGTATCGCCGAGGCGGTGCGGCGTAGCGATTGACCCGTTTCATCGCAGTCGCACCCTTGATGACCGTGAGGCAGGGAGAACGAGCTTCAACTAGCCTCAGGCAGCCTTGACCGAATTCAAGAAGGCTTCGATCTCGCCGCGAAGCTTATCGGATTGCGTTGTGAGATCCGAGGCGAGGGTTGTTACTTGGTTCGAAGCCTGATTGGTTTCATCGGTAGCAGCATCCACTTCCGAGATGTTGTCTGTCACCTCCGTGGTGCCCCTGGATGCTTCCTGCACATTCTTTGAAATTTCACGCGTGGCACTACCTTGTTTCTCGACAGCGCTCGAGATGGCCGTTGCGATCTCGGCTATCTGCTCGATTGTCCCGTTGACAAGTTCGATCGCTGTCACGGCCTGCTCTGTGGAGTTTTGCATTGCCGCGATCTGCTGGCTGATTTCTTCGGTGGCCTTGGCGGTCTGGGTCGCCAGGGACTTGACCTCGCCGGCCACGACCGCGAATCCTTTGCCTGCATCTCCTGCGCGCGCTGCTTCGATGGTCGCGTTGAGAGCCAACAGGTTGGTCTGTTCGGCAATATCCTGGATTAGATTGACCACGTCGCCGATCTTGTCGGCGGCAGAGGCCAAGGTCTGCATTGTCTCGCTGGTTCGGCTTGCCTCTTGCTTGGCTTGGAGAGAGATGTCAGTCGACTGAGTAACCTGTCGTCCGATCTCTGCAATTGCGCTGTGCAATTCCTCCGAGGCTGCGGCGACTGTCTTGACGTTCGATGATGCGGCGGCGGCGGCTTTCGCAGCAGAACTGGATCGTTGGCTCGTCTTCGTTGCTGTACTGGTCATCGCTTTGGCTGTGTCATCCAGTTGCGATGAAGCCGAAGCTACAGACTCGAGCACTTGGCCAACCACGGCGTCGAAGTTGTCGATCATCGTCTGAGTAGACTGTGCCCGTCTTTCCTGCGCTGCTCGCTGCTCGTTCTGTTCAGCTTCCAACCGTTCGCGCTCGATGCTGTTTTCCTTGAACACAAGAACGGCCCGAGCGATGTCGCCAACCTCATCCTGACCCTCCACGGATGGGATGTCTTGGCTGGTGTCGCCTTTTGCGAGCGCCACCATCACCTGAGTCATGGTCTGTAAAGGCCGGCTAATACTGCGGCCGATCAAGAGACCGAGAACGACGGCAGATGCCAGAATCGCCAATCCAAACGCCAAGAAAACGACGCGGACCAGAGTGCGCGTCGCTTCGAGGGAAGCCTCCGCTGAAGCCAGCCCTTCGGCCGCGACCGCGAAGGTGCGATCAAAGTCATCCTGCATGCGAGCGAAGATTTGACTCAATACTGGGGTTTCATTCTCTAATAGAAGATAGACTTCGGCCCAGGCATGAAAGCCCTTTTGATAATCGTCCATCAGGGAAGATACATCTTCCTTGAAAGAGCTGGACAGCGGGGCTGAAGCAAGAAGCGTGTCGAATTCCTGGCGCCGCTCGTCGATCCGGCCAATGTACTTTTCTGCACCGCGCAGCATGAAGTCTTTCTCGTGGCGACGCATCATCAACATCTTGATGGTTAGGGCTTCGAGTTCCGCGTCTTTAAGCTTGGTCTCGACCGCGTGTACGGCAGATCGAAGGGTGCCCTGGAGCCCGCTTTTCTCATCGAGACCAAGTCTCTCGTGCAGAGCGACAACTTTTTGAAGCTGTTCCGCATGTTCGGTAACGCCGCTCTGTAGGCGGTCCAATTCTTCTCGAATTGGCGCGGCAACGCCCATGTTCGCCATCTCATTCAACGAGCTGAGGACCTTGGCTGTGTCTTGCATATACCGGTCGGCATATTTCAGATCGCGCCGGAGAAGAAAGTCTTTCTCGCGCCGCCGCATTTGCAGAGCGCCATTTTCGACCTGCTGCGCTGACCGAGCCAACTGGCCGTGCTCTGCCTGAGCGTCAAAGGCCCGTTGCATAGTAAAATCGCCAAACAGGTACGCTGCCCCCAAGATCATGACCGAGGCGATGCTCAATGCTGCAAGCATCGATACGCGAAACGACACCCGAAAGCGGGCTAGCATGTTCTGAAGACGAGAGGCGATCATGGTGTATTCCCTGGACTCTAAACCGAGACGGCGGCTGATTTCTATTTAGAGTAGATTTTCTATACATTTCAATCGTAGTAAAATAGAACAAAAGAGATAAAAAATCATGAATTACACTCGGTAATTCAAGTAAGAGCGCAGATTTTGATCGCTGTAGAGCGTTCTTTTGGGTCACATCGCCGAGACGGTCATGGAATCGGTGTCACCAGCACAAACGATTTCAACGCTGAGGCTAGGGTGGCTTTTGTGGATAACAGGAGCAGATTTGACGCGGAAGGCGCCCAAGCAGCCAAGACACGCCGCCGTATTTTTGACATGGCCGTCGCCGATCGGATGCTGGTTGCGCCGGCACGCATTTGCCCTTCCCTGGTGTAGGTCGCGTTGAAGTGAAAGACGGTGCCTATGCCTGGGTGCCAGAGGAATGGCGCCTGGGGTAATGTCCGAGGACTTCAAAAAAAACGCCTGCCGTGGCTCGTTGCGGCAGGCCATCAACGCAAGGTGTCGGCCGGAAAAGACCATGAACACGCTTGATACAGTCACGAAAGACATCGTCGATCTGCATGTTTTCTTTGTCGATTGGTTTACAGGCGCGGCTGCGCGAAGCGATCTTGAAGAGCGCTTTTTGCAGCGAATGGACCCCGGTGTGACCTTCATTTCGCCTGAGGGCGAAACGCTCACACGCGACATGCTAAAGCAAGGATTTGAGCAAGGTTATGGACGGAACCCAGACTTTCGCATTCAAATCCGTGACGTAGATGTGCGTTGGGAAAGGGATGACCTGGTGCTCGCGACCTATACCGAATGGCAAATTGGTGCTTCGGGTGCTGATGCAAAAAATGCACGTATCAGCAGCGTATTGATGCAGATGTCCAAGCCGCCTGTTTGGTTGCATATTCAGGAGACTTGGTTGCCGAAAGGTCTGGTTGAGGCCTCAGCCTTCGATATCTGATCAAAACACTGCACGTGATGGCTACGCCACAGGCGCAGTGGCGTTGTTTCGAATTTTGGGCCTTAGGAAGAATAATGGCGCCCTATATCAGAATAGGGCGCTCAAAAATCTGGTTAGGTCAAAGCTTCAAATGCGCGCTGGAATTCCTTCGCGTCATAAATCCCGGTAATCGCCCCACGATTTTGACCCTCGTTGTCGTACACCACAGATGTTGGGAAAAAAGACACCCCCAAAGATCGAGCCTTTTTGTAGCTTGCAGCGACCGGAGGGAGCATATCCGTTGCGCCAACGATGGCATCGGTGTCGAGCTGCGGCAGATCAAGATTTTTGCACAGTGCGTCGTATGTGTCTGCTCGGTTCAGATCGTTCCCGTTTATGAAGTGAGCCTCCAGCAGGCAGTGGACAAATCTCAATACCCCGGCCTTATCGGTCAGCTTTTGCATTTGTAGTGCTGCCAGGCTAGGCGGAGCCGAGGTGCTAAGTGGCGTTTCTTCCTGCCGCATCATGTCAAAGAATGCATCGCCAAGGGCCTGACCCGTGGTCGCTGTCATGCGTGGGGCAGCCCCAGTAATATAGCCCAACATATTCCCATAAGGGCCGACGCGATCACCGGTGACGAGCCCCCCGGGAACCACGTCGATCTCGACCTCGGGGTTCGTCTCTGCGAAGGCGCGCAGCGTTGGGACGAAGCCAAAACACCAGCCGCACAGGGGATCGTAGACATAAGTTAGTCTTGCCATGATCTAGGCCTCCTTGGGCCACGCCGCGATATGGTCAGCGGCGGACGTAAGCGTGACGCCAAAGAGGCTTTACGTCGGTATAGCCTGGGACGCCCGAATGTGTTGGGGAAAACTCAGTTCAGCTTTTGCTGTCCCAGTTCAGACAATTAAATCCTCCTACAGCAGCGAGGCAATGTCAGAGCCCCACCGATATTTCACCATAATATATATTATGCGATAAATGGCAGCCGTGGCGGTCGAGCGTCGACCCGACCCACCTAGGCCGCACCATCCTCCCTCACCGCGTAGCGGGCCTCCAGCCCGTCGAGCAGCGGTTTGCCGACGAGGCGCTGCCGTTCGGTGAAGCTGGCGACCAGGCCGTCGGCTTCGGTCATGCGGCCCTCGGCCTGTAATGTCGACAGTGCCTGTTGCATGCCGGCGATGGCGCCCTGCAAGGCCGCGTTCGCGTAGAGCACCATGCCGACGCCGAGCTCTTGCAATATGGCCTGTGGGATCGGCGGGGTCTTGCCGCCGATGACCAGGTTCACGAGCTGCGGAACCGGGAGCCGCCGGACGATCTCCGCGATTTCTTCGACCTGTCGGGGTGCCTCCACGAAGGTGATGTCGGCACCGGCGGCGATGTAGCGTTCCGCCCGAGTCAGCGCGGCCTCCAGTCCCTCGGTCGCATAGGCGTCGGTGCGCGCGACGATCAGCAGGTCGCTGCTGGACCGGGCTTCGCAGGCGGCGCGCACTTTCTCGACCATCTCCGACGCCTCTACGACCGACTTGCCCTCGAAGTGTCCGCAGCGCTTGGGGGCCGCCTGGTCCTCGAGCTGGATTGCGTTGGCTCCAGCCCGCTCCAACCGCCGAACGCTGTGCCAGACGTTGACGGCGTTGCCGAAGCCGGTGTCGGCATCGACGATCAACGGCCGGTCGGTCACTTCTCGTATTGCCGCCACGTGACCGACGAGGTCGGTCAAGCCGAGAAAGGCCGCGTCGGGTAGCCCCAGATAGGCGTTGGTGACCCCTGCCCCCGTGACGTAAAGCGCTTCGAAACCCAGATCGTCCGCCACCCGAGCCGCGAGGGCGTTCATGACGCCGGGGACCAGAAAGGCTTGGCGGGCTTCTACCGTCTTGCGCAAGCGGGCGCCGGGCGTTTCGGACGTCATCTCCGACATGCTCACTCGTCCTCCTTGGTGAGCGGTGACGGGGCCCGGCGACCCGTCGCGAAGCGCTTCATAAGCAAGGGGCTGAGCGCGACGAGAGCTGCGGCGATCCAGAAGACAAGTCCAGTCGGTGTGCTGACCAAGATCGACCAGTCTCCATCGCTGATCGACAGGGCGCGCCGCAGATTGGTTTCCAGCAAAGCGCCCAGCACCAGTCCCAGGATCACCGGCGCCAGGGAGAAGCCCATTTTGCGCAGCAAATAGCCGAAGAAGCCGAGCAGGATCATGAGGAACAGATCGAAGGTCGCGCCGAACAGCGAGAATACGCCGATGAAGGTCAACACCACCATCAAAGGCACCAGATAGGCTGGCGGCACCGACAGCAGCCGAGCGAAGAGGCCGACCAGCGGCAGGTTCAGGACCAGCAAGGCGACGTTGCCGAGATACATCGACGCGATCAGACCCCAGGCGATTTCGGGTCGCTGCTCGAACATCAACGGCCCGGGGGTCACGTTGAACAGCAGCAGGGCACCAAGCAGGATCGCGGTGGTCCCGCTGCCCGGAATCCCCAGAGTCAGCATCGGCACCATCGCGCCGGCGGCAGCGGCATTGTTCGCCCCTTCTGGAGCCACCAACCCCCGTGGGTCGCCCTTGCCGAACTGTGCGTCGTCGCCCTGGGCCAGGCGCTTTTCTACACCGTAGGCGACAGCCGAGGCGATCGAAGCGCCGGTGCCGGGCAGCACGCCGATGAAGAAGCCGAGCACCGAAGCGCGGAGTAGCAGCCAGCGATAACGGAAGATCTCGGCAAGACGGACGGCACCCTTGGCCACCGGCGTCTCCGACAGCTTACGGCCAGGCCAGGCTTCGAGCATCAAGAGCGCCTCGCTGACCGCGAAGAGGCCGATCACCACCACCAGGAACTCCACGCCGTCGAAGAGGTTGGGGATCCCGAAGGTAAAGCGCATCACGCCCGTTGCGCTGTCGATCCCGATCATCGCCAGCATCAGGCCAATCAGAACGCCGATCAGCGTCTTCAGCGGCCGGGAGCCGACCAACGTGGCCAGGCAGGCAAAGGCGAAGACCATCAGCGCGACGTAGTCCTGCGGACCGAACCCGACGGCGACGCGTCCCAGCAACGGCGCGAAAACCGTCATCATGATCAGGGCCGCCGTGCCGCCGATGAAGGACGCCAGAGCCGACAACGCGAGGGCGCGACTCGCCTCCCCTCTTTTGGCCATGGGGTGACCGTCGAGTGTGGTCATAACCGCACTGGCATCGCCCGGTACGTTCAGTAGGATTGAGGAGATGCGGCCGCCGTATTCGGCCCCGTAGTAGACGCCCGCGAGCAGGATGATGGCCGATTCCGGTGGCAGACCGATCGAATAGGCCAAGGGCAGCAGGATCGCGACCCCGTTGATCGGCCCGATCCCCGGCAGAGAACCGACCAGGGTGCCGAAGAAGCAGCCCAACAACAGCAGGCCGATGTTGAGTGGGCTCAGGGCGACGGCAAAGCCCTGAGCCAGCAAAGCCAGGATGTCCATCGACCTACCCTGCGAACAGCTCGCCGGCGGGCAGATTCAGTCCCATGCCCTCGCCGGCTCCGAAATAGGCGACCACCGCCAGCAAAACTCCATAGAGAGCAGCCGGCAGAACGGAGAGGCCGAACAGGCGGCTCATTGCCGCGACGACCAAAGCCGTCGAGAGAATGAAGCCCAGCAGCTCGAACAGAGCAGCATAGACGCAGAGCAGTAGCGCACCGGCAAGCACGCGCCCTGCGGCAGCCCGGTTGTCGAACCAGGCAATGCTGTCGGGGCGGAACGCCAGCACTGCACCGCAGATCGCTAGCAGCGCTCCCAGAATGACGGGAAAGGCCTTCGGCCCCAGGGGCTCGTACTGGAACGGCACCTGAAGCCGGACGGCGGCAACGATGAAGGAGAGGGCTACGATCAGAAGGACCGCGCCGAGGGCGCGGTCCCACCAGGTGCTGCCCATTACTCGATCAGACCGGTCGAACGGGCGAGTTCACGCATTTCGACCACCGACTCCCGGACGTAGGCGTCGAGCGGCTCTCCCGCGAGATTGAATTCGAAGAGCCCCTGCTCTGCCCTGACTTTCTGGAACTCCGGGCTCTGGTAGAGAGCCTCGAACTGCGATACCCACCAATCGTAAGCCTCGTCCGAGGCTTCCTGCCCCATGTAGAAGCCGCGGAAGATCGTCCATTCGACATCATAGCCCAGCTCCTGAGCCGTCGGGAATTCGGCGAAGGGCTCCGGCAACCGCTCGGGCGCAAGAACCGCCAGGATCCGCATCGTCCCCGTTTCCAGTTCCCCCGTCATTTCGAGACGTCGCCCGGGAAGACGTCGATATGACCGCCGAGCAAGGCTGCCTTCGACTCGCCGCCGCCTTCGTAGGCGACGTAGCGCAGTTCCCGCGGATCGACACCGACCGACCCAACCAGCAAGGCGGCCTTCATCCAGTCCTGGCTGCCGATCGAGCCGCCGGCGCCGAACACCAGTCCTGAGGGGTCGTTCTGCACCGCCTCCAACAGGTCATCGAGCGTCTGGAACTCGGAATCGGCACGCACGACGATGGCGCCGAAATCCGCGCCCACGGTGGCGAGCCAGCGAGCATCGGTTTCGTCCAGGCCGACGCCGAACTTGCCCTGCGCGATGTTGAGCGTGGAACCACTCGAGAAGGCGACGATGGTGTCGGGATCGTCGATCCGGCTGGAGTTCATGTGCGCATAGGCCACGGCACCGATGCCGCCCGGCATGAAGGTCACCTCCATCGGCGAAGGCAGGAGATCGACGGCCTCCAGCGACCTCTGCGCGATTCGGCAGGTCAAATCGAACCCGCCGCCCGGCGAGGCCGGTGCGATACAGGTCGGCTGATCCGGCTCGAAAGCCTTTGCGTCGGGTGTCCATGACAGTGCGGCAAGCACAGCCGCCACCGCAAATGCAGTGCGCATCTCTCGTTTCCTCCCATTCGAACCGCTCCAACGCGTCCGGCTCGCGCTGAACGAGCGTTTGGTTTATTGCCGGACTGTGCGTCGTATCTTATGGGTAGAACCTGTCATTCACCTGTCACCGCATGCTGGAGTTGGGGCATGCTGGAGTTGGGGCATACCGAACTTAGGGCCGCCGGAGGTCCGCTTTTCAGGATGTCGGGTAAGCGATGCGCATTTTGGTTGTCGAAGACGCCGCCCGGATCGCCCAAGCGGTCACTTCCCGACTACGCGGCCAGGGCCATGCCGTAGACTGCTTGGCCTCCGGTTTGGAGGCACGAGAGGTGCTGCGGTATCAGCGCTACGATCTGATCCTGCTGGACTTGGGTCTACCCGATTGGACGGCACGGAACTTTTGGCTTGGCTCAGAAACAAAGGAGACAAGGTTCCGGTGTTGGTCGTCACCGCACGCTCCGCCGTCAGCGATCGCATTGCTGCTCTTGATCTCGGCGCCGACGATTATCTCATCAAACCTTTCGATGCCGAGGAGATGGAGGCGCGGATCCGAGCCCTTCTACGTCGTGTGCAGGGCGAGGCCGTCAACCAGACCCGGCTCGGGCGTCTCGCTCTGGATCGCGCCGCCTGCGTCGTTCGGGTCGATGGGCGCCGGCTCGACTTGCCGCAACGGGAATTTCGGGTTCTGGAGATTCTGCTGGCGGGCACCGGCAAGGTGCTGGCGAAGGAGGAGATCGCCGACCAGCTGTTCAACTTCGATGAAGCGACCGGGCTGAATGCGGTGGAGGTCTACGTCGGTCGTCTCCGCCGTCGTCTCGCCGAGGCTGAGGCGGGGATCGAAATCCGAACCCTGCGCGGCCTGGGTTATCTGATAGAGGCGGACGCGGAGACGTCATGATCGAACCCGGTGGATCCCTCAGGCGGTCACTGACCCTGCGTCTCTTGGTCCTCGCACTTGCCGGAACGGTCGTGCTCTTCACTGCGGCGCTCAGCTATAGCCAGCGCGCTGCCGATACGGCCTACGACCAAGTGCTCGCCGGGGCGGCCTTGGCAATCGCGGAAGCAGTCACGGTGGTCGATGGTGCCATCTCCGTCGATCTGCCGGTGGCCGCATTCGATATGCTCGCGCTGGCCAGAGACGATCGGGTCTTTTACCGGGTCCTGGCCCCCGACGGTTCGGTTGCGACCGGTTACGACGATCTGCCGGTCATCGGTCTGAACGATCGTCCCGGGGCCCCCCGCTTCGCCGACCGCGCCTATCGCGGCGAGACGGTTCGCTTCGTCAGCATGGGCCGACTGCTGGCCGATCCTGCGCTACAAGGCTGGGCGACGGTGCAGGTCGGGCAGACCCGTTTGACCCGCGATGCGCTGGCACGCCAGATGGCTCTGGGGTCGGTGGTACCTATCCTGGTGGTGATGGGACTGGCAATTGTTCTGGCCAGCCTGGTCGTCAGTTCCACCCTTCGCCCCTTGCGAAAACTGGAAGCCGATCTGCTGGGGCGCGAGGCGACAGACCTGCGTCCCTTGACCGGGAGCATTCCGGCGGAGGTGGTACAACTCGTCGAAGCCTTCAACCGCTTCACCGGGCGGCTCCGTCAACAGCTTGACGGCATGCGTGACTTCATCGCCGATGCGGCCCACCAGATGCGCACGCCGCTGGCAAGTCTCAAGGCAGAGATCGATCTGGCTCAGCGGCAGCCCGGCGTCTCGGCCGTCCAGGGGGAAACCTATGCCCGCTTGACTGAGACTATCGACCAGGCCAGCGGCCGGGTTAACCAACTGCTGGCCCACGCCTTCGTCGCTCACCGTTCCGAACTGATCGAATTGCAGCCGGTGGATCTAAGCCTTCTGCTTCCCGACTCATTGCGCGACATCGCCCCTCTCGCCCTGCGCGGCGGCATGGAGCTCAGCTTCGACGGTGCAGCGACCGGTGCTCTCGTGGCGGCCGATCCGATCCTGCTGCGGGAAGCTGTCCGCAATCTCATCGACAATGCGCTCAACCACGGCCGGCCTGGCGGGCGAATTGCGGTTCGCCTGACATCCGATCCGGATGCGCCGGGCGAGGTGATGATCGAGGTCGCCGACGACGGCCCGGGCATAGCGCCGGAACGCCGTGCCGCGGTAACCGAACGGTTCAACCGCCCTGCCGGCAACTCCGGATCTGGTCTTGGGCTTGCCATCGTTCGCCGAGTGGCCAAGGCCCATGGCGGAGAGTTGACGCTAGGTGAGTCCGAACTGGGCGGGCTCGCCGCACGCCTCAGTCTGCCGCGCGCCGGCGGCGCGGTTGCCGGCCCCCTTGCCCCGGATCCGTCCTCGGAAACGGGGCGGGTTCGAGCAGCCTCGGTTCGGCACGGTCGCGCGACCGCTGCCCTGCTGCTGGGCCTTCTGGCCGGGCTCGCTTTTTCGAACGACGCCCTGGCGTTTCGAGAGCTGTTTCCGGCCCCATCGGGTGGGGATCATCGCCGCCTGCTGATCCACAGCGCCACCGACTTGGCGCAGATGCGCCCCCTCATCAAAGCTTTTCAGGTTCTGCATCCGGATATCACCATCGACTATGTCGATATGAACACCAACGCCGTCTTCGCGGAGATGACGGCGGCCGAGGCCGCCGGAGAACCGACGGCCGACCTGCTGCTCTCGTCGGCCATGGATCTACAGGTCAAGCTGGTCAACGACGGGCTGGCGGCCACGCACGCGACGCCGGTCGGCGCCGAGCTGCCGGCCTGGGCACGATGGCGCAACCAACTTTTCGCCTTCACCTACGAGCCGGCGGTTATCGTCTACAACCGCGAACTGGTCCCCCAGGCGGATGTGCCTCGCAACCGCTTCGATCTCATTCAGACCCTGAGACGTGATCCCGAGCGCTACCGGGGGCGGGTGACGACTTACGACATTCTCGGCAGCGGCGTCGGGTATCTTCTGGCAACCCAGGATGGGCTGCAGTCGGGCACCTTCTCGACCCTGATCGCCAGCCTTGCCGCTGCGGAGGTGGATCTGCGTTGCTGCACCAATCAGATGCTCCACGACATAGCCCGCGGTCGCTATCTCATCGGGTATAATCTTTTAGGGTCCTATGCCCAGAACGCGCTGGCAAGCGGCGCGGCTATCGGTGTGGTCATGCCACAGGACGTCACTCTCGCTCTGTCGCGCACGGCTTTGATCTCCGCCCGGGCCGTCAATCCCGAAGAAGCCCATCTCTTCCTGGACTTCCTGATTTCCCGGGCCGGGCAGTCGGTTCTGGCGGAACAGTCCAACATGCTCGCCGTCCATCCGGCGATCAGCGGCTCTTTGGGACCGGACGGTCAAACCGGACCCTTGCGGCAGATTCAGCTGAGCCCATCGTTGCTGGTCCATCTCGATGACCATAAGCGACGCCGGTTTCTGAACGATTGGCTGGCTGTCTTGACGCCAGAGCGTTTGCCTTTGCCGGAGTAGATCTCTCACCGCCAGTGCGCTTTTCGGCACGGGGAAGTCTGCTCACCTGCTCGGTATTTCACGCACCCTGGTCTGCCTGCCGGTCTCCCGAACGCCGCGCCGCCAGAAAGTTCAGCCCCAGCAGCGCGACCGTGACGGCCGCACCCGCGATCTCCGCCGTCAGGTTCGGCCAGAAGAGCGCCACGCTGGCGCCGGTGAGTAGAAGGCGTTGCCAGAGCTGAAGCGGTGCGAAGAGATGGCCTTCGAGTGCGGCGGCGAAGGCCATCAGCGCCAGGATCGCAACCAAACCCGTCCAAAGCAGCAGCAGCACGGGTCCGCCCAGGATGATGGCCTCGTTGTAGACCATGAAGAGCGGGATCAGGTAGAGGCCCTTGGCGAACTTCCAGGCCTGAAAGGCTGTTGCCATGGGTTTCGACCCGGCGATGGCCGCGCCGGCGAAACCGGCCAGAGCAACCGGCGGCGTCACGTTCGAGTCCTGGCTGTACCAGAAGACCACGAGATGGGCGATCAGGATCGCTACGCCGAACTCTTCGGACAGCGCCGGTCCGACCAGGATCACCAGCACGATGTAGGCCGCCGTCACCGGCAGCCCCATGCCGAGGATCAGGCTGGCAATGGCCACCAGGACAAGGGCCAGCAGCAAGTTCCCGCCGGAGAAGGCGATCATCATGGCGGAGAACTTAAGGCCCAGGCCTGTCAGGCCGACCACGCCCACGATGATGCCCGCGACCGCGCAGGCCAGCGACACCGCCACGGCGTTGCGTGCGCCCAGTTCCAGCGCCTGCAGCGTCAGTCGCGCGCCGGATCCGAGCAGCGCCTGGAAACCGGCCAGACTGGCCGCCTCCCCGTCGCGCGGCCGCGTGACGAAGAAATCCCAAAGCGCCCTGCCCGCCGCCGCCGCGACCACGGCGATGATGGCGTAGAAGCCGACGCGCAGCGGCGAGTAGCCGGAGATCAGCAGCCCGACCAGGGCCACCAGCGGCACCAGGAAATGCCAGCCGCTGGCCAGCACCTCGCGCACCCGCATCAGCTCGGAGGCCGGCAGGCCGCGCATGCCCTGCTTCACCGCGGCAAGGTGCACCAGCAGATAGACCGTCCCGAAATAGAGAAAGGCGGGAAAGATCGAGACCAGAACGATCTGCAGATAGGGGATCTGGGTGAACTCGCTCATGAGGAACGCACCCGCCCCCATCAGCGGCGGCATGATCTGCCCGCCGGTCGAGGCCGCCGCCTCGACCCCGCCGGCCTGTGCGGGCCGGTAGCCCAGCCGCTTCATCAGCGGAATCGTGAAGGCGCCGGTGGTCACGACGTTGGCGATGGCCGAACCCGAGATCGAACCCATGCCGGCGGAGGCGATGACGGCGGCCTTCGCCGGCCCGCCCCTTTGGCGTCCGGTTGCGGCGTAGGCGAGATCGATGAAGAAGCGCCCTGCCCCCGTCACCTCCAGGAAGGCGCCGAACAGTACGAAGACGAAGACGAAGGTGGCGGCAACGCCGAGCGGCAGGCCGAAGATGCCCTCCGCGCCCAACGTCATTTGGCTCGACAGGCGGTCGATGGAGTAGCCACGGTGAGCCAGGATGCCCGGCAGCCACTCGCCGAAGCCGGGCAAGGCCCCGCGTTGTCCAGCCATGGCGTAGAGCAGGGCTGCGCCGCCGATCAGAGTCATGACCAGGCCGACGGCACGGCGCGCGGCCTCCAGCACCACCAGGGTCGTGATGATTCCAATGGTGACATCGATTTGGCGCGGCACGATGGCGGTCGCGATGGTGTCGATGTTGAGCGGCACCCAGAGACCGACCAGGACGCCGCAGGCGATCAGCGGCGCGTCGATCGCCCAGCCGACCAGGCCACGAGGGCGATAGAGCCCCGTGACGGGGAACATCAGAAAACAGAGAACAAGGATGAAACCGAGATGGATCGGCCGCAGGTAGAAAAGGCCGATGGTCTGGATGCCGGCGCCGTAGAGCTGGAACAGCGACAGCGCGATGCCGATGATCGCGATGACCCGCAGGACGAGACGGGAGTGTGCCGCCGTGGCGCGGAGTCCTTCGGAGCCTGCGTCTGTCATGGAGGTCTCTGTTACTCGGGCGTCAGCGCGAGGGTGACGCGGGCGCGCGGCGCGAGGCGGCTGAGAGATACCTCGCTATCCGCCGTGCGCAGCCGGTGGTCCACGTTCGGGCCGCCGGGGCGCAGGACGTAGGCGTTGCCGGGAACCGGCTCGTCGAGCCCTTCGATCAGGTAACCGCCCTGCCCGTCGGAGCGTTGGACGCCGCGACCAGGAATATGCCCCAGGCCGGCCGCGAAATCGGGTTGAAGGCTCGTCACCAGCACCATCCTGCCGCCGCGATTCTCGTAGCAGTCCTGGACCTCGAAGCCGTCGACGGAGTGGCGCCAGACCACGCACCAGCCGTTACCCTCGGGCACCTCCAGCCTGGCGATCTCCGTCCCGTCGGCCAAGCGCGCCGACAGCACGTCGGCCTTGGCGCCTTCGGCCAAGGCCGGCAGGGCGATCAGGGCGGCGACCAGTGCCGCCGCCCCGAGTCCTGTCACGGACGCAGCCGGTCGGGAATCTCGGCGCCGATCTCCTCGAAGTAGCGTAACGCACCGGGGTGTAGCGGCACCGGCGTAGCCGAGATCGTGAAGTCGACCGTGGTCTGGTTCGCCGCCGGATGCACCGCCCGCAGCTCCTCCACGTTTTCGAACATCGCGCTGGTCACGGCATAGGCCAGATCGTCGGACATCTCGGAAGACACCACCAGAACGTTTGGAATGCCCAGCGTCGGCACGTCGTCGGCCACACCCTCGTAGGTGCCGCCCGGCAGGTTCACCGAGGCCATGACCTCGGACTCGGCCTGGGCCGCTTCCCGCTCCGCGTCGCTCAAGGGAATGAGGCGGATGGAGTTGGTGGTCGCCAGGTTGAGGATCGAACTGGTCGGCGCGCCGACCGACCAGAAACCGGCGTCGATATCGCCGTTCCTCAGGGCGTCGGCCGTCTCGTTGAAGTTCAGCCGCTGCTCCTCGATGTCGTCGTAGGTGATGCCGTTGGCGTTCAGGATCGTCTGGGCATTGACTTCCGTGCCCGAGCCCGGAGCACCGACCGAGACGCGCTTGCCGGCCAGATCCGCCAGGGAGGTGATGCCGCTGTCCTCCAGCGTCACAATCTGGATCATGTTGGCGTACATCGAGGCCACGGCCCGGGTCATCGGCAGCTGGCTGCCCTCGAACCGGCCGGTGCCGGTGTAGCCTTGAAAGACCACGTCGGCCAGGGCCAGCGCGAAGTCGCTGTCGCCGGTCGCGATCAGCCCCATGTTCTCCACCGAGGCGCCGGTGACCTCGGCCACGGCGGCGTAGCCCTCGACGTGATTGTTGATCACCTCGGCCAGTCCGCCGCCCATCGGGAAGTAGACTCCTCCGGTGCCGCCCGTTGCGATCGACAGCTGTTGCTGCGCCATGGCCGGCGTTCCTGCCAGCAGGACGGTCGCAGCCAGAATCTTTGCGTACTTCACTATAGCCTCCCAAAAGCTTGTTGTTGCGGCGGAACCTATCAACTGGCCCGGCCCCTGCCAAGCGGCTGCGGATACCCGTAGAATATGTTCCTTGAAATCACAAATGATTGCTTGAATCGGCCCATTCATAATTTTCCGGCAAGGCCATATCTCCACCTCGACAGGGTTCACCGGCGCTGGCCGGCCTTTCGAAGAGAGAGCGACAGCATGGAACAGCCCCTACCTTCCGTTCGCTACGAAGCGGCCCCTCTCGAAGCGTCGGGCGCCGTCGTCGGTTCCCTCAACTTCATTCGACGTCAAAGCCGGAAGCCGGTAATTCACAGTGCCGCGCTGACGGGCGGTGCACCTCGTTTCTTCTTCGAAACCGAGGAGCGTTCGGTACCTTTGACCGACTTGCGGCCGCTGGCTCGACGGCTGTCCGTGGATCGCCAGGGCTTCGCCCTGTTGCACCGGCCGACCGTTGTGGCCGATTTCTACGACGATGCCGCGATCGAGACGGTCTACGGTCCGGAGATCGAGGCCCTGCTGCGCCGGGAACTGGGCGTTAGCCGGGTGATCCTGTTCGACAGTACGCGCCGTTCGGACGACCCGGCGGGCGCCGCCAATCCGGACGGCCGGCGCGGTCCGGCGACGCGGGTGCATGTCGACTACACCGTCAAGAGCGGCCCGCAACGGCTGCGCGATCTGCTCGGCGTCGCGGAAGCGGACAAGCTGCTGAGCAGCGGTAGGCGGGTGGCTCAGATCAATGTCTGGCGTCCGATCCGTGGCCCTGTGCAGCGCTCTCCCCTTGCCCTGGCCGATGCCGCCACGGTCCGGGCGGAGGACCTGATCCCGACGGATCAGGTCTTTCCCGGGCGGACCGGCGAGATCTACCACCTCGCCTACCATCCGGAGCAGCGCTGGTACTACGCGCCCCAGATGACACCGGACGAGGTTCTGCTGATCAAGAGCTGGGACAGCCGCGAGGATGGTCGCGCGCGTTTCACGCCGCATAGCGCGGTCGATCTGCCGCAAACGCCGAAAGACGCGCCCCCGCGCGAGAGCATTGAGGTCCGAACGCTGATCGTCTTCGACGAATGATTGGCTGTGCTTAGCCCTTGCGCTCCGCCGTTCCGGTCGCGCTGGCCATCTCCGCCAGAACGCGATGCAGGAACTGCACGGCTATCGAGCCCTCGCCGACGGCGGAGGCAACGCGCTTGACCGAATTCGCGCGAACGTCGCCGACCGCGAAGACGCCGGGCTGACTGGTTTCCAGCAGTTCGGCCGGGCGCTCCAGGGCCCAGTCGTCGGCGACCGCGGGCCCACAGCAGACGAAGCCCTTCTCGTCGAGCAGGACGCAATCGCCGAGCCAGCCGGTGTTCGGGACGGCGCCGATCATCAGGAAGAGATTCGAGATGGAGTGACTCTCCTGCTCTCCGGTCTGTCGGTTACGCCAGGTGATGCTCTCCAGGTAGCGGTCGCCGCTCAGGGCGGTGATCTCCGTGTGGCGATGCAGGGTGATTCGGGGCGAGGAGTCGATCCGGCCGACCAGATAGTCAGACATGCTGGCTGCCAGATCGCCGCTGCGGATCAGTATGTGCACATGAGCCGCGTGGTTCGACAGGAACACGGCGGCCTGTCCGGCGGAGTTGCCGCCACCGACCACCACCACCTCCTCGCCGCCGCAGAGGTCGGCCTCCAGCGCCGTGGCCGCATAGTGGATGCCGAAGCCCTCGTAGTCGCTCAGATTGTCCAGATCGAGCGAGCGATAGGTGGCGCCCGAGGCGATAACGACGGAGCGCGCCTTAAAGCGTCCTCCGTCTTCGGTTGCGATGACGTAGGGGTAGCTGCTGCAGTCGAGCGAAGCCGCACGGCGGGGAACCGAGATGACGGCGCCAAACTTCTGCGCCTGCACCTGGGCCCGCCCGGCCAGCGCCTGTCCCGAGATGCCGGTCGGAAACCCCAGATAGTTCTCGATCTTCGAACTGGTGGCGGCCTGTCCGCCCGGCGCTTCGGACTCCAGCACCAGGGTGCTAAGGCCCTCGGAGGCCGCATAGACGGCGGCGGCCAGCCCCGAGGGACCAGCCCCGACCACAACCACGTCGCAGGCCTCCGATCCGTCGGGCTCTTCGAACAGCCCAAGCTGTTTCGCCAGCTCCAGGTTCGAGGGATTCTCCAGCCCCTCTGCCAGGACACCGAAAACGGCCGGCAAGCGGGTCTCGTTCCACCCTCGCTCCTTCAGGAATTCGGCGGCTTCCCCGTCGCCCTCGATATCCAGGCTGCGAACCGGGTAGCCGTTGCGCCGCAGAAAGCGTTCCAGGCGCTGGGTATCGCGGCTTCGCCTTGGTCCGACGAGAACGACGCCGCCCTGCGTCTCCTGAATCAGGCCCATGCGCCGCAGGATCAGCGCCCGGGTCACGATCTCCCCGATCTCTGGCTCCGCCGTCAGCATGCGTTTCAGTTGGGCGCGGTTCAGCCTGACGACCTCGCCGTCCTCCCCCATGCGCCCGCTGACCAGGATCTTGCGGTCGTTGAAGAGGTCGAGTTCGCCGGTGAAGTTACGCTCCCCATGAACCGTGATCACCTGCTCCTCACCGTGGGCGGGGTCGACGATCTCGATGCAGCCCTTCAGGATAATGAAGCAGTCGACGCCCCGCTCGCCGCGTGTGAAGACGGCCTCGCCCTTGGAGAGGGTTTGTCGCTTACCGAAGGGTTCGGCACGGGCGATCTGTTCGGGGGTCAGCTTCGGAAAGATCTGTGCCTCGCGCTTGTAAGGGTCGCTCGTGTTGGCGACGGGTTCGGCGGCGGACAGATCGGCCATGTCATCCCTCCTTAAGTTGCGTGGGCGGAGGATTGAGCGGCGGTCGCGCGCCGTCAAGCTCTGCTCTATTACGAAGGGTGCGAAGGGCATTCAGACTGTTCAACTCATAGCCGTCTTGTTCGCGCGTCGGCTTCGTCTAGACTGCGCCGGCCATGCCCGACAGCAAACGCCCCACATCGGCAAACGACCTCGAGAGCCTTCCTCCGCTCGAACGGCTGCTGGCCGTAATGGCGCGCCTGCGCGACCCCGACGGCGGCTGTCCTTGGGATCTCGAACAAAGCTACGCGACCATCGCGCCCTATACGATCGAGGAGGCCTACGAAGTCGCCGACGCCATCGAGCGCGAGGACCTTGCGGACCTCAAGGACGAGCTCGGCGATCTTCTGCTTCAGGTGGTCTTTCATGCACAGATGGCCTCCGAGGAGCGCGCCTTCGACTTCGCGGCAGTCGCCGCATCCGTCGCGGAGAAGATGATCCGCCGTCACCCTCATGTCTTCGGAACGGCGGAGGCCGAGGCCGCCGCGACGGTCACGGTCAATTGGGAGACGATCAAGGCGGCCGAGCGCGCTGCCAAGGCCAAGGACGGTAAGCCCTCCGCCCTCGACGGCGTGGCGCGCGGCCTCCCTGCTCTGCTGCGTGCGGTGAAGCTGCAGAAGCGGGCGGCCCGTGTGTCCTTCGACTGGGGTGCCGTCGCGCCGGTTCTGGCGAAGATCGAGGAGGAACTCGACGAGCTCAAGAGCGAGATCGCGGAAGATCAGCCGCATCCGGAGCGGCTGCAGGACGAGTTGGGCGACCTCCTCTTCGCCGTGGTGAACCTGGCGCGCCACTTGAAGATCGATCCGGAAGCCGCGCTGCGTCATACCAATAACAAGTTCGAACGTCGCTTCCGTGCTTTGGAGGCCGAACTGACCGCTGGCGGTGCGGACCTCGCAGAGGTCGGGCTGGAGGCGATGGAGGCCGCCTGGCAGCGAGCCAAGGCGGCGGAAGGTGAGATGGCTGGACGCGAGGCGGCAGCCGAGACGAACGCGGACAGCAAAAGGCAAGAAGAGGAAGCTTCATGATCTCCAGCGTCGACCCCAAGAGCATGACGGTTTTCGTGACGGGCGCGACGGCTGGCTTCGGCGCCGCCGTCGCCCGCCGTTTCGCTACCGCCGGCGCGAAAGTTATCGTCACCGGTCGTCGGGCCGAGCGCCTTCAGGCGCTCGCCGAGGAACTGGGCGAGCATGTCCATCCGCTGCCGCTCGACGTACAGGATCGCGCGGCTGTCGAGTCGGCGGTTGCCGGCCTGCCGGCCGACTTCGCGGCCATCTCCCTGCTGGTCAACAATGCCGGGCTGGCGTTGGGGCTGGAATCGGCGCATGAGGCGAACCTCTCCGACTGGGAGACGATGGTCGATACCAACGTCAAGGGCGTGCTCTACTGCACGCGGGCCATCCTTCCGGGCATGGTCGCGCGCGACGACGGTCACGTGATCAACGTGTCCTCCGTGGCCGGCAGCTACCCTTATCCCGGCGGCAACGTCTATGGCGCTACGAAGGCCTTCGTAACGCAGTTTTCGCTGAACCTGCGCGCCGACCTTCTGGGCAAGCAGGTCCGGGTCACCAGCCTAGAGCCGGGCCTTTCCGAAACCGAGTTTTCGGAGGTGCGCTTCAAGGGCGACTCGGAAAGAGCGCAGAGCCACTACACGGGCATGCAGCCGATGCGTGGCGAGGATATCGCCGACTGCGTCTTCTTCGCGGCGACCCTGCCCCGGCACGTCAACATCAACCGGCTGGAGATGATGCCGGTGATGCAGTCCTTCCAGCCGTTGGCCGTGCATCGCGATGCGGGATAGGAAGTCTGCACCAGCAGAGCGTTAGTCCACGAAGGTCATCAACTGTCTCAAGTCGCTTACGACTGTCGTGGCACCGGCTTCGCTAAGGCGCTTGGCATGACCGTCCGGGCAGTGGGAGCCACCAACAAAACCGATACACCGCATGCCGGCGGCCTTGGCCGCGGTCACGCCGGCAACGCTGTCTTCCACAACGAGACAACGCTCACGACCGACCTCCATCGCCCGTGCCGCGTAGAGGAAGATGTCCGGATGCGGTTTTCCCTGCGCCACGAGCGTTGTCGAAAAGACGTGTGGGTAGAGCAAATCGAAGAGGTTCGTTTCGATAAGGCCCAGAGCGAGCTTCGCCGGAGCGGAGCTGGAGGCGACGCATCTTCGTGTCCTCATGGCCGACAGGACCTCCGCTGCCCCGACGATTGCGCGGAGCTCGGATCGATAACGCGCAAGAATTGAAGCTTTTACCTCCGCCTGGAGATTGCTGGGCAGCGGGCGACCGAGGTCGGCTTCGATAGCGGCGTACATGGCGTCGGCCGGAACGCCGGCAAATCGCTCGATCACCTCTGCCGTCGATATTTGATAACCCGCCTTGGTCAGGGCCTCCGCGTCGGCTGAGCAGGCTATAACCTCACTGTCGAGCAGAACGCCGTCGCAATCGAAGATCACCAACTCTGTCGCGTCGAACCTTCGCTCTGTCATTTGCCGTGATCAGTTTTCAAGCCGCGCCGTCCAGCATCTGCAGAGGGTCGATCGCGTTGGTGCCCTTTCGGATCTCGAAGTGCAGCTGGGGCTGATCGACAGCCCCGGTCGAGCCGACGCGCGCGATGGCCTGTCCTCGTTGAACCGTGTCGCCCAACCGGACGAGAACGCTGTCCGCATGGGCATAGGCCGTCACCCAACCGTCGGCGTGCTTGATCAGGACCAACTGCCCGTAACCCCGGAGTTCCGAGCCGACGTAGGCGACCACGCCGTTCTCCGCCGCTTGGATCGGTGCGCCTCTGGGCGCGGCGATGTTGATGCCGTCGTTGTGATGCCCGCCCTCCTCCGGGCCGTAGCGCGAGAGGATGCGTCCGCGCAGCGGCCAGCCGAAGCGCCCGCCGGCCCTCGGCGGCGGTTGCGGGATTGCGGCGGTTTGAGTCTGGCGCGGAGTCTGGGCGGCGGGCGCAGGTGCCGGAGACGTCGGTGAGTTGGCTGCCCGCTGGGGTGTGGCGCTCGGACGACGCGGCGGTAACGGTGGTTGGCCGCTCGCTGCCTCCGGGACTGTAGCTGGCTGCGAAGGCGGCGCTGCGGCCTCTTGTGCGGGATTCTGTCGTGGCGGGGCTGGCTGCTGCTGCGGCGGCGCCTGTTGCAGCGAGGCACCGGAGGCCGAGGCGTCCGGAAGCGTTGCGAGTTCCGTACGCAGGCCCGGCTCCGGTAGAACCAGACGCTGGCCGACGCGAATCTCGAAGGGGGGGCCGATGCCGTTGATGCGGGTGAGCTGGCTTCGGTCCACGCCATGGATTTGCGAGATGCGGTAGACCGTTTCCCCGGCTTTGACCACGTGCACGCGGGCGCGCGGTATGATCAGATCCCGCCCGACCGCTAGCCGATAAGGGGGCGCCAATCGGTTGGCGTCGATGAGTGGGCGCAGAGGCAGGCCGGCCCGGCGAGCGATGCCGTAGACGGTGTCGCCCGGTTGTACGCGATAGAGACCGCCCGGAATGGGCAGGTCCGTCGACTGCTGACCGGTGACGGCTTCTTGCTGAACAGCGGCGGGTGGCTGTTGGACGGGAGCGTTCGGTTGCTGGACGGCAAAAACCGGCTCCGGTCCCGCGAAGTTCGGTTGTTGAATGGCGAAGCCGGCAGGCGGTGCGGGCCGGCGCGGCGGCAGCGGCGGTGGTTCCATCGGCGTAACGCCGGGTTCCGGCAGAGTCGCCGTTTGCAGACAGCCGGCGAGCGCCATCGAAAGGCCCAGTGCGATGATCAGAGCTGACAGGATCGACCGGCTGCCCGGTCTCTGCCCTTCTGCCCGGTTCATGCGGACCTGCCCCCGGCCACGGCCGGCGGTTCGCCGACCAGAGGCACGAAGCGCACCATGCCGAGCCGCGTTTCGCGCACACCCTGGTCGGTCTTCTCCAGTTTGATCAGCTCCTGCGAACGGCCCGTCTCGCCGACCGGCAGCAGCATGATGCCGCCGGGGCGAAGCTGCGCCAGCAGAGGTTCCGGCGGCAACGCGGCGGCGCAGGTCACGATGATCCGGGGAAAGCTGCGCGGTTCCGGCCAGCCGTGGCTCCCGTCGCCCAGGCGGGTCGTGACGTTATGCAGCCGCAGCTCCGCGAAGCGTGCCTCGGCCTCATCCAGCAGGGGGCGATGCCGCTCGATGCTGTAGACCCGACGCGCCAGGCGCGCGAGCACGGCGGCCTGGTAGCCGGAGCCGGTCCCGATCTCCAGAACCGTCATGGTCTTGTCGACGGCCAGTTCCGCGGTCATCTGCGCCACCACTTCGGGTTGGCTCAGAGTCTGCCCTTGGCCGATCGGCAGCGCCAGATTTTCGTAGGCCTGGTCACGGAAAGCGTGCGGCACGAAGAGCTCGCGCGGCACACGCTCCAAAGCGGCCAGCACCTGAGTGCTGGCGATCCCTGCCCGCCGCAGCTGCATCAGCAGCCGGATCTTGCGGGCCTCCAGCGTCACCCGAGGCGCGCCTTCAGCGACGCCAGGGCGCTGTGATGGGTCAGGTCGAGATGCAGAGGGGTGACGGCGATGGCCCCCTCGTCGACCGCCGCCAGATCGCTCTCGCGGTCGCTGGTGGTATCGGCCGCCCAATCGCCGATCCAGACGTAGGGCCGCCCGCCCGGATCCTCGCCGTCGACCAGACCGACGGAGGCGTCGCGTCGGCCGGTGTGGGTCACGCGGACCTCCGTCACCTCAGCGGCGGGTCGCGGTGGGAAATTCACGTTGATGAGCTGGTCGCGCTGCCAGTCGAAGCCGTAGAGCCGCTCCACCAACCGTGGGATCCAGGCTTCTGCCGGCGCGAAGTCGACCGGCTGTCCGGGGACGCCGACCTGACTGAAGGCGACGGCACGCAGGTCTAGGAAGGCGGCCTCCATGGCCGCCGCGACGGTTCCGGAATAGCCGACGTCTTCCGCCAGATTGGCGCCGTGGTTGACGCCCGAAAGCACGAGATCCGGGCGCCGGTCCTTCAACAGCTTGTTGACGGCGACCAGGACGCAGTCGGTCGGGGTGCCGTCGACCGCCAGCCGCCGCTCGCCGAAGCGTCGCACGCGCAAGGGGCGCCGCGTGGTCAGCGAGTGGCTGGTGGCCGACTGTTCCACCTCGGGCGCGACCACCCAGACGTCTTCGCTCAGCTTGCGCGCGGCAGCTTCGAGCACCTTCAGGCCCGGCGCGTGGATTCCGTCGTCGTTGGTAACCAGGATGCGGGCCTGCTTCAGGTCGGTCATGAGGGGGCGATGCGCTCCTGTCCGCCAAGATAGGGACGCAGCACCTCCGGCACCTCCACCGAGCCGTCGGACTGCTGATAGGTTTCGAGCACGGCGATCAGGGCGCGGCCGACGGCGACGCCGGAGCCGTTCAGGCTGTGGAGGAAGCGGGTGCCCTTCTCGCCGTCCTGCCGAAAGCGCGCCCGCATCCGGCGCGCCTGGAAGGCGCCGGTGTTAGAGCAGCTGGAGATTTCCCGATAGGCCCCCTGCCCCGGCAGCCAGACCTCCAGGTCATAAGTCTTGTGGGCGGTAAAGCCGGTGTCACCGCTGGCCAGCACGACCACGCGATAGTGCAACCCCAGGCGCTTCAGCACCTCCTCCGCGCAGGCGACCATGCGTTGGTGCTCCTCTTCGGAGTGCTCCGGCGCCGTAACCGACACCAGCTCCACCTTCTCGAACTGGTGCTGGCGCAGCATGCCGCGCGTGTCGCGCCCCGCCGCACCTGCTTCGGAGCGGAAACAGGGCGTGTGAGCCGTGAAGCGCAGCGGTAGCTCCGACTCGTTCAGGATCGCCTCGGCCACCAGGTTGGTCAGCGGTACCTCGGCGGTCGGGATCAGCCAGAAGCCCTCCTCGGTCCGGAACTGATCTTCGCCGAACTTCGGAAGCTGGCCGGTTCCGAAGAGAACCTGGTCGCGGACAAGCAGCGGCGGCTGCACTTCCAGATAGCCGTGCTCCTGACTGTGCAGATCAAGCATGAATTGCGCCAATGCGCGATGTAGCCGTGCGACCTGCCCCTTCACCACCACGAAGCGCGAGCCTGACAGTTTGGCCGCCGCCTCGAAGTCGAGACCGCCAAGGCCCTCGCCGAGGTCGAAGTGTTCTTTCGGCGTGAAGTCGTAGTGGCGCTTCTCGCCCCAGGTTCGCAGGGTCTCGTTAGCGCTCTCGTCGGGGCCGTCCGGTACTTCGGGCGCCAGGACGTTCGGCAGGCCGGCGAGCAGAGCCTCCAGCTCCTCTCCGAGGCTGCGCTCCTCCTCCTCGGCCGCCGTCATCTTCTCCTTGAGCTCGGCGACCTCCGCCATCAGCTCGTCGGCCGGCTCGCCCGTCCGTTTCTTTTGGCCGATAGCTTTCGAGGCTTCGTTACGCCGCGCCTGCATCTCCTGCAGCGCCGTCTGCGCGCGGCGGCGGCGGCCATCGAGGTCCAGGATCTGCGCAGACGACGAGGCCAAGCCCCGGCGAGTCATGGCGGCGTCGAAGTCGTCGGGGGCTTCGCGGATCCAGCGGAGATCGTGCATCGGGGGACGGTCCGGAGTTCGGGGATCGAGCGCGCGATCCCAGGGAGTGCCTACAATAGTCGGGCTTATAGGCCGCGTCGCCGCGTCGCGTCCAGGGTCGCAAGGCTGTCACAGGGTGGGGTCGTGTCGCCGCGACAGGACAGCAGAACTTGCAAAGAGCCGGTCGAGTTCGCGCCGTCAGCTCTGCAGCTCGCGGTCCAGTTCCTCTTCCCGCTCGCGCCGACGCCGCTCCACCAGTTTGGCCATGTAGATCGAGATTTCGTAGAGCAGCACGATCGGTACGGCGAGGCTGATCTGCGAGATGGGATCGGGCGGCGTCAGCAGCGCTGCCACCACGAAGGTGGCGACGATGGCGTACTTCCGTTTCTTCGCCATCCCTTCCGAGGAGGCGATGCCGACCCGTGCCAGCAGTGTCATGATGACCGGCAACTGAAAGCAGAGCCCGAAGGCGAAGATCAGCTTCATGGTCAGCGAGAGATACTCGTTGACCTTCGGCTCCAGCTGGATCGCCAGGGTATCGACGCCGCCAGGGGCCTCGAACTGAATGAAGAAGTCCCAGGCGAGCGGCAGGATGGCGAAGTAGACCAGAGCGCCGCCGATGAAGAAGAGGATCGGAGAGGCCACGAGGAAAGGCAGGAAAGCCATCTTCTCGTGCTTGTAGAGGCCGGGCGCGACGAAGCGGTAGATCTGCCCCAGAAACACCGGACAGGTGACGAAGGCCGCCGCGAAGAAGGCTACCTTGACGTAGGTGAAGAAGACCTCCGTCAGGTTGGTGAAGATCATGCGCCGCGCTTCGCCCTGCTCGACGCCGATTTCGAGCAGAATGTCGGCGAGAGGCTTCACCAGGAAGCGATAGATCTCGTCCGCCAGAAACCAGGCGCCGACGAAGGCGACGACCAGAGCGCCGACGGAATAGAGCAGACGGGTGCGCAGCTCGATCAAGTGATCGAGCAGCGGCATCTTCTGCAGGTCTTCCTTCGTCGCGTCGGTCATCTCGAGTCCGTTGCGGGCTGACTGTCCAGGCCGTCAGCCGGCGGAGCCGCCGGCCTTGCTGGTGCTGGTCTCTGTCGCGGTTCCGGTGGCGGTCGCCCCGCCGGTTTCCCGCTTATGGTCTTGCGGCCCGTCCGTCGACTCGCTGGCGGGCGGGCGGACCGAGTTGCCGGGTGCGATCCTGGCCGGATGCGTGACAACCTTGGCTTTGGAAGCGTCTTGCGGGCTCGCCTCGGACCCGGCGTCGGACGTCTTTGCGGTCTCTCCGGCTTCGAGCTTTTTGTCCGTGAGCTTCTTGTCCGTGGTCTTGTCGGCGCCGGAGGAGGCTGCGGTCTTGGCGGCCCCTGCTCCAGCGACCGGGCGCGTATCCCGCTCCAGGGCCTTGGCCTCCGCCGTCAACTCGCCGTCGGGGTCCACGGCCTTGGCGATCTGCTTGGTCAGATTGCCGCCCTTCGTCGCTTCCAGCGCCTTGCGTGCCTCGTCGAGTTCCGCCTCGCGGACCATCTCGTCGACGCCCGACTGAAACTCACGGGCCAGCGAACGCGCCTTGCGCACCCACTGTCCGACGGTGCGCAGCGTTCCCGGCAGATCCTTGGGACCGATGATGATAAGCGCCAGCATGGCGATCACCATCATCTCGGTCCAGCCTATGTCGAACATGGCTTAGCCCGGTGCTGGCAAGACAAGAAATCTCTGCAGACCATCGATGTCGTCTGCATCACGAGTGCGTCACTGGCACGGTTAGCCGTTGGCGACCTTCTTGTCGTCCTTGGCATCCGTCTCGGCGGAGCGGGCGCTCGTCGTTGCCGCGGCGCTTTCCTTGTCCTGCTCCAGCTTCGCGGACGTCGCCTCGTCGGCAGCGTCGTCGGAGGCGTTGTCCTCCTTCAGGCCGCGCTTGAACTGGTTGATTCCGGAGCCGACGTCCTTCATCAGCCGCGGAATCTTGCCGGCACCGAACAGCAGAACAACGATCAGAACGACGATCGCGATCTGCCAAAAGCTGATACCCATAAAGGTCTCCTTACTGGGACGTCCCGGCAGCCCGGAATGAGCCCGGACTATCGCAAAAAGCCCCTCTAGCCGCAATCGTGCCCGTGGATATGATCTGGGGATACGATCGGGAAAAGCGACGCGATTTCCTCTTATGTAGCCTCGCTCATCGGAAAAACGAAGGCCAAAGCGGGGTCGAGGTCCAGGCTGAAGGCATCGTCGGTCGCCGGCAGGAAGCGGCCGGGCACCCGTGCATGAAGATGGAGCGCTTCGCCGTCGGCCTGCTGCACGGACAGATGCACCAGCGAGGACCGACCCAGCAGACGCGCGGCGATCACTCTGGCCGCCGCGTGACCGGACCCGGCCGTATCGCCGGGCGGCAGCAAACGGATTGCCTCGGGCCGAACCAGGACCTCCACCGGCTGTCCCCCGTCCGGCATCTCGGTCGGCAGTTTGCCAAGCGGCGTGATCACCTGTCCGTCCTCGATGCGGCCCGGCAAGCGATTGATTTCCCCGAAGAACTCGGCGGCGAAGGCGTCGACTGGATGAAAATAGAGCCGATCCGGCGCACCGACCTGAACCAGACGCCCCCCGTTCATCAGGGCGATGCGGTCGGCCATGAACATCGCCTCTTCGGGGTCGTGGGTGACCATCAGGGTGGCAGTGCCGGCGGCCTCCAGCACATGCAGGGTTTCATCCCGCACTTCGTGCCGAAGCCGCTCGTCCAGCCCCGAGAAGGGTTCGTCCAGCAGCATGATCCGTGGCTGCGGCGCCAGCGCCCGGGCGAGGGCAACCCTCTGTTGCTGCCCGCCCGACAGCTCGTGCGGATAATTGGCGTCGAAGCCGGTCAGACCGACCTGTGCGAGCGCCCGTCGGATGGCCGTCTGCCGTGCGGCGGCGTCAAGATGGCGAAGCCCGAAGGCTATGTTTTCGCTGACGTCGAGATGAGGGAAGAGCGCGTAGTCCTGGAAGACCAACCCGACCGACCGGTCTTCCGGCGGAACGCCGCGACCCGGTTCCGCGATGACCCGGCCGTCCATGGCGATTCGGCCTTGCTGAAGATTCTCCAAGCCTGCCGCCAGACGCAGCGCCGTGGTCTTGCCACAGCCCGACGGACCGAGCAGGCAGACCAATTCGCCCGGCTCCAGCTCCAGGGACAGGTCGTCGACGGCCAGAACCGACCCGAAGCGGTGCGAAATCGACTGCAAGGCCAGGGCGGTAGGCGTCTCGGCGTTCAGATCCGCGTCAGCCAGACTGGCCGGCATTCCGATCCTCCCTCTCCGGCTCGTCCGCGTCGTCCGGCGCTGGCTCCGGGCCGCCTTTTACCGAGCTCTCCCCGCCTTCTACCGAGCTCTCCCCGCCGTCCGCCAATCCCTCCGGGCCGTCTTCCGGCGATCCGGAACCGAACTCGGCGACCAGGGCTTCGTCGGTTGCGAGGTCCTCGTCGTCCAGCAGATCCTCTTCCTCCGGCTCTTCGTCCGGTGCCGGTCCGGCTGGCGGCAGTTCCCCCCGCGCGCCCAGTGCCGTGATCGCCGGGCGAGCGTCGAGCAGTCCGGCTGCCTTCAGTTCCTCCAGGCCCGGTAGGGAGGTGACGGCATCCAGGCCGAAGTGATCGAGAAAGGCGTCGGTGGTGCCCCAGGTGACCGGCTTGCCCGGCGTGCGGCGGCGGCCGCGCGGCTTGATCCAGCCGGCTTCCAGTAGGGTGTCGAGCGTCCCTTTCGAGAGCGCGACACTGCGGATCTCCTCGATTTCCGCGCGGGTGACCGGCTGATGGTAGGCGACGACGGCAAGCGTTTCGATCGCCGCTCGCGACAGCTTGCGACGCGTTTCGCTCTCGATCCGCATCTTGGGCGCCAGATCCTCGGCCGTGCGGAAAGCCCACTTGTCGCCGATCCGACGCAGGGTCACGCCCCGCGCCTCATAGAGGCCGGCCAACTCCTCCAACATCTGCCCAAGGTCCGCATCGGCGTCGAAATGGCGTGCGAGATCCTTTTCGCCGAGCGGCTCCGCGGACGCGAAGAGCAAGGCCTCAAGCAGCCGGATCTGCTGGAAACGAAGCTCACTCATCTATCTGACTTGTCGCCTTTGGAAGCGTCGTTGCCTGCCCCCGGGGTGATCGACTCTTGTTCGTCGGACGGCATGTCGCTCTCCCCACGGCCGGGACGTAGGAAGATCGAGCCGTAGGTCCCGTCCTGCCGGATTTCGACCTGGCCGCTCTTAGCCAGTTGCAGGCTGGCGACGAAGGTGCTCGCCAGCGCCGAGCGCCGGCGCAAGGGGCTGACCGCAGCCTGCAGCTCAGGTGGCAAGAAGGCTTGAAGCCTGCGCCAGCCGGGCATCCCCTGCCCCAGCAAACGCGCCAGCCGCTCGACGGCGTCTTCGACCGAATGCAGGTCGAGCGCGAGGATCCGCAGGGACTGCTCGCCGCGATCGCGTCGGGCTTTTCCGTAGGCCGTCAGCAGGTCGTAGAGGCTGACATCCCAGGTGATGCGATTCACCCGTTCCAGGGCTTCCGGCATGCCGCGCGCGAAGACCTCGGTTCCCAGCTGGGGGCCTGCCATCAGCGCTCGGCCGGCCTGTTGCATCGCCTCGAGGCGTTGGAGCTTGAACTTCAGTGCCGCGGCCATCTCGGCGCCAGAGGGTTCGGCCTCGCCCTCGGGTTCGGGCAGCAGCAGACGCGATTTCAGGTAGGCCAGCCAAGCGGCCATGACCAGGTAGTCAGCCGCCAGCTCCAGCCGCATCCGCCGCGCCTGCTGGACGAAGGAGAGATACTGCTCGGCCAGAGCCAGGATCGATATCTTGGTGATATCGACCTTCTGGTCCCTGGCGAGTTGCAGCAGCAAGTCGATCGGACCCTCGAAACCCTCCAGGTCGAGCAGGAACTGCTCCCCCAGAACACGGTCCTCCGGGCGATCCTCCTCGAAGCTGTCGAGCGTTTTGCCTGCGTCTTCAGGCACGCTGTCCAGGGCTGTGTCTTCGGCGCTCACGATTGCGCGGCTCTCCGGCTGAGAAAGCGTCTGCTGTTCGGTTGAGAAGCTAGAGCGGGATCTTGTTCGACGGAAGCGACTTCGCTTCGGTCAAGCGGGTGATTTGCACTCCAAACCTCTGACGAAAGCAGGCTTAGACCAAGGCCGGCAACTTGCCAACCGCAACTGCTGCCCCGCCCTCACCCGATCGCGACCGTGGACAGCAGCTGCTCCAGCCTTTCCGCCGCTTCCAGGGGATCGAACAGGCCGGGCGCGCGCCTTTGGGCCTCGGCACGGGCGAGATAGCCCTGTGCCGCCGCCGTCAGGGGGATCGCGGCTTCGGCGACCTGCCGCATCTCGGCAGGGTCGCCGTTGCAATGCAGGGCAATGTCGCAACCGGCGGCCAGGGACGCCGCGGTCCGCTCGGACAGGCTGCCGTCCAAGGCCTGCATCGACAGATCGTCCGAGATCAGAAGTCCCTCGAAGCCCAACTCGCCGCGAATCACCTCGGCGATCAAGGTCGGTGAGACGGTGGCCGCCCGGTCCGGGTCGATCGCGTTGTAGACCACATGCGCGGTCATGGCCCAGGGGGCGTCGGAGAGCGCGCGGAAGGGAACGAAGTCGGTATCGCTCAACTCCTGTCGGCTGGTCTCGACCTGCGGCAACTCCACGTGACTGTCAACCTTGGCCCGTCCATGACCGGGAATGTGCTTGATGACGGGGATGACGCCGCCGGCCAGGAAGCCCTGGCAGGCCGCGCGGGCGAGAACTGCGACACGCGCCGGATCGCTCGAAAAAGCACGATCTCCAATAACTTCATGGGTGTCTTTAAGAGATAGATCGAGCAAAGGCGCGCAGTCGACTGTTACTCCGACGGACAACAGGTCGTGTGCCAGGAGTCGCGCGTTCAGTTCCACCGCTTCGATCGCGGTCTGCGCCGCCCTCTCCGATAGACGGCCGAAGACCCGTGGCGGTGGTGCCTGCCGCCAGGTCGGCGGCTTCATGCGCTGCACGCGCCCGCCCTCCTGATCGATCAGCACCGGCGCGTCGGCGCGGTCCACGATCGTTCGGAAGGTCTCCGTCAACGCCCGAACCTGTTCGGGATCCGCGACGTTGCGGGCGAAGAGGATCAGGCCAAGCGGGTTGGTCTCCGCGAAGAAGGCGCGCTCCCATGCGTTCAGCTCCAGACCGGCGCAGCCGTAGATCGCGGAGGAAATCGTCGGAGACGCCGCTGGGGACGCCTCCGGCGTTTCGGGTGCTGGGATCGAACCGTCTGTCACGGATCAGTGCTGCTTGACCAGGCAGTCGGTCCCCGACCCCTGAAGCAATCCGCAGAGATCCGTCGCGGTGGCTCTGTTCGGCAGCGGCCCGGCCTGAAGGCGATGGAAGTCACCCTGGCCCTCGACCGCGACTGTCTGAACCGCGAGGCTCAGATTTCCCAGCAAGTCCGGATGCTTTGCCTGCAGCCGGCTCCACTCCGCATCGACGGCTCCCCGGTCTCGCAAGGCCGCCATCTGTAGAACCCAGTCGCCGCTCCGGACCGCAGATGAACCGGTTGCCGCGGTTTGATCTGCTGTTGCTGGAGCCGACGGCGCGGGGGCCGGCGTTTGACCGGTCGTGGCCGTCGCGCTCTCCGGAGCCGATGTGGCCGCCGGTGAGCTTGTGTCGGCTTGGGGCGGGACGACCGGTTGCTCGCTCACCTCCACCGTCTCTCCGGGGGGCGGCTGATCACCGTCCGGCATCGGGCTCTCCGCAACCGGAGTGTCGGCGGTCGGCGTATCGACAGGCGCGCCAGCAGGTGAAGCCGGGTCGGGTGCATCCGGGATTGAAACACTAGGAACCTGCGCTTCGGAGGGCGTGTCAGGCGAGCTGTCTGGAGCTGTGTCCGGAGCCTGTCCGATCTGTGGCGGGGCCGGCGGTTCGCTCGGCAGATCGCCGGCGGTTCCGGGCTGCTGATCTGCCGCATCGGCCGCTGCGGCTGGCGCTTCCTCGACAGGGTCGGCTATGGGTTCGGGTGGCTGCGGGCTTTCGGGAGGCGGCAGCAGGCGCTCGAACTGCCCGGTGTCCGAGGCGGCGGAAGCGTCTTCACCGTCGCGGTCGTTCAGGACCTGAGCATCTTGATGAGGCACCTCCATGCCGCCCGGCTCTTCAGGCCGCTCCTTGGCGTCATTGAGGTCCTGCTCGGCGGTCACGACGGGAAGTTCGCCAGACGGAACCTCCCCGGTTCCCCAGCTGTAGGCGTACCAGACAATGGCGGCGAAGCCGCCAAGCGCGAAGACCGCAACCAACAGAGGCAGCACCCGCCCCTTGCGACGGGGCGGTGGGGCTGCTGCCTCCTCGTCGTCCGGCAGGTAGGAGGTTTCGGTCGACGGCGGTGCGACGGCGGGACCGAGGCGCACGCCGGGCGCGGGCGGCGGCGCGGCGGCGGACGGCGGTGTCGGTCGCGGCTGGGCCGCCGGAGGCGCAGTCGTCGGAGTCGGGGGCGTCGGTGTGTAAGGGCGCTGCCCCGACCCTGGGGATTGCCCCGCTCCTGCAGGTTGACCGGGCCGCGCGGAGCCGGGTTGCCCAGAGCCGGGTTGAGGGGCGCCTGGCGGCACAGTGTTGGGCTGAAGCGGTTGCGACCCGGACGGGCCGGCTCCCGCAGTCCCAGGCCCGGATGATCCTGGCCCGGATGATCCTGGCCCTGACGGCCGCGTGTAAGGATTTTCGTCGTCGCTCGCCATTCGAGCTATCTCCCTCAGCGCATCTCCGTGACGGGCTCAACCCCCATCACGGCCAAGCCGGAGGCGATGGTTTCGGCCAGAGCCTTGACCAAGGCCACGCGGGCCCTGGTCACCTCAAGGTCGTCCGCGAGCAGAAAGCGCAGACTGGCGTCATCCTTGCCTTTGGTCCAAAGCCCGTGAAAGGCGGCTGCCAGATCTTGCAGGTAAAAGGCAACGCGGTGCGGCTCCGAGGCAGCGGCCGCCTGTTCGACAACACGCGGCCAGTTAGCCATCTGTTTGATTAACGCGAGCTCGGCGGAGTCGGTCAAACGCGCCAGGGAGCCGGAGGCGAGCGCCTCGGGATCCTCCGGAACGTCGGGAAACTCCGCAGAGGCATGGCGCAGCACGGAATGGGCCCGTGCATGGGCATACTGGACATAGAAGACCGGGTTGTCGCGTGACTGCTCCAGCACTTTTTCCAGATCGAAATCGAGCTGAGCATCGGCCTTGCGGGTCAGCATGATGAAGCGGACGACGTCCTTGCCCACGTCGTCGATCAACTCGCGCAGCGTCACGAAGCTGCCCGAGCGCTTGGACATCTTCACCTCGACGCCGCCCTTGGAGAGCTTGACCAGCTGGCAGAGTACGATCTCCAGCGACGCCTGCTCCTCGGTCAGTGCCTTGACGGCGGCCTGCATGCGCTTGACGTAGCCGCCGTGATCGGCGCCCCAGACGTCGATCTGACGGGTGAAGCCGCGCCGGTATTTGTCGAAGTGGTTCGCCATGTCGTTGGCGAAGTAGGTCCAGCCGCCATCCGACTTCTTCAGAGGGCGATCCACGTCGTCGCCGAAGTCGGTTGCCTTGAAGAGGGTCTGGGGGCGCGGTTCCCAGTCCTCGGGTTTCATGCCCTTGGGCGGCTCCAGCACCCCGACGTACAGCAGGTCGCGCGCTTCCAGGCTCGCGAAGACCTGTTCCACTGCACCAGCTTCGACCAGGCTCCGCTCGGAGGTGAAGACCGCCTGATCGACGCCTAGGGCATGGAGATCGCCCTTGATGACCTGCATCAGAAAGTCGATCGCGAAGCTTCGGACCTCCGGCAGCCAGACCTCCTCAGGCTTGTTGAGCCAGCGGTCGCTGTCGCGTTCGGCCAGTGCATGGCCGACCTCGCGCATATAGTCGCCGGGATAGAAGCCAGAAGGAATCTCGCCGATGGTCTCCCCCAGCGCCTCGCGGTAGCGCAGGTGCGCTGTCCGCGCGAGCGTGTCGACCTGACTGCCCGCATCGTTGATGTAGTACTCGCGGGTCACGTCGAAGCCCGCCTTTTCGAGCAGTCCGGCCAGGGCGTCGCCGACCACGGCACCGCGCGCATGCCCGACCGTGAGAGGGCCCGTCGGATTGGCGGAGACGTACTCGACATTGACCTTTCGGCCGGCGCCCAGCTGGGAGCGGCCGTAGTCCTGGCCGGCCCGCAGAACGACGCGCAGATGTTCCCGCCAGAAGCTGTCGGCAAGCTGCAGGTTGATGAAGCCCGGCCCCGCCACCGTGACACTCTCCACGTCCTCGGCTCTGCGCAGCTCCGCCGCGAGCTCTTCGGCGAGCTCCCGCGGCTTGCGGCCGGCCTGCTTGGCGAGAACCATTGCGGCGTTGGTGGAGAGATCGCCGTGACTGGGGTCGCGCGGCGGCTCGACGGCCACCTTCGCGACGTTCACCTTGTCAGGCAGGCCGCCCGCCGCCGTCAGTGCGGCAAGTGCGCTCTCAACGACGCCGAGGAAGTGATTGAAGACGTTCATGTTTCGGTAGTCTTGTCGGTTAAAAACGGGCGTAGGGATCGAACACCTTCCGATGGGCCTCCAGGGCGTAGCGGTCGGTCATGCCCGCGATGTAGTCGGCCACCACCCGGGCGCGCAACCTTGCCGAGTCCGCCGTCTCGGCCCGCTGCCGCCACTCGGCCGGCAGGGTATTGGGCTGGTCCATGTAAAGCTGAAAAAGCTCCGAGACGACCCGGCGCGCCTTCAGGGTTTGCCGGTTGACCAGGTAGTGCCGATACATCCGGGTGAAGAGGAAGTCCCGAAGGACGCGGTCGTTCTCGCGCATGGTCTCGGAAAAGGCAACCACCGCGCGCCCAGCCTTTCGGATGTCATCGACGGTGCTGGGCGCCTGTTCGGCCAGTCGCCGCCGCGTCTCGCCCAGCAGGTCCTCGACCATCAGATTGATCAGTCTGCGGATCGTTTCGTGAATCCAGCGCGGCAGTTCCAGGCGCGGATAACGGTCCTGGACCTCTTCCAGGACCGGCCCGACCAGCGGCAGCGCCGAAAGATCCTCGACGGTGAAGAGGCCGGCGCGCAGGCCGTCGTCGATGTCGTGATTGTTGTAGGCGATATCGTCGGCGAGCGCCGCCACTTGCGCTTCGGCGCTGGGCCAGCCATCCAGCTCGAGATCCCAGTGATCGCAGAAGGTCGCCAGGTGGGGCCTGGGATCGGTCAAGGGACCGTTGTGCTTCACCGCCCCTTCCAGCGTCTCCCAAGTCAGGTTGAGGCCGTCGAACTCGGCGTAGCGGGCCTCCAGCTCGGTCAGAATGCGGAAGGTCTGTTCGTTGTGATCGAAACCGCCGTAGGCCTGCATGGCGCCGTCCAGCGCATCCTCGCCGGCATGGCCGAAGGGCGTGTGGCCCAGATCGTGAGCCAGGGCCACGGCCTCCGCCAGATCTTCGTTGAGGCCAAGTTGACGGGAGATGGAGCGCGCGATCTGCGCAACCTCCAGGGAGTGTGTCAGCCGCGTCCGGTAGTAGTCGCCCTCATGGTAGACGAAGACCTGGGTCTTGTACTGCAGCTTCCGGAAGGCGCCGGAGTGAACGATACGATCGCGGTCGCGCTGAAAGGCCGTGCGAGTCGGGCTCTCCGCTTCGCTCAGGCGTCGGCCGCGCGTTTTGGCCGGGTCGCAGGCGTAGGGCGCGGAAGAATTTTCTGCCGGTCGGGTCATGGCCGCAAGCCCTACCCCAACCGGCCCCGTCGCGGCAATCGCAGCGGCCTTCGATAAGGTTTGCGCCAAAGTCTGCGCCAGTGACCTGGTCCCCCTCGCTGGACGGTCATGTCTTAACAGGGCGCCGAAGATGGACTACATGTAGGGCGTCAAACTGGTTGGAGATTGAGCCATGCCGGACAGTGCGCCCCTTCAGACCTTTTCGCTGAGCGAGAACGCTGCCAAGCGAATCCTCGTTTTGGCCGAGCAGGAACAGAGCGGGACCATGCTTCGCGTGTCGGTCTCGGGTGGCGGCTGCTCGGGCTTCCAATACGGCTTCGACTTCGACACGCAGGTGGAGGAGGAGGACCGGGTGTTCGAGCGGGACGGCGCCAAGGTCGTCATCGATGAAACCTCTCTGGAACTGCTGACCGGAAGTCAGATCGATTTCGTCGAGGATCTGATGGGCAGCTATTTCAAGATCGAGAACCCGCAGGCCGAATCGGCATGCGGCTGCGGTTCCTCCTTCTCGATCGCCCTTTAGCGCCTTCCGATCGCATCACGTCTGGCCCAGAACGGCTCCGGCAGCTTTCGGAGCCGTTTTTCTTTGCCGCCTAGCTGCCCGGCACCCGCAGGAGAAAAGCTCCCCCTATGGTCAAGATCGCCAGCTGGAATGTGAACTCCATCAAGACGCGTCTGCCGAACGTGCTGGACTGGCTCGACAGTGCCGCACCGGACGTGTTGCTGCTGCAGGAACTCAAGTGCCAGACAGGTGATTTCCCGGAGATGGAGTTCACGGCGCGGGGTTATCGGGCGCTGGCTGTCGGGCAGAAGAGCTATAACGGCGTGGCGATTCTTTCGCGCGATGACATCCGCGATCCCTTGGAGGCCCTGCCTGGCGATCCCAAGGACGAACAGGCGCGCTACCTCGAGGTCACGACCTGCGGGCTGCGGGTGGCCTCCATCTATCTGCCGAACGGCAATCCGGTGAAGACGGAGAAGTTCGGCTACAAGCTGGGCTGGATGGAGCGTCTGACGGCCCATGCGCGCGGCCTTTTGCTCGACGACCGGCCGTTGGTGCTGGGCGGCGACTACAACGTGATCCCGGAGCCGCTCGACTGTCACGACCCTGCCGCCTGGCGCGGCGACGCCCTGTTCCAGCCCGAAAGCCGGGCCGCTTTCCGTGGGCTGCTGAATCTCGGCTACTTCGAGGCCTACCGAGCTCTGCACGGGCCGCAGTCTGGCGCCTATACCTTCTGGGACTATCAGGGCGGTGCCTGGCAGGCCGACGAAGGCATCCGCATCGACCATCTATTGCTCAGTCCGCAGGCGGTCGATCGGCTGGACGCCTGCGACATCGACCGTGCGCCACGCGGTAAGGAGCGGCCGAGCGACCACACCCCGATCTGGTGCAGTCTCACGGAGTGACGGTCCGGCAATGCCCTTTCTGCCGATCTACGACAACAATCCCAGGGTCTACATCTCCCGCCCTTACGTCGTCTGGAGCCTGATCGCGCTGAACGTCCTGGGCTTCGTCTGGCAGACCTCCGGCGGAGATCAGGGATTTCAGACCGTCGTCTATCGCTACGGCTTCATTCCGGCGGTCTTCGGCGGCGCCGCCGAACTACCGCCCGCCTTCGGCGCCGCCCCTTCTGCGCTGACCTTGATCACCAGTCAGTTCCTGCATGGCGATCTGTTTCACCTGGTCTTCAACATGCTCTTTCTCTGGGTCTTCGGCGACAACATCGAGGACGCGCTGGGGCACGGAAAGTTCCTCGTCTTCTATCTTTTGAGCGGTGTCGCCGCGGCGTTGGCGCACTTCGGTTTCAACATCGGGTCGGAGGTGCCGGTGATCGGCGCATCGGGCGCCATCTCCGGCGTGCTGGGCGCCTACCTGCTGCTCTATCCCCGCGCCTGGGTCATGACGCCGGTGGTCTTCATCCCGCTGATGCTGCCGGCCGGTCTGATGCTGCTCTTCTGGTTCGGCTCGCAGCTGCTCAACGTCTTCGAGGGCGATGCGGCCAGCAACGTCGCCTGGTGGGCCCACATCGGCGGGTTCGTCGTCGGCCTGGCCCTGGTCGGGCCTATGAAGCGGCCGATGGTGCCGCTCTTCGGTGGGCATCGGCCGCCGAAAAACCTAAGGGTTCACACTGCGGCCGCCCGTCGCCGAAGTCGGCCCGATCCCGCTCGTACCCAGGACCAGGCTGAGGCTGCAGAAGCCCCGGACCAGGGGCCCTGGGCCGGCAAGGGACCCTGGAACCGAAATGCGGAGAAGCCGTCAACCTCAGGACGCAAAGGCCCCTGGGGCTGACGGCAGGGCGGAAAGCTCAGCTCGCCTAACCGCGATGGGCGGCTTGGGTCGGTCCCATCGGCATCAGGCGGATGTCGGACCGCAGGTTGCCGTAGCTCAGCGCCAAATGGTCCACCGGATTGGGGCCCGGCGCCGCCGCGACGATGACCTCGCTGGCAATCGGCTGGAAGTCGGCCCGGAAGTGGACCGAGGACTTGAGCGCCAGGATTCGCTTGGACTCGGGCTCGACTCCGACATGGCGGAACATGTCCCTGTCCGCGGCCTGCGCCTTCTTGCTGCCGACCACCACCTCGACACCGCCGATCTCCAGCAGGGCCATGGGGCCGATCCGCATGCGAGCCCCGCGATAAAAGGGACCGCTACAGGTGAAGACCCCGTCCCCGACGCGTTTGACCCGATAGTCGCCGCGCAGGGGCGCATGGCCCGGCAGGCCCGAGTGGGCCCCCAGCTCCAGCTCCAGGCGTGCGCCCTCGCCGGCCTCGGCCGCGCGCTTGGCATTGACCGGGTCGAACAGGACCCCGACGACGGCTTCCGGCGCGCGCTGGCGGACCAACTCCGCCAGCAGCCCGACGGTATCGCCGTTGCCGCCGGCGCCCGGATTGTCCTGGGTGTCCGCCATGACCACCGGACCGTCGCCCTTGGCCGAGCGTTCAACGGCGTAGGTCACCGCCCGGTCGGCCGGCAGAATGCGGCCGGCGAAGGCGGCTTCCTGGGCGGCGACACTCTCGTAGAGCGCGTCCGCAGCCTGACGCGCCGCCTCCTCGCTTTCGCCGTAGGCCATGACGCTCGGGCCGGCATGGTGAATGTCGGCGGGCGAGAAGCCGCAGGCGAAGGACAGCGTCGCGACACCGCCACCCTCCAGGTCCGGAATCTCTGCGTAGAGGCTTTCGGCGGGTTCGATCAGCGTGCAGCCGCTGGTCAGGGGAATGAGGAAGGGCAGCTGCCGGTAAGCCTTGTAACGCGGCCCTCGTCCCGGTCCAGCGTCCATCAGGCGATGCAGCAGGCGCAGGGCCCTTGCGCCGGTCTCGGCCATGTCGACGTGCGGATAGGTGCGGTAGATCACCAATCCGTCCGCCAGATCAACCATCTCGGGCGTGACGTTGGCATGCAGGTCGAGGCTCACGACGATCGGCAGATCCGCTCCCACGCGGTCTCGTAGGCGACGCAGCAGTTCGCCTTCCCCGTCCTGATGACCTTCGGTCACCATGGCGCCGTGGAGATCGAGATAGATGCCGTCCAGGCCGCGCTGCGCCTCCAGATCCTCGAAAATCTGCCCGACGATCCTCTCGTAGGCGTCGCGGGTGACGCGGTCCGACGGGGTCGCGGCAGCCCAAGACAAGGGTTCCACCTGGTGCCCGAGGCTTCGGGCTTCTTCGATGGCGCCGGCTGCCGGCAGGTTTATGCCCGAGAGCGCCTGCAGCATCGCCTGTCCGCGCGAGAGGGGCGGCCAGGCCCCGCCCGACGCGAAGGCGTCGAAATCGGCCTTGGCCGGTGCGAAGGTATTCGTTTCGTGCTGGAAGCCGGCAACGGCGATCTTCATGTCGCTCTCCCCCGTACATCACCCATATGTGGAAGCCGCATTCTGGCTCTCATCAAGCTTTTAGATGGAATTCCAATAGTTTGAAATATAACGGCTTCAATCCCCAAGCGCTGTCAAGTGTATGACGCATGTCATACGTTCTCATTGAGTGCTTGCCGTCCGTCATCGACCGCTTTGGCGTTTAGGCGTTTCCAGCTCCTCGAGCCGAAGCTCCGGACTGGCCCGCTCGGCCCGCCGTAACTCCAGCTTCTCTTTCCAGATGAAGTAGAGGTTGCGGCTATAGATCGTCACGCCGGCGCATTGGCCGAGGATGATGACAGGGTCGGCGCGATGGATACCGTAGGCCAGGACGATCACGCCTCCCGCGATCGAGAAATACCAGAAGACCTCGGGTACGACGCTTCGGCGGGCGCGCTCGGTGGCGATCCACTGCATGAAGAACCGCATGAAGAACATCGACTGACCGGTCAACCCGATCGCCAGCCAGGTCGCCTCGATGCTGGTCAGCTGGCTCCACCAAGCCGCTAGTCCATCCACGGTATCGTCATCCCTCTATCCGTTTTGGAGCTGTCGTTACTCAGGGGCACCGTCAGTTCGGTGGGCTCAATGGCTGTTTCGTTCGCCGAAGCAGCCAGATGACGCCAGCCAGGTCGACAATGCCGACGAGGCCGCGTCGCCAGTTCGTGTATTTGGAGACCCCGGCCCTTCGTTCGCGATGATTGACCGGAAGATAGATCGCGTCCCACCCCCAACCTCGCACTAAGGCAGGAATATAGCGGTGTCGCGAGTCGAAGTACGGAAGCGCTTCGTAAAGGTCGCGCCTGACCACCTTCAGCCCGCAGCCGCTGTCCGGGCAGTCGTCCTTCAGCAACCGGGCCCGTAGCCCGTTTGCGAAGCGTGACGCCAGCCGTTTCGACAGGGGATCGCGGCGCTGGGTCCGTAACCCTTGGACGAGGCCGAGCCGTCCGCTTTCGTCGTTGCGCGCCACCTCCAGCAGCCGGGGGATGTCGGCCGGGTCGTTCTGCCCGTCGCCGTCCAGGGTGACCACCCAGCGCCCTTCGCTGGCCCGCAGCCCACTCCAGATTCCGCGCGACTGTCCGCTTCGTTGCCCATGAGTCGTGACCAGCAGGTTGGCGTAGCGAGCCTTCAGCCGGTTGAGAACCTGTTCGGTCCCGTCGGTGCTGGCATCGTTCACCACGCAGACCTGGCAAGGGCCAAGACCCTCCACTGCAGCGAAGATCTCCGGCACCAGGATCTCGAGATTCGGCGCCTCGTTGAAGGCCGGAACCACGACGGCAAAGCCGACCTCGCCCGGAATCGTCGCGGTGTCGGCCTCGTCTCGTTCGATCGCGTGGGTTTGCCTTGGCAAGATAAGGCCCAATCCGGCCGTTCGTCTGATTGCCGGCTGGTACTAGCCCCCTGCCCGGCGGGCGGTCAAGCAAGGCGGCCGTTACGGGCGTTTTTGCAGGTTCGGGAGCAACAAAAAGGGCCGCCTCCACGGGAGGCGGCAGATCTGGCGGCTACCTGTCGACGAAGATCACGCCCGACGGCGCCTCGATCCAGTGCGTGTTGGTCGTGTCGACCAGCTTCGGTTGCGCGGCATAGCTATGGACGGTGACGCTCTGCCCGGCGTCTGCCGCGCGCGGTTGCGGGACCGCCAGCGTAGCCGCTCCGCCAATTGCGATGATGGCCAGGCCGCGCTGAACCGCTTGCCCACCGACCTTGACGCCCGACAGTGTGAACAGGCTGTCCCGGTTTCGGAGCAGGAACAGGGCGACCAACAGTCCGAGGACCGGAACTCCAGCCCAGAAGAGGTGGTTCGGCGGTGTGAAGGGATCGAGCAGACGCGGAAAGCTCGAAACGACGGAGACCGCGTGCATCGCTAGCAGCGCGCCGTAGGTCCAGAAGCGAAAGAGGCCGGCCATAAAGGCCAGGACGAAGAGAAGTTGCAGCAGGCCCGTGAGCAGCAGCATCGTGTCGGAGGGCGAAGAGAAGTAGAAGGTCTCGAAGACCCGACGAGCGATCTCCGGCGCGAAGATCTTCTCCAGGGCCCAAACCAGAAAGAAGGCGCCCGTCGAAAAACGCAGAATTGCGAGACTCCAGACGAGCGGACGGTCAACTCTGTCGGTCATGGCGAGGCTCCCTGCCGCATGCGAAGCCGACCACCGGCTTCTTCCGCCTGACAGGTTGGAATTCTTGACACTTCTGTCAAACATGAGGTCTGCTGAAAGTCGTAACGTCTGTCTCACCTTTGCGTGAAGCCTTGCCTGAAAGGAGTCGCGGACGTGGCGGGGGTTCGGAAGTTCGATGAGACGGCCGTGATCGACGCGGCGCTCCGCCTCTTCTGGCAGAGAGGTTACGGGGCCACGGCCATGGCCGATCTGGCGGACGCCACAGGCGTCCAGCGCGGCAGCCTCTACAACGCCTACGGCGGCAAGGAGCAGCTGCTGCTGCGCGCGCTTGACCGCTACGCGGAGCTACAAGGCAGCGCCGTGGTCGTAGCCTTGAACGACCCGGATCCGCGTCGGGCAATTGGCGGTTTTCTCGACGCCCACATGGCCCGCATGGCGAACCCGAAGAACCCAGCCGGTTGCCTGATGTGCCAGATCGCTTTGGAATGTGGCGGCCGCCACCCGGTTCCATCGGATGCGGTCCGCCGGAGTTTTCTGCGAACGGAAATAGCTCTCTGCCAAGTCCTGCAGAGGGGCAAAGAGGCGGGCCTGCTTCCTTCGGGCGCTGACGCCCCTGCCCTCGCTCGTTTCTACCTCGGTGTTTCCCGCGGCATGGCGGTGCTGCATCGTGCCTATGGCGACCTCGACCCGGTCCGCGACGTCGCGCGCGAAGCTTTGCGCCTTTTGGATACCGCCTGAGGCGGCTGGCTGACCTACTTCGGCTGCCCTACTGCGGCTGCCCTACTGCGGTATGGGCTTTGTGCCACGCAGGCTGTGAAACGCATTTGCGAAGACGGCGCTCAGCACAATCGCACCTCCGATAAAGGTCGCGTTGCTCGGCACCTCGTTGACCGCCAGCCAGACCCAGAGCGGTGCCAGAACAATCTGTAATCGGCCGAGCAACGCCACTTCTCCGGCCGGGACGTGGCGGGCGCCGAGCGTGGTCAGCACGTATTGCAGGCCAAGCTGCACGACGCCGAAGATGGCGGCAATGGCGAAGTCGTGGCGGGAGATGGAGAGATCGTCGGCCATCGCCACGGAGACGAGAAGCGCGAAGACTCCCGCGAGCGCGGCGGCAGGCAGCATGTCGATGTTTCGCCGTGCGCGGATGCAGACGAGCATGACAGCGTAGCCGGCGACCGGAATCAAGGCCAGCAAGGTTCCGACTGGGGCACCGGCCTGTGAGGCATCGCCGACCATGATCCCGATCCCAATAAGGGCGGCCACCATGGCAAGCCAGGTGGCCAACGGCAGGCGTTCTCGCAGAACCAGCCAAGCCAGTAAGGCGGCAAAGATCGGCGACGTAGCCCCGATAAAGACCACGTTCGCAACGCTTGTGAAGATCAGGGCGAAGAGGTAGGCGACGAAGGCCATGCCCAAGGCCAAGGCGGCGACGAGTCCGGGCAGGCCGATTGCAGTTACCGCTTCCGGCACGCGCCGGCCGTGCCGCCACCAGAGAAACAGGAATATGAAAACTAGAAAGCAGACCTGACGCCAAAACTGGAGCGTCCAGCCGTCGGCCTCCTCCGTAAGCCGGACTAAGAGACCGGCAAGTGACGTGAAGACACTGGCTGCCACGACACAGAGCACGCCGTAGCTGTGACGGCTCTCCACGGCATCACCCATGGCCGCACTTCGACGGGCCGAACGGGCAGGTCCGTCCGGCCCCGAAGTTTGCTAAGACAGCATCTGAGAAAACCTCCTCAGATATCCGCATAGACGTGGGTTTCGCCCTTCCCGCCCGGATGGGTGACCGCACCCTTCTCCGCCGAACCGACGGTTTGGGCATACTTCCAGATGGTGCCGGCGTTGTAGTCGTGACCGCGCGGCTGCCAGCCCTTGCGGCGTTCGGCTAGCTCCTCCTCGGACAGCTCGACATCCAGGGTACCGGCTTCCGCATCGATGGCGATCATATCGCCGTGCCGGATCAGGCCGATCGGCCCGCCGACCGCGGCTTCGGGCCCGACGTGGCCGATACAGAAGCCCCGGGTCGCGCCGGAAAAGCGACCGTCGGTGATGAGCGCCACCTTGTCGCCCATGCCCTGCCCGTAGATGGCGGCCGTCGTCGAGAGCATCTCCCGCATGCCTGGGCCGCCCTTCGGACCCTCGTAGCGGATCACGAAGACGTCGCCCTCCGCATACTGTTTCGCCTGCACGGCTTCGAAGGCGTCTTCCTCGCAGTCGAAGCAACGGGCCGGGCCGCGGAACTTCAGATTGCTCATGCCGGCAACCTTTACGATGGCGCCTTCGGGCGCCAGGCTGCCTTTCAGGCCCACGACCCCGCCCCAGCTCGACAGCGGGTTGGACAGCCGCCGGATGACATCCTGGTCCTCCGGGAAGGCGACGCCGTCCAGGTTCTCCGCCAGAGTCTTACCGGTGATGGTGATGCAGTCGCCGTGCAGGTAGCCGCCGTCCAGCAACTCGCGCAGCAGCACCGGCATGCCCCCGATCTCGTACATATCCTTGGCCACGTAGCGTCCGCCGGGCTTCAGATCGCAGATGTAGGGCGTCCGGCGGAAGACTTCGGCGACGTCATGCAGGTCGAAGTCAATCCCGCACTCGTGCGCAATGGCCGGCAGGTGCAGGGCCGCGTTGGTCGAGCCGCCCGAGGCGGCCACCACAGTCGCGGCATTTTCCAGAGCCTTGCGGGTGACGATGTCGCGCGGGCGCAGATTGCTCGCGAGCAGGTCCATGACCATCCGGCCCGAGGCCTCGGCATAGGCGTCGCGGCTTTCGTAGGGCGCGGGGGCGCCGGCCGAACCCGGAACCGCCAGACCCATGGCTTCGGAGACGCAGGCCATGGTGTTCGCGGTGAACTGCCCGCCGCAGGAGCCGGCCGAGGGACAGGCCACGCATTCCAGTTCGTGCAGCTCTTCCGGACCGATCTCGCCGGCGGCATGCTGGCCGACGGCCTCGAAGAGGTCTTGAACAGTAACGTCCTTGCCCTTGTAGCGACCCGGCAGGATCGAGCCGCCATACATGAAGACACTCGGTACGTTGAGGCGCACCATGGCCATCATCATGCCCGGCAGCGACTTGTCGCAGCCGGCGAGCCCGACCAGTGCGTCGTAGCAGTGGCCGCGCATGGTCAGCTCGACCGAGTCCGCGATGATCTCGCGGCTGACGAGGGACGATTTCATGCCCTGGTGACCCATGGCGATGCCATCGGTCACCGTGATGGTGCAGAACTCGCGCGGGGTGCCGCCCGCTGCCGAAACGCCGACCTTTACCGCCTGGGCCTGGCGCGAGAGCGAGATGTTGCAGGGTGCGGCCTCGTTCCAGCAGGTCGCGACCCCGACCAGAGGCTGATTGATCTCCTCCTCCGTCAGACCCATTGCGTAGAGGTACGAGCGATGCGGCGCCCTGTCGGGCCCGACGGTGGTGTGGCGGCTCGGCAGCTTGCTCTTGTCAAAACGCTTCTTGTCGCCGTTATCCAGTGGCATGGCACCCTCCCATAAAGTCTCGCAGCCCGTCGTTCCCGGTGGTCCTTCGCGGTCGAAGTCCGCATGAGGCTGCGGAGTCTTTTCGTTGCTGGGAAGCTAGTCGAGCGCGTCGCCGTGGCTCTACCGCTTTTTGCGGATGGAAGGGTTGCGCGGGTATCCGATCCGACGGTCGTTAGACCGAAGAAGCGCCTCGCCCGTGCCGCCTCAGATCGCCTCCAGCCGCTTGAGCGCCCCTTCCAGCTTCTCGCGCGCCTGGACGTAATCTTCCTGACGCTGCTTCTGCTCCTCGACCACTTCGGCCGGCGCCTTTTGAACGAACTGGGGATTACCCAGCTTGCGCTCGATCTTGCCCAGTTCACCCGAGACCTTGTCGATCTCCTTGGCTAGGCGGGCGCGCTCGGCCTGCAGATCGATGACCTCGGCAAGCGGCAAGGCGATTACCGCCTCGTCGATGACGATCTGAACAGCGCCTTTGGGCAGGTCGCCCAGCGCCAGTTCGACACCGGAGGCCCGCGCCAGGCGCTGCAAGAGATCCGCATAGCGCGCGAGGCGGGTCTGGGTGGTTTCGCTCGCGTCCTTGACCAGGAGGTCGACCTTGGCCGCCGCCGGTACGTTCATCTCGCTGCGGACGGCGCGCACCTCGCCGATCAGACGGATCAGCCAGTCGATCTCCGCTTCGGCCTCGGGGGCCTGCAAATCCTTGTCCAGGTCCGGCAAGGTGGTGGCGATCAGCGGTTCGTCGCTCCCGAAATGCTCCCAAAGCTCCTCGGTCACGTAGGGCATGAAGGGATGCAATAGGCGCAGCAGTTGATTCAGGGTCCAGCCGATGGTCGCGCGGGTCTCGGCGACGGCTGCGGCGTCGTTACCGGCCAGGATCGGTTTGGCGAACTCCAGATACCAGTCGCAGACCTCGTGCCAGGCGAAGTGATAGAGCAGGTTCGAGGCGTCGTTGAGCCGATAGCCCGCGATGGCCTCGTCCAGCTTGCCGCGGGTCGTTGCCAGACGACTCACGATCCAGCGGTTGACCGGTTGTTCGATCCGGCCTGGGTCGAAGTCGGGCGGCAGGGCGGCGCCCTGCAGCTGGGCGAAACGGGCGGCGTTCCACAGCTTGGTCGCGAAGTTGCGATAGCCCTCCACCCTTTCCGGGGCCAGCTTCACGTCGCGTCCCGGCACCGCCAGAGAGGACAGGGTGAAGCGCAGGGCGTCGCAGCCGTAGGTCTCGATCAGCTCCAGAGGGTCGATGATGTTGCCCTTGGACTTGCTCATCTTCTGCCCGTGCTGGTCGCGCACGAGAGCATGGATGTAGACGTGGCGGAAGGGGACCTCGCCCATGAAATGCAGCCCCATCATCATCATCCGGGCGACCCAGAAGAAGATGATGTCGAAGCCGGTGACCAGCACCTCGCCGGGATAGTAGCGGGCCAGCTCCGGCGTCTCCTCCGGCCAGCCCAGCGTCGAGAAGGGCCAGAGCGCCGAGGAGAACCAGGTGTCGAGTACATCGGCATCGCGGGTCAGCTCGACTGCTTCGCCGTAGTGTGCCCGCGCGGCATTGACCGCCTCGGCCTCGCTCTCCTCGACGAAGATGGTGCCGTCGGGGCCGTACCAGGCCGGGATCTGATGCCCCCACCAGATCTGGCGGGAGATGCACCAGGGCTGGATGTTCCGCATCCACTCGAAATAGACGTTCTCCCACTGCTTGGGCACGAAGACCGTCTTGCCCTGCTCCACGGCTTCTATGCAGGGCTGCGCCAAGGTCTTGGCGTCGCAGAACCACTGGTCGGTCATCCAGGGTTCGACGGCCACGCCGGAACGGTCGCCGTGGGGCACGCTGTGCAGGTGATCCTCGATCTTCTCGACCAGACCGAGGGCCTCCAGGTCGGCCACGATCTTGGCGCGCGCCGCATAGCGGTCGAGGCCGCGGTAGGCCTCCGGCGCGTTGTCGTTGATGCAGGCGTCGCGGTCGAAGACGTTGATCATCTCCAGGCCGTGGCGCTTGCCGACGTCGAAGTCGTTGAAGTCGTGGGCTGGAGTCATCTTGACGGCGCCCGAGCCGGCCTCGGGATCCGCATAGTCGTCGGCGACGATCGGAATACGGCGGCCGACCAGCGGCAGCGTGACGAACTTGCCCACGAGATGGCTGTAGCGTTCGTCCTCGGGGTGAACAGCCACGCCGCTGTCGCCGAGCATGGTTTCCGGACGCGTGGTGGCGACCACGATGTGGCTGTCCTCCCCGCCCTCACCGTTGCCTTCCACGGGATAGCGGAAGTGCCAGAGCTTGCCCTGCACCTCCTGCTGCTGGACCTCCAAATCGGAGATGGCCGTATGCAGTTTCGGATCCCAGTTGACCAGCCGCTTGTCGCGGTAGATCAGACCCTCACGGTGCAACTGGACGAAAACCTTACGAACCGCGTCCGAGAGGCCCTCATCCATGGTGAAACGCTCGCGCGGCCAGTCCGCCGAGGCGCCGAGGCGGCGCAGTTGGCGGGTGATGGTACCGCCGGACTGGGCCTTCCAGTCCCAGACCTTCTCCAGGAAGCGTTCGCGGCCGAGATCGTGGCGGGTGATGCCCTGTTCGGCCAACTGGCGTTCGACGACCATCTGCGTCGCAATGCCGGCATGGTCGGTGCCTGGTTGCCAGAGGGCGTCGCGCCCCGTCATACGGTGCCAGCGCACCAGCACATCCTGAATCGTGAAGGTCAGCGCATGCCCCATGTGCAGGCTGCCGGTCACGTTGGGCGGCGGCATCATGATCGTATAGGGCTGAGCGTTGGACTCGACGTTGCTTGCGAAAGCGCCGGAGCGCTCCCAGCGCTCATACTGCTTGGCTTCGACCTCGCCAGCGCGAAACGTCTTTTCTAACTCGGCCATCTCTGCCGTCTCCTGTTGCCCAAACGGCGCCAGCAGAGCCGGACCGCGGCACTCCCATACCTGCGTCGACGCCTCAGCGCTAGAGTGCGATCGTCTCAGGTGGAAGCGTTTAACTTCCACCTGAGACGTGAATCACCCTCTAAACCTTGTGATGAGAGCAGGATCGCCTTGGCCGGATACGAAGAGGCCCGAGCTCTACGCCCGAGCCCTACGCCCGAACTCTACGCTGGAAATGCAGGTTCGATCTGTCGGGCGGATGCAAAGCTGAAGGGTTGAGGCTACGCGCGCAGTGGCTTTCGTCTAGACCGCGCAGCAGTATCGCTTGAGGTCTATCAGCTGTCCTCGGCCCGACGCGCCAAGCGGCGCACCTCTTCACGGACGACACGCTCGACGAGGTCCGGCAGGTTGGTGTCCAGCCAGACCTTCAAGTGTTCGGCGATAGCGTCGCGGACCACCTGCTCCAGAGTCCGCTCTCCACCCATCAGGGGCGCGGCCTCGGCGGCTTCGGGTGGGCGGGCCACGCTCGACAAGGCCGCTAGGGTCGCGGCTTCCGTGGCCTCTGACACCAGGTGCTCGTGCTCGGCGGTATCGATCTTCGGGCTTTCGCTCATCTCTTCCTCCGCCGCATCGGGGATCTCTTCGCTCGGGTCGGCTTCGGCTTGGGGCATTTCGAACGCCTCCTCCTCGGCCATCGGCTCCGGATCGGGTTCGGCAGTCTGTGCCGCCTCAAGGGGCACGGCGTCGAGGGGCTCGTTTTCAACTTCCGCAGGCTCGTCAAGCGGTTCCGGCTCGACCTGAACCTCAGCCGCGACCTCTTCGGGAGCACCCGATTCAGCTTCGGCCTCAGTCTCCGCCGCCGCCGCATTGGCGCGCGCCGCAGCCAAGTCGATAACCGTTCCGTCGATCTGTATGGCTTGCGTCAGCTCAAGCGGCTCTTCATCGGATGCGCCGGTATCCTGATCCTGATCGGCGGCCACCGAAGCGGTATCGTCGTCGGCATGTAGATCTATGGCACCGCCGTCTTCGCTCGGTGTGTCCGGAGTGTCGACAGAACCTGCGGCTTCTTCAGCGGCTGCACTCATCTCAAGGTCCGGAGTTGCGGTGGTGGTTGCGGTCTCAGCCGGTAGGTCGGCGGTCTTCGTCTCCGAAACCGAGCTCTCCGCCCCCTCCGAAGCTTCGGTATCGGGAGACTGAGCGTTATCGGGAGACTGAGCGTTATCGGGAGACTGAGCATTGGCGGCATCTCCCGAGGAGCCCTGCCCCTGCTGTTCGGCGCCGTCGTCGGAGATGATCCGGCGGATCGAAGCCAGAATCTCCTCCATGGAGGGTTCTTGCTGCTCCTGCTTGGTCGCCTCGCTCATGTCTCTCTCCTCGGGTCGCCGCCTGAAGCCGATCTCGGTCGTCGGGCGGTGACGTCAGTCTCTATTAGATGTTTCGGCTCCGGGTGCGGAAAGCCCGAACCAGGAGTCGCGGACCTCTCGGTAGTCCTCCGTCGGATCGTAGATCTCAACCGGTAGCCCAAGTTCCGAAGCATTCATGCGGCCGACGGCCGTGAGAAGTTGAAAACTTGCGACAACTTCGTCGCGCTGTGCCGATACCAGGTTCACCTGGGCGTCGAGCAGTTCCTGTTCGGCATCGAGGACATCCAGGGTCGTACGTGTGCCGACGGCGTTTTCCTGACGAACGCCCTCTAGGGCGATGGAGGAAGCCTCGACCTGAGACTGGAAAGAAACGATCTGCGCGCGCGCGGTCGTCAGGGCTTCCCAGGCGCTCACCGCCTCCTGCTGGCTGCTCCGGCGAGCCTCATCGATCTCCAGCAGGCGTTGGCTGGCTAGCTGTTTGGCCTGACGCACCTGGCTGGACACGAAACCTGCCTGATAGATCGGGACGACCAACTGAGCCAGGATCTCTGCTTCCTCGCGTTCGCTGTCGGGCGACCCCTGCTCCTCGTTGTAGCGCAAGCGGCCGGTCAACGAGGCCTCGGGCAGAAGCTCGCCGAAGGATTCCCGAACCTGAAAGCTGGCTGCTTCTTCGAGGAAGTCGGCCTGAATGACGGCGGGGTTCTGTTCAAGCGACTGTGCCACCGTGTCTTCGAGGGACGACGGCAGGCCTTCCAGCGGCGGCGGTGGCCGAAGCTCGCCCGGAAGGGAGCCCACCAGTTCCTCGTAGACAGCCGCGCTGGCGGTCAGGTTGCCTTCCGCCTGAATGCGATCAGCGGTGGCGCCGTCCAACCGCGACTCCGACTGCGCCACGTCGGTTCGGGTGATTTCCCCGACCTCGAAGCGGTCCTCGCTGGCCTCAAGCTGGCGCGCGAGCACTTGCTCGTTGTTGATGTTGAGCTGCAACACAGAGCGGTCGCGCCAGACGTCCATGTAGGCCGTTGCCGTGGAGAAGAGCACATCCTGCTCGACGGCCAGCAGGCGTGCCCGTTCGGCCCGAACCTCGCTCTCGGCCCGGTTGGTCTGGGCCGTCGTTCTGCCGCCGCGATAGATCGGCTGATTGACGGAGAGCTCCACGTCGCGCGGCTGTGTGTCGAAGCTGCCGTCGTCGCCGGCCGGTTCGACCTCCTGCCAGCGCTGCCCTGCGGAACCGGACAGCGTAACTGTCGGCCGCCAGTTGGACAGCGCTTGAGGCACGCCTTCGTTGGTGGCGCGCAGTTGAGCCCGTGCACCGTCCAGAACCGGATTCGTGCGGTAGGCCTGAGCCAGAGCCTCGATCAATGACTGGGCATTCGCAGGAGGCGAAGCCGCGAGTGCGCCTGTAGCCGCAAGCGTCAGGGCGACGCCGCGAAAAGCCCGACCGATCCCCACCCGATACCGCGATCGCTGTCGCCGTTCTTTCATGAAGTCCCGCTTTCTAGCCGCATTTGCCCCATCCGCACTGTGGCGATAGGCCCAGGAAACGCAAGAAGATTTTAGGTTTGGTTAATCATCTGGAAAGCAATCGCAGCGAGGTCCCCCGATTGAGCCGAGAACGGACCCCGGAAACTCGACCGCCAAGCGAAGTCAGAAGACGAATCCACTCTTCCGCTCGAATCCGGGCAGGACAGGCGTCGCGGCGTCGAACAGCACCCGGCCGGAGACCACCCCCTCGTCCTTACGCATCAGCATCGCCCGCCCGATGCCGTCTTGGTCGAGTAGAACGCAGACCAGCCGGCCGCCCTCGGCAAGCTGTGCTTCTATCTCTTGAGGCACCTCAGCCACGGCACCGCCGAGTAGGATCACGTCGTAGGGGGCTTGCTTCGCGTAGCCCTGCGTCAAGGCGCCCTGCAGAACGACCGCGTTGGTGATCTCCAGGGCCTCTAGCGCCTCGGTCGCGGAGGCAACGAAGTCCGGTACTTCCTCGACCGCGACCACCGTTGCCGCCAAGCGCGCCAGTACGGCCGTGGAGTAGCCCAGGCCGCAGCCAAGATCGAGCACCATGTCGCCGTCTTGGATGGCGGCGGCCTGAATCAAGCGTGCCAGAACCATCGGTTCCATGACGAACCGCCCCTGCCCGATCGGCAGATCCTCGTCGACATAAGCGAAACCGCGCGCCTTCTCCGGAACGAAACTCTCGCGCGGCAGGGTCTCGAAGGCCTCCAGCAGACGATGGTTCCAGACGCGGTTGGTGCGAAGCTGGCTCTCGACCATGTTGATGCGTGCGGCGGTGTAGTTGACCATCGACAGAGGGATCCGTTGCAGCGAAAGAGAACGAGCGCGAACTGCCGCGCCTTATAGGGCTCCGCATGCGAAGCATCAATGGCGCCGCCGGCAGCCTAAAAGGTTCCTAGGCCGATCCAGCGCCGCAGCCGGCTTGACCGGCGGGCGGGCGAGCCGTATGTACCTTCGGCTCAAGGAGGGCCCGGTGGGAGAGTGGTTATCCATCGGACTGCAAATCCGCTTACGCCGGTTCGATTCCGGCCCGGGCCTCCAGGATCTCCTCTCCCACATTGTTTCTCGACTTTAAGTGGATGGCTCGACGGGCCTTCTGCCACGCTCTAGATCGGATACTTAGAGCGTTTTTCTCGTGACTGGCGGAACCGCCGAGCGGTTCCAGATGATCACAAGACGCTCTAGGCTGAGCGCATGTCGCAGGTCTCATCGCCACTCGACACCCTGGTCATGGTTGCCGACCTACAGGCCTGTCTGCCTGAACGTCTGCACCCCTTTAGCCAGCAGATCCTGGATGGCTGGCTGCTTGGCGAACTTCCGACCCATGAGTTCCTGCGCTGGTTCCATATGCCGAACTCCGATTACCTGCCGGTTTCCGAGTGCCTCCTGAAGGCCGTGTTCGGCGTCTGATCCAGCCTCCGACGGCCTCGGCAGTCATCGAGTTGCGTCTGCTTCCGTTGCTCGCCTTCCTCGGGGCGTCAAAGTCCCACTGTCGCTACTTGATCGACTGAAAGCTCGGCGGCTCCACGACCTTGAAGAAGCGGTCGACCTCCGTTCCGTTTCTGCTCATGGGCAGCAGAAGGCGGGTGTAGGACCACATGCGGTCGCTCAGGCTGACATAGCGACGGAAGGCGAGCGAAGGCTGGCGGGTTTCCGCGACGGTAAGAGCGGCACTGAGTACCTGTTCGGCGTCTGTTGCATCGAAGAAGCTTCGGGTCGTCTCGCCGCGCAACTCGCCGCCGTAGATCTCGCAGACACGGGTTCCGGCCAGGCGAACCCGCAGTTCGTCGGGATCCCGCTCGAAATCGAGCAGCATGACATAGGGGAGCGCTGCCGGTGGAAGTTCGGTCGGATCCAGCCGAGCCGGAAGGTCTGGCTGTCTTGCAGACCAAAGCTGATAGATAGCGCGAAGGTCGGGGTAGTCCGAAATCTGATCGAGGGACAACTCGTGATGTTCGGTTTTGGCGATATGCACTTTCGACAAGACCATGGACGCAACCTCGACACCAATAGGCTTTCGCGCCGGGCTGTACCGCCCGAAACGCGAGAACTAGCTGAAAAGTCTATCTTAGATGGGTAAACGCAGAGGCTTCCAAGTGTAAACGTTTTGCAACTGACCGACGACCATCCGTCTTCGCTTGCCCCGCCAACCGTCAAAGCGTTTGCACGAAAAAGGGCGCTTTGCTATAAGCCCGGCCTCGCGTTCAAGCGAGTGCTTTTGCACGGTGTTCCGCGGTAGCTCAGTTGGTAGAGCAGGTGGCTGTTAACCACCGGGTCGCAGGTTCGAGTCCTGCCCGCGGAGCCAATTCCAACAAATTGCGAGCTTTGATTTCGGCGGCTTGTAGCCAAGGCACGCCCTTGCGAGACGAGAGCGCCTGGAGCTGTCCGTGTTTCGGTGAGAGCCTGCTACGGCGTCGCCGGTGCGCGAACCGGTTCCGCCAGATGATCGCTTTTGACCCACAGTCGCGCGCCTTCCGCTCCAGCGACCGCCTGGAGGGGCGCGTCGACTGGCAGACGCAACCAGCTGTGCCGCTTGAATGTCTCGCCGCATTCCTCGAAACCGCCTTCGATCACGAGGATCTCCAGCCCCCTATGGCGCTCCAGCGTAACGGTGGCGCCCGGTTCCCAGATCTCGATCCGAACGCGCTCGCGCAAGTCCTCGAAAAGCGGGATTTCGGAGACGCCGATACGTCCTGCGACGGGAAGCGGACTTCGAGCCGTGGTGTCTATGGTCACGTGCCTGCGGTCTTTGGGGTCGAACTGCCACAGCTTGACCAGGATCTCGGCGCCGTCGGCCGCGCCGGGTGTGTGCCGCGAGGTCGGCGGATTGCGCACATAGGTTCCCGTTGGGAAGTCTCCCTGTTCGTCCTGAAAGGTCCCGGCCAGGACGAAGTACTCCTCCCCGCCGTGGTGCGTATGGGCCGAAAAGGCGCTGCCCGGAGCGTAGCGCACGATGCTGGTGGCACGGGCGACCTCGTCGCCCTTCCGGTCGAGCATGCGCCGCTCGACGCCTTTCATGGGAGAGGGAACCCAGGGGACGTCCTGTGAATGCACGACCGCGCGGGCTGTGAAGTCTGCATTTACGTGCATCTACATCCCGCGCCCTGCTGTGTTCGGCTTTCGCCAAAAAGGAAACTCCGCCCGGGCGCGTAGCACGCCCGGGCGGAGCGGTTAGGGTTTTTATTAGGCCAAGAGGTCGAAGCGGTCGGCGTTCATGACCTTGGTCCAGGCAGCGACGAAGTCATGCACGAACTTTTCGGCATTATCGTCCTGGGCATAGACCTCGGCATAGGCCCGCAGGATCGAGTTCGACCCGAACACCAGGTCCGCACTGGTTGCGCTCCACTTCACCTTGCCCGACTGGCGGTCGCGGACTTCGTATTTGCCAGTCCCTTCGACGGGGTGCCAGCTGTTGGCCATGTCGGTGAGATTGACGAAGAAGTCCGTGGTCAGCTGTCCGACACGGTCGGTGAAGACGCCATCGGCGCTTCCACCGTAGTTGGTGCCGAGAACACGCATCCCGCCGACCAGCACGGTCATCTCCTGCGCGGTCAGTCCCAGAAGCTGGGCACGGTCGAGCATCATCTCCTCGGCCGAAACCGCGTAGGTGTCCCTCTGCCAGTTGCGGAAGCCATCGGCGAAAGGCTCCAGCACGCCGAAGCTCTCGGCGTCGGTCATCTCGTCCGTGGCGTCGCCGCGGCCTGCGGCGAAGGGTACCTCGACGTCATGGCCCGCTGCCTTGATCGACATCTCCAGACCGACATTGCCGGCCAGAACGATGACGTCCGCAATGGAGGCTCCGGCGGCCGCCGCGATGGGCTCCAGAACGCCCAGCACCTTCGCGAGACGCTCGGGCTCATTGCCCGCCCAGTCTTTCTGGGGTGCAAGGCGGATGCGCGCACCGTTGGCACCGCCCCGCTTATCCGATCCGCGATAGGTCCGGGCGCTGTCCCAGGCGGTGGAGATCATCTCGGCCGCCGAAAGACCGCTGTCGGCGATCTTGGCCTTGAGCGCGGCGACATCGTAGCCGGTCGGGCCTGTCGGCACGGGATCCTGCCAGATCAGGTCCTCATCGGGAACATCCGGACCGATGTAGTTCGCGCGCGGACCCATGTCGCGGTGGGTCAGCTTGAACCAGGCGCGACCGAAGGTGTCGGCGAAGTAGTCCGGATCGGCCCTGAACTTCTGGCAGATCTCGTTGTAGACGGGATCGATCTTCATCGCCATGTCGGCGTCGGTCATCATCGGCTTGCGACGGACGTTCGGATCGCCGGCATCGAGAGGCATCTCCGATTCCGGCATGTTGACCGGCTCCCACTGCCAGGCGCCGGCTCGGTTCTTCTTCACCTCCCAGTCGTAGTCGAAGAGGTAGTCGAAGTAGCCCATGTCCCACTTCAGGGGTTCCTTGGTCCAGGCGCCCTCGATACCGGAGGTGAACTTGTCGGAAGGGTTCATCGTCTGGCCGGGGTTGGCCCAGCCGAGACCCTGAGCCTCGACGCCGGTCGCTTCCGGTTCGGCGCCGATCTGATCGTGCGCGCCGCCGCCGTGCGCCTTTCCGACCGTGTGACCGCCACAGGTCAGTGCTGCGGTTTCCTCGTCATTCATCGCCATGCGGGCGAAGGTCACGCGAACGTGCTGGGCGGTGCGGGCCGGATCGGGGTTGCCGTTCACGCCCTCGGGGTTGACGTAGATCAGACCCATGTGGACGGCCGACAGCGGGTTTTCCAAGGTCGTGGCTTTGTCGAGATCGCCATAGCGGTTCTCCGACGGGGCCAGCCATTCGTTTTCAGAGCCCCAGTAGACGTCCTTCTCCGGACCCCAAATGTCCTGACGGCCGAAACCGAAGCCGAAGGTCTTCAGACCCATCGATTCGTAGGCGATGGTGCCGGACAGGACGATCAGGTCGGCCCAGCTTAGCGCGTTGCCGTACTTCTTCTTGACTGGCCAAAGCAGACGACGCGCCTGATCGAGGCTGGCGTTGTCTGGCCAGGAGTTCAGCGGCGCGAAGCGGATGTTGCCCGTCGCCGCACCGCCACGGCCGTCCTGCATGCGATATGACCCGGCGGCATGCCAAGCGAGGCGGATCATCAAGCCGCCATAGTGACCCCAGTCGGCGGGCCACCACTCTTGATTTGCGGTCATCAGCGCGTGGACATCGGCCTTCACGGCGTCGAAGTTCAACGCTTTTACGGAAGCGCGGTGATCGTAACCCGGATCCATCGGGTTCGTGCGCGCGCCATGCTGATGCAGGATGTCGAGGTTGAGGGCGTTGGGCCACCACTTGGTGACCGACTGATCGGTCGAGGTGTTGCCTCCATGCACAGGACACCCGGTCAAGCCGTGCAGAACGCTTCCGTCCATGAGTCTCTCCCAAAAAGCTGCTTGAGCGAGGCTTCATTGCCTAGCCTGGAACCTTTCTAAACTCAAAAATTCATTACTACCAATTGAGTTTGCAAACCGGCGTGATAAGTTGGGCAAATGATTGGCTTGACCCTCAAGCACCTGCGTTACTTTGAAGCCCTGGCGACACATGAGCATTTCGGCCGTGCCGCCGAGGCCTGCGCGATCACGCAGCCCGCCCTCTCTCTTCAGATCAAGGAACTGGAATCGATGCTGGGGGGCGCCTTAGTCGAGCGCAGCTCGCGCAAGGTGCACCTGACGACGCTGGGCGAGGATTTCGTGGCCCGCGCGCGCAAGATCCTGTTCGACGTCGACGAACTCGGCGATCTGGTCCGTGCGTCGAAGGATCAATTCGCCGGTCGATTGCGGCTTGGCGTTATCCCGACCGTTGGCCCCTACCTTCTGGCTGACACGATCAAGGCACTGACTGGCCGCTTCCCGGGGCTCGAAATCCAACCGCGGGAGTCGGTGACGAAGTCGCTAATCGAGGATCTTCACAAGTCGAACCTCGATGCGGCCATCGTCGCCTTGCCAATCTCCGAGGCCGCCTTGCAGGAATTCTCGCTTTTCGAAGAAGACTTCGTTCTCGTGCGTCCGATCGAGGACGCGGAGCGCCCCGTGCCCACGGCGAACAAGCTGAAGGAAATGCGGTTGCTGCTGCTGGAGGAAGGCCACTGTTTCCGCGATCAGGCGCTGACCTTCTGCGAGATGGAGAAGTCCAGCCCGCGCTACCTGATGGAGGGCAGTTCCCTGTCCACACTGGTTCAGATGGTGAGCGCGGGCATGGGGCTGACGCTGATTCCGGAAATGGCGCTTCCGTTGGAGACCAGATCCGCGCAGGTCGCGGTGGCGAGGTTCCCCAGGCCAAGCCCCTCACGTAGGGTCGGAATGATCTGGCGTAAAACGAACCCGCTGGCCGAGCATCTCATGCAAGTCGGCGCGATTGTCCGCAAGGTTTCCCAGTCCAGGCGCGACGAGATCGATGCGACCCTCAAGGCATCGGATCGAACGGAGGCTGGCCGCCCTCTCTGGAACTGAGAGACCGTTTGCGACTGCTCTGTTCCGTCCCGCTTCCCCACCCGGCCTGCACCGGGTTGGCTGGCCGGTTTCGGACGCCATCATCCCGGCGTCTCTCGCGGTTGTTGCTGCGCCTTGCTAACCTGCGCGCATGTTCGATTTCGAAACCTGCAACGAAGCGCGGCTGAGGCGGGACCCGGCGTTCGACGGCCTCTTTTTCGTCGCTGTTCGCACCACAGGCATCTACTGCCGTCCGGTTTGCGGCGTGAAACAGCCGCTGACGAAGAACGTCAGTTTCTACGCAAGCGCGGCCGCCGCCGAGACGGCCGGCTATCGTCCCTGTCTGCGCTGCCGACCTGAAACGGCGCCCTTCTGTCCAGCCTGGAAGGGCACTAGGACGACGGTCGAGCGGGCGCTCGGCTTGCTCGAGAAGGGTGCACTCGATCACGGCAGCGTGGAAGACCTGGCCGAGCGGCTGGGCGTCGGATCGCGCCATCTTTCGCGCCTCTTCAGGAAACATCTCGGGGCTTCGCCGGCTCAGATCGCTAAGACGTTGCGGATTCAACGAGCCAAAAGGCTTCTCGACAACAGCACGCTGTCCATCGGCGACATCGCTTTTCAATCCGGGTTTCGCAGCGTGCGCCGCTTCAATGCGGCTTTCGGAGAGCTTTACGGGCGTCCACCCTCCTCCTTGCGTAAACAGCGGGCGGCGACTCGTCCTCCGATCTCTTCAGACACCTCCGGAATCTGCGGCGCAACGACAGACACCCTGGTAGCGCTTGGCCTCCAAGGCCTTCATGCCGGGCGCTGAACCGGCGGCCGCCCCTCTACCCCGCAAGATAGCGACCTAGCGAACCGACGAACCAACCGAAGGGAGATTGGGTCATGACCCAAGCTGAACGCGCCCGGAACTTTGCCGACCTCCATGTCCCGGGTCGCCCTCTCGTGCTCTACAATATTTGGGATGCCGGCGGCGCCAAGGCTATTGCCGAAGCCGGCGCCAAGGCGATTGCGACGGGTAGCTGGTCGGTCGCCGCCGCCCAGGGCTATGGCGACGGTCAGGCGATCCCACTGGACCTGGTCCTGCGGATCGCGTTGCGCATCGTCGAAACGGTGGATCTGCCGGTCACGATCGACTTCGAAGGCGCTTACGCCGAAACACCCGAAGAGGTGGCGGCAAACGTGCAGCGCTTGATCGAGGTGGGCGCCATCGGCCTCAACTTCGAAGATCAGGTGGTCGGCGGCAACGGTCTCCACTCCACCGAGGCTCAGGCCGCTCGAATTTCGGCGATCAGGCAGGCAGCGACGAAAGCGGGCGTCCCCTTTTTCATCAACGCAAGGACGGATCTTTTCCTGAAGGAAAAGGATCGCGGCAAGCACGCCGAGCTGATTGCCGAGGCGACGGAGCGAGCGGCCGCCTACGCGCAGGCTGGCGCCAGCGGTTTCTTCGTGCCTGGATTGGTGGAGCCCCAGCTGATCGGCAAGATCTGCAAGGCTGTCGACCTGCCGGTCAACATCATGGCCATGTCCGGCGCGCCCACGCACGAAGACTTGGCATCGCTGGGGGTCGCCCGTATCAGCCACGGACCGGGCCCCTACTTCACGGCAGTCGCGAGCTTGGCCGAGCGGTTTCGGGAAGCCACTGGAGCCAAGACCGGCTAGCGGGCCTCCGTCTCCCGTCGCGCGCGGCCGTTCAGGTGCCGGTTTCGTCCTGAAAGGTCCAGGCAAGCTCTTCCTCGGCCTGGAAAGGTACGATCTGCAGGCCGTCATGCTCCATGATCGCCGGCACCGCTTGAGATACACGGCGCAGCGTCACCTTCCCCTCGTTCAGTGGCAGACCGTAGAAGCGCGGACCGAACTCGGAGGCGAAGCCCTCCAGTCGGTCGAGCGCGCCTTCCTCTTCGAAGGTCTGCGCATAGCTTTCCAGGGCTTTCGGTGCGCTAAAGATGCCGGCGCAGCCGCAGGCGCTTTCCTTATCCTGCTTGGTATGGGGCGCCGAATCTGTGCCCAGAAAGAACCTCGGGTTTCCGGAGACGGCCGCCTTGCGCAGAGCTTGGCGGTGATGCCGGCGCTTCGCGACGGGCAGGCAGTAGGCATGCGGTCTCAAGCCGCCGGCGAACATGGCGTTGCGGTCGATGCGCAGGTGATGGGCCGTGATCGTCGCCGCCAGATTGTCGCCGGCGTCCTCGACGAAGCGAACGGAGTCCTCCGTCGTGATGTGCTCCAACACGACCTTCAAAGCCGGAAAGTCGCGTAAGACCGGTCCGAGCACCGTCTCGAGGAAGACGGCCTCCCGGTCGAAGATGTCGATGTCGTGAGAGACCACCTCGCCGTGCACCAGCAGAGGCATGCCGACCGCCTCTAGGCGCTCCAGAACCTTCCAGATCTTGCGGACGTCGGTAACGCCGGCCGAGGAGTTGGTCGTGGCATTCGCCGGATAGAGCTTGCAGGCCGTAAAGACCCCCTTGCGGAAACCCCTCTCCAGTTCATCGGGATCGATCTGATCGGTCAGATAGGCGGTCATTAGAGGGGTGAAGGCCCGTCCCGCCGGAAGTGCCGCAAGGATCCGGTCTCGGTAGGCTTCGCAGGCCGCCACCGTCGTGATCGGCGGGACCAGGTTCGGCATCACGATGGCCCGGGCGAATTGCCGCGCGGTCCAGTCCGCTGCGAAGGTCAGCATCGCTCCGTCGCGCAGATGGACGTGCCAGTCGTCGGGTCTGCGCAAAGACAGAACGTCGCTGTCCTCGGCTGCCGCGCGCGGCGGCAAAACGGTCGTACTCTGGTCCGTCAAACTCCCTCCTCACCTCGGCCTAAAGCCGTAATGGCTCTCGATTGCCGAAGGTTTGCGTCGCCGATAGGTCCCTGCGGAGATCGGGCGATCATCCGCAAAGCAACGGACTGAGAGATACAGACTGGAGAAGCAGAACGGAACCTCTGAAAGCGTCAAAACCCGCCTGTGACGCGTTTCACAAGGCATGGCCGTAGGACCGCCTACCTTAGTGGGACGAGAGATACTCCTGTTTCCTCCATCCCTGACCTCCAGGCCCTACCGCTTCCCCGGTAGGGCCCTTTTTTTTAGGTCGCGGGAATGGAATTCCCCGGAGGGCTTTAGGGGCCCTACTCCGCCGCGCTCTTCCCGTCTTCCTCGACGGCTTCGAACACGGGCGGGACCTGTCGCAGCTCGGCCATAGGGATGTGGCAGGCGATCAGATGTCCCTGCGCATCCTCCAGAACCGGCGGAACCTCCGTCTCGCAGATCCGGCCTATCTTGCGGTGACAGCGGGTGTTGAAGGGACAGCCCTTGGGCGGGTTCAGCACGGAGGGCAGCGATCCCTCCAGAATGATCCGTTGCTTCTCGATCGAGGTGTCGGCGATCGGAACGGCCGACAGCAAAGCTTCCGTGTAGGGGTGGTAGGGCGGCGCGAAGACTTCGTCGGTCGTGCCCTGCTCCACGATGTGACCCAAGTACATCACGACCACTCGGTCGGCCAGGTAGCGGACCAGGCTGAGGTCGTGACTGATAAAGAGCAAGGTCGTGCGATAGCTCCGCTGGATATCCATCAGAAGCCCGGTGACGGCGGCGGCGACCGAGACGTCGAGCGCCGAGACAGGCTCGTCCGCGACGACCATGCGCGGGTTTCCGGCGAAGGCGCGGGCAATACCTACGCGCTGCTTCTGACCGCCGGAGAGCTGACGTGGCCGGCGCTTGGCGAAATCGCGTGGCAGCTTCACAAGGTCCAGCAGTTCGAAGACGCGCTGTTTGATCTTTTCCGGGTCGCTTTCGACCCCGAACTTTCGGATCACGCGCGCCAGCTGCCCGCCGACGGTATGGCTTGGATTCAGGGTGTCGAAGGGGTTCTGGAACACCATCTGGACGGAGCCGATTTCCTGTGGCGAGCGCGTCTCGACTGGCTTGTCCGCTAGGTCGTTGCCCTGGAATACCACCTGCCCGTCCGTCGCCGTCTCCAGCCCCATCAGGACCTTGGCGAAGGTCGACTTGCCGCAGCCCGACTCCCCGACGATGGCCACCGTCTGGCACTCGTGGGCATCGAAATCGATGCGCTCGTTGGCTTTGACGTAGCGGATGCGCTTGCCGTTCATCAGTGCCGAGAGCGAGTTGTCGCGAACCTCGTAGTACTTGCGCATCTCGCGGATCTGCAGCACCCGGTCGCCCGATTCCATCGCTTCGCTCGACAGGCCTTCGGGCGTATAGCTGGACCAGTCGATCTCGTCCCATCGGCGGCAGCGGACCTGATGTTGCGTCGCTTCCGAGATCGACTCCATCTCGATCAGCCCGCTGTCGCAGGTGCTCTCGGCGAAGTGGTCGCAGCGCGGTCCGAAGAAGCAGCCGCTCGGCCGCTGGTGCGGCAGAGGTAGCTGCCCCCGGATCGGTACGAGCGGCCGGTCGGTCTTGTCGGTGCCGGGCAAGGGAATGCAGCCGAAGAGGCCCTGGGTGTAGGGGTGGCGCATGCGGTCGAAGACGTCTTCCACCGCGCCCTCCTCCACCACCTGTCCCGAGTACATCACGTTCACGCGGTCGCAGGTCTCCAGTATCAGGCCCAGATTGTGCGAGATGAAGATCATCGAGGTGTTGAACTTCGCGGCGATCTCGCCGATCAGCTCGATGATCCCCGCCTCTACAGTGACGTCGAGCGCCGTGGTCGGCTCATCCAGGAGAAGCAGCGACGGTTTCGACAGCAAGGCCATCGCAATGACCACGCGCTGCTGCTGACCGCCGGAGATCTGATGCGGGTAGGACCGCATGACGCGCTCGGGATCTGGCAGGTTGACGTCCGCCAGCATTTGCAGGGAGCGTTCGCGCGCCTCCGCTTGCGTCACCTGCTCGTGGTACAGCGGCACTTCCATCAGCTGGTCGCCGATCACCATGGAGGGATTCAGGGAGGCCATGGGCTCCTGATAGACCATGGAGATCTCGTTGCCGCGGAGCTGGCGCAGCTCTTCCCCGCTCATACTTCCGAGCTTGCGGCCCTTGTAGAAAATATCGCCGCCGACGATGCCACCGTTCTTGCCCATGTACTGCATCACGGCCATGGCCACGGTCGACTTGCCGCAGCCCGACTCGCCGACCAGCCCAATGGACTCGCCCTGGCGCAGTTTCATGTTGAAGTCGATGACGGCGGGAATCTCGCCGGCGCGGGTGAAGTAGGAGATCGAGAGATTCTTGCACTCGAGAACCACATCCCCGAACGGCATGTCCTTCGGACGCATCGGGCGGTTTCTCCTTATCTTTGTCCCATCAGTCGCGCATCGAGACTTCGCGCAGACCGTCGGCCAGCAGGTTGAAGCCGAGCACGAGAGAGGAGATGGCAAGGCACGGGAAGACGGTCATCCAAGGGAAGGACATGGCCATCTGCCGCGTCTCGTTGATCATGCCGCCCCAGTCCGGGTTTGGCGGCGGCAGGCCCAGGCCCAGGAAACCGAGCACGCCGACCGTGATGATCACGTAACCGAGGCGCAGCATCGAATCTACGATCAGCGGACCCCGCGCGTTGGGCAGAATCTCGACGAAGAGGATCCACCAGGTCGGCTCGCCCCGGGTCTGAGCGGCGAAGACGTACTCGCGGGTGCGCAGATCGAGGGTCAGTCCCCGGACGATGCGCATGATGCCGGGCGCCGAGGCAAAGGTGATGGCCACCACGATGTTGATGGCCGAGGCCCCGACCAGAGTGATGAAGAGGATAAAGAGGACCAGGACCGGAAACGAGAGGATAATGTTGGAGATGAAGGAAAGGAAATCATCCACCCAACCGCCCTTGTAGCCGGCCGCCAGCCCCATGGGAATGCCGACCGCATAGGCGCAGATCGTCGCGATCGGCGCCCAGGTTAGAACCGTTTGCGAACCGTAGAAGATGCGCGCCCAGATATCCCGTCCCAGGTGATCGGTGCCAAGCCAGAAGGTCCCGCAGTGGTAGGAGCCTTCGTTCTCACCGCTTGCGATCAGTGAACAGATCTCTTCGACCGGCGCCTCGTTTACCAAGCTACCCGCCCTTACGATGAAGTCGGATAGGGGTGGCATCAGCGGTGCTAAGGTCGCATTTGGCGGAAAGACGATGCCGACCTGCAGCAAGCCGGCATCGACCAGAATCGTGTTCAGGGTCGCTAACAGTGCCATGGACACCCAAAAGAGCACCAGAGCGACGCCGACCATACCGACACGGCTTTCCCGCAGCAGGACGATGCTTGCAAAGATGCGCGCGATCCGCGACGGAGACCGAGTTGTGGCCTCTTCCTGCTGCGAGGCGCCGTTGAGGGTGGTTTCGCTCATGTGACCGACACCCCTGCCCTAGCTGAACCGAATGCGCGGATTGAGGTAGGTGTAGCCGATATCGGCCAGCGTCTGAGTCATCACGGCGACGAAGACCGCGACCATGGCGCAGGCTTCGATCAGATAAATGTCCTGATTCAGAGAGGCCTCCAGCAAAAGCGCGCCGAAGCCCTTGTAGGCAAAAAAGAACTCGACGACGATCACGCCGGACAGCAGCCAGTTGATCTGCAGCATTATGACCGTGAAGGGGGCGATCAGGGCGTTGCGCAGGGCATGCCGGACGATTACGCGCCGATATGGCAGCCCCTTCAGCACGGCGGTCCGGATGTAGTTGGTCGTCATGACCTCTGCCATGGAGGCGCGGGTCATGCGCGCCACATAGCCGAAGTCATAAAGAATCAAGACAAGCGCCGGCAGAATCAACTGAAGTGGGTCGAAGCCGCTGGCCATGCCGCTCGTTCCAGGCAGAAGGCCAAGATAGAACACAAAGATAGCGGACAGCAGCGGAGCCGACGCGAACTCCGGTATGGAGGTCGTGACGATCGAGGTGATCGAAATCGAGCGGTCGAGCTTCGAGCCCTCGCGCATCCCCGAGAGCACGCCGAGCAACAAGGACACGGGGATGACGACTGCGAAGACACAGGCGGCCAGGATCGCAGTGTTGCCGAGCCGCGGCCAGAGCACATCCGCGACGTCGGTGCGGAAACGGATCGACTCTCCGAAGTCGCCGACCACAAAGTTGCTCAGCCAGGTCGCATAGCGAACGTAGATCGGCTCGAAATAGCCGTTGTTCTCGAGCCAGATCTGGCGCTGCTCCTGTGAGGAGTAGGGCCCAAGAACCTTCACCGCGACGTTCTCGACGTTCACCTCCAGGGCGGCGAACAGCAGCATCGAGACGGCGATCATGGTCAGAACCATGGTTGCGCCGCGTCGGGTGATGAAAATCAGCATCTATGCAAGCTCCCCCGAGCGTAAGGGCGGATCGGCCGGTCGGTGGCGTCCTGCCGTCGGCCGACCTCCCTAATCTCAGGTGTCCAACCAGACCTTGTGGAACTGGTGATAGAACGTCGGATGGAGCTCGTACCCCTTGACCTTGTCCGTGGTTGCCGAGAAGACGGACCGCCAGAGCGGCTGAGCGATCACCGCATCGTCCTGCAAAATTTTCTGCACCCGCTCCATCTTCGCACGCCGTTCGGTCACATCGAGGGTCGCGGAGGCCTCCGCGAGGGCCGCGTCGAACTCCGCGCTCGAGTAGCCCGACTCGTTCCAAGGCACCCCGGACTTGTAGCCTAGGTTCAGCGCCATGACGCCGAGCGGCCGGTGGGTCCACTGGGTGAAACCGAAGGGCGTCTTGTCCCAAACGTCCCAGTAGGAGGCACCGGGCAGCGGATTCAGGTCGAGGATGATTCCAGCCGGTTCGAGCTGCTGCTTGTATTCCTGCATAGCCCCAAGGTGCCAGGCTTCGGCCTGACCGAGATCGATCTTGACGCGCAGTGGCAACTCTACACCGGCCTCCGCCAGCAGCGCTTTGGCCTTCTCTACGTCGCGGGTCATGCCGGGAAGTTGGAAATACTCGGGATGAATCGGCGAGACATGGTGGTTCTCGGCAATCTTTCCGCGTCCGCGATAGGCGATGTCCAGAACCTTCTGGTGGTCCATACAGGCGACGAAGGCTTGGCGGACCTTCAGGTTGTCGAAGGGCGGCTCGCTGACGCGCATGCGGGCCACGCCGGTCTGCGCGGTGACGGCCTCGTGCAGGATTGCGTTCGGCAGACGCTCCATCAGATCGATGGCGCTGATGTCCACTTCGTAGAGATGATCCACCTGACCGGACGCCAGCGCCGCCACGCGCGCGCTGGGGTCGTCGCCCGTGTCGATGTAGTGGATTTCGTCCAGGAAGACCTCGCCGCCCCAGTATTCGCCGCGCTTGCGCAGCCGGCAGACCTCGCCAACCCGGAATTCGCTGAGTTCGTATGGGCCGGTCCCGATGGGATTGCTCGCGAAATCGGCTTCGTAATCGACGCCGAAACCGCGGTGCACAATGATCGTCGGATAGTTGTAAAGGTTTTCCGGGATCGCCAGCTCGGCCTCGGAGAGGTGCAGGCGAACGGTGTGATCGTCGACTCGTTCGATCGCGCCGTCGCGCATCCGGCTGCCGCCGTCGGCCGTCTGCTCGACCATGCCGCCGAAGAGACCGATGTTGGAGGAGCCGACCTCGGGGTCGAGCCAGCGCGTGAAGTTGTGGATTACGTCGTCGGCGTTGAAGGCGTCGCCGTTCGACCACTGGATGCCCTGGCGAAGCTTGAAGGTCCAGGTCTTGAGATCGTCGGAGGCTTCCCAGCTTTCGGCCAGGTAGGGGCGCGTCACGTTGTCCGATCCCGTGACGGTCATGTACTCACAGATCGCACGGGTCTGGTTGGACATCTCCGCCCAGTCGTAGGTCGCCGGATCGTCCATCCGCTGGACGCGCATGGCCGAGCGCAGCGTGCCGCCCATCTTCGGCGTTTCCTGCGCGATCGCCCGCTTCACCGGGGCTTCACCCAGAATGGTGCCTGCCATTGCGTAGGCGGCGGCTGAGGAGACACCGAGCAGCGTGGCTGTGCGCAAGAACTCGCGACGATCGCAGTCCCCCTTCCGAAGCTGCTCGCAGAGCTCCGGAACGTAGGGGTGGACGCGTTTGCCCGTCTCGTCCCGGATTTCCTTCTTGGCCATTCTCGTCTCCCTAGGCAGCCGGACCGACGCGACCTGCGCACCGGTCAAAAAAATCTTGAGCGTCTGCGACTCTCGATGGTCGCTCACGCGGCGATATGTCGAGGAAGACCGGCAACTCTAGGGGCGTGTGAAGCCTGCAGTGCCTGCAGCGATGGCGACGTTGCATCGCGCCTGGCACAGCCCTGCGCCCGCAACCGCTTCGATCGCGACGGCGCCGTAAGACGGATCCCTGTAGCCCTGTACCATAGCCTTCCCTGACTCCGGCTGGTTAGGCTTGCCGAGCCGGATCTTCCTTTGTTTGCTCGCGTTTAAACGAACGAGCTTATTATCCAACGCTAGCAGAGTTTGGGCCGCCTCCCAAGGCGCAAGTTGCCAAGTTGCGACGGACTCTCCAATAAATCCGCCATATTGCGACATACCTACCCTTGGGTTTCCGCAGCCTCTCGTTGCGTGACAATCTGTACTTCACTGTGCAACGTGCGGTGGACGGGACACTTGTCTGCGATCTCCAGCAGCTTGTCGCGCTGAGCTTCGTCCAGGTCGCCCTCCAGTCGAATCTGCCGTTCGATCCGATCGATTTTTCCGTCGCGCGTTTCGCAGTCGGCGCAGTCCTGCGCGTGGATCTTCGAATGATTGAGTGTGACCTGTGCCGTCTTTAATGCCCAGTTCTTGCGCTTGGCGTACATCCGCATCGTCATGCTGGTGCAACTGCCCAGCGCAGCCAACAGCAGGTCGTAGGGCGTCGGACCGCTGTCGTCGCCGCCCAGGGCGAACGGTTCGTCGGCACGCAGGCGATGCCGGCCGACGAAAACGTGTTGGCTTAGGAAGCCCTCGCCGGTTTCGCGTACCACCACCGTGCCCTCGTCCCTGCCCGAGGGATCGGGCTGCGCCTTTTCGGAAGCCACCTTGTCGGTCCGCAGATATCGGCCTGCCCAAGCTGCGAGAACCTCGGCCACGTAGACCGCGTCTTCCTTGCGTTTCAGGAGATGGTCCGCAGAGTCCAGCGAAACGAAGGACTTCGGATGCTTCGCGGCGACGAAGATGCCGCTCGCGTTGTCGATGCTCACCGTCTCGTCGAGCGGCGCGTGGAAGATCAGCAGCGGACGGCGAAGGCCGGCGACGCGCTCGGCCAGCCGCTGAGCGGCGATGTCCTCCAAGAACTGTTTCTTGATCCGAAAGGGACGGCCGGCGAGCTGCACCTCGGCCTCGCCCTCGCGTTCGATCTCCGCGCGCTTGTCGGTGAAGTGATGGGCAACGTGTGCGGGGTCGGCGGGTGCGGCTATGGTCGCGACGGCCTGGCACTCCGGAATGTCCCCGGCCGCCGCCAGCACCGCGGCACCGCCCAGGCTGTGCCCGACCAGCAGCTTCGGCGCCTCGTAGGTGCGTCTCAAATGCTCGGCTGCGGCCAACAGGTCCTGAATGTTGGACGAGAAGTTGGTGTTGGCGAACTCTCCGTCGCTGTGTCCCAGCCCCGTGAAGTCGAAGCGCAAGACTGCGAGGCCGCGCTCGGCCAGCCCTTGGGCGATGCGCTGGGCCGAGAAGATGTCCTTGCTACAGGTGAAGCAGTGCGCGAAGAGCGCGTAGGCCGAGGGCCTGCCTTCGGGCAAGTCCAGTCTTGCGGCAAGCTCCTGCCCGTCGCTGCCCGGGAACGTGAACTTCTCGCTTCGCATCCGCTCTGCCTCTCCTCCAGTTTATCTATCGCCAGTGAGCCATGCCGCCCGATCCGGCACAACCGACTGTTCGGGTTCGGCGGCTGTTCGGGCTCGGCGGCTGTTCGGGCCTCCACGATCTCCGGGCGGCTGCGTCGGCAGGACATCGAACGGTCGAAGCCTTGCCACTTCCAACCGCCGGTCCTGCACTCTAGCTTGCGCGCTGCCAGCAAGGAGGTGCAGCGCCTATGTTCGACAGCGGCTTCGGCCCCGACGACATCGACATCCAACAGCAAGAGCGGGTCTACGACGGCTACTTCAAGATGGATCGCTTCCGCTTCCGTCACCGTCTCTTCGCCGGCGGCTGGTCGGAGGCGGTGCAGCGCGAGGTCTTCGACCGTGGCCATGCGGTGGCGGTGCTGCCTTACGACCCTCTGACCGATAAGGTGCTGATGGTTCGTCAGGTGCGCCTGCCGGCACTGCTCGGCGAGGGCCAACCCTGGCAGATCGAGACGGTGGCCGGCATTATCGATCCCGGCGAAGCCGCCGAAGACGTGGCCCGCCGCGAAGCCCTGGAGGAGGCCGGCGTGGAGGTCACAGATCTCTGGCACCTCTTCCGCTTCATGACCTCGGCGGGTGCCAGTAGCGAGCGGATCGACCTCTACCTCGGCCGGGCCGACCTGACGAACGCCGGCGGCGTCTACGGTCTGGATCACGAGCACGAGGACATCGAAGCTGTCGCGGCGCCCTTCGCGGAGGCTTGGGCTCTGGTGGAGAACAAGCGCACGGAAAACACCCCCGCGCTTATGGCGCTGATGTGGCTCAAGCTGAACCGCGAGGCTGTTCGCGCGGCTTGGACCGCGTAGGCCTATCCGATGCCGTGAGGGGCTGGGTTGCGGGGAGCCTATCTTGCGGCCCTGCGGAGCCCCGGCGTAGAGCAGGATCGCCTTGGGTGGGATTGCTCTGGCGATTCCACCCAAGGCGTAAATCCTACTCTAACCGTAAGGTTTAGAGGGCGATTCACGTCTCAGGTGGAAGCCGAACGCTTCCACCTGAGACGATCGCGCTCTAAAGTCCGATTTCGTCGGCTGTTTGAACTTCAACGATTCAGTCGCGATTTCAGCCGACAGGACCGGCACCGACTTCGAAGAGAGGACCGCCCGAGACCATGACCTCCCGCGACGGCTTTATCGGCACCATCGGACGAACGCCGCTGATCAAGCTGCGCGCGGCCTCCGAGGCGACGGGCTGTACGATTCTCGGCAAGGCGGAGTTCCTGAACCCCGGCGGATCGGTTAAGGACCGGGCGGCTTGGGCCATCGTGAAGGATGCGGAGGAAAAGGGGCAGCTCAAGCCCGGCGGTGTCGTCGTCGAGGGCACGGCCGGCAACACCGGTATCGGTCTGGCTCTGGTCGGTTGCGCGCGCGGCTATCGCACGGTCATCGTCATTCCCGAGACGCAGAGTCAGGAGAAGAAGGGCATGCTGCGGCTCTGCGGCGCCGAATTGCACGAGGTGCCTGCGGTGCCTTACAAGGATCCGAACAACTACGTGCACGTGTCGCGCCGGCTCGCCGAAGAGCTGGCGGAGAAGGAGCCCAACGGGGCGATCTGGGCCAATCAGTTCGACAACGTCGCCAATTTCCAAGGCCATTTAGAGACCACCGGACCCGAGATCTGGGAGCAGACCGAGGGACAGGTCGACGGCTTTGTCTGCGCGGTGGGAACCGGGGGCACGCTGGCCGGGACCGGTATCGCTTTGAAGGCGCGCAAGGCCGGGATCAAGATCGGCGTCGCGGATCCCGGCGGCTCGGCCATCTTCGGCCACTACGCCAAGGGCGAACTGAAGGCCGAGGGAACGTCGATCACCGAGGGGATCGGCCAGGGTCGGATCACCGAGAACCTGAAGGAGGCGCCGGTCGATCTGGCCTACCGCATTCCCGACGAGGAGGCCTTGCCGATCGTCTTCGATCTACTGGAACATGAGGGGCTGGTGCTCGGCGGCTCCAGCGGGATCAATGTTGGCGGGGCGATCCGCATGGCGCGCGATTTGGGGCCGGGCAAGACCATCGTCACCATCCTCTGCGACGGCGGGACGCGCTATCAGTCCAAGCTGTTTAACCCCGCTTTCCTCCGCAGCAAGGGCCTGCCGGTTCCCGGCTGGCTCGAGCGCTGACACCGCCACAAGGAGCGCGCCATGGATCTGCTGTTCCGCGACGACGCCTATCTCAAGAGCTGTGACGCCGAAGTCATCTCGGCCGGACCCGAAGGCATCCGACTTGATCGGACGATCTTCTATCCGGAGGGCGGCGGCCAGCCGGGCGACAGCGGCGTTCTGCGCTTCGCCGACGGCCGCGAGCTCCGCATCGCCGATACCCACAAGGGCGACGACCACAACGATAGCCTCCTGATACCGGCCGAGGGCGAGGCGCTGCCAGAGGTCGGCGGCAAGGTGACGGCCGAGCTCGATTGGGACAGGCGCTACCGGCACATGCGCATGCACACCTGCTTGCACCTGCTCTGCAGCCTGGTTGAGGGCCACGTCACAGGCGGTCAGGTCGGCGCGGAGAAGAGCCGTCTGGACTTCAATCTGCCAGACGGCAGTCCCGACAAAGCCTGGTTGACCGGGGAGCTCAACCGTTTGATCCGGGAGGATCATGCGGTCACCCCCGTCTGGATCACCGACGACGAACTGGCCGCGCAGCCGGAGCTGGTGCGTACCATGTCGGTCAAGCCGCCGAGCGGCGCCGGTCGGGTCCGCCTGCTGAAGATCCCGGGCGTCGACCTGCAGCCCTGCGGCGGCACGCACGTTGCTCGCACCGGTGAGATCGGTCCTGTCGAAGTCGGCAAGATCGAGAACAAGGGCAAGCAGAACCGCCGTATCAATCTGCGCTTCGCCGGCTGACCGCTCCGCCCTGCTGCGCAGCTCCGAAACCGTCCAACGAAAGGGACGTCTCCATGCTCCGGCCCGATAGCTCCGCCCTGGTTTCGACAGAGTGGCTTGCAGAGCACCTGGAGGCGCCGGACGTGCGCCTCGTCGATGCGAGCTACTACCTGCCCGTCGAGGAGGGCGATGCCCGCGCGGACTACGAGGCCGAGCACATACCGGGCGCGGTCTTCTTCGATATTGACGAGATCAAGGACGAAACTTCGTCCCTGCCCCACATGCTGCCCAGCCCGGAGAAGTTCGCCTCTCGGGTGCGCAAGCTGGGGCTGGGGGACGGCAACCGCATCGTCGTCTACGACCGTCACGGTCTGCGCTCGGCGCCGCGCGTCTGGTGGAGCTTCCGGATCATGGGGCACCGGGACGTGTCGGTTCTGGACGGCGGTCTACCCAAATGGAAGGCCGAGGGGCGCCCTCTGGACGATCGTCTGGTGCAGCCTCAGGAGCGCCACTTCACGGCCCGCTTTGACCGCACCCAGGTGCGCGGCAAGGACCAGCTTTTGCGCAACCTGGAGAGCGGTCGGGAACAGGTTGTCGATGCGCGCTCGCGCGAGCGTTTCGAGGGCGCGGCCGGGGAGATCTGGCCGGGTCGGCGGCTCGGGCGAATACCCCAGTCGCTCAACCTGCCCTTCACCGATCTGATCGACGCCACCGACGGCACGCTGCTGTCCGAACCTCAGCTACGTCAGCGCTTCGCCGAGGCGGGTCTCGACCTCGGCAAGCCGGTGGTGACCACCTGCGGCTCCGGCGTCACCGCCTGCATCCTCGCCCTGGGTCTCGCCCTGGTCGGGCATCGTGATGTCGCGGTCTACGACGGTTCCTGGGCCGAATGGGGACTGCCGGACGCCGAGACGCCCGTTACGACCGGCGAAGCTGGCGGCGGCGGATCGGACGCCTCTGCATGAGCGAGGGCAGCGCGCCGTTCGAGGTCGCCGAAGCCGGCACGGCCGATCTCGAAGGCTGCCAGGCGCTCTGGCGGCGCTGCGGGCTGCCCGACGCCCTGCCGTCCTTCGAGGGAATGCAGGGCTGTCTGCTTGTCGCGAGACGTCGCCTGGAGCACGGGATCGAAGTGGCTGGTTGCGTGGCCGCACGGCTCGACGGCGAGAGCGGTTGGTTGATCAAGCTGGCGGTCGAACCTGAGTTGCGCGGCAGCGGCCTGGCGCGTCGCCTGATGCGGCGGGGCGAAACCTGGCTGCGCGAACGCGGTGCGACCGAGGCCCAGGTTCTGCTTGGGCCGGCCGACGTCGATGCACGGCGAGTCGGCGAGGCCTTCGGCTACGCCGAGGCGAAAACGACCTTGCTGTCTCGGGATCTCGACGCGGGCAGACGCCCCGCATCCTCCTCCACGGCAACCGGACCTCGGGCTGTCGAGCCCGATAAGCTCGATGCCAACAAGCTGGTCAACACCGTCACCTATCTGGAGATGCATAGCCGCCCTGCCCTGCAGACGCTCCAAGCACCAGCCGGCCGGACGACCGCCCTGCTCCGCTGCCTCCGGCCGACTGTCGCCTTCTACCGCTTCCTCTACAACAGCGTCGGCGAGCCTTGGCTCTGGTGGGAACGGCGCGCCCTGAACGACGCAGACCTGGCCGGGATCATCCAGGACGATAAGGTCGAGATCTACGTGCTCTATGTCGACGGTCAGCCGGCGGGCTACGCCGAGCTGGACCGGCGCCGGCGGCCCGAGATCGAGCTGGCCTACTTCGGTCTTATGCCGGAGTTCGTCGGCCAGCGCCTGGGGCCCTACCTGCTCTCCAGTGCCATCGACATCGCCTGGTCCTACGAACCGAGCCGCCTCTGGGTGAACACCAACACCCTGGATCACCCCAAGGCCCTGCCTCTCTATCAGCGCATGGGCTTCATCCCCTACGCCCAGGAACGCAAGGTCATCGACGATCCGCGTCTGTCGGGACTAAACACGTAGCCCTTGCAAGGGTCAGCGCGACGGAAGCCAGGTGGATAGGAAGGGCACGAAACTGATCACCAGCACGACGGCGAAGACGACGATAGCGAAGGGGACCACCGAGCGCGACAGCTTGGCGATCCCCGAGCCGGAGATCTGAGACGCGACAAAGAGGTTCAGGCCGACGGGCGGGGTGAACATCCCCATCGCGAGATTGACCACCATGATGATGCCGAAGTGGATCGGGCTAATGCCGAAACTGAGGGCGATCGGCAGCAAGATCGGAACGAAGATCAGGATCGCCGCGGCCGCCTCGATGAACATCCCGACGATCAGCAGAAGAACATTCACCAGTACGATGAAGATGATGACGCTGGCGATGGAACCGATCACGAGATCTGAGACCATGGCAGGAACGCCGAGGGTCTGAATGATTCGGCCGTACAGTCCGGCAGCGGCGATGATGCCGAGAATGACGGCGGAGGTGACGGCGGATCTTCGCAGGATCTCCGGGATGTCGCGCAGCTTGATTTCGCGGTAGACCAGTGCCCCGACCAGGAAGGAGTAGACGACGGCAATCACCGCTGCCTCGGTCGGCGTGAAGACACCACCGTAGATTCCACCCAGAACGAGCACCGGCATGAGAATGGCCAGGATCGCCTTGCGGCCGGCGACCAGCATGTCACGCCGGGAGCTCGGGTCCTCGCGCGCAGGCATCCGTCTGCGTGAATAGAGGTGGGCGTAGAGCAGGAGCGCGACGGCGACGAGGACGCCGGGCAGAATGCCGGCCATGAACATGTCGCCGACAGAGACATTGGCGGAGATTGCGTAAAGAATCAGCGGAATGCTTGGCGGAATAATGACGCCAAGAGACCCGGCGGCGGCCTGGTTCGCCGCAGCGAAATTCGCGTTGTAGCCCTTTGCGATCATGGCCGGGATCAGGATCGCGCCGATCGCTGCGGTCGTTGCGGTCCCGGACCCCGATATTGCGGCGAAGAAGAGAGAGGTCACGATCGCCACCATGGCCAGTCCGCCGGTCATGCTGCCGACCAATGCGTTAGAGAAGTCGACCAGACGGCGCGAGATACCGCCGTGCTGCATCAGGAAGCCCGCGAGGATGAAGAAGGGAATCGCGAGCAAGGCGAAGGAGTTGATCGAGCGGATCATTTCCTGCGGAACGATCAGCATCGGCATCAGATCGCCCAGCCAGATCGTTGCCGTGGCGGCGAGGCCAAGTGCGAAGGCGATCGGCAGACCGATCAGCAGCAGGACGGCCAGCAGGACGAAGAGGAGCGCGACCATCGATCAGGCGCGCTTCGGAATGACGGAGTCGATGAGCAGACCGAGCGCGTTGACGAAGATGAGGGCTGCGCCTGCCGGCACGGCGGCGTAGAGCCAACCCATCGAGATCCGGGTGCTCGGTGCTGTCTGGCGGGCAACCCGCTCCGTGATATCGATGCCCCAGACGAGAAGAACGAGCGCGAAGACGACGGCGATGAGCGGAATTGTCACCGCAAGCAGCCGCCGGAGCGTGATGCCGCCGAATTCGGCCAGGATGTCGACCGAGATCAGGCTGCCGTGGCGGAAGGCGTAACCTATCCCGAGCATGGTCATCCAGACCATCGAAAAGCGCGCGATCTCCTCCGAGAAGAACAGGGGACTCCCCATCACGTAGCGCGCGAAAACCTGCCAGGCGATGAAGACGGTCATGACGAGGAGCAAGGCGGCGAGTAGCCACCCGACCACCCAGTTCAGACCCGCGATGGCGCGGTTGATGGCGAACAGTGCGCGTATCATCTGGAGAAGACTCCCGGCGTTGCGCGTCCTGGGTGCGGAGTTTGCCCCCGCACCCGGATCGCGGCACCGTCAAGTCAGTTCGAGAAGGCGACCGCGGCCTCGACGAGGCTCGGCCCGACCGTCGGCGTCCAGGTCTCGATGACCGGTGCCACCTTCTCCCGGAAGGGTTCGAGATCGGGATGGGTCACAACCATGCCAAGCTCTTCGAGGCGTCCGAGGTATTCCTGCTCAAGGTCCTGACTGGCCTGCCTCTGCACAGGCAGGGCGATTGCAGCCGCCTCCAGGATGATCGCCCGGTCTTCTTCGGAAAAAGAGTTGAACAGGTCGAGCCCCATCATCAGCGGCGCCGGGGAGTAGACGTGCTGCGTCATGTTCAGGTAGCGCTGCACATCGTAGAAGTTGACGTCGTAAATGGTCGGTAGTGGGTTTTCCTGACTATCCATCACACCTTGCTGCAAAGCGGTGAAGACCTCGGTCCAGGCCATCGGCGAGGCGTTGGCACCGAGCGCTCTCCAGGTATCGACTTGAACGCGGCTTTCCTGGGTGCGGTGGTTGATCCCCCTGAGATCGTCAGGATGATTGAGCGGGCGCACGTTGTTGGTGTTGTGGCGGAAACCGTTCTCCATCCAGGCCAGGATCTTCACGTTCGCTCCGTCTTCCAGAAGCTGCGCGAGCTGTGCGCCGTGCTCGCTGTCCAGGAAGGCGTGAGCATGTGCGTGATCCGTAAAGATGTAAGGCAGGTCGAACAGCATGAAAGCATCGACGAAACCGCCCATAGGGCCGGTCGAGGTAATGCCGGCGTCGATCGTGCCGAAGCTCATGCCCTCCACGACTTCGCGTTCTGCGCCGAGGGCGTTGTCGTAGTGCGGCTGGATTCGAAGCCGCCCCTCGGAGAGCCGCTGTAGTTCCTCGCCGAATTTCAGGATGCCGATGCCCTGCTGGGATGCGGGGCCGAGGGGAAGGCTGACGTCTATGATGCGTTCGGGTTCGACGTCGCTGTAGTCGTTCTGCTGCGCGCTCGCCGCGGCGGAGACGCAAGCGACGGCGGCTGCCGCCAATCCGGTGACAAGGCGTTTCAAGGTCGTTTCCTCCTGGAGCTCCCCCTTTTCGGGGCTTCGTGCTTCGGATCCATCCCTCTTGCGGAGGCGCTGAAAGCCAGCGACCTTCGTTCAGGTGTGATCACGGATTAACGCTATGGAGGATGCTCAGAAGAGTCAAGGCGGGCAAAAAAATTAGCAAATCTCTCGACATAGGTCAGAAATCTCTGGCAAAAATGAAGCCTATGAGATGAAAGTGAGATCACAGTTGATGCCTTTGACTGGACGAAAAAGACTATGCTGATCGCGGCGGAGAACGATCCGGACAAGCTGAGCCAGCTGGTTCTCGAGGATGGAACGACGGTTCAGACTCAGGCCTATCTGGCCTTGCGGCAGGCTCTGATGAGTGGGCGCTTTCGGCCCGGTGAGGAAATCAGCCTGCGCACGACGGCGGCGGCACTCGGGACCAGTGTGACGCCGGTCCGCGAAGCCTTACGGCGGCTCGAGAGCGAGGGCGGGCTTGTGGTCCAGGGCCCCAATCGCGTGCTGGCCGTGCCGTTTCTGTCTCCAGAAGCTCTCGTCGAGATCCGCACGATCCGCATCCAGCTTGAGGGCATGGCGACGGAGACGGCCTGCGGGCGCATGACAAGCCGGCACCTTCGGCTGATCCGCAACGCCTGCGCGCTGATGGAAACGGCTGCCGCCAAGAAGGACGCGGATGCCTATCTCGAGAACAACTGGCGCTTCCATTCCGCGATCTATCAGGCCGCGCGCCAGCCCATTTTGCTCGAGTTGATCGAAGGGCTGTGGGTGCGGGTGGGTCCGCTGATTCGACTGGCTCTCTTCCGTCCCGGTCATCTCGCTCACTCCATGGAGTGTCACCGGGAAGCGGAACGGGCGATGCGGGACGGCGACGGGACGGCTGCACGCAGAGCGATCGAACGGGACATCGGCGATGCCGCAAAGGATATCGCGCAGTTGCTGTTGGAAGAGACACAGGAGAGCAAGCGGGCATGAGCGTCCTTGGAAGCCTGGTTCCCCGCGAAGGCTTGCGTGTCCTCGTTACGGCTGGCGGCAGCGGAATCGGGCGCGTCATCGTCGAGGCGTTCCGGGAAGCCCGGGCGCAGGTCTACACCTGCGATGTGGATCGTTCCATCCTCGATACCTTGGATCCGGAGATCGGGCGCGGTCTCGCCGACGTCAGCAAACCCGCAGACGTGGACGCGCTGGTCGAGGCGGCGACCCGCGTCCTTGGCGGTCTCGACGTCGTCGTCAACAACGCCGGCATTGCCGGGCCGACCGCCGGCATCGACGAAATCGAGGTGGCCGACTGGGAGCGCGTGATCGACGTCAACCTCAACGGCCAGTATCTGGTTGCCCGTCGCACGGCGGTGCACTTGCGCGAAAGTCAAGGCGTCCTCCTGAACCTCGCGTCTGTGGCTGGACGGCTGGGGTTCGCGTTTCGCACGCCCTATGCGGCGAGCAAGTGGGCGGTCGTTGGGTTGACCAAGAGCCTCGCGGCGGAGCTTGGGCCGGACGGCGTGCGGGTCAACGCCATCCTGCCCGGGATCGTCAGGGGACAGCGCATCGAGCGCGTGATCCGCGATAGAGCCGAAGCGCTCGGACGGACTTATGAAGACGTTGAGCGGGAAAATCTCTCGAAGGTCTCGCTGCGCCGCATGGTCGACGCCAAGGATATCGCCGCGATGGCGCTGTTTCTCTCTGCCCCGGGCGGAGGGAGCATCAGCGGCCAGGCCCTAAGCGTCTGTGGCAATGTCGAAACGCTCTGAAGAGTCGAACCGAGGAACCGAGATGAACGAGACGATTGCCGTCATCGGCGCCGGGCTGATTGGTAGGGCCTGGGCCGTTGTCTTCGCTCGGGCCGGGTTCGCGGTGCGGCTGCAGGATCCGGACGCCGAAGCGCTGGCCCGCTCCAAAGCTGCGATCGCCGCAACGTTGGCCGACCTTCACCAGGCCGGGCTCTGCGGCAAGCCCGAACGGATCCTACGCCGGATCACCCGCCATGCCGAGCTGGGGACGGCGCTCGAGGGCGTGACTTACGTTCAGGAATGCGGCCCTGAAGACGTCGGTCTGAAGCGGCGCCTCTTCAGCGCGCTGGAGGCGGCTGCGCCCAGAGACGCCATTCTGGCGAGTTCGACCTCCGGCATTACCGCGACGGACTTTGCCGGCCATCTCGACCGGCCTGAGCGCTGCCTCGTCGCGCACCCTGTCAATCCGCCGTCTCTCGTGCCCCTGGTCGAGGTCGTACCGGGCGCGCGAACCGCTTCCGATTGCGTCGCCCGGACCCTCGCGTTGATGCGCCGGGTCGAACAGGTACCGATCCACGTGCGTAAGGAGATCGAGGGGTTCGTCCTCAACCGGCTGCAAGGCGCGCTTCTGACCGAAGCCCTCCGGCTCTACCGTGACGGCTACGTCTCGGCGGAAGATTTGGACCGGACGGTCAGGGACGGTCTCGGACGGCGCTGGTCATTCATGGGTCCGTTCGAGACGATCGATCTGAATGCGCCGGGCGGCGTTGCCGACTACGCGCGGCGCTACGGCCCGCTCTATACCGCAATCGACCGGCAGCGCAGTGACGCGCCGCCTTGGCAACCCGAGGTCCTGGAGCGCTTGGCGGACGAGCTACGTGCCGTCCGTCCGGCTGAAGCGCTGGAGAAGCGCCAGGCCTGGCGGGATCGGCGCCTGATGGCGCTGTCGGTCCATCTCGGCGACGCCGCAAGCGAGTCCGAAACCTGAAGACAAAGGGGAGCGGTTCATGGCCTCTCGAAACAAGGTCATCATCACCTGTGCGGTGACCGGCGCGATCCACACGCCTTCCATGTCCGAGTATCTGCCGGTCACGCCTGAGGAAATCACCGAGGCGGCGGTCGCGGCAGCCGAGGCCGGCGCGGCCATCCTGCATCTGCACGCGCGGGACCCCGAGACGGGCCGCCCCACCCAGGACCCGAAGGTCTTCGAACGCTTCCTGCCCAACATCAAGCAGGCAACGAACGCCGCCATCAATCTCACGACCGGCGGCAGCCCGCACATGAGCGTCGAAGAACGCATGCAGCCGGCTGTTCTCTTCAAGCCCGAGATCGCCTCGCTCAACATGGGTTCCATGAACTTCGGTCTCTTTCCCATGCTCGAGCGCTACACCTCGTTCAAGCACGCGTGGGAGAAGGAGCATCTCGAAAAGAGTTTTGACCTCGTGTTCAAAAACACCTTTTCGGACATCGAGAAGATCATGACTGCCTGCGGGGCCAACGGCACCCGCTTCGAGTGCGAGTGTTACGACATCAGCCATCTCTACAATCTCCGGAACTTCGTCGACCGCGGTATCATCGAGGGGCCGCTTTTCGTGCAAAGCGTCTTCGGTATCCTCGGCGGAATCGGCGGACATCCGGAGGACGTCCTGCACATGCGGCGCACGGCGGACCGGCTGTTTGGCGACGGCTACCGCTGGTCGGTACTGGGCGCCGGCAGCAATCAGATGCGGATCGCTGCCCAGGCCGCGTCGATGGGCGGAAACATACGGGTGGGGCTCGAGGACTCGCTCTGGATCGGTCCCGGTGCACTGGCACAGTCCAACGCCGATCAGGTCAGCAAGGCACGAGACTTGTTGACGGGGCTGTCGATCGATGTGGCGACGCCCGACGAGGCCCGGGAAATGCTTGGACTCAAGGGCGGAGACCGGGTCGACTTTTGACGCCCTCGACCAAGCCATGAGCGCGGCAGGGATCATACCCGCCAGGCCAGGCTTTGGTCGGCCGGCTGTTGCGGGCCAACTCGCGGCTGGCGGCTGATTGTGCTTGGCGCCTGTCTCAATGTGGCGGCAATGCTGCGGATCGATCTCCCGCCTCCATGCAGGTCGGAGATCGCCAAACGCTCCTCAAGGCTGAGCTGGCCGTAACGTATACCCATCGCGCAATCACTTTAGCGGTGTTGCACTTGTTCCATGAACTCAGATCCTGCTCTAGCCGCGGCGGTCTTCAGCGACGGTTCGATTCGGCGAGAAGACGGTTCTGTTGCGCCCGTACAACCGCCGAGATCGGGACAAGTTGAAAGCCGCGCGCCTCCAACTGCGGCAGCCAGGCCGCTAGAGCTTCCAACGTGCCCTTGTGCGGGTGCCCGATGGCGACCGCCGCTCCGTTCTCGCGGGCAATCGCCTCGAGCTCGGCAAGCTGCTGCTCCACGTAGGGCCGGCCGGCGCCGACCTTGTGATCCAGAAAGACGTCGCGTCCGATGCTGGGGACGCCCATCCGATTGGCAAGCAACGTGCCGACGGACTCGGCCGTCGTGCGGGAGTCCAGGAACAGCAGGCCGCGCTGCCGGAGTGTTGCCAACACCGGCTCCAACGCTGTGGGCGAGGCCGTGAAACGGCTACCCATGTGGTTGTTGATGCCGACGACCGTGGGCAAACGGTCGAGGGCTTTCGTCAGTCGCGCCACATTCGCCTCGGCGCTGAGGCCGGTCAGCAGGGCGCCCGGCCCCGGGTCTTGCGCCCCCTGCGGCTCCATCGGCTGGTGCAGCAGCAGTTCATGGCCGGCGGCTCGGGCCAACCGCGCCTGCTCGGTCAGATCTCCGGCGTAGGCCAGAAAGGCCAGGGAGAGCGGTCCGGGCAGTGCCACGGTCTGACGGGTCGCCCGGCGCTTGAGGCCGAGGTCGTCGATCACCACCGCGATCATCGGGCGCTCGGGGTCGACCGTGGAGGGAATGGCGTTGGCCAGCCAGGCCGGACGGCTTTGCGGGCCGATCAGATCCAACGGAACCGCCGCGGCGACTGTTGCGGTGACAGTCTCAGATCCGGCGTCGCGCGCCGCTTCCTGTTCGGATTCGACCGCCGGCAACTCGGCGGTCTCGGTGCCGAGGGTATCTGCGAGCGGCGCGTCCGGGGCGGGTGCGGCCGCTTCGCCGGCCGGCTGATCGGCTGCGAATTCAGGCTCGGGCGGCAGCGGATCGACCGTTAGGGCCAAGGCGGGGGCCGACGCAGCCGGAACTCTTTCGGAACCCGGCCAGCCCTCCTCGGCGAGGTGAAGACCGCCCAGGCCGCCGAGCGTTAAGGCCGCCGACCAAAGCAGCCCGAGTTGCAGAATCCGGCTGCGGGCGAGGTCTCGAAAGCCGGAGCCGATCCTGGACCCCACGGGCTCCGGATGAAGGCCGGCCGCGCGCCGGTCGCGTCGGATCGCCGTCTTCTGCCGACGCTCGGAACGTTGGAGCGGCCGTTGTATCTGGTCCTTGCCTTCACGCACGCCCGAAGTATTGCCCTCTTTAGGTTAACGAGCAGCTAGCGTCGCGGAGTCGAACCGGAGATCCGGCGTCGGATCAAGCGTCTTTTCGAGACAAAGAGCCTGCCAGATCACTGAGAATTGGGCAGTCGGGGCGGTCGTCGCCGTGGCAGCGCCGCATCAAGTGCTCGAGTGTCGCGCGCATCGTCTCCAACTCGGCGATCTTGGCCTCGATGGCCTCGACCTGATGCCGTGCCAGGGCCTTCACGTCAGCGCTGGCGCGCGACTTGTCCCTCCAGAGTGCGAGCAGACTGGCGCAGTCGGCGACGGAAAAGCCGAGGCCGCGTGCCCGCGCGATGAAACGCAGGGTTTGGATATCGTTGGTCGAATAGACGCGATAGCCGGCCTCCGTCCGCTCCGCCGGGGCGATCAGACCGATTGATTCGTAGTAGCGGATGGTTTTCGCCGCCACACCGGATTGGGCGGCTGCTTCGCCGATGTTCATAGCGTCAATCCGATGGCAGGAGGCGCCGACCGCGCCGCAGACGCCCCAGCAACAGGGTGTTGCCGACAACCGAAATCGAGGAGGCTGCCATGGCCGCTCCGGCCACGATCGGCGAGAGCAGTCCGAGAGCCGCCAAGGGCAGGCTGGCGGTGTTGTAGATGAAGGCCCAGAAAAGGTTCTGCCTGATCTTCGCGCGGGTCGCGCGGGCCAGCACCACCGCCTCGGCCACCAGGCGCGGGTCGGATCGCAGTAGCGCGACCGAGGCTGCCTCCAGAGCCACGTCGCTGCCCTCCCCCATGGCAAGTCCCAAGTCGGCGGCCGCCAGAGCGGGCGCGTCGTTGACGCCGTCGCCGACCATGGCGACCGACCGGCCGGCTGCCCTAAGTCGCTGGATCTCAGCGGCCTTTTCCTCCGGCAGCACCTCGGCGATCACCTGTTCGATCCCAAGGCGTTTGCCCATGGCCTCGGCCGCGCGTCGATTGTCGCCGCTGAGCAGAGCGACCTGCAGGCCGAGGCGCTTGAGGTCGGCGACGGCATCGGCAGAGGTGGATCTGGGCGTGTCTCCGAAGGCCACCAGGCCTAGGAGCTGGGATGTTTGCCCGCGCAGCTCCGCGACCCAAGCGAGGCTGTACCCGCTGGTCTCCTGCTCTCTCGCAGCCTCTTCCAGCACCGTTGCCTCGACACCCTGCTCTGCCATCAGGCGCCGACTACCGATCAGCAGGCTCCGTCCTTCGACGACGGCCCGCAGGCCGCGTCCGGGAAGAGCGCGAAAGTCTACGACCCTGGGCAGGTCCAGTCCCTCGCGCGACGCGGCGCGCCTCAGCGCGTGGGCCAGCGGATGCTCACTGCCCTGCTGCGCGGCGGCGGCCAGCCGAAGGAGCTCACTCCGCTCCCGTTCCCCGGCTGGGACCAGGGCGACGACTTCCGGCTTACCCTTCGTCAAGGTTCCGGTCTTGTCGAAGACGACGGTGTCGATCTCGCGTGCGCGTTCCAGCGTTTCCGCGTCTTTGATCAAAACGCCGCGTCGCGCCGCCACGCCAGTGCCCATGACGATGGCGATCGGCGTCGCGAGGCCCAGGGCGCAGGGACAGGCGATCACCAGAACCGAAACGGCGGCCAGGGTTGCCGTGGACAGTGCGGCACCGGCTAGCAGCCAACCGGTGAAAGCCGCGACCGCAAGAGCCACCACAGCCGGTACGAAGACGGCCGAGATGCGGTCGACCAGTCGTTGCACTGCCGGCTTGTCCGACTGTGCCGATTCCATTGCGGCCACGATCCGCGCCAGGGCCGACTGCGCCGCCGAAGCCGTTACGGCGACCCGCAGCAGACCGGAGCCGTTCAGCGTGCCGCCGATGACCTTGCTTTCCGGCAGCTTGTCGATCGGCAGGCTTTCACCGGTCAGCATCGACTCGTCGGCCTCGCTCTCCCCTTCGAGCACCCGCCCGTCGGCCGGGATGCCTTCACCCGGACGGACGACGACGATATCCCCCACCTGCAGATGCGTGGCCGGGACCTCGACGACGGCTCCGTCGCGCTCGACCCGCGCCAGGTCGGGACGCAGCTCTTGCAGCGCGCGCAACGCCGCTGAGGTATGGCGCCTGGCGCGCGCTTCCAGCAGCCGTCCGAGTAGTACCAGGGTTAGGATCGCTGCCGCCGCCTCGAAGTAGAGGTGCGGCCCTGTGAAACTGAACAGCGTCTCGGGCGAGGAGGCCATCAGCCAGAGGGAAAGACCGAAGGCGGCCGAGGTGCCGATAGCGACCAGGAGATCCATGTTGGCCTGGCGGTGACGCAAGGCCGCGAAGGCGCCGCGGTAGAAGCGCGCGCCCGCCAGCACCTGAACCGGCGTCGCGAGCAGAAGCTGGACCAACGGCGGAATCATCGCGGCGATTCCGATCAGCGGTAGTGCCATCTGCCCGACCAGAGGAATGGTGAGCGCGGCACAGAGCGTGAAGATCCGCCAATCGCGTGTCTGCGTTCCCTCGGCGTCCCGCGCCTCGTCGGCCGGTCGGGCCGAAAAGCCGGCCTCTTCCACCGCCTGCAGAAGCTGGGGGGTCGTTACCGCTGCTCCAGCGGAGATCCGGGCCCGCCCAGTCGCGAAGTTGACTCGGGCGTCGGTGACTCCCGGTACGGCCGTCAGACTGCTCTCGACACTCCGGACGCAGGAGGCGCAGGTCATACCGCTGACCTGGAGGTCGAAGCGGAGAGTGGCAACGGCGGCCGGCTCCATCCGGGCATTCGGGCGGCCGTCGCAGTCGCCGGACTCCAGCCGCGCCGATTTTGGCTCGACTGGCTCCGCCTGCGCCGTTTGGGGTGTTCGCGGATATGACTGCGTGATGGACATATCCCTAAGCTGCACCTTCCTGTCATGGGAAGGTCAAGAGCTCTTCCGTCCGGCTCCCCTGGGCGCGGCGAGGTCGTGGTGTTATTTTTTCCGTCGACCCTGCTGGCACATCGTGAAGACAGTGAGTGAAGTCTCTGAAATGTTTTTGCTTATCGATAACTACGACAGCTTCACCTACAACCTCTATCACTTCCTGGGCGATCTGGGCGCGGAGGTCGAGGTGCATCGGAACGACGCCCTCTCGGCGCAGGAGGCGGTCGCGATGGCGCCGGAGGGCATCATCCTTTCGCCCGGTCCTTGCGACCCGGATCGCGCGGGTATCTGTCTCGACGTCATTCGGCTGGCCGCGGGAAAACTGCCGCTCCTGGGCGTCTGCCTGGGGCATCAGTCGATCGGACAAGCCTTCGGCGGCCGAGTGGTGCGCGGCCCCGAGCCGATGCATGGCAAGACGAGCCCTGTGCGTCACGAGAACAGCGATGTCTTCGCAGGCTTGCCGGCGCCCTTCACGGCGACCCGTTACCACTCTCTGATCGTGGCGCGCGACGACCTCCCCGAGTCTCTGCAGGTCACGGCGGAGACCGACGACGGCGTCATCATGGGCCTGCGGCATCGCGAGCTGCCGATCTTCGGCGTGCAGTTCCATCCGGAATCCATCGTTTCCGAGCATGGACATACTCTGCTCGCCAACTTCTTGCGTCTGAGCGGGCGCAACGCGTAAACAGCCCCGCATGCCCGGCGACCTTACAGACATGAAAGCCCTGATCGCGGCGGCGGCCACCGGCCGTTCGCTGAGCGAAGCGGAGGCCGAGCGCGCCTTCGACATTATGATGTCGGGCGACGCCACGCCGGCGCAGATGGGCGGTTTGTTGATGGCGCTGCGCGTACGCGGCGAGACGGTAGAGGAAATCACCGGCGCCGCGCGCTCCATGCGCGCCCGCATGCTGAAACTCGAGGCGCCTGACGGCGCACTCGATACCTGCGGGACCGGCGGCGATGCCAAGGGAACCTTCAACATCTCCACGGCAGCGGCGCTGGTGCTGGCCGGCTGCGGCGTGCCGGTCGCCAAGCACGGCAACCGCGCGCTTTCCTCCAAGTCCGGCGCTGCCGACGTGCTGACCGCCCTCGGCGTCAACATCGACGCGGACATGAATCTGGTCCAGACAGCGCTGACCGAGGCCGGGATCACCTTCCTGATGGCGCCGCGCCACCACAGCGCCACTCGCCATGTCGGCCCGGCGCGGGTCGAACTCGGCACCCGCACGATCTTCAATCTTCTGGGTCCCCTGTCGAATCCTTGTCTGGTCAAGCGCCAGCTTCTCGGCGTCTTCGACCGTCGATGGCTGGAGCCGATGGCGCAGAGCCTGCTCGAACTGGGCCACGACAAGGCCTGGGTGGTGCACGGCGACGGCGGCTTCGACGAGATGACGACGACCGGTATGAGCTTCGTTGCGGAGTTGAAGAACGGCAGCATCTCGACCTTCGAGGTGACTCCCGAGGATGCAGGTTTGCCGCGTGCGACTTTCGAGGACATTCGCGGCGGCGATGCTTCGGTCAACGCGCAAGCCATCTTGGCCCTGCTCGACGGCCAGCCTGGCCCGTTCCGCGACACGGTGTTGCTGACCGTTGCTGGCGGCCTGATCGTGGCGGACAGGTCAGAGACGCTGCGCGAAGGCGTCGCCATTGCCTCCGAGGCGATCGACGGCGGGGCGGCCCGCAAGGTGCTTGGCAAGCTGATCGAGATCACCAACCGGCCGACCGGGGAGCCAGCCCGCCCATGAACGATGTTCTCGCCCGCATCTGCGCCGACAAGCTGGTCCATGTCGCGGCCTGCAAAACCGAACGTTCGCTCTCGCACCTGGAGGCGGCGGCCCAGGACGCCGGTGCGCCGCGTGGTTTTCGTGCGGCTCTCGCTGCCAAGGCGACCGAAGGTAAGCCGGCCCTGATCTGCGAGATCAAGAAAGCTTCGCCCTCTAAAGGCTTGATCCGGTCCGATTTCGACCCGGCGGCGCTGGCTCGGGCTTACAGCTCCGGCGGTGCCTGCTGCCTCTCGGTTCTGACGGACGTGCCCTACTTCCAGGGCCGGGATGCGGACCTGCAAGCGGCCCGAGCGGCCATCGATCTGCCGCTTCTGCGCAAGGACTTCATGCTCGATCCCTATCAGGTCGTCGAGGCGCGCGCCTTGGGCGCTGACTGCATCCTGTTGATCATGGCGGCGCTCGACGACGGTCAGGCGGCCGAGCTGGAGGCGGTCGCCGTTTCGCTCGGCATGGACGTTCTGGTGGAGGTGCACGATGCGGCGGAGCTGCAGCGGGCCCTTCGCTTGGCCTCCCCGCTGCTCGGCATCAACAACCGCAACCTCAAGACGCTGGAGGTCTCGTTGGAGACCTTCGCGCAGTTGGCAGCCGAGGTGCCGGACGAGCGCTTTCTGGTCGCCGAAAGCGGCATCTACGCACCGCAGGACCTGCAGTGGCTGGCCGAGCGAGGCGCCAAGGCCTTCCTGATCGGAGAATCCCTGATGCGTCAGCCCGACGTCGCCGCGGCGACCCGCGTCTTGTCGCGTCCGGCCGAGGTTTCAGCGTGAGCGACTTCACCCACTTCGACGCCGAGGGCAAGGCGGTGATGGTCGACGTCGGCGGCAAGGCCGAGACGGAACGGAGCGCCACCGCCAAGGGACTGGTGGTGATGCAGCCGGAGACGCTGCGCAGGATCCAGTCCGGCGGCGTGAAAAAGGGTGATGTGCTGTCGGTGGCGCGCCTGGCCGGCATCATGGGGGCCAAGCGGACGCCCGATTTGATCCCGCTCTGTCATCCGCTCGCCCTCACCTCGGTCAAGGTGGACCTGCGGCTGCTCCCCGAACGCGATGCCGTCGAGATCGAGGCGACCTGCAAGCTGAATGGTCGGACCGGCGTTGAGATGGAGGCACTGACAGCCGTCAGCGTTGCGGCACTTACGGTCTATGACATGTGCAAGGCTGTCGATCGCGGGATGTCTATCGAGCAGGTCCGTCTGACCCGCAAGTCGGGCGGCAAGTCCGGTGACTACGAAGCCGAATGACGAGTGCGCATCACGGGTGAAGCGAAGTTTGGGCAAAAGATGATCTCCGTAGACGAAGCCTTGACCCGCATTCTTTCCGTTTTCGCCCCGCTTCCACCTGAAACCGTAGCGGTGAACGAGTCGCTCGGCCGGGTCTTGGCCGCGGACGTGACCGCGCGCGTGACCCAGCCGCCGGCGGCGGTGAGCGCAATGGACGGCTACGCGGTCCGTGCCGAAGATGTAGCCGCTGTTCCAGCCCGGCTCGCCGTGGTGGGCGAGGTGCCGGCCGGCGGTCGCTACGCACAGGCGCTGAGGCCTGGCGAGGCGGTGCGGATCTTCACCGGCGCGCCGTTGCCCGACGGAGGCGACACCATCGTCATACAAGAGGATACCGAACGGACCGGCGAGACGGTCGCCGTAAAGGAAAGCGCGGCTCGCGGCACCTACGTGCGCCCCGCCGGCCTGGACTTCCGGAGCGGCGACGTCGGCGTCGCGGCCGGCGAGTTGGTCAGCGTCCGCGACCTCGGCTTGATCGCGGCCATGAACCGGCCCTGGGTCTCCGTGCATCGGCGTCCCCGGGTTGCGGTCCTAGCGACGGGCGACGAGGTGGTGATGCCGGGCGATCCCGTCGGGCCCAGCCAGATCGTCTCTTCTAACGGCCTTGCGCTCTGCGCGCTGGTCCAGGCCTGCGGCGGCGAGGCGGTCAACCTCGGTATCGCAGCCGATTCGGCCGAATCGCTTCGGCGGCTGGCGGCCGGTGCCGCCGGCGCGGATCTTTTGGTCACGACCGGCGGTGCCTCGGTCGGCGAGCACGACCTGATCCGCTCGGTCTTGGGGGAAGAGGGCCTCGATCTCGATTTCTGGAAGATTGCGATGCGGCCGGGCAAGCCGCTGATGTTTGGAAATCTGCGCGGCACGGCCATGCTGGGGCTGCCCGGTAATCCGGTCTCCAGCCTGGTCTGCGGGCTGCTGTTCGTCCGCCCCATTCTCGAGCGGCTCCAGGGCCTCCAGCGACCGGCACATCCGACCGAACCGGCGGTTCTGGCGGAGGATCTGGGGGCCAACGACAGACGCCAGGACTATCTGCGCGCCACTTTGGAAAGGGACGAAAACGGGCGTCTGCTCGCGCGCCCCTTCCCCAAGCAGGACAGCTCCATGCTCGCGACTCTGGCGCGAGCCGATGCCCTCGTGGTACGCGCCCCGCATGCGGCGGCGCTCGCCGCCGGAGAGAGGGTCGAGCTGCTTCGTTTCCCCTCGGGTCTGAGGTCGATATAGGCGATATTCCGGGAACGCTTGACGTACGAACGGAACGTGATTAGAACAAAAAGAGATTCGTCTTAACGTTTGCGGTCCGTCGTTTGAGCTTCTTTTCGCTCTTCTGGTGTTCTTTCGCGTTTCGTTATGACGACACTTAGCCGGCAGTCGAGAATGACCTCCTGCCGGCCTCGACTGGGGAGATCGGACGACCATGCTGACGCGCAAGCAACACGAGCTGCTGCTCTTCCTGCACGCTCATTTGAGCGACCATGGTGTCTCTCCCTCGTTCGACGAGATGAAAGAGGCGCTCGGCCTTAAGTCGAAGTCCGGTATCCATCGCCTGATCACGGGTCTGGAGGAGCGCGGCTTCATTCGCCGCCTCCCCCATCGCGCGCGTGCCATCGAGGTGGTGCGCCTGCCGGAGAACCTGGGCGGCAAGACCGGCTTCGCGCCTAACGTGATCGAGGGCGGTCGCAAGGCAGGCCTGCCCGGTACACGGGTGGCCGACGACAGCGAGGCCGTTAGTCTGCCGCTCTACGGACGGATTGCCGCCGGAACGCCAATCGAAGCGCTGCGCGATCACTCGGCCTATGTGGACGTGCCGACCGAGCTGCTGGGACGAGGCGAACATTACGCCTTGCAGGTCGAGGGGGATTCCATGGTGGAAGCCGGCATTCTGGATGGCGACACGGTCGTGATCGAGCGCAGCGATCAGGCCGAGAACGGCGCCATCGTCGTGGCCCTGGTTGACGACGGCGAGGTCACCCTGAAGCGGCTGCGCCGTCGCGGCGGCGCCATCGCCCTGGAGCCGGCCAACCGCAACTACGAACCGCGTCTCTTCCCGCCGGACCGCGTAAAGGTCCAGGGGCGGCTGATCGGCTTGCTCCGGCGCTATTAGCCTCGACCCGGGGGAAGCGGCCCTGAAGCACGATCACCCGAGGCGAAAGCACTTCGCTTCGGCCCATGATGTGAACGGCCCTCTCGGCCGTCTTTGCAAGTCAGTGCGAATGTCACTCTAGTCAAACTCGACTAAGCCGCCGTTGGTGCAGTCTGCGGCGGCTTCTCACGGTGACCCAGTTTGTCCGAATGCTGCGCGGAGCGTGAATGACTGCTTTGCGCTACGACACGCTTCTCTCACCTGACACATGAAAACCCTAGGTGCTACGTGCGCCGAACAGGAATCTGACAGGCGCCATCATCATCCATGCGCCAACACCTAGCATCGTTCCTCCGGCTAGATTGCCACCCCAAAATGAGAGTTCGCTTGATCCGAAGTGCTTGACGATCTGCTTTTTGACGGTGATGGCACACAAGGCGATTGCGGTGAAACAGACCAAGCCGTTCAGATACATGAAGAAACCGAGGACCAGTATCTGCGTGCTGATGTTGCCCATCTCGACCGCTACGAACTGGGGTAGGAAGGACGTCAGCAGAACGATCATCTTCGGGTTGCCGAGATTCGTGAGTAGCCCTTGCATGTAAGCAGCCAAAAGCGGTTCGCCTCGTGGCGCAAAATGAGCGTCCACTGCGTGATCTGTGTTTCTACGGGCTGCGAATGAGGCGCGTAGCACCTTATATCCAACGTAGATCAGATAGGCGGCTCCCGCCGCGCGAACGGTCATCCAAATGGCCGGGGATAAGGTGTTTACGAAGTCCATGCCAAAGGCAATTGCAGGCACAAAGACAAGTCCTGCCGAGACCACCCCAAGAATTGCCGCAAGAGCGTGGCGCATTCCTTGAGACGTCGCGCGTGATACGACGACGATGCTGTCGGGACCTGGTGTCAGGAACATTAAGGCGTGTATCCCGACCATCAATAAAACCAAGTTCCAGTCCATTACATGCCCTTGTATCCAGGTGTGTTGGATTTCGAGCAGACGGTAGATCGCCAAGGCGAGTCAACCTCAGGCGTGAATCGCGCTTTGGTTGGTTTTCCGCCGCGGATAGCCGGTCCCTCAGTCCGGGTGCCGAGTCCAGGGGCGCCGGCCGCGGGTATCGCTGACCGTTCGGATCTCAAGCCGCCCTCCGCGCAAGGTGACGCTGTGACCGCCTTCGCGCCAGAGGCTGAAGCGGTCGATCACGGTGACCGCTGACTCGCCGCTGCCGCGACAGCCGCGCGGAACCGGAAAGGCGGCCACGAGGAGATCGGCTTGCTCGCAGTCTTCCTGCAGTGCGGCCGGACTGCGGGCCAGGGAGACCGTCCAGCCCTTTCGGCGGTAGACGCAGCCTGCCGCGTCGCAGCGCAGCCAGTCGCCGGCGGGCGGCCAGTCGATGGCCTGTTCCTGCGCCGCACGACGCAGCCACTGCTCCCGCACGAAGGTCTGACGGCTGCCGTCCGACAGCGCCAGCTTGCCATTCGGTGCACGGGCGCCGATCAGGCTGCCGTTGGACGAGATCAGCAGGTCGGGCGGTGTCCGCAGGAAGGCGCCGCTCAGCCCCAGAGCGATCACGACACAGCCGGCGTAGCGCCAGCTTCGGCGCCACAGACACAGCCAGAGTCCGCCGAAGGTCACGACCACGAGGCTCCAGGTCGGCAAGACCGGAAGAAGCTGGACCGCGCCGGGCCAGCTCGCCGTTTCCCTTGCGACGACGATCAGCAGACTGAGCCCCTGCCCCATGACCCAAAGCGGAGCGGCTTCGAGCCCGAAAGGCATCGCAAGGAAGGCGACGAGCGCAGCCGGCATGACGACGAAGGCCGTCAGCGGCACGGCCAGCAAATTGGCGGCGAGACCTGCCCAGGCGAAGCGGTTGAAGTGGTACCAGGCGAAGGTCGTGGTCGCCGCGACCGCGATGGCGGAAGATAGAACGAGGCTGCCGAAGTAGACCACAGGCTTGCGCCAGAGCGGCTCGCCGCCTTCCCGGAATTGCCGGCCATCGCCACGGATGCGGCGGTCGCTGTAGGCCTCGTAGCCGGCCACCAGAGCCACGACGGCGGCAAAGGACATCTGGAACGAGGCCGAAAGCAGGCTTTCGGGCGCGATCAGCAGGACCACGGCGGCGGCCCAGGCGACCAGTCGGAGCGAGATGGCCGAACGGTCCAACAGGACGGCGAGAAAGACCAGACTCACCATCAGGAAGGCGCGCTGGGTCGGGATGGTCGCCCCGGCGAGAAAGAGATAGATGAAGGCCGTCGCCCAGCCGGCCGCCGCCGCCCATTTTTTGATCGGATAACGCAGGGCCAGGCCTGGCCAGCAGGCCAGAAGCCGCCGCAGACCGAGATAGAGGCTGCCGGCGACCAGGCCGATGTGTAGTCCGGAAATCGCCAAGAGGTGGGCGAGCCCCGAGTCCCGCATGGCGTCGAGAAGATCGGGCGGGATCGACTCGCGCTTGCCGACCGTCAACGCGACGGCCAGGGCACCGCGTTCGCCCGGCAGGACGGCCAGGATCCGCTCGGCAATCCGCTGCCGAAGTTGCTCCCAGAAGAGCCGCCACCGCTCGAACGTTCGCGGCGCTGCTGCCTGTCCGGTTGGAGGCGGAATGCGCTCCGGTGCGCCCAGGCTGTAGCCGACGGCGCCAAGCCTGTCGAACCAGGCCCGGCGCGCGAAGTCGTAGCCGCCTGGCGCAGACGGCTCCGGCGGAGGCTGCAGGACCATGAGTCCGCGCACCCAGTCCCCCGGCGCAAGATCAGCCGCGCCGCGGCCCGACGAACTGATACGGACCCGCGCCGGCGTCGCGTTGGTGGCCAGCCGGTCGATTTCGAGCCGGTCCAGGGTCAGCCGAACCCGCCCTTGACCGGGTTCGACCTTGACCAGATGACCGACGAGGCCCACCGGCCCGATCTCCCGCTGCAGGACCGGCGCTGCAACCTCCGCCGTCCGCCATTGGGCGGCTGCGAAACCGGCGGCGAGACAGGCGCCCGCAATGCCGAGATGAAACACGGCCGGCCGTCGTCGCCCGAGCAAGGTTACGATCAAGACCAGGACAGTTGCGGTCGCTCCGAACCACGACGGCGGTTCCGAGGGCAAGGCGAAGTAGAGGCCGACGCCGCAGGCCAGGCTCACCGGCAGCCAAAGCACCCAACGCTCCCGTTCCTCCAGCGCCGTATCGCGCAGGAGACCGAGAGGTCGCTGGCCGGCGGCGACCAAGGGAGAGAACGAGAGGAGACTCTGGGAAAGACGAAGCGTTTTCATGATCGGTCTCTCGGCTTCGATTGCCGAAGCCTCCGGCGGAGACTACCGCAGGCTGCCTCGGCACAGCGAGAGCTTGTCCCGCCCGCCGAGAGCAGCGCGAGACGTCGGGCGCTGGGCAGGCCGCAGAGGCTTATGTTAGAAGCCGCCCGCCGTCAGGCTTCCGAAACAAAACAAGCGAGCTGCAGCCCATCCGATGACCGTCGTCACCCGTTTCGCCCCCTCGCCGACCGGCTTCCTGCACATCGGCGGCGCCCGCACCGCCCTCTTCAACTGGCTCTTCGCCCGCCATCACGGCGGCAAGTTCCTGCTGCGGATCGAGGACACGGATCGAAAGCGCTCCACGCAGGAGGCCATCGACGCGATTCTGGACGGCCTGACTTGGTTGGAGCTTCACTGGGACGAAGCCGAGGTCTACCAGTCGCGGCGCGCCGAGCAGCATCGGGCCGCCGCCGAGCGTTTGTTGGCCGAGGGGAAAGCCTATCGCTGCTACTGCACGCCGGAGGAGCTGACCGCCATGCGCGAGGCGGCGAAGGCCGAAGGGCGACCGATGCGCTACGACGGAACCTGGCGCGACCGCGATCCCGCCGAGGCCCCGGATGGGGTGGCGCCGGCCGTTCGCATGAGGGCGCCGCAGACGGGAAACACGGTTCTTCAGGATCTGGTTCAGGGCGAGGTGACGGTCGCCAATGAGCAACTTGATGACATGGTTCTGCTGCGGGCGGACGGCACGCCGACCTACATGCTTTCCGTCGTCGTCGACGATCACGACATGGGCGTGACGCACGCGATCCGGGGCGACGACCATTTGACCAACGCCTTCCGTCAAACGCAGCTCTACCGTTTGCTGGGGTGGGAACCGCCGGCTTTCGCCCACATTCCCCTGATCCACGGACCGGACGGGGCCAAGCTGTCGAAGCGGCACGGCGCCCTTGGCGTCGAAGCCTATCGCGACCTGGGCTATCTGCCGGAGGCGCTGCGCAACTACCTGCTGCGCCTCGGCTGGGGCCACGGCGACGACGAAATCATTTCGACGGCTCAGGCGGTCGAGTGGTTCGATCTGGATGGCGTCGGCCGGTCTCCAGCACGCTTCGATCTGCAGAAGCTCGACCATCTTAACGGCCACTATCTCCGGGAGGCCGACGACGCGCGTTTGGCCGGGCTGGTGGCGGCACGGTTCCCGGAGGCTTCCGAGGTGGCGCGGCAGCGGTTGGAAGACGGCATGACCGGGCTCAAGCCGCGCGTCAAGACGCTCGTCGAATTAGCTGAAATGGCTGAATTCTATCTGCGCGAACGCCCGCTGACGCCGAACGGAAAGGCGGCCAAACTGCTCGCCGGCGACGCACCCCAGATACTCAAAGACCTGCACGCGGAGTTGCAAGCTTCCGGCGATTGGACCGCCGATGCGCTGGAGGCCGTCGTCCGGAACTTCGCGGAAAGCCGAGACCTGAAACTCGGAGCGGCCGCTCAACCTCTACGCGCGGCTCTGACAGGCTCCAACGTGTCGCCGCCAATCTTCGAGGTGATGCAGGTTCTCGGCCGGGAAGAGAGCCTCGCGCGAATCGCGGATAAAGCCGCATGAACGCCGTCTAACTCACTGATATAAAACAAAAGTCTCTCGTATTTGCCTTGCCGGGGCCTTGCCCCTATGCTGCGTCGCAACGAACGAGCCGGGCGCGGCCCTCATTACAGTGCCGCCGGGCCTCAGCGTGAGGATCAAACGAATGACGAATGGCTCCGCGACGGCGGCGAAGAGCGCCGACACCCAGACGGTGACGCTTACCGACAATGCGACCGGACAGTCTTGGGACCTGCCCGTGATCAAGGGCACGACGGGTCCCGACGTCGTGGATATCCGCAAGTACTACGCGGACACGGGCATGTTCACCTACGATCCCGGCTTCACCTCGACGGCGTCCTGCGATTCCTCGATCACCTTCATCGACGGCGATGCCGGCGTCCTGATGCACCGGGGCTATCGGATCGAGGATCTGGCCTCCCAGTGCAGCTTCATGGAGGTCTGCTACCTGCTGCTGCACGGCGAACTCCCGACCGCCGACCAGCTCTCGAAGTTCGACCACGACATCACCTACCACACCATGCTGCACGAGCAGATGGTGAACTTCTACCGAGGTTTCCGGCGGGATTCCCATCCCATGGCGATCATGGTGGGGGTCGTCGGCGCCCTTTCCGCCTTCTATCACGACTCTACGGACATCACCGATCCCTACCAGCGGATGGTGGCGCAGCACCGGCTGATCGCGAAAATGCCGACCATCGCCGCCTGGGCCTACAAGTACTCGATTGGCCAGCCCTTCATCTACCCGCGCAATGACCTGAGCTACTCGGAGAACTTCCTGCAGATGGCCTTCGCGGTTCCGGCGGAGCCCTACAAGGTCAACCCGGTGCTGGCGCGCGCCATGGACCGCATCTTCATTCTGCATGCCGACCACGAGCAGAATGCCTCGACCTCGACGGTGCGCATCGCCGGCTCCTCGGGGGCCAATCCTTTCGCCTGCATCGCGGCCGGTATCGCCAGCCTTTGGGGGCCGGCCCACGGCGGCGCCAACGAGGCGGTGCTGCAGATGCTGCAGGAGATCGGCACCAAGGATCGCATTCCCGAATTCATCGCGCGCGCCAAGGACAAGAACGATCCTTTCCGCCTGATGGGCTTCGGCCACCGCGTCTACAAGAACTACGACCCCCGTGCGAAGGTCATGCAGCAGTCCTGCCATGAGGTGCTGGACGAACTCGGCAAGCGCGACGAGCCCCTGCTGGCGCTGGCCATGGAACTGGAACGGATCGCGCTGGAGGATCCCTACTTCGCCGAGAAGAAGCTTTTCCCCAACGTCGACTTCTACTCCGGCATCATCCTTCAGGCGATGGGCTTCCCGACCAGCATGTTCACCGTGCTCTTCGCCCTGGCGCGCACGGTCGGCTGGGTCGCGCAGTGGACCGAGATGATCGAGGATCCGGGCCATCGCATCAGCCGCCCCCGCCAGCTCTACACCGGTTACACCGAGCGCAAGTTCGTTCCCTGCGATCAACGCTAGAACAGGATCGCCTGAGGTGAACTGGCTTCAGGCTTTGGTTCCAGGCGGCCGAGCGGCAGGCGTAGCGCGCTACGCCTGCCGCTCGGACAGGACCTTGAGAACCGTCCGGGCGGCCTGCTGGCTTGGACGTCCCTCGCCGGCACCAGAGAGTGCTTGAACCACCCGTTCGAGCTCCGCCGACTGCCGCTCCCGCCGGCTTCCGTCCATCAGCAGCTTAGACAAGGCCGCCGCCAGCTTAGTCGCCGTGCAGTTCTCCTGCAGGAACTCCGGCTGTATCTCCCGATCCAGCACGAGGTTCGGAATCGAGGCGTAGCGGACCTTGAGAAGGCGTCGGGCGACGGCTGCGGAGAGAGGGCTAACACGATAGGCCACGACGGTCGGGACTCGGGCCGCCGCCAGTTCGACGGCCACGGTTCCGGAAGCTGCAAGCGCCGCGTCTGCGGCGGCGAAAGCCGCCTGCTTCTGATCCGGGGTCTCGAGCAACAGCGTTTCGACGGGCCAGCTGGCGCAGGCCTGCTTGACGAAGTTCGCCACGTTGGGAACGGTTGGCACGACCGCACGCAGCTCCGGGAGATCCTGTTTCAACAGCGCCAAGGTTTCCTCAAAGATCTCGCAGAGGCGCCCGACTTCGCTCTGGCGGCTTCCGGGCAGCACAGCAAGCAGCGGCACATCCTGGGAGAAACCGTGCTTGCTGCGGAAACCCTGCCCCTCCTCCGCCGAGACAGCGCCTTCGACAGCGGGGTGCCCGACCACCGTGGTGCTTAAGCCGTATTGTTCGAAGTAGGGAGGCTCGAAAGGCAGCAAGGCGAGAAGATGGTCGAGAAAGCCTGCGATCTTCCGCGCGCGCCAGGGTTTCCAGGCCCAGACCGACGGGGCGACGTAGTGCAGCAGCGGAAAGCCGGCGCCCTTCAGGCGTTTGGCGACGCGCAGGGAGAAGGCCGGGGAGTCGATGGTGATCAGGATGTCGGGCCGGAGCCTGCGTGCGGCCGCCTCGGTCTCCGCCATCCGACGCAAGATGCGGAAAAGATGCGGCAGAACCTCGACCAGCCCCATGACCGCCAGATCGCTCATGGGAAAGAGGCTGCTGAGGCCTTCCGCTTCCATTCTGGGCCCGCCGACACCGGCAAAGCGAAGCGGCGTATCGGATTGGGCCTTGAGGGCGGCCATCAAACCCGCGCCGAGCTGGTCGCCCGAGGGTTCGCCGGCGACCAGGAAGATCAGCGGTCCCTCGCCGCTCATCCGCGCCGGGGCTCTCGGTCGAGGTCGAGCCCTATCAGGAAGAGACCGGCCTCATCGCACGCGGAGATCACCTCTCGGCGATCGACCACCAGAGTGGCGCCGGCCTGGATCGCCAGGCCGCGCAGGCCGGCCGACCTGACGCCCTCGACCGTGGTCAGACCCACGGTGGGCAGATCGACCCGGGTTTCCTGGCCCGGCTTCGCGATCTTGACCAGGACCCCGCCCGGTCCGTCCCTGCGCAGCTCCCCGGCCCTGCGCAACAGTGCGTCGGTTCCCTCGATCGCCTCGACGCCAAGCACCAAGCCCTGCTGGATCACCGCCGCCTGACCGACATCCAGCCGGCCCAAGGCACGAACGATGTCCAGACCCCGCGCAATGTCCGCCTCCGCCTGTGCATCCGGGCGGTGACGCCCGTAGAGGCCCGCCGACATCAGAAGATCACCGAGAATCTCCTGTACGCCGATCACGCGGAAGCCTTCGTCTTCCTCCAAGGTTTTGACGACGGCGCCGAGCAGCCCGTCGTCACCGAAGGCGCGGCGTCCGATCTGTGCGACGAACCGCGCCGCGCGTGCGTCGAGCCTGAGTTTGAGCAGACTAGGACGCCGGATCGGTCCGGCCAGAACCAACTCTTCGACTTCTTCCCGACGCAGACGCTCCAGCGCCTCGCCGGCATTGCCGAGATGCGTCCAGAAAGAGGGAGCCGCCTCCGCCGTCGCAGCCTCGGTCTGACCGTGAAACGCGATCACGAAAACCGCGCGTCCCTGCGCGCGCGCGGCGGCGATCAGGCGCCGCGGGAGCGCGCCGCCTCCGGCGAGAATGCCCAGTTTCGGTGCTTTGCCGCCATCGCTTCCGGCATCGACGGCCCGCCGCTCCCCTTGGCGGGTCTCACTGCCCATGGCCCGGCTTCGGTTGACACAGGGACCGAGACGATTCCTGGCGCACGAAGTCGACGATGGCCCGGACTACTTCGTTACCGTCGGCGTTCTGAGCGACCTGCTCGATCCGTTCGGCCAAAGTGCCGTCGCCGGTGAAGATCTTCTGATACGCGGCCATCAGTCCCTGAATGGCGGCCTTATCGAAGCCCCGCCGCTTCATGCCGACGATGTTTACGCCGGATAAGCGCGCGCGTTCGCCCATGGCGAGGCCGTAGGGAATGACGTCGTGCTCGATGCCCGACATACCGCCGATCATGGCATGGGCACCGATCCGCACGAACTGGTGAACCGCCGCAAGCCCGCCGATGATTGCGTGATCGCCGACCTCGACGTGGCCAGCAATCGTTGCGTTGTTGGCGAGAATCACATGGTCGCCGATCTTGCAGTCATGGGCCACGTGAGCGCCGACCATGAAGAGGCAGCCGTTGCCGACACGGGTTTCCAAGCCCCCGCCCTCGGTCCCGGGATTCATAGTGACATGCTCCCGGATCATGCAGTCGCTGCCAATTGCGAGCGAGGAGTCCTCACCCTGGTACTTCAGATCCTGGGGGCGATGGCCGATCGAGGCGAAGGGGAAGATCTGCGTACGTGGGCCGACGGTAGTACGCCCCTCGACCACCACGTGGCTGTGCAGCACGACCTCGTCATCCAGAACGACGTTTTCGCCGATCACGCAATAGGGACCGATGCTGGCCCGGGCGCCGATCCGCGCCGAGGGGGCGACAATGGCGGTCGCGTGAACGTCGGAGGCCTCGACCGTGGACATCAGTCGTCCATGATCATGGCGGTGAAGGTTGCCTCTGCCGCCAGAACGCCATCGACGCGGGCTTCGCCGGAGAACTTCCAGACCGGCCCGCGGTTCTTCAGCTTGGTGACGTGGACCTGAAGTTGGTCTCCCGGAACCACCGGCTTACGAAAGCGGGCGCTGTCGACGGTCATGAAGTAGACCAGCTTGCCGGCCGCCGCTCCTTCCAAGGTTTCCACCACTAGAACGGCGGCCGTCTGGGCCATGGACTCGACGATCAGAACGCCGGGCATGACCGGCTGTCTCGGAAAATGGCCCTGGAAATGCGGTTCGTTGATCGAGACGTTCTTGATACCGAGGGCACTGTGGTCGAGTTGGATATCGACCACGCGGTCGATCATCAGGAAGGGGTAGCGATGCGGAATCATCTGCATCACCGCCATGATATCGGCGGCACCAGCCTCCCTGGTCAGAGTCGCTGCGTCTTCGGCCATCCCTATTTCTTTTCCATGTTTTTCAATTGACGCTTCCAAAGCGTGACCAGCCGGAAGAAGTCCTTCAATGGCATGGCCGGCAGGCCACCGTAGGTCTCACCCGGCGGAATGTCGTGCATCAGACCGGACTTGGCGGCCAACTGTGCCTTGGCGTGAAGGGTCAGGTGCCCTCCGACGCCGCCCTGTGCGGCGATCATGACGAAATCGTCCAGCTTCGAGGAGCCGGCGACCCCCGACTGCGCAACGAGAACACAGCCCCGACCGAGGCGAACGTTGTGCCCCAACTGCACCAGATTATCAATCTTGCAGCCATCGCCTACGACGGTGTCCGGCCCGGCGCCGCGATCGATCGTGGCGTTGGCTCCGATCTCCACTCCGTTGCCGATCCGCACGCAACCGAGCTGGGGCACGTCCACGTATCCGTTCGGATCGAGCGCGAAGCCGAACCCGCGATTCCCGATCCGTGCGCCGGCGTGGATCAGGCAGTTCCGGCCGACCGAACAGTGAGAGAGCGTGGCGCCCTGCATCACCTCCGTCCCGGCCCCCACCGAAACCCCGGCCTCAACCACGACCTGCGCATGCAGGCAGACGGCGTCGCCGAGCTCGACCTGCGGCCCAATCACGACATAGGGGCCGATGGAAACGCCGTCTCCAAGCTTGGCGGTCGGATCCACCAGAGCGGTCGGGTGAATTCCGCTCTCGCGTTTCGGTTCTGGGTAGAAGGCGCCGGCGATGTGCGCGTAGGCCTTGTAGGGCTGCGGGGTGACCAGAAGCGCCATTCCCTTTGGCGCGCGCGCTGCGAGGTCGGGATGAATGACGCAGGCGCCGGCGCGCGAGGCCTCGAAGCTCTTCACATAGCGGCGGTTGTCCAGAAACGAGATGTCACCGGCCTGGGCGGTATCGAGCGGAGCGACATCTACGATCTGCTGACCCGGGTCGGCAGCTTCTCCGCCGCCGACGGCGATCTCGGCCTCCGCGATCTCCGCCAGACGGTCCAGACGGAACGGCCCGACGTTCGTGAAAAAGCGGGGATCGGCCATGACTCACATCTCGATTCGAACGACGCGCTGGGACCGAGCGCCGAAGTCAGAACTGGGTGCCGAAGCTGAAGCTCAAGAGCTGCTCTTCGTCGAAGTCTTCCTTGACGATGGGAAAGCCGAGATCCAGGCGCAGCGGGCCGAAGGGCGACCTCCAGGAGAGCCCAGGGCCGACGCTCACGCGCGGGGCCGCCGAATTCTCCACGAAATCCTCGTCGCTGTCGGCATCGAAACTGGCGCCGATATCGGTGAAGAGGCGCCCGCGAATCTCGAACTCCTCGGGCAGCCCGAGCGGAAAAGACAGCTCGACGGTGCCCTTGTAGTAGGTGTTCCCGCCGAGGGCGTCGTCGGAATCAACGTCGCGCGGACCCAGGCCGCCAGGCTCGAAACCGCGGAAGTTCTCGCCGCCAATGAAGAAGCGGTCGGCGATCCGCGTGTCCTCGCCAATCCCGAACATGTAGCCGAACTCGCCGCCGAACCTCAGCGTCATGCTCTCCAGAACCGGAATGAAGTAGTCGCTTTCCAGCGTGTTGCGGAGGAATCTGACGTCGCCGCCGAGGCCTGCGACTTCGTTCGACAGCCGAACGCGAAAGCCCTCGCGCGGGTCGAATCGGTTGTCCCGTCGATCCCAGGTCAGGTCCTGTCCGACGATGGATCGGATCGTATTGCCCTCCTCGGAGCGGATCAGAACCGAGGCATCGTCGTCTACATCCGAGATTTCCTGGCGCTCCAGGCGATAGCGGACAACGTGACGGGTGTGTTCCGTCAGGTCGTAGCCCCCGCGCAGGCCGAAACCGATGCGCTCCTGATCGAAGTCGCTTTCCTCGAACTCCCGGGTTACCCGGAACAAGTCGAAGCCCGCGGCAATGGGGCGGTCGAGGAAATAGGGTTCGGTGAAGCTGAGGTCGAGCTGGGACGAGGAGCCGGACAAGGTGAAGCCCAGGCGGAGATCCTGACCGCGACCGAGCAGATTGCGTTCGCGAAGCTGGACATTGCCCAGCGGGCCGGCCGAGGTCGAGATGCCGGCACCCAGCGTGATCTCGCCGGTCGATTGCTCTTCCACCTCCACCTTCACCACGCTCCGGTCGGGAGCGCTGCCGGGTTCCTGCTGAACATTGACACCCCGGAAGAATCCCAGGTTCTCGATGCGCTGACGCGAGCGGCGCAGTTTGGAGGCATTGAAGGCGTCGCCCTCCACCAGACGGAACTCGCGGCGAATGACACTGTCCAGTGTCCGGTTGTTGCCTTCGATGTCGATACGCTCCACGAAGACCTTCGGGCCCTCCTGGATGTCGTAGGTGATCCCGATGGTCAGGTTTTCCCGGTCGCGCCGGGTTCGCGGACGAATGTCTACAAAGGCATAGCCGAGATTGCCGACGACGTCGGTCAGCGTATCGACGTCTGCCTCGACCGCCGTGGCGTCGTAGGTTTCGCCCGGCTCGGCCTCCAGATCGCCGCGCAGCTGTTCGACGTCCAAATCTCTGAGCGTGGTGGTCAGGTCGACCTCGCCAAACTCGTACTGAGGCCCCTCGTCTACCGTGAAGGTGACGATGAAACCGCTGCGGTCGTCGTCCAGTTCGGCGACCACCGAGAGGACGCGGAAGTCGGCATAGCCCTCGGAGAGATAGAACCGGCGCAAGAGCTCTCGGTCGAAGTTCAGGCGGTCGGGGTCGTAGGTATCGTCGGTGGAGAGAAAACGGTACCAGGCCGACTCGCTGGTACTGATCTCACCGCGCAGACTGCTGTCAGAGAAGGCGCGGTTCCCGATGAAATTGACCGACTTGATGCCTGTGACCTCGCCTTCGTTGATCTCGAAGACCAGATCGACGCGATTCTGGGGCAGTTCGATGATCTTGGGGTCGATCCGGGCCGCGAAACGACCATTGCGGCGGTAGAGGTCCAGCAGGCGTTGCACGTCGTTCTGGACGCGGGTGCGCGTATAGACGATGCGGGGGCGCAGCTCGACCTCGCCCTCCAATTGGTCGTCGTCAATCGCGTCGTTCCCCTCGAAGGCAATCCGGTTAATGATCGGATTTTCCACGACCTCGACCACCAGCGTGTTTCGTTCGCGCCGCAGCGTGACGTCGGCGAACAGACCGGTGTCGAAGATGGCCTTCAGGGACTCGTCCAGGCGCAGGGGGTCGAACTGGTCGCCGGGGTCGACGAGCATATAGGAGCGCACGGTCTGCGGGTCGATTCGCTGCGCCCCGTCGATCCGGATCTCCTCGATCAGCCCGCCCTGCATGATCGACTGGGCCGCCGTCGGAGAACTTGCCAGGGAGGTCAGCGCAAGGCTCGCAACCGTCAGAAGGAGGCTGCATAGAAACGGTCTCAGAACGCGCAAATGAACTCCCCTAACTCTTCCCGACACCGCACCCGCACGGAAGCCGCCACGGTTTTAGGCTCCCGCCCCGCCGTTCCGTGCCCGCCGCTCCCATCTCGCAGCCTTAAAGACGATCAGAACACGTTTAAGCGGCTGAGATCGTTAAAGGTTACGAAAATCATCAGCGTCAATACCAGAGCGAGGCCGATGCGGAAACCGTATTCCTGCGCACGCTCTCCAAGCGGTCGCCCGCGAACGCCCTCGATGGCATAGAACAGCAGGTGTCCGCCGTCCAGCATTGGGACTGGGAAGAGATTGATCAGCCCGAGATTGATGGAGAGGATCGCCATGAAGGAGATCACTGCGACGAGACCGAACTCGGCGACTCGGCCCGACATCTCGCCGATCATGATCGGCCCGCCGAGTTCGTCCGCGTTGCGGTTCCCGGTAATCATTTGGCCGACATAGCGCAGTGTTCCCCAGGTCAGGGAGCCGGTTTCCTCGGTCGCGCGCCAGACAGCCGTCAAGGGGTCGTGGCGCACCATCTCCGTTCCGCTCGCCGAAATCCCCAGCAGGGCGCGCTCGATCGTGTTGCCGAAGTTGTCGGTCGTCTCAACGATTCGCGGAGCCACCGTGAGGGACTGTTCCGCGCCGTCCCGCTCCAAGGTGACCCGCAGCGGCTGCGCAAGGTTTAGTTGAACCACCCTCTGGATCTGCTCGAAGCGCTCGATAGAGGTGCCGTTGATCGTCAGGAAGCGGTCGCCGGCCTGGAGGCCCGCCTCCGCGGCCGCGCTGTCCTCCACGACTTCCCCGATCACGGGCGGCGTCGTTCGCTGCCCCTCGGTGGCGAACAGAAGGGCTAAGGCGACAATGGCGAAAAGGAAATTCGCCGCCGGTCCGGCCGCCACGATGGCCGTGCGCTGACGCAAGGACTTGTGGTGAAAGGAAACGGCGCGCTCCTCCGGCGTCAGAGGACGGGCCTGCCCACTGGCCCAATCGCCGGTCTCCTCGCCTGTCTCCAGAACCTCTCCCGTCCCGCTCGGCGGGCGCGAGGTGACGTCGGCATCCCCGAACATCTTTACGTAGCCGCCCAGCGGCAAGGCGCAGACCTTCCAGCGGGTACCCGAGCGTGCCGTCCAACCGAACAGTTCGGGCCCGAAGCCGATGGCGAAGGCCTCGACGCGCACGCCACAGCGACGGGCGACCCAGTAGTGGCCCATCTCATGCACGAAGACCAGCACGCTCAGAATAATGATAAAGGGAATTGCGTAATCGGTTATAAAACCAATGATATCCATCGTCTCAGCATCTCGCTTGCACAGCTGCGCCGAAGTCGGCACGCACCTTATAGCACCTGTCGATGCAGGCCGCGAATTTCAAGCCAACCCTAGAGGGATCCTGCTTTCTTCCACTCACGCTTTCGCGACGTTGCGTCAGAGGCCGGCCTTACGGCACGACGGCCTGTCGGGCCTGCGCCTCATGAGCCAGGGATCGCGCCTCTTGATCCAGCGCCAGAACGCTTTCAAGGTCCGGAATCCCGCGTCCGGCTAGGCGCTCCAAGGTGGATTCGACGACTCGGGCGATCCCGAGGAAGTCCAGCCGCCGGTCGAGGAAGGCCGCGACTGCGATTTCGTTTGCGGCGTTGAGGACCGAAGGGGCGCCGGCCCCGGTCGCCAGGGCTTCCCTTGCCAAGCGAAGGGCCGGAAAGCGCTCCTCATCAGGGGCCTCGAAAGTGAGTTGACCGATCCGTCCGAGATCCAGGCGCTCGACTGGCGCCGGCATTCGGGCCGGCCAGGCCAGGCTGTAGGCGATGGGGGTCCGCATGTCTGGGGCCCCCAGCTGTGCCAGAACGGAGCCGTCGACGTAGGCGACCATGGAGTGAACGACCGACTGCGGATGGACCAAGACCTCGATCCGTTCGCGCGGTTGATCGAACAGATAAGCGGCCTCGATGACCTCCAGGCCCTTGTTCATCATCGTCGCCGAATCGACGGAGATCTTCGCCCCCATGGACCAGTTGGGATGGGCGACGGCCTGCTCCGGCGTGACGCCGGACATGGCCTCGCGCTTCCAACTGCGGAACGGGCCGCCCGAGGCCGTGAGAATGATCTTCTCGACCCCTTCCGGCCGGTCTCGGTCCAGCACCTGAAAGATCGCGTTGTGCTCCGAATCGACTGGCAGAAGCGTCGCTCCTGCCCGCTCGACCTCTCGCTTGAAGAGCGCGCCAGCGCAAACCAGCGTTTCCTTGTTAGCCAGACCGATCACCGCACCTCGCCGAACGGCGGCAAGGGTTGGCGCCAAGCCGGCGGCGCCGACGATTGCCGACATGACGAAGTCGGCCGGGCGTTCCGCCGCCTCGACCACCGCATCGGGACCGGCGGCGACTGCGATACCGCTGCCCGCCAAGGCCTGCTTGAGGGCGTCGTAGGCCTCTGGATCGGCCACGACCGCCAACTTCGCGCCGACCGCCCGTGCCGCCTCGGCCAATTCTTCGGCCGAGCGATGAGCCGTCAGAGCCTCGACCTTGAACCGCTCGGGATGACGTTGAACCAGGTCCAGCGTACTCGCGCCGATGGAGCCGGTCGCGCCCAACACGGTGAGACTGCGAGGCGCGTGGTGAGTCATAGAAGAACCTCCTTCAAGGCGATGACGGACGCCATCGCCAGCGTGCCGCCGATCAGTCCGTCGACCCGATCCAGCAACCCGCCGTGACCGGGGATTAGGCCTGAGCTGTCCTTGCGATGGAACCGCCGTTTTACGAAGGATTCGAAGAAGTCACCATTTGAGCGGCGATCGAGGTCGCCGTCGCGACGAGAATCGCTATGGCGAAGCTTCGGGTTTCCAGGAGCTCAAACAGGGCCAAGCCGACACTTCCGGCGGCGAGTAGGCCTCCGAACGCGCCGGCCCAGGTCTTACTCGGGCTGACGGCCGGCCAGAGCTTCGGTCCCCGCAAGGTGCGGCCGACGGCAAAAGCTCCGATGTCCGTTGCCCAGACCACCAGGACGAGCCAGACGATCAGGGACTGTCCGTTCTCCAGCCCGCGCAGCCACTGAAAGGCCAGCAGCGGCACGGCGACGTAGACGACTCCCAAACCGAACCAGGCGCAGCTGCCGTCCTCCGCATCGCGCGTACGCCGCAGCGCCGCCGTCGCGGCGGCGGCCGAGGCGCCCAGGGCGACGACGGCGAAGGCCGTTAGTATGCCCTGGAGGGCGCCGACGGTAACGGCGGTCGTCACGGCCAGAATCGAGACCGCCTCAAGCCAGCCTATGGAGCGGGCGCCGCACATGCGCGCCCACTCCCAAACCATGATGCCGGCTGCGCCGAACAGCAGGAAGTCGGTCCAGGGGGGGCCGAGCCAAAGAAGCAGCAGAACCGGCGGCCCGAGGACGAGGGCCGACAGAACCCGAACGGTCAAGGCACGCGACACTGCCTCACCGAGAGCCGACCGCGACGCCGTAGCGCCGGTCGCGGCGCTGAAATTCGGCAATCGCGGCCTTGAGCTCCGCATGCCCGAAGTCTGGCCAAAGACAGTCGATGAACACCAACTCGGCATAGGCGAGCTGCCAGAGCAGAAAGTTACTGAGCCTTTGCTCTCCGCTCGTGCGAATCAGCAGATCAGGATCGGGAATGTCCGCCGTCAGCAAGCGCGCCGAGACCGCCTGAACGTCGACCTGCTCGGGATCCAGCCGGCCGGCGGCCGCATCGCGAGCGATCTGCCGTGCTGCGTGAGCGAGCTCGTCGCGGCCGCTGTAGCTTAAAGCCACCGTCATGTGGAAGCGGTCATTCTGAGCGGTTCGATGCTCGGAGTCCTCGATCAGCGAAACGATGTCCGAATCCAGACGGCTGCGATCGCCGATCACCCGGAGACGCACGCCCTTTTCGTGCATCTCGGCGATTTCGCTGCGCAGGTAGCGACGCAAGAGTCCCATGAGATCGCTGACCTCGCTCTCGGGTCTCCCCCAGTTCTCCGACGAGAATCCGAAGAGCGTCAGATACCTGACGCCCAGTTCGCCTGCGGCCTCCATGCAGCGGCGAACGGAATCCGCGCCGCGCCGGTGCCCGGCGGTGCGCGGCAAGCCCCGGGCCGCGGCCCAGCGACCGTTACCGTCCATGATCACGGCGACGTGCCGAGGTATCGCAGGGCCACCCGCTCCGTTGTCCGGCACGCGAGCTTGCGCCACGGCGTCGGTCCCGCTGCGACCTGCGGCGTCGTCCAGTGCCTGATCGGACAAGGCCTGACCAGAGAGCGCCTGGGGCCTGCTGATTGGGGCTTCGGGCATAAACTCGCCGCTCACACCTGCATGATTTCGGCTTCCTTGACGGAGAGCGCTTCGTCGACGGCCTTCACGTGCTCATCTGTGAGCTTCTGAATGTCGTCCGAAATGCGCCGCTGTTCGTCCTCGGAGATTTCGCCGTCCTTCAGCTGCTGTTTCAGCGTTTCCATGCCGTCCCGGCGTACGTTGCGAACTGCAACGCGCGCCTGCTCGGCATAACGGCCGGCAACCTTGCCCAGTTCCTGGCGGCGTTCCTCCGAAAGCGGCGGAATGGGAATCCGGACCGTATTCCCGTCGTTGGAAGGATTGAGGCCGAGCCCCGCTTCGCGAATCGCCTTCTCGGCCTTCGACACCATCCCTTTGTCCCAGATCTGCACGGTCAGCATTCGGGGCTCCGGCACGGAGACGGTTCCGACTTGATTCAAAGGCATTTGCTGGCCGTAGGCTTCGACCATGATGGGCTCGAGCAGCGCAGTCGAGGCACGGCCGGTTCGCAAACCGGCAAACTCGCGCTTTAGGGCCTGGAGAGCCCCATCCATGCGTTTTTTAAGATCGCTGATGTCGTCCGCGGCCATTGTTCTTGCCCCCTGGGAAAAGCACTGGGTCGGGTCTTCTCGATGTTCAGGCGCCGTCCTCGACGATGGTGAACCGCCCGTCGCCGCTGACGACCTTGGCGAACGCGCCCGGCTGGGCGATGGAGAATACTAGTATCGGAATGTGGTTTTCACGCGCTAGCGAAATGGCGGAATGGTCCATAACGCCAAGATCTCGCGATAGAACGTCGTGATAGGTCAAACGTTCGTAGCGCTTGGCGTTCGGGTCCTTCATCGGGTCGGCATCATAGACCCCGTCGACTTTGGTCCCCTTCAACAGGGCATCGCAGCCAATTTCGCAGGCGCGGAGCGCAGCGGCCGTGTCCGTCGTGAAGAAAGGGTTGCCGGTTCCGGCGGCGAAGATGACCACCCGCCCCTTCTCCATGTGACGGACGGCGCGGCGGCGGATGTAGGGTTCGCAGACGGCGGCCATAGGGATCGCGGACTGGACCCGGGTCGGCACCTGGCGCTTCTCCAAGGCGTTCTGAACGGCCAGGGAATTCATGACGGTCGCCAGCATGCCCATGTGGTCGGCGGCCGCGCGGTCCATTCCCTTCGCGGCACCGGAGACACCGCGAAAGATGTTGCCGCCGCCGATCACGAGGCAGAGCTCGACGCCCATCCCGTGGACGGCCTCGATCTCCTCCGCCAGACGGTCCACCGTCTCCGGCTCCAGCCCGTAATCGCGCTGACCCATCAGGGCTTCGCCGGAGACCTTGAGGAGAACCCGCTTGTAGGACGCCTGACCGCTCATTCCACTTCCATCCACTTCGCCGTTGGTTCGCGTCTGACCGTCAGAAGGGAGAGGTGGCCCGGCGGCCACCTCGTCGAAGTGCGTCGTAGGTCAGGCGCCTCGGGCCGCGGCGACCTCTGCGGCGAAATCCGCCTCTTCCTTCTCGATTCCCTCGCCGAGCTGGAAGCGCGCGAAACCCGCCAGCTTGACCGGGGCGCCGAGGTCCTTACCGGCCTGCTCGATCACCTTCTTGACCTTGTTCTCCTGGTCGATGACGTAGACCTGCTCCAGCAGCACCACTTCCTCGTAGTACTTGCGCAGTCGTCCCTCGACCATCTTCGCGATGATGTCTTCCGGCTTACCGGAGGCGCGGGCCTGCTCGCTAAGGACGTCCCGCTCGCGATCGAGGGCTGTCTGGTCGACGTCACCGACGTCTAGCGCCTGGGGATTGGCGGCGGCGACGTGCATCGCCAACTGCCGGCCGAGTTCCGTCAACTTGCCCTTGTCGGCGCCCGACTCCAGCGCGATCAAAACGGCGATTTTGCCGAGGCCTTCGGCCACGCCCGAGTGGATGTAGGAACAGACCACGCCGTCACTGACCTGAAGCTGAGCCGTGCGGCGCAGGTTCATATTCTCGCCGATAGTCGCGATCAGGTTGGTCAGCTCTTCCGCGACGTTGCGTCCGCTGCCCGGGTAGTCCATCCCCTGCAGGGTCTCCAGGTCTCCGTTCGCCTGCAGCGCCAGGTCGGCGACCTTCGCGGCAAAGGTCTGGAACTGCTCGTTCCGCGCCACGAAATCCGTTTCGGCATTGACCTCCACGACCGCGCCGGCGGTTCCGGAGACGGCTGCGGACACGAGGCCCTCCGCCGCCGTCCGTCCGGCCTTCTTGGCGGCTGCCGATAGGCCTTTCTTCCGCAGCCAGTCGACACCGGCCTCCAGGTCGCCGTTCGACTCTGTCAGCGCCTTCTTGCAGTCCATCATGCCGGCGCCGGTCTTCTCGCGCAGCTCCTTCACCAGTGCGGCGGTGATCTCAGCCATTTCCTATCTAACCCTCTTGCCTTTCCAGGCCCCGGCCGCGCGGCCGGCAGGCCCCTGTACAAAATCTCTTTCGTTCCGCCGCGCCACCCCGGCCTGCGGCGGATATCCGGGTCCGACGTGAGAACGGCGGCTCGTCGCAGCCGCCGTTCCTCGGTTCCCAGTGACCCGCTGCCGCGTCAGGCTTCGGCGGGCTTGGTCTCCTCGGCGGCCGGCGCCTCTGCAGCCGCCACCGTCGCTTCCGCCGCAGCGGTCTCGCTCTCACTCTCGCCGGCCGCGTCCGCCTGAGGGGCCTCCTCAGCTACCGCCGGCTCGTGCGGCACCTCCGCCGAGGCGCCGATGTCGCCGCCGGAGGCCATCACCTCCTGCTGCAGACCGTCCAGAATCGCTTCGACCGCGAGATCGCAGTAGGTCTGGATCGCGCGGATTGCATCGTCGTTGCCGGGAATCGGGTGCGCCACACCGGTCGGATCCGAGTTCGAATCCAGCACTGCAATGACGGGAATGTTGAGCACGTTGGCTTCGTTGATGGCCAGATGCTCTTTGTTGGTATCGATCACGAAAATTGCGTCCGGCAGGCCGCCCATATCGCGAATGCCGCCCAACGCACGCTCCAGCTTGTCGCGGTCGCGCGTCATGATCAGCAGCTCTTTCTTGGTCAAGCCGCTCTCTTCGTCGGCCAGACGGCTGTCGAGTTCCTTCAGACGCTTGATCGACTGGGAAATGGTCTTCCAGTTGGTCAGCATGCCGCCGAGCCAGCGGTGATTGACGTAGTACTGGCCACTGCGCTGAGCCGCCGCGGCGACGACTTCGCTCGCTTGGCGCTTGGTGCCGACGAAGAGCACGCGTCCGCCGCCGGCCGCAACCTGGCGCAGGAACACCAGGGCCTGGTGCAGCAAGGGAACCGTCTGCTGCAGGTCGAGGATGTGAACGTTGTTGCGAACACCGAAGATGAAGGGCTCCATCTTCGGGTTCCAGCGGCGCGTCGTGTGACCAAAGTGAACGCCGGCCTCAAGCAGCTGGCGCATAGAGAGATCGGGAAGAGCCATGGCTCGACTGTATCCTTCTTTCGTCCGGTTCGATCCTCCGCGAGCCGCCGATCCGATCCCGGTTCTATGGCAAAGCCACCGGACATCGGACACCGGAGAGGTCGAACGGAAGTGCGAAAGACTGCCGAACGACCGATGAAGCCCGCGTGTGGGGTTTAAGCGTGGCGCGGGTGATACCCGGCAATGCCGCAAATTGCAAGCGCGCGTGCCGCTTTCAAGGGGCGCTCTGGGGCTTTGAACGAGCCCCCTAGAGCAGGATCGCCTGAGGTGGAATCGCTCTGGCGATCCCACCTCAGGTGTGAATCCTACTCTCATCATAAGTTTAGAGTGCGATTCACGTGTTTGACGGAAGCGAAGGCGCTTCCGTCAAACACGATCGCGCTCTAGAGGTCCGTCACGTGCAGGCCGGGAATCGCCTTGATCGCCTGGCGGGCTGCCTGAGGCAGGTTATAGGTTTGCGGCAGCTCGATCTCCGCCTCCTCCCCGCGTGTTAGAGAGAGCACCAAGCAGACCGGGCTTTGGCCCTGCCCTTCGCGCTCCAACAGCTTCTGCAACTGTGGCAGCGGCTCGGGAGTGTCGGCATAGATCTTCAGGCCGGCCGCAGTTTTGGCCAGGGAGGCTTCCAAGTCCTCGAAGCGTTGGGCAAGCAGGCGAAGGTCGCCTTCCTCGCCGCCGCCTCCGCCACCGCGGTCGTCGGGCGAAGCCTCGACCAGGAGGGGCCGGCCGCTGTCCAGCAGTTCCCGGCTTTGCGCCAGCACCTCCGCGAAGACCATCACCTCGAACTGGCCGGAACTGTCGGACATCTGCACGAAAGCGAAGCGACTCCCCTTCTTCGAGGTCCGCTCCTGCTTGCCGACGACGATCCCAGCCAGCCGCTTGCGCGGTTCGCCCTTGAAGGGGGCCTTGCGAAGGTCCGCATAGGAGATGACCTGCTTGCGCGCCAGCAAGGCTTCGTAGCCGTCGAGCGGATGGGCGGACAGATAGAACCCAATGGCGTCGAACTCACGCTGCAAGCGTTCCATGCCGGACCAGTCGATGACTTTCGGCAGTTTCAGCTCTCCGGCCTGGCTGTCAGCCCCCTCGCCGAACAGGCTGACCTGGTCGCTGGTCCGCTCGTCGGCCGCGGTCGCGGCGTGGCGCATGATCGTCTCCGCCGCCTGAAAGACGGCATGACGGTTGGTTTCCAGGCCGTCGAAAGCGCCCGAAGTCGCCAGGTTCTCGATCGTGCGCTTGTTGATCTGGCGCGGATCGAGCCGCTGCGCGAAGTCGGATAGGGAGACGAAGGGGCCGCTGCGAAGCCGTTCGTCCGACAGCTCCGTCATAGCGCCGCGCCCCACGTTCTTCAGGGCCGCCAGCGCGTAGCGGATCGCCTTGCCGTCGGTCTCCGCCTCGACCGCGAAATCCGGCTCGGAGCGGTTCACGTCCGGCGGCAGCAGATGGATGCTTAGGCGGTCGAGTTCCTGACGGTAGCCGTTCAGCTTGTCCGTGTTGGTCATGTCGTAGGTCATGGAGGCCGCGAGGAACTCCACAGGATGGTTCGCCTTCATGTAGGCGGTCTGATAGGCCACTAGGGCATAGGCGGCGGCGTGAGACTTGTTAAAGCCGTAGCCTGCAAACTTGGCGACCAGGTCGAAGATCGCCGAGGCGGTTTTCTCGGCCACACCTTTGGTTCCGGCGCCCGAGACGAAGATCTCGCGCTGGGCGTCCATCTCGGACGCGATCTTCTTGCCCATGGCCCGACGCAGGAGGTCGGCGCCGCCCAGGCTGTAGCCGGCCAGTTCCTGGGCGATCTGCATGACCTGTTCCTGGTAGATCATGATCCCGAAGGTCTCGACCAGGATCGGCTCCAGCGTCGGGTAGAGGTAGTCCGGTGTCTCCTCCCCGGCCTTGCGCCGGATGAAGCTGGGGATGTTCTCCATCGGGCCCGGCCGGTAGAGCGACACCATGGCGATGACGTCCTCGAAGCGGTCGGGCTTGAGTTTGCGCAGGGCATCGCGCATGCCCGAGCTTTCCAGCTGGAACACGCCCACGGTGTCGCCCCGCGCCATGACCCGGTAGGCCTCCGCATTGTCGAGCGGCAGGGTCTCCAGGTCGAACTCCGGCAGGCTTTCCCGCACCAGGGTCGCGGCGCGGGTCAAAACAGTCAGGGTCTTGAGCCCCAGGAAGTCGAACTTCACCAAACCGGCCTGCTCGACGTACTTCATGTTGAACTGGGTGACCGGCATGTCCGAGCGCGGGTCGCGATAGAGCGGGACCAGTTCGTCCAGCGGTCGGTCGCCGATCACCACGCCGGCGGCGTGGGTGGAGGCATGGCGGTAAAGCCCTTCCAGCTTCAGCGCGATGTCGATCAGCCGGCCGACCGTCTGGTCGTTATCCCGCTGAAACTGCAGCTCCGGCTCGCCCGCGATGGCCTGTCCGAGCGTGACCGGGTTGGCCGGATTGTTCGGGACCAGCTTGCAGATGCGGTCGACTTGCCCGTAGGGCATCTGCAGGACGCGACCCACGTCCCGCAGAACGGCCCGGGCCTGCAGCTTACCGAAAGTGATGATCTGGGCGACCCGGTCCCTGCCGTACTTCTCCTGTACGTACTGGATCACTTCGTCCCGCCGATCCTGGCAGAAGTCGATGTCGAAGTCCGGCATCGAGACGCGTTCGGGATTGAGGAAGCGTTCGAACAGAAGGTTCCAGCGGATCGGGTCGAGGTCGGTGATCTTCAGCGACCAGGCGACCAGCGAGCCGGCACCCGAGCCGCGACCGGGACCCACCGGTATGTCGCGATTCTTGGCCCACTGGATGAAGTCCGCCACGATCAGGAAGTAGCCGGGGAACCCCATCTGCACGATGACACCCAGCTCGTAGGCCAGCCGTTCCTGGTACTGGATCTCGGCGCGTCGTTTGTCTTCCTCGCTGTCGAGCAGTGGCAGGACGCGCGTTTCCAGATACTCGGCCAGACCGGCCTCCGCCTGGGCTCGCAACTCGTCGCTTTCGGAGCGCCCGGCGGCCGTCTCGAAGGCCGGTAGGATGGGCGCGATCGTCTGGGGATAGAAGCTACAGCGCTGTGCGATCACCACCGTGTTCTGCAAGGCTTCCGGCAGGTCGGCGAAGAGCGCCGCCATTTCCTCGGCCGACTTGAAGCGATGCTCTGGGGTCACCCGGCGCCGCTGCTCGTGGTTCACCGTCACGCCTTCGGCGATGCAGAGCAACGCGTCATGGGCCTCGTAAAGGTCGACCGTCGCAAAGAAGGGCTCGTTGGTCGCGACAAGCGGCAGATCCTGCGCATAAGCCAAGTCAATCAGCCGTTCTTCGATCGCGGCCTCGACGGCCAGGCCATGCCGTTGAAGCTCGATGTAAAGATTGCCAGGGAAACACTTGGCAAGGCGCAGCAGTACCTCTTCCGCCAGCTTATCCTGCTGCTCCGCGAGCAAGCGTCCGATAGTGCCGCGAGGACCGCCCGTCAAAGCGATGAGGCCGGCGCCGTGCCGCTCCAGATCCTCGATCTCGACGTGAGGTTCGCCGCCGGCTTCGGTTTCGAGGTAGGCCTTGCTGGCCAGTTTCAGCAGGTTGCGGTAGCCCGCCTCCGTGGCCGCCAGCAAAACGATCTGATCTGGTGGCGGCGCCGTCGCCGCCGTGCCGTTGGTGGAGGCCGCCTTGGCATCGACCCGCGCCACCCCGAGCTGGCAGCCGATGATCGGTTGCACTCCAGCCTTGACGGCCTCGAGCGCGAACTCCATGGCGCCGAACAGGTTGTCACTGTCGGTCAGGCCGACTGCCGGCATGTTCTGATCGACACAGAGCTTCACCAGTTCCTTGACCTTGATCGCCCCTTCGGAGAGCGAATAGGCGGAGTGGGTGCGCAGATGCAGGAAGCTGGGATCGGCCATGCCGCATGGTGCCGCAATTCGTGGTCGGAGCGGAACCGGGGCGCTTCGATAACTTGTGGACTATTCGGCCGGCAGCCCGTCCACCAGATGCCCCTCGTCCAGGCGGACGATCCGGTCCATGCGCGCGGCGAGCTCGTAGTTGTGGGTTGCCACCAGGGCCGCGAGCTGAGCGCTACGCACCAGGTCGACCAAGAGAGCGAAGACACTGTCCGCGGTATGGGGATCGAGGTTCCCCGTCGGTTCGTCAGCCAGCAGAAGGCGCGGTGAATTGACCAGCGCGCGGGCGATGGCGACCCGCTGTTGCTCGCCGCCGGACAGACTGGCCGGGCGATGGGTCGTCCGCTCTGTCAGTCCGACCATCTCAAGCAGCTTCAGTGCGCGGCTTCTGGCCTCGCGCTTGGACAGCCCGGCAATCATCTGAGGCACGACTAGGTTCTCCAGAGCGGAGAACTCGGGCAGCAGGTGATGGTACTGATAGACGAATCCGATCTGTTCGCGCCGCAGCCGGGTTCGCTCCCGGTCGCCCAGCCCTTGAGCTTCCGTTCCGGCGATGCTGATGACGCCTCGGTCGGGGCGCTCCAGCAGACCGCAGATGTGCAGCAAGGTCGACTTGCCGGAGCCTGACGGCCCGAGCAGAGCGACCATCTCGCCCGGCCGCAGATCGAGATCGAGCCCCTGCAGCACCGGCAGCTCGCGTCCGGCTTGTCGAAAACTCTTGCCGACCCCGTCCAAATGCAGTGCGGCGCTATTCATAGCGGAGGGCTTCCACGGGATCGAGGCGCGCCGCCTGCCAGGCCGGAAGCAAGGGGGCGAGGAAGGAGATCCCCAGGGCCATGGCGACGACCTGCCAAACCTCGTTCCAGTCGACGACGGCGGGCAGCCGCGTCAGGAAGTAGACCTGCGGATTGAAAACCTGAGTTCCCGACAGCTTTTCGACCCATCCCTGCAGGGTCTGGATGTTGTCGATGAACAGCAGGCCCAACCCGAGCCCGGCCAGGGTACCGAAGAGGCCGATGGCGGCGCCCGACATGAAGAAGACTCTCAGGATCAGTCCGCGCGGCGCCCCCATGGTGCGCAGGATCGCGATGTCCCGACCCTTGCCCTTCACCAGCATGTACTGGCCGGAAAGGATGTTGAAGGCGGCGACCAGGATGATCAGCGACAGGATCAGGAACATGACGTTCCGTTCGACCTGCACCGCGTTGAAGAAGCTGGAGTTGGCACTCTGCCAGTCCGTCACGCGCAGCGCCTGCGTCACCTCGCGGTTCAGCGCCCCGCGCACTCGGGCGACCTGGTCGGGGTTCTCGACCATGATCTCCACCGCGTTGACGCCGTCGGGATAGCGGAAGAAGACCTGGGCCTGCTCCAACGGCATGTAGATGAAGCTGTTGTCATACTCATGCATGCCGACCTCGAAGAAACCGACGATCGGATAGGCCTTCATGCGCGGGATCGAGCCGACGGCGGTGCGGCTCATCTGCGGGCTGATCAGCGTGATGCGGTCGCCCTTGTTCAGGCCCAGGGAGCGCGACATGCCGATGCCGATCAGCACCCCCTCCCCGGTCGCGAACTCCTCGATCGAGGTTTGTTTCAGCTCGCCGATCATCTTCGGCCGTTCGGCCAGGGCATCGGCCAGGACGCCGCGAACCAAGGCGCCGTTGGCGCGGCCGTCGGCCATGACCATGACCTGGCCCTGGACCTGCGGCGTCACCGTTTGCACGTTGGGAAGCTGTCGCAGCCGCTCGCTGAGGCTCGGGTAGTCGGTGATCCCCTCGGGAGCGCTGGCGTGGAGCGTCAGATGGCCGTTGACCCCGAGGATCCGGTCCAGCAGCTCGACCCGGAAGCCGTTCATCACCGCCATGACGATGATCAGCGTCGCCACGCCCAAGGCGATGCCGAGCAGCGAGAAGACCGCGATCACCGAAATGAAGCCCTCCTGACGGCGGGAGCGCAGGTAGCGCAGTGCCATCAGGCGTTCCACGGCCCCGAACAGCATCCCGCGCCCCGCTCCCTAGGCTTCGGTCAGGCGCGCGAGCGCCGAGTCGAGGGAAACCTCCTCACGCTCGTCGGTCGCGCGACGTTTGAGCTCGACCACGCCGCGCTCCAGTCCACGGGGACCGACGATCACCTGCCAGGGCAGTCCGATCAGATCCATCTCGGCGAACTTGGCGCCGGCGCGCTCGTCCCTGTCTTCGTATAGCGGGTCGAGGCCGGCTGCCTGCAGCTTCGCATAGGCGGCGTTGCAGGCCGTCGTGCAGCCGGCGTCGGAGGCCTTGAGATTGATCAGCGCCACGTCGAAGGGCGCCACGGCATCCGGCCAGACGATCCCGGCCTCGTCGTGACTGGCCTCGATCACCGCGCCGGCGAGGCGCGAGACCCCGACGCCGTAGGACCCCATGTGAACGTCGGTTTCGCCGCCCTCCGGCAGAGCCACCTTGGCGCCGAGGGGGGCCGAGTACTTGGTTCCGAAGTAGAAGATGTGCCCGACTTCGATTCCGCGCCCCTCGTAGCGCCGGTCCTCGGGCACCTCGGACGCGAAGGCCTCGGGCTGGTGCTTCTCGTCAGTTCGGGCATAGAGGCTGGTGAAACGCTCGACCACGCCGGCCACCGCCGCGTCGTCGCCGTAGTCCACGTCGCTGGCCAGAACGTCGGCCTCCAGGAACTCCCGGTCGCAGAAGACGTCGCTCTCGCCGGTTTCGGCCAGGATGATGAACTCGTGGCTCAGGTTCCCGCCGATCGGCCCGCTGTCGGCCTCCATCGGGATCGCCTTCAGGCCCATGCGGGCGAAGGTCCGCAGATAGGCCACGAAGAACTTGTAGTAGGACCGGCGGGCGCTCTCGTAGTCGAGGTCGAAGGAGTAGGCGTCCTTCATCAGGAATTCGCGTCCGCGCATGACCCCAAAGCGAGGCCGCACCTCGTCCCGGAACTTCCACTGGATGTGGTAGAGCAGCTGCGGCAGATCGCGATAGCTCTTCACCGAGTTGGCGAAGATGTCGGTGATCAGCTCCTCGTTGGTCGGACCGTAGAGCATGTCGCGCTCGTGCCGATCCTTGATCCGCAGCATCTCGGGACCGTAGGCCTCGTAACGTCCGGACTGGCGCCAGAGGTCGGCCGACTGGATGGTCGGCATCAGGACCTCCTGCGCCCCGGCGCGGTTCTCTTCCTCCCGCACGATCTGCTCGATCTTCTTCAGCACCCGGAAGCCGAGCGGCAGCCAGGAGTAGATGCCGGCCGAGGCCTGCCGCACCATGCCGGCGCGCAGCATCAGGCGGTGAGAGACAATTTCGGCTTCCTTGGGGGTCTCGCGCAGGGTCGGGAGGAAAAAACGGGAGCGGCGCATTCCAGAGCTCTTTTAGGTGATGAGGCGCCGGATCGACCCGGCAAAAGGCGCCGGGACCCTACGCAATGGCCTGAGACTTGTCCATTGCGTCACCCTCCCCCAAGGCGGCGGCGAGAAAAGGGCGCGATTGCGGCGGTCTTGGGCAAGGCGGCAGCCGGACTCACTCGGCCGGCGCGGCCAGGATCTCGCGGCAGCGTTCCGACAGCTCCCAGGCCTCGTCGTTCTGCAGGGGCTGACCGTTGAAGTAGACCCGGCCGTCGCGGTTCACCGTGACCTCGCCGACCGTCAGCCGGGTGGCCGATTCGGGACGTCCGTCGAGCCGGGCCGCTTCGGCATCCAGCGCGTCGAGCCGGGCTTGCAGTTCCGCGTTGTTCGGATCGGCCGCAAGCTGGGTGGCGGCAATCCGGCGTTCACTCTCCAGAGTCCGGATCTCGGAGGTATTCAGCGGGTGGACCTCGATCGGAAAGGTAAAGCTGTCCGGCAGTTCGATCGGATTGGCGCCGTAGAGGTCGGCCGGCGCCACCGGGTTGCCGCGCGCGTCGACGCCGGGCTGGAAGGTGGCCGATACATCCGCGTCCGGCAGGTGGCGCACAAGTTGCGAACAGTCCGCACGCGTGACGATCACCTCCAGCGGCTGTGCCGTCGCCGGAAGCGAAGAGAAGACGCAGCAGGCCGCAATGAAACCGTAGCTTTGGCGCATCTGCTGAGGCTAGTCTTCCGGAAGTTGCCAAAAGCCTAAGCGAGCCGGATACAGGCAGCAGGCGAATGGGCTTCGGGGGAAGCGAGAGTCAGAGAGACGAGAGACCGAAGCGAGTCGCGGCAGGCGTCTCGCTGCGCAACTTTGTTGTTTGGGGGGTCGGATAGACATGTTGGAGAAGTTCTTCGATCTGCGTGGTCACGGAACCACGGTGAAAACCGAGGTGATCGCAGGGATCACCACCTTTTTGACGATGGCCTACATCGCCTTCGTCAACCCGGCGATCCTTTCCGACGCAGGGATGGATTTCGGGGCCGTCTTCGTGGCGACCTGCATCGCCGCTGCGGTTGGCACCCTGATCATGGGGCTCTACGCGAACTACCCGATCGCGCTGGCCCCGGGCATGGGCCTCAACGCCTTCTTCACTTACGGCGTCGTGCTCGGCATGGGGCATACGTGGCAGGTCGCCTTGGGCGCGGTCTTCCTCTCCGGCATCCTCTTCGTCATCCTCTCGATCCTGCCGGTGCGCGAGTGGATCATCAACGCCATACCCAAGGGCCTGAAGATGGCGATCTCCGCCGGCATCGGGTTGTTCCTCGGCATCATCGCGCTCAAGAACGCCGGCATCGTGGTCGACCATCCCGCCACCTTGGTGACCATCGGCGACCTGACGGCCTGGCCGGCGCTGCTGGCTCTCGTGGGCTTCGCGGTCATGGTGGCGCTGGACCGCCTGCGCGTGCCCGGTGCCGTCATCATCGGCATCCTGGCGATCACGGCGATCGGCGTGCTCTTAGGGGTCAGCGAGTTCAAGGGCATCGTCGATCTGCCGCCCGACCCCTCCCCGACCTTCCTGCAGCTCGATCTTGCCGGCGCCTTCAAGATCGCGCTGCTGTCGGTCGTCTTCACCTTCCTGTTCGTCGACCTCTTCGACACGGCGGGAACACTGATCGGCGTGGCGCATAGGGCCGGACTGCTGGATCCGGACGGAAAGCTGCCGCGTCTGCGGCAGGCCCTGATGGCCGACTCCTCGGCCTCAGTCCTCGGCGCCGCCATCGGCACCTCCACAACCACCAGCTATATCGAGTCCGCCTCCGGCATTAAGGCCGGAGGACGCACGGGCCTGACGGCCGTGGTGGTGGCCCTGCTCTTCCTGCTTACGCTGTTCTTCGCGCCCTTGGCGGGTACGGTTCCGGCCTTCGCGACGGCGCCCGCGCTGTTGTTCGTCGCCTGCCTGATGACCCGCGGTCTGGCGGAGATCGACTGGGAGGACGTCACGGAGTACGCCCCGGCCGTCCTCACGGCGCTGTCCATGCCCCTGACCTTCTCGATCGCGCACGGCATCGGGCTCGGCTTCATTGCCTATGCCGCCGTGAAGATCCTGACGGGTCGGATCTCCGACTGCTCGGTCGCAGTCCTGGTTATTGCCGCAGCTTTTGTACTCAAGTTCGCCTTTCTTTGAGCGAAACGGAAAGCCTAGCCCAGTCGATAGACGGAAAATTTCGAACATCGACCGGGCTGCGCAAAAAAGTGGCAAAAAGTGGGTGACTCCCCCAGATGGATCGGCTATCTACTGTGCAACAACAGTTTATCGGTGATTAAACACCGAAGTCGGCCACGATCACGGTCCAAGTTTACGGAGGAACGTCGTTCGAGAAATCGCCGCTCAGGCTTTCGAAGCTTGGCGAAAAGGCGGATCCGAACGGGTAAATTGAGGCAAGCTCTCCTGCGGGAGGCTTGCCTTAATTTTTGGCAAAAGGCGAAGCCGGCGGCTTGGCCAAAAAGGGTGCCGTCGATCCGGTCTTTCGCGCGGCCAGGTCGAGACGGGATATGGGGGAACTCATGCTGCGGATTTGGGGGCGTCCGAACTCGATCAACGTCCAGAAGGTGCTCTGGATCGCCGACGAGCTTGAACTCACCTACGATCATACTCCCGCTGGACGCGAACACGGACAGCTCGACCAGGATTGGTATGGGGAGCTGAACCCGAACCGGCTTGTTCCGGTCATCGACGACGACGGCTTCGTTCTCTGGGAGTCAAACGCCATCGTTGGTTACCTCGCCAGGCGCTACGGCAAGGGCGCCTTGGACCCGGACGACGAAGGGCAGCGCGCCTTGGCGGCCCAGTGGATGGATTGGGCGACGATGACGGTGGTGGCGGCCATGACGCCCGTTTTCTGGGGGCTGGTTCGCACGCCGCCGGAGCAGCGCGACCAGGCCGCGATCGACAAGGGAATCGCCGCCTGTCAGTCCGCCTTCCGACTGCTCGATGCGCAGTTGAAGGGGCGCGCCTATCTGCTGGGAGACAGACTGACCACCGCCGACATTCCCCTAGGTTGCGCGACCTATCGCTGGCATGCCTTGGAGGTGCCGCAGGAGTCGCTGCCGAACCTCGCGGCTTGGTACGAGCGTCTGCAACAGCGCCCGGCCTACCGCGACCGCGTGATGCTGCCGCTGAGTTAGGGTGATTCTTCGGCATGACGCCCGAAGAGCTAAGTTCGCGGCATCCGAGGCTCTATCACGTCACCGATCCCGAATCTTGGCCAAGCATTCGCGCGCTCGGCCTTCTCTGCACCAGCCGCCTACTCGACCTTTTCGAGATCGACGGCTTGGAGCGGACGCGGCTCGAGCGAAAACGGCGACCAGTGGAGGAACCGCTGACCCATCCGCAGTTCGGGCGCGTGGTTCTCAACGATCAGATGCCGCTTCGCGAAGAGGCGCTGGAGCGCTGCCTCGACGACGGCCTCGCGCCCGCGGATTGGCTGGCCATCCTGAATGCGCGGGTCTTCTTTTGGCCGGACGAAGACAGCTTCGCGCGTCTGATCGGGGGGCGGATAAACCGGGCACGCTCGCGGGACGTTTTGGTTTTCGACACGCTCTCCTTGGCGCGCGCCCATGAAACACGCCTGGAGATCTGCCCGATCAACTCCGGCGCGACGATCCGGCGTCCGGCGCGCAGAGGCCTCGGGACCTTCACGCCGCTGGGTGAGCTGTCCTATCGGGACTGGTCGCGAAAACGCGGCGGGCGCGATCGGGTTCGCGAAGTCACCGTCCGGGGGGCTATCGACGACATCGCCGATCATCTGATCGAACGACGGCGGCTCACGCCCTCCTGACGACGAACACCTAAGGCTCGGCTTGGACTTGGAAGGGATCTCCGCCGACCAGTTCGCGGAAGGAGACCAGATCGCTCTCCACGGCGGCGTAGATCATCAACCAAACCACAGCCGAGAGGCCCGTGGTGATCAGGACCTTGCGGAGGAGCCGCGGGTTTTCCGGCGCACTGGGCGCATGGCCTGTCTCGGGTTGCTCGGGCGGGCGCGCACCCCAAGGCAGGACCATGAAGATCACCACCCACCAGACGATCACGAAGACGATGATGCCGGTAAACCAGCTCATGCGGATACTACTTCCCTGCTTGGCGTCGGCCGGACCTGGTCTCGGATTTAGACCTGCTCGAGCTCGACCAGGGTTCCGAAGAAGTCCTTCGGGTGCAGAAACAGCACAGGTTTGCCGTGCGCCCCGATCTTGGGTTCGCCGTCGCCCAGCACCCGGGCGCCCTCTGCCTTGAGCTTGTCGCGCGCGGCCAGAATGTCGTCGACCTCGTAACAGACGTGGTGGATGCCGCCGGCCGGATTCTTTTCCAGGAAGCTGGCAATCGGCGAGCTCTCTCCCAGCGGATGAAGCAGCTCGATCTTGGTGTTCGGCAGCTCCACGAAGACGACCGTGACGCCGTGGTCCGGCTCGTCCTGCGGTGCCGAGACGGTGGCGCCGAGCGTACCGGCGTAGCCGGCGACAGCAGCCTGCAGGTCCGGCACAGCGATCGCCACGTGGTTCAAGCGTCCGATCATCGCGCGTCTCTCCTTCTTCTCCTGCCTACCGCTGCACCCGAATGACCTGAACCTCGATTACAGGCTTCTTACCCAGCTCGCGTTGCAGCGTACGCCGTACAGCGACCCGCACGGCTTCCGCCGTGGCCCGGTCGTCGTGACGGTCGTGGCGACTCAGGGTGTGAAGCGCGGTGGCGATCGCCTGTTCGATGGCTTCCGTCACCTCGGCCTCTTCCCTGAGGTCGTAGAGGCCGCCGGCCGCAATGCGCGGCGAGACGACCGGCACGCCCTTGCCGTCCAGCACCAATGTAACCACGGCGGAGCCGTTGATCACCATGCGTCGACGCGTCCGGATCACCGGGCTTTCGACCGGACGCAGGATATCGCCGTCGAGCGCCAGGCGGCCGGAGTGCACGTGATCCACGATCTGAACGGGGCCCGGCGCGAGGCGCACCAGCGCCCCGTTCGCACCGACGATGCTCTCGGGCACCTGACACTCCCGCGCCAGCTTGGCATGCGCCTCCAGGTGACGCCGCTCGCCGTGGACCGGCACCGCGATCTGGGGGCGCGTCCACTGATACATCTGCGCCAGCTCGTCGCGGCAAGGATGTCCCGAGACGTGCACGGGCCGCTCGTCGGCGCCGACGATCTCGATTCCTCGGGCGGTCAGCAGATTGTAGAGGCCGTGAATCGACTTCTCGTTGCCCGGAATGACGCGGGAAGAGAAGACGACGGCATCGCCCTTGCCGAGAGAGATCTGGGGATGGTCGTCGTTGGCGATCCGCCAGAGCGCGGCGCGCGGTTCGCCCTGACTGCCGGTCACCAGCAGCAGGATCTCCGAATCCGGCAGGTAGCCGATATCGCGCACGTCGAGCAGCGGCGGCAGGTCGTCGAGATAACCGGTTTCCCGTGCCGCCGCCCAGATGCGGTGCATCGACCGTCCGACCAGGGCGACCCGACGGCCGTTCTTGTCGGCCGCCCGCACGACGGTTTCCAACCGCGCGACGTTGCTGGCAAAACAGGCCACGGCGACCTTCTGCTCGAAGCGCCCGAGCAGGTCTTCCAGTTCGCTGCGCACCTCCAACTCGGAGCCGGACTGTCCGGGCACGAGCGCGTTGGTGGAGTCGCAGACGAGCGCCAAAACGCCCTCCTCGGCTACCTCCCGCAGCCGCTTGTCGTCGTAGTCGTCACCGATCAGCGGATCGGGATCGAGTTTCCAGTCGCCGGTGTGGACCACCATGCCTGCGGCGGTGCGCAGCACCACGGCGTTGGGTTCGGGGATCGAGTGGGTCAGGGTCACCAGCTCGATATCGAAGGGGCCGATGTCGAGGCGGCTGCCGAGGGAAATCTCGGTGATCTCCGGGGTTTCCTCCAGCCCTTCGTCGACCAGCTTGCGGCGCAGCAGCGCGGCAGTGAAGGGCGTCGCGTAGATCGGACAGCGCAGTTCAGACCAGAGCCAGGGCACCGCACCCAGGTGATCTTCGTGCGCATGGGTCAAGACCAGCCCGACCAGCTCCTCCGCCCGCTCGACGATGAAGTCCGGATCGGGCATGACCACCTCGATCCCCGGAAGATCGTGCTCGCCGAAGGCTACGCCGCAATCGACCATCAGCCACTTGCCGGCATGACCGTAGAGATTGAGGTTCATGCCGATCTCGCCGGTTCCCCCGAGCGGCAGGAACAGAAGCTCGTCGGATCCGGGGGCGGGAATGTCGCTCATCGCCGCGTCCGGTCGGCTTCGTAGAGCAGCCGCAGGCCGCGCAGGGTCAGATCCGGATCGTCGTGCTGGATCTCCGCGCTCGACTGCTCGAACAGCGGCGCCAGTCCGCCCGTGGCCACAGTGGTCAAGTCCTGTCCTCGTTCCGCTTTGATGCGCGCGATCAGCCCCTCGATCAGTCCGACATAACCCCAATAGACGCCGGACTGCATGGCAGAGACCGTGTCCGTGCCAACGATGCGCTCCGGCTTCGCAAGAGGAACGCGCGGCAGGCGCGCCGCCGCCTGATAGAGCGCTTCCATCGAAAGGTTGATACCGGGCGCGATGATCACGCCCTCCAGACCGCCGTCCGGGTCGATCACATCGAAGGTGGTGGCCGTGCCGAAATCGATGACCACCAGCGCGCCCTCGTAGGTCGCGTGAGCGGCCACCGCGTTGGCGATGCGGTCGGCGCCGACCTGTTCCGGCCGTGCCACGCGCAGGGGCACGTCGCTGCTCCGGATCGCCTCTTCGACCGCCAGTGGCTCGATCCCGAGATGATGCCGGCAGAGACGGTCGAAAGCACGCTGGGCCGCCGGCACGACGTTGGAGACGATAGCGCCCGTCACGGCCCTGCGGTCGATCCCCTCCAGGACCATGAGGGAGGTCAGCCAGACCACATATTCGTCGGAAGTGCGGCGGGCGTCGGTCGCAATCCGCCACTTGGCGCGCAGCTCCGCCCCTTCGTAGAGCCCTACGACGCAGTTGGTGTTGCCGCTGTCGATGGTGAGCAGCACGGCCCTTACCCTTCAGCCGGAAAGACGTCGCCGGCGGCGATGGTGCGGAGGCTGCCGCCGGGCAGTTCCAGCAGCAAGCGGCCGTCAGCGTCCAGGTCGCGGAAAACGCCTTGCAGCGTTTCCTGTGGCAGACGCACCTGGATCTCCTCTCCTTTGCTCGTGGCATGGCGGAGCCAGGCGTTGCGCAGGGGGGCGAAGCCTTCGTCCAACCAGCGATTGACCCAGCCCAGATAGTGACGGCCGAAGGCCTCTAGCAGGTCCACCTCCGTGACGTCCGGCGGCGTTCCCTCGAAGCGCAGCGAGGTGGCGGGATAGGCGGTCTCCTTTGGAAAGGTCGCCACGTTGGTACCGACGCCCAGCAGCAGCCAATCGAGGCTCCCATCCGCCCGCGACTTCGACTCCAACAGGATGCCCGAGACCTTGCGGCCGTTCAGCAGCACGTCGTTCGGCCATTTGAAGGTCACGTCCAGCGGCGGACAGACGCTGCCGATGGCATCGGCCATACCGAGCGCCGTCGCAAAGCCGAGCTGCGCCGCGTCGGCAGGGGCGCAGTCCGGTCGCAGGATGAGCGTCAGGTAGAGGTTCCCGCGGGGACTGTCCCATTCCCGGCTCTGACGGCCGCGACCGGAGGTTTGTTCGCGCGCCCAGACCAGCGTTCCGTCGTCGGCGCCTTCCTCGGCCAGACGACGCGCCTCGTCCATGGTCGAGCCGACGCTGTCCAGAGAGACCAGGCTGTAGGCGGTGGGAAGCTTGGGGCTGCGAGAAGCGTCTTTAGGTGGAATCATCCCGAAACCGTGAAAAACGCGCGGGCCGCAGCCGCAGCGCTATCGACCACGGGCCCTGGCACGACGAAGAAGAAGAGGATCGCAACGGCGGTGCCGCCGATGACCAGGTCCAGTTCGCGCCCGACCGGCCGGTCGAAGGCTTCAACCGGTTCGTCGAAGTACATCAGCTTGACGATGCGCAGATAGTAATAGGCGCCGATCACCGAGGTCAGCACGCCGATCACGGCCAGGACGTAGAGCTGCGCCTCGATGGCCGCGAGGAAGACGTAGAGTTTTCCAAAGAAGCCGGCGAGCGGCGGGATGCCTGCCATGGAGAACATGAAGATGGCCAGAGCCAGCGCCATCAGAGGATGGGTCTTGGAGAGCCCCTTGAGGTCCTCGATGTTCTCCACCATCCGCTCCTTCTGGCGCATGCAGAGGATGCAAGCGAAGGTCCCGATGTTCATCAGGATGTAAATGGCCATGTAGATGGCCACGCCGCGAATGCCCTCTGGCGTGCCTGCCGAGAGCCCGACCAGGGCGTAACCCATGTGCCCAATGGAGGAGTAGGCCATCAGGCGCTTGATGTTGGTCTGCTGGATCGCGGCCAACGCGCCCAGAATCATGGAGGCGATGGCAATGAAGACGACGATCTGCTGCCACTGGTCCGCCAACTCGCCGAAGGGCCCCATCAGAACCCGTACGATCAACGCCATGGCGGCGACCTTCGGCGCGGTGGCGAAGAAGGCGGTCACGGCGGTCGGCGCGCCCTCGTAGACGTCCGGCGTCCACATATGGAAGGGTACGGCCGAGATCTTGAAGGCAAGCCCCGCGGTGACGAAGACGATACCGATCAGGGCGCCGAGCGATAGTCCCTCCCCGGCCGCCGCCTGAGCCGTGAAAAGCTCGGCCAAGGCCGTGAAGGAGGTGGTGCCGGTGAAGCCGTAGACCAGGGACATGCCGTAGAGCAGCATGCCCGAGGACAGGGCCCCGAGAACGAAGTACTTCAGCCCCGCCTCGCTCGACCGCAGCGTATCGCGCCGGAAGGCGGCGATCACGTAGAGCGCGAGCGACTGCAGCTCCAGTCCGACGTAGAGGGAGATGAGGTCGTTGGCCGAGACCATCATCAGCATACCGACCACGGCGAAGACGATCAGAACCGGATACTCGAAGTGATCCATCTGTTCGCGGCGGATGTAGCCGAAGGAGATCACCAGGGTCAGGGCCGCCGCGACGAGGATCAGCACCTTCATGAAGTCGCCGAAGCCGTCGTTGATGAAGAGGTCGTTGAAGGCCAGCGGCGCCCGCTCCGGCCCCAGAAGCAGCAGGGCCAGCGTTCCGATCAGCGCCGCCACGGCCAGGATCATCGCCGTCCGGGTCGCCTGCGCGCGCGAATAGACGCCGACCAGCAGGATCGCGATGCCGGCGGAGGCCAGGAAGACTTCCGGCAGTGCGGAGATCAGGGACAGGGTCAGACTTGCGGAATCCATGGCGAGCGACTCAGTTCAGCGGCCAAAGGCGGGCGAACGACGTCCCTTCGGAGGTCGCGAGCGCCAGTTCGTAGTTCTCGATCAGATTGGCGACGGAGGCGTCCATGACCTCCAGCAGCGGCAGGGGATAGATGCCGAAGATCAGAGCGGCCGCGAGCAACGGCGCGAAAACCGCCTTCTCCCGCCAGGACATGTCCGGCAGCGTCAGAAGGTCTTTCTTGGTCAGGGCGCCGAAGATGACGCTGCGATAGAGCCACAGCATGTAGGCGGCCCCCAGCACCATGCCGCTGGCGGTCAGCAGCGCGACCCAGGTGTTGGCCTGGAAGGCGCCCATGATGATCAGGAATTCGCCGACGAAACCGCTGGTACCCGGCAGGCCGACGCTCGCCAGCATGAACACCATGAAGACCAGAGCGTAGCTCGGCATGTTCTCCGCCAGCCCGCCGTAGCGCGCGATCTCCCGCGTATGCAGGCGGTCGTAGATGACGCCGACGCAGAGGAAGAGCGCCGCCGAGACGACGCCGTGGCTCAGCATCTGGAAGATCGCGCCCTCCAGACCCTGCTGGTTGACGGTGAAGATCCCGACGGTCACGAAGCCCATGTGCGCCACGGAGCTGTAAGCGATCAGCTTCTTCATGTCCTTCTGCGCCAGGGCGACCAGCGAGGTGTAGATGATCGCCACGACCGACAGGGTGAAGACCAACGGCGTGAAGAAGGCGGAGGCCTCGGGCAGCATCGGCAGGGAGAAGCGGAGGAACCCGTAGGCCCCCATCTTCAGCAGCACACCGGCCAGAATGACGGAGCCCGCCGTTGGCGCCTCCACGTGGGCGTCGGGCAGCCAGGTGTGGACGGGCCACATCGGCACCTTGACGGCGAAGGACGCGAAGAAGGCCAGCCAGAGCCAGATCTGCATCTGGAAGGGAAAGGTCTGCGTCATCAGCGTCGGGATGTCCGTGGTCCCGGCGCTGAAGTACATGGTCAGCAGGGCCAGCAGCATCAGGACGGAGCCGGCCAGGGTGTAGAGGAAGAACTTGAAGGCCGCGTAGACCCGCCGCGCGCCGCCCCAGATCCCGATGATCAGGAACATCGGGATCAGAACGCCCTCGAAGAACATATAGAAGAGCACGAAGTCGAGGGCGCAGAACATGCCCACCATCAGGGTCTCGAGGACCAGGAAGGCGATCATGTACTCCTTAACGCGGGTCTTGATGGCGTCCCAGCTCGCCAGTACGCAGAGCGGCGTCAGCAGGGTCGAGAGCAGGACGAAAGGCATCGAAATGCCGTCGACGCCCATGTGGTAGCCGATGTTGAAGTCGGGCAGCCAATCGACCCGCTCGACGAACTGAAACTCCGCCGTCCCACGCTCGAAGCCGAACCAGATCAGCAGACTGAGCGCGAAGGTGATCAGGCTGGTCCAGAGCGCCACGAAGCGGGCGTTGCGGGCCACGACCTCCTCTTCTCCCCGGATGAAGAGAATGAAGGCGGCGCCCAGCAGCGGCAGGAAGGTAACGAGAGAAAGAAGCGGCCACTCGCCCATCGGTTCACCCAGCCGTCGTCACGATGTACCAGGTGACCAGGGCGGCGACACCGATCAGCATGGCAAAGGCATAGTGGTAGACGTAGCCGCTCTGCAGCCGGCTCGCCCGCTGGGCGAGGTTGCGCGTCAGCGCCGCCACGCCGTCCGGCCCGACCCCGTCGATCAGGGCGCCGTCGCCGGCCTTCCAGAGCCCGTGGCCCAGATACCAGGCCGGACGCACGAAGACAGCGTTGTAAAGCTCGTCGAAGTACCACTTGCGCAATGAGAAGAGATAGAGCGGCCGGAAACGCTGCGCGATCAGCCCCGGCAGGGCCGGCTTCCGCACGTACATCACCCAAGCCAGAACGATTCCGACAAGGGTCACCACCATCGGCAGCGCCTTGACCCAGAAGGGAACGTGGTGGGCCGCCTCGATGATATCGGTCAGCGCGAAGATGGCACCGTTCCAGAAGGTGTCCCGCCCGTCACCGACGAAGGGCCCGTAAAAGAGAGCGCCTGCACCGAGGGCCCCCGCCGCAAGGATGTAGAGCGGCCAGATCATCACGCGCGGCGCCTCATGAGCGTGCGCGAAGGTCTCGGCATCGGCACGCGTCTCGCCGTGGAAGGTCAGGAACAGCAGGCGGAAGGAGTAGAAGGCTGTCATAAGCGCAGCGGCGATGCCGAGCCAGAAGGCGAAGCTGCCGGCGCCGCTGTGGGCCGCATAGGCCGCCTCCAGCACGATGTCCTTGGAGTAGAAGCCGGCAAAGCCGATCCCCAGACCCGGAATACCGAAGCCGACCAGAGCCAGGCTGCCGATCCACATCAGCGCGTAGGTCACGGGGATCTTCTTGTAGAGCCCGCCCATCTTGAACATGTCCTGTTCGTGATGCATGGCGTGGATCACGGCGCCGGCGCCCAGGAACAGCAGCGCCTTGAAGAAGGCGTGGGTCATGAGGTGGAACATGGCCGCGCCATAGGCCGAAACGCCGGCGGCGAAGAACATGTAGCCGAGCTGCGAACAGGTCGAATAAGCGATCACCCGCTTAATGTCGGTCTGGGTGAGGCCGACCGTGGCGGCGAAGAAGGCGGTCGCGCCGCCGACGATGGTCACCACCGTCAACGCATCGGGCGCGAACTCGAAGACCGGCGACATGCGGCAGACCAGGAAGACGCCAGCGGTGACCATGGTGGCCGCGTGGATCAGCGCCGAGACCGGTGTCGGCCCCTCCATGGCGTCCGGCAGCCAGGTGTGCAGCCCGAGCTGCGCCGACTTGCCCATCGCACCGATGAAGAGCAGCAGGCAGATCACGGTCAGGGCGTGCCACTCGATGCCGAAGACCGAGAGGGTCGTGTCCTGGAACTCGGCAGCGCGGCCGAAGATCTGATCGAACTCGACCGATCCGAACAGCAGGAAGATCGCCGCGATGCCCAAGGCATAGGCGATGTCACCGACGCGGTTGACCAGAAAGGCCTTCATGGCCGCGGCATTGGCGCTGGGGCGGTCGTACCAGAAGCCGATCAGCAGGTACGAAGCCACGCCGACCCCTTCCCAGCCGAAGAACATCTGCACCAGGTTGTCGGCACTCACCAGCATCAGCATGAAGAAGGTGAAGAGCGACAGGTAGGCCATGAAGCGCGGGATCGACTTGTCCTCGGACATATAGCCGACCGAGTAGATGTGCACGATCGCCGAAACGATCGTGACCACGCAGAACATGATGGCCGTCAGCGTGTCGACCCGGAGCGCCCAGCTCAGCTCGAAGCGGCCGGAGTCGATCCAGGTGAAGAGTTCCGTGGTCCGGGCGTTGCCCTGCAGGGCGACGTCGATGAACACGATGACCGAGATCAGAGCCGCGAGGCACAGCAGGCTGCAGGTCACGACCTGTGCGCCACGGTCGCCGAGCGCCCGGCCGAACAGACCGGCCAGCGCCGCGCCGATCAGCGGCAGAAAAACGATCAGTGCGTCGAGCATACCGACCTCAGCCCTTCATCATGTTGATGTCTTCCACCGCGATGGAACCGCGGTTGCGGAAGTACACCACGAGAATGGCCAGGCCGATGGCGGCCTCGGCGGCGGCCACCGTCAGGATCAACATGGCGAAGACCTGCCCGACGAGATCGCCGAGATGCCAGGAGAAGGCCACCAGATTGATGTTGACGGCGAGCAGCATCAGCTCGACCGACATCAGAATGATGATGACGTTCTTGCGGTTCAGGAAGATCCCGAACATGCCCAAGGTGAAGAGGATCGCCGCGACCGTCAGGTAGTGCGCGAGGGTCAGTTCCCACATCGCTCAGATCCCGCTCCCGCTCGGCACGTCCTTGACCTCGATCGCCTCGTCGCGAGAGATCGCGATCTGCCGCGCAATCGATTGCCGCTTAACCCCTTCGCGCTGGCGCAGGGTCAGAACGATGGCGCCAATCATTGCCACCAGCAGGATCAGTCCCGAGGCCTGGAACAGATAGACGTAGTCCGTATAGAGCACGCGGCCGAGCGCCTCCGTATTGGTGATCTGATCGCCTGGCGGGATCGGCACGCGGGCCACGGCCTCCGCCGCCTCCGGTGCGCCGAAATAGAAGCCGGCGACCATGATCAGCTCGACCATCAGGATCACGCCGATCAGTCCGCCGATCGGCAGGTACTGCAGGAAGCCTTGGCGCAGCTCCGCGATGTTCACGTCCAGCATCATCACGACGAAGAGGAACAGCACGGCGACCGCGCCGACGTATACGATCACCAGGATCATCGCCAAGAACTCGGCCCCGATCAGCACGAAGAGGCCGGCGGCGTTGAAGAAAGCGAGGATCAGGAACAACACCGAGTGGACCGGGTTGCGCGACGAGATCACCATCACGGCCGAGGCGACCATGATGGCGCTGAACAGATAGAAGCAGAGAACCTGCACGATCATTCGATCTTCCCCGACACCCGATCTACCGCGCTCCGCGAGGCCCTAGCCATCGCCAAGCACTGGTCTCAAACGAAACGGCGGCGTCCCCTTTCCGCCCGGACGGCAGCCCTAAACCCCCAAGCGGCACCTGCACGCTTCCTGCGGCGCGGTAACGGCGCCCTCTCTTACGCTCTAGCGGTAGGGCGCGTCGAGGGCGATGTTCTGCGCGATCTCCTGCTCCCAACGGTCGCCGTTCTCGAGCAGCTTGTCCTTGTTGTAGAAGAGTTCCTCGCGCGTTTCCGCCGCGAACTCGAAGTTCGGCCCCTCGACGATGGCATCGACCGGACAGGCTTCCTGACAGAGGCCACAGTAGATGCATTTGGTCATGTCTATGTCGTAGCGGGTCGTCCGGCGACTGCCGTCGGCGCGCGGCTCGGCCTCGATGGTGATCGCCAGAGCCGGGCAGATCGCTTCGCAGAGCTTGCAGGCGATGCAGCGCTCTTCGCCGTTGGGATAACGGCGCAAGGCATGCTCACCGCGAAACCGCGGACTCAAGGCCCCCTTCTCGTGGGGATAGTTCAAGGTCACCTTGGGGCGGAACATGTACCGCAGGGTCAGGCTCATGCCGCCCAGAAGCTCGCTGAGCAGCAGACTACGTGCGGTTCGGTCCAACATCGCCATGACGGTTCGGCGTCCTTTGCGCCTCGGTTCCGGTTAGGCCGGCAGCCAGTCGAAGTAGATCAACACGCCGGCCGTCAAAACCACCCAGGCCAGCGAGATCGGCAGAAAGACCTTCCAGCCCAGGCGCATCAACTGGTCGTAGCGGTAGCGCGGAAAGGTCGCGCGGATCCAAAGGAAGAAGAAGAGCACCAGGGCCACCTTCGCCGCGAACCAGATCGGTCCGGGGATCCAGGTGAAAGGCGCGATGTCCAGGATCGGCAGCCAACCGCCTAGGAAGAAGATCGTCACCATCGCGCTCATCAGAATCATGTTGGCGTATTCGCCGAGGAAAAAGAGCGCGAAGGTCATCGAGGAGTATTCGACGAAGTAGCCGGCGACCAGCTCCGATTCGCCTTCCGGAAGATCGAAGGGCGCGCGGTTGGTCTCGGCCAGAACGGAGATGAAGAAGATCACGAACATCGGCAGCAGCGGGATCGCGTACCACAGCCCCTGCTGCGCATTGACGATGTCGGTCAGGTTCAACGAGCCGGCGCAGAGCACCACGGTGATCAGCACGAAGCCCATCGAGACTTCGTAGGACACCATCTGGGCCGCCGAGCGCAGGGCGCCGAGGAACGGGTACTTCGAGTTGGAGGCCCAGCCGGCCATGATGACGCCGTAGACGCCGAGCGAGGAGACGGCGAAGAGAAAGAGCACGCCGACGTTGATGTCGGCGATCGCCCAGCCCTCCGCGACGGGGATCACGGCCCAGGCCATCATCGCCAGGGAGAAGGTGATCATCGGCGCCAGGATAAAGATGACCCGGTTGGCGCCGGCCGGCAGTATGGTCTCCTTGAACAGCAGCTTCAGGCCGTCCGCCAAGGGCTGCAGCAGTCCGAAAGGCCCGACCACGTTCGGTCCCTTGCGGAGCTGCATCGCCGCGATGACCTTGCGCTCGGCATAGGTCAGGTAGGCGACGGCGACCAGCAGCGGCACCAGAATGGCGACGATCTGCGCCACGATGATGCCTGTCGGCATAAGGTAGCTGTCGAAAAAACCGTTCACGCTATCCTGTCCTTAAACCCTGCCCCAAACCCCGCACCGTCCTCAAAACCCTATCGCCACCGCGAGAGCGCCCTACTCCGCCGCCTGGGAACGGGGCGCCACGAAGGCCTCCGTACAGGCAGCCATGGTCTTGGAGGCGCGGCTGATGGGGCAGGTCATGTAAAAGTTCTGAACAGGCAGGTCAAACGCCCCCGCCTGCAGCGGCCCTTTGGCGCCGAAGGGCTCCCAAGCTGGCGGCTCCAGGGTGTCGATTGCCGCAAAGACCGGATACGACTGCACCAGGCGGGCACGGAGGTCGCCCAGGCTGTCGTAGGGCAGCTTGGCCCCCAGCCGTTCCGACAGCGCGCGCAGAATGGTCCAGTCTTCGCGGGCCTCGCCCGGCGGGAAAGCCGCGAGGCGCCCGAGCTGCACGCGGCCTTCGGTGTTCACGTAGGTGCCGTTCTTCTCGGTGTAGGCGGCGCCCGGCAGGATCACGTCGGCACGCTGCGCCCCGCTGTCGCCGTGATGGCCCTGGTAGACGACGAAAGCGTCGCCCAGACGGCTCGTGTCGATTTCGTCGGCACCCAGCAACCAGACTGCCTCGATCTCACCCGTGCCGGCGCCAGACAGAATTCCCTCCAGATCGCGGCCGCCCTCGCCGGGCAGAAAACCGAGATCCAAGCCACCGACCCGGGACGCCGCGCGGTGAAGCACGTTGTAGCCGTTCCAGCGCTCGGGCGCCTTGGCGCCGGCCGCACCGACCGATTCGGCCAGCTCTCTAGCTAAGGCGATCAAGGCCGCACCGTCCGGCCGTGCAACCGCGCCGGAGCCCAGCAGGATCATCGGCCTTTCGGCCGCTTCCAGGACCTTGAAGAAGTCGCCCTCGCCCTTCGCAAGGGTCTCCAGCGCATCCGGTCCCTCGCCCAGATGCTGGGTGTCGTAAGTCAGCTCGACCCGCGGGCCGATGACGGCGATCGGAAGGCCGGTCTGCAGGAAACGCTTGCGGATGCGGGCGTTGATCATCGCCGCTTCCCAGCGCGGGTTGCTGCCGATCAACAGGATGGCATCCGCCTGCTCAATGCCGGCAATGCCCGTGTTGAAGAGATACTCGACGCGCGGCCCACCACCCAGCTTCGCGCCGTCCTGCCGGCACTCCAGATGGGGCGAGCCCAGGGAGGTCATCAGGTCCTTGAGAGCGAACATCGACTCGGCATCGCAAAGGTCGCCGGCGATGGCCGCGATCTTGTCGCCGGGCAGTCCCTTGAAGCGCGCGGCGACGGCGTCGAAGGCCTCGTTCCAGCTCGCGGGCTTCAGCTTGCCGTCAGCCCCACGCACGAAGGGCTTGTCGAGTCTGCGGTAGTGCAGACCGTCCACGGCCTGGCGCGTCTTGTCGTTGATCCACTCTTCGTTGATGTCTTCGTGCAGGCGGGGCAGCACCCGCATGACTTCACGCCCGCGCGCATCGACCCGGATGTTCGAGCCGACGGCGTCCAGCACATCGACCGACAGGGTCTTGCGCAGTTCCCAGGGGCGCGCGGAGAAGGCGTAGGGCGCGTTGGTCAGCGCGCCGACTGGGCAGACATCCACCAGGTTGCCCGAGAGTTCGGAGTCGATCGCCTTCTCCAAGGTCGTGATCTCGGCGTGCTCGCCGCGCCCGACCAGACCGATCTCCTCCACGCCGCCGATCTCCGTCGCGAAGCGGACGCAGCGGGTGCAGTGAATGCAGCGGGTCATGATCGTCTTGATCATGGGCCCCATATACTTCTCGGAGACCGCCCGCTTGTTCTCCTCGTAACGGCTGGAATCGTAGCCGTAGGCCATCGCCTGGTCCTGCAGATCGCATTCGCCGCCCTGGTCGCAGATCGGACAGTCGAGCGGATGGTTGATCAGCAGGAACTCCATCACGCCGTTGCGGGCTTTCTTGACCTTCTCCGTGTCGGTCCGGATCACCATCCCGTCGCCGACCGGCATGGCGCAGCTCGCGATCGGCTTCGGCGCGCGCTCCATCTCGACCAGGCACATGCGGCAGTTGCCGGCGACCGAGAGGCGCTCGTGGTAGCAGAAACGCGGAATCTCGAAACCGGCCAGCTCGCAGGCTTGCAGCACGGTGATGCCGGCCGGAACCTCGACTTCCTTGTCGTTGATGGTCAGCGTGGGCATGAAGAAACGCTCCTAAGCCTCTGCTTTGGCCTGTTTACTCGGCTGCCGCGGCGGTTTGCCGGCCGGACTTATAGTCTGCGATCCGGCGCTCCAGCTCGGGCCTGAAGTGACGGATCAGCCCCTGGATCGGCCAAGCCGCCGCATCGCCCAGGGCGCAGATGGTGTGGCCTTCGACCTGATAGGACACATCCAGCAGCAGGTCGATCTCCTCCAACTCCGCTTCGCCGCGCACCATCCGGGTCATGACCCGGAACATCCAGCCGGTGCCCTCTCGGCAGGGCGTACACTGGCCGCAGGACTCGTGCATATAGAAGTGGCTAAAGCGGGCGATGGCCTCGACGATATCGGTCGACTTGTCCATCACGATGACGGCGGCGGTGCCGAGACCGGACTTGGCCTCGCGTAGGGAATCGAAGTCCATCAGGACGTCGTCGCAAATCGACTTCGGCAAACAGGGAACTGAGGACCCGCCCGGCACCACGGCCAGCAGGTTGTCCCAGCCGCCGCGCACGCCACCGCCGTGCTTCTCGATCAGCTCCTTCAGCGGAATTCCCATCTCCTCTTCCACGTTGCAGGGCGTGTTCACATGCCCGGAGAGAGAGAAGATCTTGGTTCCCGCGTTCTTCGGTCGTCCGAGACCGGAAAACCACTCGGGGCCTCGACGCAGGATGGTCGGCACCACAGCGACCGTTTCCACATTGTTGACCGTGGTCGGGCAGCCGTAGAGGCCGACGGCGGCGGGAAAGGGTGGCTTCAGGCGCGGCTGGCCCTTCTTACCCTCCAGCGACTCCAGCATCGCGGTTTCTTCGCCGCAGATGTAGGCGCCGGCGCCACGGGTGACGAAGATATCGAAGTCCCAGCCGGACCCGCAGGCGTTCTTGCCCAGCAGCCCGGCATCCCGCGCCTCCAGGATCGCGGCTTCGAGCCGTTGCAGAGGCTCCCAGTACTCGCCGCGAATGTAGATGTAGGCGGCGTTGGCACCCATCGCGAAGCCGGCGATCAGGCAGCCCTCCAGCAGTAGATGCGGATCGCTGCGCAGGATCTCCCGATCCTTGCAGCTGCCCGGCTCCGACTCATCGGCGTTGACCACGAGATAGTGCGGCCGACCGTCGCTCTCCTTGGGCATGAAGGACCACTTCAGACCGGTCGGAAAGCCGGCGCCACCGCGGCCGCGCAGATCCGACTGCTTGACCGTCTCGACGATCTTCTCGCGGCCCATCTCGATCAGGGCCTTGGTGTTGTCCCAGATCCCACGCGCCTGGGCGCCCTTCAGCCCCCAGTCCAGCTCGCCATAGAGATTGAGGAAGATGCGGTCCTTGTCTTGCAGCATCGTCTTTCCCCTACCCCGCGTCCGCCAGAAGCGTACGACGGCCCTCGCGTGGCGGCTCGCTGGACACGCGCCCGCTTTGCGAGCCGGACTCGACCGCCTTGCCCTCGCGGAGCGCGCGGATCACGGCCTTGGCCGTCTCTGGCGTCAGATCCTCGTGGTAATTGCGGTCATTGACCTGAAACATCGGCGCATTGGCACAGGCGCCGAGGCATTCGACTTCGCTGACCGTGAAGAGGCCGTCGTCGCTGGTCCCGCCCAGCTTGGCAACCCCAGCCTCCTCCAGACAGGCCTGGCTGATTGCGTCGGAGCCGCGCAGCCAGCAGGAGGTGGTGCGGCAGACCTGGATGTGGTGCCGTCCAAGTGGCTGTTCGTTGATCATGGTGAAGAAGCTGGCGACCTCATGAACGCGGATCGGTGCCATCTCCAGGTAGGACGCCACGTAGTCGATCTGATCCTGCCCGATCGAACCGCCGTTCTGATCCTGCGCCAGGTAGAGCAGCCAAAGGACGGCCGAGGCCTGACGGCCTTCCGGGTAGCGGGCGATATATCCGTCCGCCTTCGCCTGGTTCTCCGGCGTGAACGCGAAGCCGCCACTGTCGGGCGCGCGGTAACTCGTTACCTTCATCGGTCGACCTCGCCGAAAACGATGTCCATGGAGCCGAGAATGGCCACGGAATCCGCCAACATGTGACCCCGGCAGAGTTCATCCATGGCGGCCAGATGGGAAAAACCGGGCGCGCGGATCTTGCAGCGGTAGGGCTTGTTGCTGCCGTCCGAGACCAGGAAGACGGCGAACTCACCCTTCGGCGCCTCGACGGCCGTGTAGGTTTCGCCCGGCGGTACGTGGTAGCCCTCGGTGTAGAGCTTGAAGTGGTGGATCAAGGCCTCCATCGAGCGCTTCATCGTGGCACGGTTGGGGGGACTGACCTTGCTGCTTTCGACCATCACCGGGCCGGCCGGCATCTTCTCCAGGCACTGCTCGACGATCGCAATCGACTGCCGCATCTCCTCGATGCGCACCAGGTAGCGGGCGAAGCAGTCGCCGGTCTTGCCGACCGGAACCTGAAAGTCGAGCTCGTCGTAGACATCATAAGGCTGCGCCTTGCGCAGATCCCAGGCAACGCCCGACCCGCGCAGCATCGCGCCGGAGAAGCCCCAATCCAGGGCCTGTTCCTTGGACACGATGCCGATGTCGACCGTGCGCTGGCGGAAGATGCGGTTGTCCGTCAGCAGCTCTTCCAGGTGGTCGACATGCTTCGGGAAACGCTCGCAGAAGGCCTTGATGTCGCCGACCAGTCCCGCCGGCAAATCCTGATGCACTCCACCCGGCCGGAAGTAGGCCGCATGCAGCCGTGCACCACAGACCCGCTCGTAGAACTCCATGACCCGCTCGCGTTCTTCGAACGCCCAGAGGATCGGCGTCATTGCGCCGACGTCCAGGGCGAAGGTGGCGATGTTGAGAAGGTGGTTCGCGATCCGAGTCAGCTCGCAGAACATCACCCGGATGTACTGGCCGCGCTCAGGCGGCTCGATCCCGAGCAGCTTTTCGGTCGCCAGGGCGAAGGCATGCTCCTGGTTCATTGGGCTGACGTAATCCAGGCGATCGAAGTAGGGAATCGCCTGCAGATAAGTCTTGTACTCGATCAGCTTCTCGGTGCCGCGATGAAGCAGGCCGACATGCGGATCGGCGCGCTCCACCACCTCGCCGTCCATCTCCAGCACGAGGCGCAGCACGCCATGCGCGGCCGGGTGCTGGGGGCCGAAGTTGAGGGTCATCGGCTTGATCTGGACATCCGTCGCGGTCATGCCTTGCTCTCCTCGCCACCGGGCTGCTGCTCCGCGGCTTTTTCGTCGCCCGGCAGGATTCCCTGCATGCCTTCCCAGGGCGATGCGAAGTCGAAAGTGCGGAACTCCTGGGTCAACTTCACCGGTTCGTAGACGACACGCTTCTGATCCTCGTCGTAGCGAACCTCGACGTAACCGGTCAGCGGGAAGTCCTTGCGCAGCGGATGCCCCTCGAAACCGTAGTCGGTGAGGATCCGGCGCAGATCAGGATGGTCGCCGAAGAAGATGCCGAAGAGGTCCCAGACCTCGCGCTCCAGCCAGATCGCAGAACTGAAAACAGCTGCGACGGAAGGAACGGTCGTTTCGTCGTCGGCGGCCAGCTTCACCCGCAGGCGCTGATTGTGCTTAAGCGACAGAAGGTTGTAGACGACCTCGAAACGCTGTTGGCGGTCCGGATAATCGACGGCCGTGACGTCAACCAACTGCTTGAACAGAAGATTCTGATCGTCGCGCAGCTGCGTCAGCAGCTCTACGAGCCGCTCAGTCGACGTCCAGACGATCAGTTCGCCACGGATCGACTCGATCTCGGCAACGCTTTCGCCGACAGACATCGAAACATAGTCGGCGAGGTCCTGAAGCGCCGGCGGGAGCGCTGCGGTCATCATCTCTCCTCTGGGCCCTCGGAGGCCTCGGCGCGCCCGATCAGCGGGCGATCGCAGCCTCGCGCTTGATTTTCTTCTGCAACTGCAGAACGCCGTAAAGCAGCGCTTCGGCGGTCGGCGGACAGCCGGGGACGTAAACGTCCACCGGCACCACGCGATCGCAACCGCGCACCACCGAGTAGCTGTAGTGGTAATAGCCGCCGCCGTTGGCGCAGGAGCCCATCGAAATCACCCAACGGGGCTCGGCCATCTGGTCGTAAACCTTGCGCAGGGCGGGCGCCATCTTGTTACAGAGCGTGCCGGCGACGATCATGACGTCCGACTGGCGCGGGCTGGGGCGGAACACCGCGCCGAACCGGTCCAGGTCGTAGCGGCTGCAGGCCGTGTGCATCATCTCGACGGCACAGCAGGCCAAACCGAAACTCATGGGCCAGAGCGAGCCGGACTGGGCCCAGGCGGCCAGCTTGTCCAGATTGGCGACAATGAAGCCCTTGTCCTGCAGGTCGTCGGTGGCCTGCTTGAGAACCAGATCCTGCTCGGCACCGCGCGGAAGCGGCTGGCCTGCACCGATCACTCCCATTCCAGCGCTCCCTTCTTCCATTCATAGAGGAACCCGACCGTCAGCAGGCCGAGAAACACCACCATCGACCAGAACCCGAAGACCCCGATCTCCCCCAAGGAAATAGCCCAGGGAAACAGGAAGGCGACTTCCAGGTCGAAAATGATGAAGAGGATGGCAACGAGGTAGAAGCGGACGTCGAACTTGCTGCGCGCATCGTCGAAGGCCTCGAAGCCGCACTCGTAGGCCGACACCTTTTCGCTGTCCGGCCGCTGGCGCGCCACGATGTAGGAGGCCACGACCATCGCCGCGGCCAAACCCAGGGCAATCCCGATGAACAGCAGGATCGGCAGATATTCGATCAGCAGGTCTTCCATGATCTCTCACCGCTGACGATGGTCGCTGGCGCATCTCGCCGGACCTGTTGGCATCGCTTGATGTCCGGGCCTCGTGACTACGGCTTCTGGCCAACGACGCCGAACTCGCGATCTTGATTGAGGGCGCAATATAGAGACGCCACCGGCTGAGGAAAAGGACGCAATGTCGCAGCGCGGCATCGGAGCAAGTGCTTTTGACAGAAGGATTCTTTTCACTCTGATCGGGAGTGGAACACGGCCACGCTAAAGACTCGGTAAAGAGCGAAGCAACCGCGAGAAAAGTGCCGGCAAACAGAGCGGGTGTGGACGCCGGCCCAACCCTCGCCTTTCGGGAAGCCGACCAGGCTTCTCATCCCATCGGCGACTCCGCTCACGGCAACGTCAGCCGGGTCAGGGCAAGAAAAAAGGCCGCTGAAATCGCGGCCTTTTTCGATCTTCCTATCGTCGGATCCAACGTGGCGGGAGTGACGGGACTTGAACCCGCGGCCTCTGGCGTGACAGGCCAGCGCTCTAACCAACTGAGCTACACCCCCAGGCGTTGGAGGCCGGCTATGTACGCTGCGCTCCGGAGGCTGTCAAGGCGGCAAACGCCTAGAGCAGGATCGCCTGAGGTGGAATCGCTCTGGCGATCCCACCTCAGGCGTGAATCCTACTCTAATCATAAGTTTAGAGTGCGATTCACCTGTTTGACGGAAGCGAATGCGCTTCCGTCAAACACGATCGCGCTCTGGAGCAGGATCGCCCCCTAGGTGCGGACATCTACTGAAGAACAAGGAGCAAGAGCGGGGCAACGGCCAAGGTCATCAGCGTCGAAACGATCACGCCTCCGGCAACATCGCCGGAGGCGCGCCCATAGCGCTCGGCAAAGAGATAGCTGTAGACGGCGATGGGCATGGCGCACTGGAGCACCAGCGCACCGGTCGCCAGCGGCCCGAGTCCGAAGGCCCAGGCGACGGCCGCCCCGCTGCCGGCGCCGATCCCGATTCGCAGCAAGCTGAGCAGCGCGGCGCGGCCGAGTCCACGCAGCGGCAGGCGAGCCAGCGAGACTCCGAGGGCAAGAAGCATCAAGGGAATCGTCAGATTGCCCAGCAGTTCGACGGCACGCCCCACGACCAGAGGCAGCCGCAAGTCGAGCAGCACAAGCAGAATTCCGACTGCCAGGGCCGGTAGGATCGGCAGAGTTAGAAGCTCACGCGGCCTGAAGGCGCCGCGTGACACGCTGATCCCTACGGTGAAGTGCCCGACCGCCGAGACCGCGAAGACCACGATTCCGAAGGCCAGTCCCGCCGGCCCGAAGGCGAAGAGCACCAAGGGAAGGCCCATGTTGCCCGTGTTGGGGAAAGTCAGCGCCGGCAGGAAGTCTCGCGGGTCCAGGCGCAGAAGCCGCAGGGCCGCCCAAGCGAGCAGTCCCATCGCCACGAAGGCCGACAGACTCGCCAGAGCGATCTGCGCGAAGGCCTCCGGTTCGGGCCGGACCTTGTCGAAGGTCGCGACCAGCAGACAGGGCGTCCCGATGTACATCACCAGTTGGGTCACGAAGGCGTTGTCGAAGGCCAGCTTGGAGCGTGCCCAGACGAAGCCGGCCGCGATGCAGAGGAAGACCGGCACGACGATGTCGAGGAGCTGCGCCAGGATCATGGACGGCTCTATAAACCTCCGGAGACTGTCGGTGTGGCGTAGCGGGCGGTGTGGCGTAGCGGGACTCGTCGCTGGCACGCAAGCAGATGACGCGATCCCACCTCAGGCAATCCTAGCTCTAAGGGAGGCGCCGGCGCTTGACCAGCGCAAGCAACACAGATCTGTTGCGTTCATGGCGTCTGCCGCTTCAGGAGAGAAACCATCGTGTTCATCGAGCCCAATCAGCACAAGGCCCATGGGTTGCCGTACAACCCCTTCAAGGCGTTGGTCGCGCCCCGACCGATCGCCTGGATCAGTAGTCTGTCAGCAGACGGCATCGTCAACGTGGCCCCCTACAGTTTCTACAACGCCGTCGCGGATCAGCCGCCGATCGTCTTCTTCGCCCCAAACGGACCCAGTCGGAAGGACGGCGTGAAGGACTCCCAGCGCAATGCAGAGGAGACGGGGGAGTTCGTAGTCAACGTCCCGACTTGGGACCTGCGTGGCGAGATGAACGAGACCTCCGCTCCCCTCCCCGCCGATGTCAGCGAGGCGGAAGTGGCCGGTCTGAAATTGGCGCCCTGCGAGAAGGTCAAACCGCCGCGTCTCGCCGACGCACCCGTCTCGTTGGAGTGCCGCTATCTTCAGACGGTCGAGTTCCCCGCCGAGGGGACCATGCGAGGCAACTTCGTGGTCTTCGGGCAGGTGGTTGGAATTCACATTGCCGATTCGGCCGTCACATCCGACGGAATGGTCGACCCGACTCGATACAAGCCGATCGCACGTCTCGGCTACATGGACTACACCGTCGTCGAGAGTCTCTTCGCGATTGAACGACCGAAGGGCGCTCAGGCGCCGTGAGGCGTTGGGGCTTCGTAGAGCAGCGACGCAGTCGTCTGAAGTTTCGCATCGAGCGGGCTCTCGACGCGAAAGACCTGGTGGGCGGTGACAGGTTCGAACTGCCGACCTTCCGGGTGTAAACCGGACGCTCTTCCAGCTGAGCTAACCGCCCGCAGGGGCCCTCGCATATGCAGACCTATATGCAGACCCTCGCGTCAGTGCGCCCGAACGGCTTCGGACCTTCCGGTCGGGCGACGGAACCTTCTTCGCAGTCTCCAAACGAATTCACTCGTCACTGTGGCACTCGACGCGACAAGACCATGTCGGAGTCCGACGCTGCGCCACATAGAAAAGGCGGCGAGTCGCTTGTTGCGAAACTCGCCGCCATCGTCCCGTTTTGTCTCGGCGCTGCGAACCCTGGGCGACCCGTCCACGAAGCCGCGCGCCGAACGGACCGAGTCTCGCTTTAGTTCACGGAGTCTTTGAGGCCTTTACCAGCCTTGAACTTGACCTGCTTGGACGCAGGGATTTTGATCTTCTCGCCGGTGCGAGGGTTACGTCCCTCACTGGCCGCGCGCTGCGCAACCGAGAAGTTGCCGAAGCCCATCAGACGGACTTCGTCGCCTGTCTTAAGGGCACCGGTAATGGAATCGAAAACGGCATTCACCGCCTTTTCACTATCGGCCTTGGACAGACCGGCATCGTCGGCAACAGCAGCAATGAGTTCGTTCTTGTTCACGCTGAACCCCCCTCAGTGTTCTGGAAAGCTCTCTTCTCGAACGGGTCGTTCGTGAGGCAGCGACAATAAACACGGGCCGTTTCGGGCGTCAATGTGGAAAGGCCCCAGAATACTAGGAATCGAGCGGTTTTTCGGGTGATTTGGGGGGCAAAAAATCGCCTCCGGAGGGCTTGACGCGCTTCCACGATATCTGAATCGCCACGACTCCGAGCGGATTCCGAATCGAAACCGCCGCTCCCTGGAAACCCGGCAGAAGCGACAAGGGGCTGCCGCAGCAGCCCCTTGCAAAACAATAGCTTCCCGAGAACTCGCCTAGAATAGCAGTCACGTCTTAGGTAGAAGCCGAACGCTTCCACCTAAGACGATCGCGCTCTAGTGCGTCAGGACGTTGTCACGGTCGTCGCCGTCGCCCCGCTTGCGAAGAGGCTCCTCGTCCTTCTCGTCCCACTCGATCGGAGCGGGCTTCTCGGTCAAAGCGACCTCGAGGACCTGATCGATCGTCGTGCAGGGAATGATCTCGAGTTGGGTCTTCACGTTGTCCGGTATGTCGGCCAGATCCTTCTCGTTCTCACCCGGGATCAACACCGTCTTGATGTTACCGCGCAGGGCGGCGAGCAGCTTCTCCTTGAGACCGCCGATCGGCAGAACCCGGCCACGCAGGGTGATCTCGCCGGTCATGGCCACATCCGAGCGGACGGAGATACCCGACAGGACGGAGACGATCGCGGTCACCATGGCGACGCCGGCCGAGGGGCCGTCTTTCGGAGTCGCCCCTTCCGGCACGTGAACGTGAATGTCCTTGCGCTCGAAGATGGTCGGCTTGATGCCGTACTCGGGCGCACGGCTCTTCACGAGAGACTCGGCGGCCTGAATCGACTCCTTCATCACGTCGCCCAGAGTGCCGGTGGTCACCACGCGTCCCTTGCCGCGGACCGTCACTGCCTCGATCGACAGCAACTCGCCGCCGACTTCGGTCCAGGCCAAACCGGTGGAGACGCCGACTGCGTTCTCGGTCTCCGCCTCGCCGTAGCGGTAACGACGTACGCCAGCGTACTTGTCCAGCGTCTCGGGCGTAACCTCGACAGTCTGGACGTCCGCCTCCATGGCGATCTCCTTGACCGCCTTTCGAATCAGTCCGGTCAGCTCGCGCTCCAGATTTCGGACACCGGCTTCGCGGGTGTAGTAGCGGATGACGTCACGCAGCGCGTCGTCCGTGATCGACCACTCGCCGTCCTTCAGGCCGTGGCTCTCGATCACCTTCGGCAGCAGATGCCGTTTCGAGATCTCGACCTTTTCATCCTCGGTGTATCCGGGGATGCGGATCACCTCCATGCGGTCCAGCAGCGGCTGGGGCATGCGCAGCGTATTGGCGGTGGTGACGAACATCACGTCCGACAGGTCGTAGTCGACCTCCAGATAGTGATCCTGGAAGGTGCCGTTCTGCTCCGGATCCAGGACCTCAAGCAGTGCGGACGACGGATCCCCGCGCCAGTCGGCGCCCAGTTTATCGATCTCGTCGAGCAGGAACAGCGGGTTTGAGGTCTTGGCCTTCTTCATGCCCTGGATCACCTTGCCCGGCATGGAGCCGATGTAGGTGCGCCGGTGGCCGCGAACCTCCGCCTCGTCACGTACGCCGCCGAGGGACATGCGTACGAAGTTCCGGCCGGTGGACTTGGCGATCGACTTGCCGAGGGAGGTTTTGCCGACACCCGGCGGTCCGACGAGGCACAGAATGGGACCCTTGACCTTCGCCATTCGCTGCTGAACGGCGAGGTACTCGACGATGCGGTCCTTGACCTTCTCGAGACCGTAGTGATCCCGGTCCAAAATCTCCTGCGCCAGCTTCAGGTCCTTCTTGACCTTGCTGCGCTTCTTCCAGGGGATCGACAGCATCCAGTCGAGATAGTTCCGCACCACCGTTGCCTCGGCGGACATCGGGCTCATGGAGCGCAGCTTCTTGACTTCGGCCAGTGCCTTCTCGCGCGCTTCCTTGGTCAGCTTGGTCTTGCCGATCTTCTCCTCGATCTCGGCGACCTCGTCCTTGCCGTCTTCGCTCTCGCCGAGTTCCTTCTGAATCGCCTTAAGTTGCTCATTCAGGTAGTACTCGCGCTGAGTCTTCTCCATCTGGCGCTTAACGCGATTCCGGATGCGTTTCTCGACCTGAAGGACACCGATCTCGGATTCCATGAATCCGTAGACCTTCTCGAGACGCTCGGTGACGGTTTCGGCCTCGAGAAGTTCCTGCTTCTCAGGAATCTTCAGGGTGAGATGGCTGGCGATGGTATCCGCAAGCTTGCTCGGCTCGTCGATCTGATTGATCGACACCAGCACCTCCGGCGGAATCTTCTTGTTCAGTTTGATGTACTGCTCGAACTGAGACACGACCGTACGCCCGAGCGCGTCCAACTCGCGCTCGTCTCCACGGTCGTCTTCCAGCACCTCGGCATAGGCCTGGAAGAACTCGTCGTTATCCCCAAAGCGGGCGATGCGCGCGCGCTGGCCGCCCTCGACCAGAACCTTCACCGTCCCGTCCGGCAGTTTCAGCAGCTGCAGTACGGTACCGACCGTGCCGACTTGGTAGATGTCCGACGGACTGGGATCGTCCTGTGCAGCATTCTTCTGGGTGACCAGCAGAATCTGCTTGTCGTCCTTCATCACGTCTTCCAGCGCCTTCACGGACTTCTCGCGCCCGACGAACAGCGGCACGATCATGTGCGGAAAAACGACAATGTCGCGCAGCGGCAGGACGGGGTAGAGGTTGCCTTGGGCAAGCTCGAGCATGTGACCTCGCGAATGTTACGGACGGCCCCAATACGGGCACCGTCAGGTGGCGGCCGGCTCCCCGTAGTCGAGCAGCGATGCCGGCCGATCGGTTCAAGCGATAAAGTGTCTGCGGAAAGGCGCCGTTTCAAGCCCGCGCTCGATTCCCGTCCGACAGAGTGACCCTATAGATAGTGCTAGCGAGGCGACGCGCCCCAATACCTGGTGGGCTTCACCGCAATCAACTCCGGCGAAGCGGGCGGTGCGCCTAGGCGCTGGTGCCGCTGGCGTCCTCGCGACGGTCGGCGTAGATCTGCAGCGGCGATGCGCGGCCTTCGGCGACGTCCCGGTTGATCACCACCTCTTCGACCCCTTCGTAACCGGGAAGATCGAACATGGAATCCAGCAAAATGCCCTCCATGATCGATCGTAGCCCGCGTGCGCCGGTCTTGCGGGCGATTGCCTTGTTCGCCACGGCACGCAGTGCATCTTCGGTGAAGTTCAGATGGACGTTCTCCATCTCGAACAGACGCTCGTACTGCTTCACCAAGGCATTCTTCGGGGTCGTCAGGATCTCGACCAGAGCGTCCTCGTCCAGATCCTCAAGCGTCGCGACGACTGGCAGCCGGCCGACGAACTCCGGGATCAAGCCGAATTTCAGCAGATCCTCGGGCTCGACCTCGCGCAGAATCGCGCCGGTCGACCGCTCATCCGGACCGCGCACGTCGGCGCCGAAACCGATGGCGGATCCCTTGCCGCGCTGAGCGATAATCTTGTCCAACCCAGCGAAGGCACCGCCACAGATGAACAGGATGTTTGTGGTGTCGACCTGCAGGAACTCTTGCTGGGGATGCTTTCGTCCGCCCTGCGGAGGCACCGAGGCGACAGTTCCCTCCATGATCTTGAGCAGGGCCTGCTGCACGCCCTCGCCCGACACGTCGCGGGTAATCGAGGGGTTGTCCGACTTCCGGCTGATCTTGTCGACCTCGTCGATGTAGACGATGCCGCGCTGCGCGCGCTCGACATTGTAGTCGGCGGCCTGCAGCAGCTTCAGAATGATGTTTTCGACATCCTCACCGACGTAGCCCGCTTCGGTCAGCGTCGTCGCGTCGGCCATTGTGAAGGGTACATCGAGGATGCGCGCCAGGGTCTGTGCGAGCAGCGTCTTGCCGCAACCGGTCGGTCCCACGAGCAGGATGTTGGACTTCGCCAACTCGACCTCGTTGCCCTTCGAACCGTGGCCCAGCCGCTTGTAGTGGTTATGGACCGCGACGGACAGCACCCGCTTGGCATGCTGCTGACCGATCACGTAGTCGTCCAGGACGCCACAGATGTCGCGCGGCGTCGGAACGCCCTCACGCGACTTTACCAGCGTCGTCTTATGCTCTTCGCGGATGATGTCCATGCAGAGCTCGACGCATTCATCGCAGATGAACACGGTGGGCCCGGCAATGAGCTTCCGCACCTCATGCTGGCTCTTGCCGCAGAAGGAGCAATACAGGGTGTTCTTCGAATCGGAGCCGCTCGACTTGCTCATGATGCTCGCTTACGCGTCCTTGGTTCCGCGTCGATCATGTTAGACAGACGCGCCGTGGGGGCACAACGTCAAACTGCCGCCTCAGTGGCAAGACGATGACAGTCACCAACAGACGTGGGGCAGAAATTCGAACCATCCAAGGGGCTCACTGAAGCGGTCGCGACACTGTGACTCCTGCGCCTTGCCCAAGGGTTAATATGGTTAAATTCCTCTAGAATTGCCCCTTCTAACTGTCCGCCTCACTCTTCTCGTCCTTGCTCGCGTCGTCCAGGACGGAGGGACGCTTGTTCACAACCTCGTCAATCAGGCCGAACTCCTTGGCCTCCTGCGGCGTCATGAAGCGGTCACGCTCCATCGCGTCCTCGATCACGCCGATCTCCTGCGAGGTGTGATGCACGTAGATCTCGTTGAGCCGCTGCCGTGTGGCCAGAATCTCACGGGCGTGGATCTCGATGTCGGTCGCCTGCCCCTGGAAGCCTCCAGACGGCTGGTGGACCATGATCTTGGAATTGGGGAGACCGAAGCGCTTGCCCGGCGCGCCGGCGCAGAGCAGCAGCGATCCGGCAGAGGCGGCCTGGCCGATGCAAACCGTCGAGACCTCCGGACGGATGTATTGCATGGTGTCGTACATCGCCAGACCGGAGGTTACCACGCCGCCCGGCGAGTTGATGTAGATCGCCACGTCCTTCTTGGGGTTCTCCGATTCCAGATGCAGCAGCTGCGCGCACACCAAACTTGCGACGGCATCGTGGATCGGACCGGTGATGAAGATGATTCGCTCCTTCAGGAGCCGCGAGTAGATGTCATACGCGCGTTCGCCACGGTTGGTCTGCTCGACCACCATGGGCACCAGGGTGTTCATGTAGAGATCGTGAGGATCGCGTTCGCCCATGGTCGCTCCTGCCTCGCCTGTTCGGGAGCCGTGGTTGGGCTCGATCAGGCACTTGAAATCAATACTTCGGGAAGTGCGCGCCGCGGCCGCCCTGCAGCTTCGTCGCGCGTCGGAACCCGCGATATAGGCCAGCCCGTCGAGCCGCTCAAGCCGGGGCGACCGGTTCTACCTCCCTTTGGCCCCGGCTCTTCGCTTTTTGGCTAAACGCTCTCCACCTCGTATCCTTCAGTCTTCCGAAGAGTCGTCCGCCTTCTTGGCCGACTTGTCGGCTTTGGCGGTCGTCTTCTTCGCCGCCGTTTTCTTGGGCGCGGCTTTCTTCGGCGCCGCCTTCTTCTTCGGCGCCGCCTTGCTCTTCGGCTTCTCGTCGCCGGCCTTGGTCTCGCCCGACTCGCTCTCGCCGCTTTCGGCCTCCAGTTCCGCCTTCAACTCCTCGGGCGAAAGGTTGCGGACCGAGACCTTCGCCAGGTCGAGGATGAAATCGACCACCTTGTCCTCGAACAGCGGTGCACGCAGGTTCGCGAGAGCCTGCGGGTTGTTCTGGAAGAACTCGATGACCTGACGTTCCTGCCCGGGGTGGCGCTGTGCCTCCTGGATCAGGGCCTTGTTCAGATCGTCCTGGCTGACATCGATCTCGTTACGGCGACCAACCTCGCTCAGAAGCAAACCCAGGCGCACGCGGCGTTCGGCAATGTCGCGATACTCCTGCTTGAGAGTCTTCTCGTCCTTGCCATCGTCGTCGGGATCTTCCTTGCCCTGCTGGCGATCCTGCTCGACCTGCTTCCAGATCTGCTCGAACTCCAGATCGACCATACCGGCCGGAACGGTGAAGTCGTGTCCGTCCGCCAACTGGTCGAGCAGCTGGCGTTTCACGCGATTGCGGGTCAGCTCGTGATACTGCTGGCCGAGGCTGTCGCGGACCTTGGTCGTGAGGTCCTCCAGGCTCTCCGAGCCATAGGCCTTGGCCATCTCGTCGTCGATCGCAATAGGCTGCGCGGCCAGGATGTCCTTGACCTTGACCTCGAACTTGGCCTCCCGGCCGGCCAGTTCGTCGTTCACGTACTCCTGCGGGAAGGTGACGTCGACCGTGGTCTCGTCGCCCTTGTTCAGCCCGATCAGCTGGTCCTCGAAGCCGGCGATGAAGGAGTTCGAGCCGAGCTCCAGGTGATGGTCTTCCCCCTCCATGCCGGGTTTGGTCTCGCCGTCGACCGAGCCTTTGAAGTCGATCACCACCACGTCGCCGGACTGGGAGGCTCGCTCTTCGGTCAGTGGCTCGGTCTTCTTCTGCTGGCCAGCCAGACGCTCAAGAGTCTCCTGGATCTCCTGATCGGGAACCGCGACCTCGATCCGCTCGATCTCGACGCCGGAGAAGTCCATCGGCTCGATCTCGGGCATCACCTCGACCTCGATCTTGTACTCGAGGTCTTCACCCTGTTCGTACTTGGTCACCTCGACTTTCGGCTGCAGTGCCGGCGTGATGTTGCGTTCGGTCAACGCCTGCTGGCTGGAATCCTGCAGCGCCTTCTCGAGAACCTCGCCGAGAACAGCCTGACCGTACCGCTGCTTCATCAGAGTCGCTGGTACCTTGCCGGGGCGAAAGCCCGGAATGCGCGCGGTCTTCGCCAGCTCGGCCAGGCGGTCGTCCACCTTGCCGTCGATATCTTGAGCGCTGAGCGTGATCGTGAACTCGCGCTTCAGCCCTTCGCTGCTCGTCTCGGTAACCTGCATCTGCTCTTCGGCCTTCTCGTCTGGCGAACTCTGCTATGGGTCTCGTAAGGCCGCGCGGTCCGGCGCCAACCTCGGGTCGCATCCTGCTGCTAGACAGGGTTGAAGCTCCGGCGATGGTGCGGGCGGAGAGACTTGAACTCCCACGGCCGAAGCCACCAGGACCTAAACCTGGCGCGTCTACCAATTCCGCCACGCCCGCGCCGCACCGGCCACGGCCCGGCAGCCGAGGCCGCGAGCCGTTTCGATAGTTAATCTTCCACCCCTCCTCGCGAAAGGGCGCGGAGCTATAGCACGCGCAGTTTCCGCGCGACAAGCGAGCCGGCGGCTACGAGGTTAAGCGCGAAAACGCGCCACCAGACCGGCGGCGCAGGCGTCGAGGATCGCCTCCTTGTCGAGGCGATACTTGGCATAGAGATCGGGAATGTCGCCCGACTGGCCGAAGTGCTCCACACCCAGCGCCTGCACCTTCTGGCCGCGCACGGAGCCGAGCCAGGCGAGCGTGCCCGGATGCCCATCGAGCAGCGTCACTAAGGCGGCATCGGACGCGAGCGGCGCCAGCAACTGCTCGACGTGGCTGGAGGCCGTGCCGAGACCTTGCTGTCTTGCGCGTTCAGCGGCCGACCATTCTGCATTCAGACGGTCCGCCGAGGTCACCGCCAGAAGCCCGGCCCCCGGCACTTCCTCGACCACCTCTTCCCAGGCGGCCAAGGCCTCCGGCGCCACCGCACCGCTGTAGGCGATTGCCAGCTCGGCGCCGGGCGCCGGCGGCTTGATCCAGTAACCGCCGGTGACGATGTCGCGCGCCAGCTCCGGCGTCATGGCCCGATCGGGTTGCGCCAGGCTGCGGGTCGAAAGGCGCAGGTAGACCGATCCGCCGCTGGAATCGCGCAGCCAGTCCGTTCCCGGCAGGGCGTCGCTGCCGGGGTGCTCCGCATCGCGTTGCAGATAGTCGAAGGACCAGCGCAGCAGGGCCGTCAGCTCATCGACGTAGGCCGGCTCGAAGCTCGCCAGTCCGTCCTGCGCCATGCCGATCAGCGGGGTTCCGACCGACTGGTGCGCGCCTCCCTCCGGCGCCAGCGTGAGGCCCGACGGCGTGGCGACCACAATGAAGCGGGCGTCCTGGTAGCAGGCGTAGTTGAGCGCATCCAGGCCTCGGGCGATGAAGGGATCGTAGAGCGTGCCGATCGGCAGCAGGCGCACACCGAAGAGCGAATGGCTGAGCCCAAGCGCCGCCAGCAGAATGAAGAGGTTGTTCTCGGCAATCCCCAGCTCCAGGTGCTGCCCCTCGGGCGACATGCCCCAGCGCTGAGCGGAGACGACCTTCTCGGACTTGAAGACGTCCTCGCGAGAGTGACGGTCGAAAATGCCCCGTCGGTTGACCCATCCGCCGAGGTTCGTCGAGACTGTCACGTCTGGCGAGGTGGTAACGAGACGATCCGCGAGATCGCTGTCCTGACGCGCCAGCTCCGCGAGAATGCGCCCGAAACCCTCCTGCGTGGACAGGCGTTCCGCCTTGGCCTCCAGCAGGGGCGGCACCTCGAGGTATGGCGCCGCGTGGCGGCGGCGGCCCTCGGCATTGAAGGGGGTTCGATCGAGGAAGTCCTGCAAGCGTTCGGCCGGCAGCGCAAGCCCCGCGAAGCGGTCCCACTCCTGGCCTTCGGGCACAGCGTTGGCCACCTGGAACGCGGCCATCTGGTCCGGATTCATCAGGCCGGCATGGTTGTCCTTATGGCCCGCGAACGGTAGACCGTGCCCCTTGATAGTATAGGCCAGGAAGCAGGTCGGCCGGTCGTCACCGGCTAGCGTCTCCGCCTCGACAGTGCGAAAGGCCTCTAGGACGGCCACCATGTCGTGTCCGCCCAGGTTGGTCATCAGCGCTTGCAGAGCCTCGTCGTCGTGAGAGGCCAGCAGCTCGCGGAAGCCGGGTTCGTCGCCGAGATCCCGCAGCAAATGCTCGCGCCAGGCCGCGCCGCCCTTATAGACCAGAGCCGAATAGAGCGAGTTCGGACAGTCGTCGATCCACTGTTGCAGCGCCGCCCCGCCCGGCTGCCGGAAGGCGCTCTGCAGCGCCTTGCCGTACTTCACGGTCACGACCCGCCAGCCCATGGTGTGAAACAGCTGGTCGATCTGCCCGAACAGGCGGTCGGTCACGACGGAGTCCAGGCTCTGCCGGTTGTAGTCGATAATCCACCAGACGTTCCGGACGTCGTGTTTCCAGCCCTCCAGCAAGGCCTCGTAGACGTTGCCCTCGTCCAGTTCGGCATCGCCGACCAGCGCGACCATCCGGCCCGGCTGCCGTCCCTCCGGCAGCAGTCCTTTAAGGGCCACGTAGTCCTGAACCAGGCTGGCGAAGGAGGTCATGGCTACTCCCAGACCGACGGAGCCGGTGGAGAAGTCGACGTCGTCCGTGTCCTTGGTGCGCGAAGGGTAGGACTGGGCTCCACCGTAGGCCCGGAAGCTTTGGAGCTTCTCAACCTCCTGATGGCCGAGCAGATACTGGATCGCGTGGAAGACGGGACTGGCGTGCGGTTTCACGGCGACCCGGTCCTCCGGGCGCAGGATCTCGAAGTAGAGCGCCGTCATGAGGGTGACCAGAGACGCGCAGGACGCCTGATGCCCGCCGACCTTCAGGCCGTCGCGCGACTCGCGCAGATGATTGGCGTTGTGGATCGTCCAGCTTGAGAGCCAGAGGATCTTCCGCTCGAGCGCCCGCAACAGGTCCAACGCCTCGCTGTCGACAACGGTCCCCGAGAGATCGCCCTGGCCATGGTCTTCTTCGCTTCGAGCGGTTTCGACACGGTCGAGAGAGAGGGCGGTTCGGCTACTGCTGGGCGGCGTCATGGAGGCGCATCTCATCTGTCTAGGTCCAAATTGCGCTTATAGTGTCGTCCCCGTCCTGAAAGCGATAGTCCTCACGCAACACGAGCCCTCACGAAACACGAAGGTAGCGTTTGGCAAGGGAAGACCGGAACAACGTCTTCTCTTCGTTGCATTCGGTTGCTAAATGGATCGACGCTCAACGATTGCATGAACAGATGACATGGCGCCGCTCGACCTGGACATCCTGCGCAGCTTCGTGGCCATCGTAGAACTCGGTGGCTTTACCCGCGCCGCCGAACGGCTGGGCCGGACCCAGTCCACGATTTCTCTACAAATCAAACGTTTGGAAGACACTCTTGGGAAGCGGCTGCTGGACCGGAACAGCCGGCAGATCGCCCTGACAGTCGAGGGCGAACGCCTGCTCGGTTATGCCCGCCGCATCCTGCAACTGACCGAAGAGGCCCGCGAGGCTGTTGCCGAGCCGGAAGTCGAGGGCGTGGTGCGGCTCGGAACGCCGGAGGACTTCGCGACTCACCGGCTTCCGCGTGTGCTCGCCGACTTCGCCCGCAGTCATCCACGCGTCGCGCTGGAGGTCCATTGCCAGCTCACCGTTCTGCTGAACGAGGGCTTTGAACGCGGCGACTACGACCTCGTGCTGATCAAACGTGATCCGGAAGGCCCCAGTGCCGGCGAGCGGGTGTGGCGCGAACCCCTGGTCTGGACCGGCGGAACCGGCTTCGACTACGGCTCGGCGGAGAGCGGCAATCCCCTGCCCTTGGTGCTGTCGCCGCAGCCTTGTGTCTATCGGAAACGAGCGCTTTCGGCGCTGGACGCGACCAGCCGCCCCTGGCGGATCGCCTATACCAGCACGTCGCTGGCCGGTACGCTGGCAGTCGTAGAGGCGGGACTTGGAGTTACCGTGCTGCCGAAGGACATGGTCGCCAGCGGCCTGCGGGTGCTCGACGGCGAAGGCGGCTTTCCCGATCTGGCCGACACGGAGATTGCGCTGCTACGGGCGCCAAGCCTGTCTCCGGCGGCGCAGCGCCTTGCGGATCACATCGTTCAGGCGCTTGAGATCCCTCGCTAGCGGTCTGACCGCAGGTGTCGAGAAGTGACGGCTTCGTCGCGCGGTCAGCGCTCGATCGCGTGACCGAAGGACTGTTGAAAGGTCACGATGTTCAGAGTCCTCCGCTCATCGATGAAGCGGTGATCGTTCTTGGCGACCAGGAAGTCGTAGTGCACGTGGGCGATGCCCTGAGTATCGGGCACCACTTCGATCACGCGCGCCGTTTCGACGATCCCGCTCGGACTCTGCCGACGGAAGATCGCTCCCTCGCAAATCTTATCTTGCCAGCGAGGGCCGCGTCCCACGAGACCCCCTACAAATTCCATTAGGCTCACGCTCTTTCCCCCTTTTCTTGCTCAGGTTGCGCATAGCCCAGCACTCCACCGATGCTATTTCTACAAAACAGCTTCTAAATTATTGGTTAACTCGGAATAGATGTATTTTCAACCCACAGCCTGACGTTGTTGTGTAAAATTGAAAGTATAGAGGGAAAACGCTCTGGCAGGTCGTCCGCGATCAACCCGGGTCCGATTCCCTGGGCCGCGCGGCCGTGCATCCAGACGCCTGCGGCAGCGGCTTCGAAAGGCCTGAGTCCCTGGGCTAGAAGGCCCGAGACAACACCGCTCAAGACGTCCCCCGACCCGGCGGTCGCCAGCTCCGGCGGCGCGTTGGCGTTGATGGCGGCGCGTCCGTCCGGCGCCGCGATAACGCTGTCGTAGCCCTTGATCACCACGGTAGCGCCCAGTTCTTCAGCGGCGCGGCGCGCCCGTTCCAACCGATCGCCGTCGCGCTCTCCGAACAGCCGCGCGAACTCGCCCTCGTGAGGCGTGACGATCAGAGGGCCGCGCCTCAGAGCGGCCAGTTCCTTCGGCGCCGCGGCGAAACAGGTCAGGGCATCGGCATCCAGCAGGGTCGGCTTGCCGCTGGCCAGCGCGGCTTCCACCCAGTCTCGCGCATCTCGGTCCGTCCCCAGACCCGGCCCGAGCAGCAACGCGGTCTTGCGCCGATCTGCGGCCAACTCCGCATAGGCGCCCGCCGTATCGGCCGATAGGACGATCAAGCTGTCGAGACCTTGCTGATAGAGACCGCGAGCTGCGTCCGCGACGGCCAGCGAGACCAATCCGGCGCCGCAGCGCAAGGCAGCACGGGCGGCCAACCGGCTCGCCCCCGCCATCACGCGGCCACCGGCGATCAGCAGATGCCCGAAGTCGTACTTGTGCGACAGAGGCTGACGCCAGCGTAGACCGTTGCTCCAGAGAGGCGGCGCGTTCTCCCAGAGGGCCGGCCCGATCTCCTCCAGCACCGTGGAGGCGATGCCGATCTGTGCGACCTCCAGATCCCCGCAGAGCTGCCGGCCGGGCAACAGCAAGTGACCCGGTTTCTTGCGGAAGAAGGTGACGGTCGCCGAGGCCGTGAGGCAGAGCTCGCCAAGAGGGCGGCCGCTGTTGCCCGAAAGCCCGCTCGGCACGTCCACGGCGATGCTCGGCAGGCTCTTTGCCGCGATCGCTCGGACCGCTGCCGCGGCGACGCCCTCCAGCGGTCGGCAAAGACCTGCTCCGAACAGGGCATCGACGACCAACTCGGCCCAGTCGTCGACGGTAGCCAGGACGCCTGCCTCCGTCATCGGCTCGACCTCGCCCTCCCAAAGCGCGGCATGATGCGCTGCGTCACCTCGCAGTCGCTCTCGCTCGCCAAGCAGCATCACGCGCACCGGCCAGCCGGCAGCGGCCAGCAGCCGGGCCGCCACGAAACCGTCGCCGCCGTTGTTGCCAGGCCCGCAAAGCACCAAGGTACGGCAGGGCGCCCAGCGTCGTTCCACGCACCGCGCCACGGCTGTTCCCGCGGCGGCCATCAGTTCCTTGCCGGGGACGCCGCCATCGATGGCCGCTTGATCCGCCCGGCCCATCTGCTCGGTGGTCAGCAGCACCTGTCCGTCTGCCTTCACGGGGACATCCTCCTGATCGGATCCGGCCTGACGCCTGTGGCAGCCGCTGACCGTTGTGCGGCGCAACAAGCGTCTACCCTTCAAAACCATATCATTCCAAGGGCTTAGAGCGAAGGATTGCGCTTGCCAAGGACGCGGCGACCCATCACCCTTTGCGTATATGAAAACAGGCCTTCGGCTGTAGGCGAATAAAACTGGAGGAGATGCAGCGCTATGACCGACAAGAAGGAACGCGGTCTTTTCGAACTCTACCAAGAAGATCCGGAACGGGCAGACCGCCTGGTGTTCGGGCGGGTCGCGCACAGCGACAGACGCGGTTTTCTGAAGGGCGCCGGCCTGGCCACCATGGGCGCCGTGTTGGGAGCAGCCATCCCCTTCCATCGCAACATGCCCTCCGGTCTTATTCCCGAAGCGCTCGCGCAGAGCGACGAAGGCATGCTGTTCGAGACGAAGGACGGCCTGACGCTTCTGAACGACCGGCCGATCAACGCCGAGACGCCGGCGCATCTGCTGGACGACGCGATCACTCCGAACGACCGTTTCTTCATCCGAAACAACGGGCTGGTGCCGCAGTTTGCCATCGACGGCGATGCAAGCGACTGGACCCTGACCGTGGACGGTGAGGTCGAGACTCCCCTTGAGCTATCCCTCGACGACCTCAGGAATGATTTTGAAACAGTCAGTTATTCGCTTCAGCTCGAGTGCGGCGGCAACGGCCGCAGCGCCTTCAATCCGCCGGCACGCGGCAACCAGTGGACGGTCGGCGCCATCGGCAACGCGGTCTGGACCGGTGTCCGCTACGGCGACGTCTTGCGCGCCGCGGGCGTCAAGGACACGGCGATCTACACCGGGCACTTCGGTCTCGACCCGCATCTCTCCGGAGATCCGGAGAAGCTGCCGATCTCGCGGGGCGTGCCGCTTTGGAAGGCGATGGAGCCCCATAGTTTGATCGCCTTCGAGATGAACGGCGAGCCGATCCCTGCCCTTCACGGCTTCCCGGTGCGCACGGTTTGCGCCGGCTGGCCGGGCTCCGCGTCCCAGAAGTGGCTCAATCGCATTCAGGTTCGCGCCGACGTGCATGACGGCCCGAAGATGGGCGGCCAGAGCTACCGCATGCCTGCCTTTCCCGTCGCACCCGGCGCAGAGGTCGCCAACGAGGACATGCGGATCATGGAATCCATGCCCGTGAAGTCGATCATCACGTCACCGCGCAACGATTCGACGCTGCCGTTGGACAACCGCACCGTTGGAATCCGCGGTCATGCTTGGGCCGGCGAACGCTCGGTGGCGCGTGTCGACCTCTCCATCGACTTCGGGGCCACCTGGATCGCCGCCGAACTCGACCCGCCGGCCAACAAATACGCTTGGCAGAACTGGCGTCAGGTCGTGCGCCTGCCGTCTGAGGGGTACTACGAAGTCTGGGCGCGGGCGACCGACGAGGCCGGCACGCAGCAACCCTTCACCGTCGGCTGGAACCCGCGCGGCTATGGCAACAATGCCATGCACCGCGTCGCTCTGCGTGTGCCGAGCTGATGGCCGTCAGAAGTTTCGGCAGGCTCGCACGCAAGGCGCTGCTCCCCGGACTGCTCACCGGCTTTCTTCTCGGGGTCGGCGGCAGCCAGGCCGCGATCATCGACGATCCGGAGGATATGCCCCCCGGCGAAGGGCGTGAGACGGTCTTCTATATGTGCTCGGCCTGCCACTCCATGGCGATCGTCACCCAGCAGGGACTCTCGAGAAAGCGCTGGGACGACGTGCTGGTTTGGATGATTGAGGAACAAGGCATGGCCGACCTGGACGAGGTCACGCGCAACGAGATTCTCGATTACCTGGAGGCCAACTACAACGAGGGCCACACCAACAACTGATCGAACGTCACGCCCCGAGGGGAGGCTGAAAGGCTTCCCCTCGGGGGAACTACACTTCGGCCGACAAGCCACGAAGCTCCGTTAGGGCCGCCAAGGCGCCGTCGCGAATGAAGTCAACATCCGCATGGCCGATCACCAATCGGTGGCCGCGCTTCAGAAGCTGTTTGGCAGAACGCCCCGGGAAAACGATCGAGCCCAGCATCTTCCCGGCCGCCAACGCTGCGGTTTCGACCCGCTCAATGAGCTCCTGCACCTTGGGATGCTCCGTCTGCCCCAGCAGTCCGACATCGGCCGAAAGATCCATCGGCCCGATAAAAAGAAGATCGAGCCCTTCGACGGAGGCGATCTCCTCCACCGCCTCGACCCCGCGTCGCGTTTCGATCTGTCCGATGGTCAGCAGCTTTTCGTTGATACCGGCCAAATAGTCTTCGGCGCCCAGGCCGAAGGTCGTGGCCCGAACGATCCCCGGTGCGGCCCCTCGCACCCCCTCCGGCGGATACTTGCAGGCGGCAACGGCAGCGACTGCTTCCTCGGGAGTGGAGAGCGCCGGGATCATGATGCCCGCCGCACCGATGTCGAGGGTCCGCTTGATGGCCACGGGATCGTTCCAGGGCACCCGCACCAGAGGCGCGCAGCCGGTGCCCTTGATCGCCTGGAACTGAGCGACGGCATCGCTGTAGGACCCTGCGCCGTGCTCCAGATCCACCATCAGGCAATCGAAGCCGGCCTCCGCCAGAATCTCGCTCGCCATGGAGGCGTAGAGCTGACACCAGACGCCGAAGCAGGGCAAACCGGCGGCAAGGCGGGCTTTAAGGTCGCCGTAAGCCTGCATGCCCCCGCCTAGTCCTCGACAGGAACGCAGAAAACCGTGGGAGTCTGCCGGCGCAAGCTCTCGCACAGGGTCTGCGCGTCTGCGCGGTCCGAAAAACGCCCGGCGAGCAGACGGAAGCCGCTCCCGGCCGCCGTCGCCTCGATCTGATCGGCCCTCAGCGCCGGGCCTGCCGCAACAAGCTGAGACGCGAGACCTTCGGCCTCGGCACCGCTGCTTGCCGACCCCAGCCAGACGCGCCAAGGACCGGCTTGCGGCGACGGTTTGCTGGTCCGGACTGGCGGCGCGTTGGCGGGCGTCCGCTCCGCCACCTGTTCGGACGACTGGCCGTCGGCCGGCTCGGAAGCGTTGGGCGAACTGGCCTCCGGGCGCCGAGGCGGGAGTGGAGGTGGAACGTCCGCCGTCTGACTGACAGCCGTCTGACTGTCGGCCGTCTCGGTACTGGCCGTCTGGGTCTCTGTCGCCTCGGATACCGAACCGCGCGGGGTCGCTTCGGGACCTGAGGCAGTCGGTGCTACCGCCTCCGAAACCGGCGGATCCGCTTGCGGTATGGGAACTGCTTGAGGTGTTTGCTGGGCGGCGAGTGCCGGCGCCAAACGCTCGACGCTCTGCTCTGCGGCGACATGCCCTTGGTCCGCCGCCTGTCGGTACCACTCCGCTGCGCGCGACAAATCGATGTCGCGGTGAATACCGCGCTCGAAAATCTGTCCGGCAGCGAACTGGGCCTCCGGCAGACCGGCGGCGGCCGACTGAAGGAACCACTGGACAGCGCCTGCCTGGTCCTGTTCGAGCCATTCGCCACGGAAGAGCGCGAGGCCGAGATTGTATTGAGCGTGCGGATGACCGAGGCGCGCCGCCTGGGACCAGAAGAGGAGAGCTTGGTCCGTATCGCGCTCCACACCGCGGCCCTCGGCGTAGAAGCGCGCGAGGTTGTTGAGGGCAGCCGGGACCCCCTGCCCCGCCGCCTTTTCATACCAGGTCACGGACTGTTCGAGATCGGGCGCAAAGCCGGGACCGCCGGTTTCGTAGAGTTTGCCCAGGCCATATTGGGCCAGGGGCTCCCCCGCGACCGCGGCCGGCGCCCAGATGTCGTAGGCAGCCTGAGGGTCTCCGGCCTCGAAAGCCGCGAGACCGTCGCGAAACACCTGGGTTTCGTTCGGTGTTGGGCCTTGCGCCTCGGATCCGGACGACCAAGAGACCAATGCCGCGGCAATCAGGAGAAACCCTGCCGCCAAGTGCGGCCGCCAAACCTGACGCCGCTTGCGCTTCTTCATCTTTCCGGTCCGCCGCTTTCCGCTTTCTTGCTCGTCAAGGCTAGCTCCGCGTTGCGCGCCGCGGCAAGCAGACCAAGCCGCAATCGGCGCCGAGGCACCTCTTCGAGCGCCAACTCATTGGCGCAAAACCCAAAACCACTGATTCGATCGAACTTGCCTCCTCGTAAGAGGGGCAATTTTGGGGCCAAGCTGTGACTTGCATCAATCAAGCGTTAACCATTTTCAGATAACTTAGGAAGCAATGTAATCTATCTTCGCCGGAGCCAGCGCCGTGTCTTTCCGCATCTTTATCAGCGGTGGCTTAAGCCTGATCTTGGGCGTCCTGCTCCTGATGACCGCGACGATGACGGCAGCCGTCGCAGATCCAAAAGTCGCCCCCTTGATCCTACAGCCGCTCGATCACGGGGCCGCCCTATCGTCGGAACTCGGCCCGCTGGAAGCGCGGCTCAGACTGACGGAAGCCGAGAATACGGATTTGATGGGTGTTTCGACCGGCTTCGATTTCGGAGCCGTCGCAGTGAAGGCGGCCTTCGACGGGCAGCTGTCCGGGCTGTTCGGTGCGCCTGGAGCTCTGACAGCGTCGGCCCGCAACGCCCTGGTCAACCTTTTCGCGGAAAGCCGCTCGCTGGGCGTCAGCACCGCCTTGGGTGCCGCCCGTCTGGCACTCGCCGCGGGCACCAACCCGGAAGCCGGTGAGATTTTCGCCGGGGAACTGCAGGTGACGGACAGGCTGGCCGATCTCGTTCTGCAACTCGGTGCCAGCGCGGCGGGCCGACGGATCCTGGGGGCCAGTTCCGGCTTCGATCTTCGTCCCTGGCTGCGTTTCGAGATGGGCGGCAAGGCCGAAACCGATATGGCGGCTGCCGACCGGCGGACCCGCCTCACCTCCGAGCTGGCTTTCCGGGGTGATGGGGCCTTTATCGAGGGTGACCGCCTGCGCGCAGGTTTAACCCGCAACCCGGAGGGCGTCGAACGCTTGTCCTTCGGCTACGCAACCCCGCTCGGCCCGGGGCGGCTGCTGCTGCGGAGCGAGACCACGCCGGAGATCAAAACTTACTCGGCGCGCGCCGAGTGGAGCATGAAGTTCTGAGACTGCGGATCGGCTCGGCCGCGACCGAGCAGGCTTTCCGAAGATCGGGCGGATCGTAACGCTGGGAGAAATGGGGTGGCTGACCGGACTTGAACCGGCGACCTCCTGGATCACAACCAGGCGTTCTAACCAACTGAACTACAGCCACCACCGAGGCGGCGTCGCGGCCAAAGCCGTTACCGACGCGAGCGCGGTAAATAAGCGGGCCGACGACCGGGCGTCAAGCGCGGCCATCGCATCAGCGCTCGCGCACCTCAGCCGGTGAGCATTCGACCAGCCGTAGGCCCACAGAGCGTTTCCAGCGACAGCCGTCGTGCTCTAGGCTCGCGCTCCGAACCAGTGACCGAGAGCGAGCCCTCTTACGCCATGACCACCCCCCGACCTTCGCCTGCCCCCCGACCTTCGCCTGCCCCGCGACCTTCCTCAGCCCAGACTCCGTCCCAGTCTCTCGACCTACCGGGGGGCGGTCTGCAGCCGACGCCCGCTCTCGCGCGCCTTGGGACGGAAAGCGCCTTCGAGGTGCTGGCGCGCGCGAAGGCGCTGGAGGCCGAGGGGCGCAGCATCGTCAATCTGGGGATCGGCCAGCCCGACTTCGCCCCGGCGCCCCATATCGTCGAGGCGGCCATCAAGGCGCTGCATGACGGCCACCACGGTTACACGCCGGCGGCCGGACTGCCGCAGCTCCGCGAGGCCGTGGCGGCGGATCTGGAATCGCGCTCCGGCCGCCCCCTCGATCCGGAGCGGGTGCTGATCGTCCCTGGCGGCAAGGTCACGATGTTTCTCGCCATCCTGATGTTCGGTCAGCCGGGCGTCGAGATCGTCTATCCCGATCCGGGCTTTCCGATCTACCGGTCCCTGATCGAGTACAGTGGCGCCACACCGGTTCCCCTTCCGCTTCGGGAGGCCAATGGCTTCGCCTTCTCCGCCGAGGAAGCGCTGTCCCTAATCGGCCCGCGAACGCGCCTGGTGATTATCAACAGCCCAGCCAATCCGACCGGCGGCGTCACGCCCGCGTCGGAGATGGACCGCCTGGCTGCCGGCCTGCAGGAACATCCGCAGGTCGCCGTGCTGTCCGACGAGATCTACGGACGCCTGCTCTACGACGGTCGCAAGCACGCCAGCCTTCTGGCCTACGAAGGCCTGGACGAGCGGCTGATCCTGCTCGACGGCTGGTCGAAGACCTTCGCAATGACGGGATGGCGTCTCGGCTATTCCTATTGGCCGCGCAGCCTGATCGAACCGGCCGTTCGTCTGGCGATTAACTCCTTCTCCTGCGTCAACGCGGCAGCGCAGTTCGCGGGGCTGGCCGCCCTGACCGGCCCGCAGGAGGCTGTGACGCAGATGTGCGCGGCCTTCGCCGCGCGCCGCCGGCAGGTCGTGGAGGGCCTGAACGCCTTGCCTGGAGTCACCTGCGTCGAACCGGGCGGCGCCTTCTATGCCTTTCCGAACATCACCGGCACGGGCATGCCGGCGAAGCAACTGGAGACAGCGCTTCTGGAGAACGCCGGCGTCGCGACCCTGGCCGGCACCTCCTTCGGCCTTCTAGGCGAAGGCTACCTCCGAATCTCCTACGCGAACTCGCCGGAAAATCTACGCAGCGGTATCGAGCGGATCGGCACGCTTCTGAGCGAGCAGGGAGTCGACTGACGGTCTGACTAGAGTAACGGCAGTCTGCCTGATTTTTAGGCATCTCTTTTCATGCCACTCTGCCTTTTCCCGAGGCAAATCAACCCTGTTCGGCCTAAGGTAGCGATTGGCACGATCTCTGCTTAATGCAACTTTGCGCGCGGCGCTTCGACCGCGCCGCCGAACCGTCAAACCTTCCGAACTGGCGGACCCGCCGGATCGCGAGGGCCTTCCCCGTCAACGTCCCACCCGGGCTCCTTCCCTAGCGGCATAACGAACATCCAAAGAGGCCATGAAAAAAATTGAAGCGATCATAAAGCCCTTCAAGCTCGACGAGGTGAAGGAAGCCCTGCACGAGGTGGGCATCAAGGGCATCACCGTGATCGAAGCAAAGGGGTTCGGGCGCCAGAAGGGCCATACCGAGCTTTATCGCGGCGCGGAGTACGTCGTCGACTTCCTGCCCAAGGTGAAGGTCGAGGTCGTGCTTGACGACAACCTGGTCGAACGCGCCGTCGAGGCGATCCAGCAGGCCGCGCACACCGGTCGGATCGGCGACGGGAAGATCTTCGTGTCGAGCGTCGACGAAGCGATCCGTATCCGAACCGGCGAACGCGGCGTCGAAGCCGTCTGACGTCTCAACGGCAGATGGCTCGGCGCAGCCGTGCCGATTTCTCAGCAAATCTCGAATCCGAAGTTTGGGTTGAGGGCGCCCAGGTTCGGATCAGCAGAAAAAGAAACAGATGCCCTTCAGGATCCACGAGAGGACAACAAGGAAAGGCTTGAGAGCTATGTCCGACGTCGAGAGCGTTTTGAAGATGATTGAGGAAAACGGCGTGCAGTACGTCGATTTCCGGTTTACCGACCCGCGCGGCAAGTGGCAGCACGTCGCGCAGCACGTCGACACCGTCGACGAGGACATGCTGAACGACGGCATCATGTTCGACGGATCGTCGATCGCCGGCTGGAAGGCGATCAACGAGTCCGACATGAACCTCAAGCCCGATCTCGGCTCGGCGGTCATGGATCCCTTCACGGCGCAGCCGCAGCTCATCCTGACCTGCGACGTGACCGATCCGACGACCGGGCAGCCCTACAATCGCGACCCGCGTTCGACCGCCCGCAAGGCTCTGGCCTACATGGAGTCGAGCGGCATCGGCGACACCGCCTTCTTCGGTCCCGAGGCGGAGTTCTTCGTGTTCGACGACGTGCGCTTCGGCGTCAACATGAACCACACCTTCTTCCGCTTCGAGAGCGAGGAAGGTCCCTACATGTCGGGCGAGGCGCTGGAGGAAGGCAACCTGGGCCACCGTCCGGGCATCAAGGGCGGTTACTTCCCCGTTCCCCCGATCGACAGCGGAACCGATCTGCGCGCCGAGATGGTCTCGGTCATGAAGGAGATGGGGCTCGAGGTCGAGAAGCATCACCACGAGGTCGCCCCGTCGCAGCATGAGCTGGGCATCAAGTTCGACACCCTGCTGCGACAGGCCGACGCCATGCAGATCTACAAGTATGTGGTCCATATGGTGGCCCACACCTACGGCAAGTCGGCGACCTTCATGCCGAAGCCGGTCATGGGCGACAACGGCTCCGGCATGCACTGCCACCAGTCGATCTGGAAGGACGGCAAACCGCTGTTCGCCGGCGACGGCTATGCCGGCCTGTCGGAAACCGCGCTCTACTACATCGGCGGCATCATCAAGCATGCCCGCGCGATCAACGCCTTCACCAACTCCACGACGAACAGCTACAAGCGGCTGATCCCCGGCTTCGAGGCCCCGGTCCTGCTGGCCTACTCCTCCCGGAACCGCTCGGCTTCCTGCCGTATTCCCTTCGGAGCCGGCGAGAAGGCGAAGCGCGTCGAGGTTCGCTTCCCCGATGCCCTCTCCAACCCCTACCTGGCTTTCTCCGCGATGCTGATGGCCGGTCTGGACGGCATCAAGAACAAGATCCACCCGGGCGATCCGATGGACAAGAACCTCTACGATCTGCCGCCCGAGGAGTTGAAGGACATCCCGACGGTCTGCGGCTCCCTGCGCGAGTCTCTGGCGGCCTTGGCCAACGACATGGACTTCCTCTGTCAGGGCGACGTTTTCGACAAGGATCAGATCGAAGGTTATCTGGAGCTGAAGTGGGAGGAGGTCTACACCTTCGAGCACACCCCGCATCCGGTCGAGTTCTCGATGTACTACTCGGCCTAGCCAGCCGAAGAAGCTGGCGCGAAGGCGATCTCTCGCCTTCGCGCCTTTTCTTCCGATCCAGTCAGGGAATGAGGGTCGCGGAGATCGCCGTCAGCTCAACGTCCTCCGGACTGAGCGGTCGGTAGAAGATGGCAGCCAGGATGAAGGCGACTTCCTCTGCGTCGCCCTCTCCCGCGGCGGAGAGGGGCAACATGATCCGCTCTGCCTCGAACACGCGATCATTGGGAAAGACCATCGGCCCGCGCCGATACTTCGGCTGACGATCGGCCAAGATCTCGCACCACTGATGCGAGGTATCCTTGCGTCGAACCAGGGGAAAGGTCTCGAAAATCGACCTGCCGCGCAAAGACCGGCCGTAGCGTTCCTCGATCTCCTGCCCTGCCACGCGGATCATTAGATCGCAGGGGTTCGACGCCACCTCGATGAAGAGCACATTGGAGAGCAGGCTCCCCAGATCGACCGGATCGAAAGCCTGACGTGGCATCAGGCCGTCCTGGTCGGCCTGCCCGGACCAATAGCGGTAGAGATACTGCACCCGCGGGCTGGCCACCTGCCCAACCCGGATCAGAGTCGAACGGCCCGTTTCCAGACCGTAGCGTTGCGTCCAGCCAGGGGTGCTCACCGTCACAATGTCCGTTCAGGCACTCGAAGGCGAGAATAGGTCATGCGACCGGCGGGCGACAGCGTCATTAGACATAGGCGGGGATCCAGGCCGCAGAGTCGCGTGCCGCTTGCTCTAGCGCGGAACTTCGACCGTCAGCTCGGCGCCGCCGAAACCGTGCAGGGAGTCGCGTGCGCGGATCACCACCGTCTCGATCTCAGGCGGGATCTCGATATCGCGGAGGGAGCGCGTAAAAGGCTGCTCTTCGACATGCGGATGGAAGAGCGTGCGTGCGCCCAGCAGATCGCCCGCGGGCGTCAGAACCTCCCAAAGGTCGGCGTAATGCTCCCACCCTGTATCGGCATGGCGAACGGTGACTTCCGCCGTGAAGCGGCCGTCGCTCTGAGGCGACAGTCGCGCGGCGACCACGTCGGCCGGGCCGGCAAGGGCTGGCAGGTCGCTGAAGAGCGCGAACAGAAGGCTCGTCGCCACGATCAACCTGGATAACCTGATAAGCATGCCGGCAGACTGCCGAAGATCGTGGCGAAAGACCAGCGTATAAGAAGCTGAAAGGCGCCCTGGGAGGTCCGCCGGCAAATCCAACGAGTCGTCAGGCGGCCTCGGCCGGGGCGTTGTTCAGGGCCTCTTCAAGATCATAGAAGCTCGGCTGGATCTTGGTCGGCACGTTGCCGCGCCCGATCTCCACCGCGACCTGAGCGGCATGCCCATGCAAGTTGGCCGTGATGGTGTCGCGAATGATCATGTAGAACTGCATGTCTTCGTCGATGATCTGCTGCAGTCGTCCGGCCATCGGCGCGACCAAGCCGTACGACAGGAAGACGCCCAGGAAAGTACCGACCAGCGCACCGCCAATCATCTTACCGAGGACTTCCACCGGCTGGTCGATCGAGGCCATCGTCTTGATGACACCCAGCACAGCGGCGACGATCCCGAGAGCGGGCAGACCGTCGGCCATGGTCTGCAGCGCATGGGCGGGCTTACCGGCTTCGTGGTGAAGCTTTTCGATCTGCTTTTCCATGTACTCTTCGATCTGGTGAGGATCGTCGAGGTTCATGGTGACCATGCGGAAGGTGTCGCAGATCATGGCGCAGGTAACCTTGTCGCCGACGATCTTCGGGTAGGCTGAGAAGACTGCGCTTTCGCCCGGGGACTCGATATGTGGCTCCAGCCCGACGGCGCCTTTGGTCTTCATGACCTTGATCAAGCCATACATCAGGCACAAAAGATCGCGGTAGTCGTTGCGGGACCAGCGCGGGCCCTTGAAGACACGCCCCAATCCCCCGAGCGCCTTCTTCAGTGTTTCAGCCGAATTGGCGATCAGGAAAGCCCCGACCGCCGCGCCGCCGATCATCATCAGTTCGAAGGGCAAGGCATAGATAATGATGCCCATCTTGCCGCCGGCGAGCGTGTAGCCGCCGAACACCATGATGAAGACCATGGCAATACCGCCAATCGAGAGCATGGAAGCCTCACCCAAATATAACCGAAGCCGACAGGCTCTGCGGTGAACGCGAAGCCTGTAGATGACGCGAAAGAATGCAGCAGCAGGTTTAAAGAGGGCTTAATCGATAGCCCTAACAACCCAAGATTGTTGAGTGAAATCAGACGCCTGACCTACCCGTTTCGCTGTCGCGTCGGGAGCGGTCCTCCAAGAAAAAAGCAGAATAAAATAGGAAGCTTACTTAAGAAAATCGCACTCTAAGCTGTCTTTGGAATCGATCGTTTTCCGCCTGTTTCGTCGATGGCGACGTAAACGAAGATCCCCTCTGTCACCTTCACTCGTTCCTGCGCGATCCGCCGCTCAGCCCAAGTCTCGACCCGCACGGTCATGGAGGTGCTCCCGATCCTGACCAGATCGGCGTAGCAACTGACCAGGTCGCCGATGAAGACTGGCTTGTGGAACCGCATCCCCTCCACCGCCACCGTGGCGACGCGGCCCTCGGCACGACGCACCGCCGGCACGGCACCGGCCAAGTCCATCTGCGCCATCACCCAGCCGCCGAAGATGTCGCCGTTCGGATTGGCATCGGCCGGCATGGCAACGGTCTTCAAGGCCGGCTCGCCGTCCGGTGGCACACTGTGGCTGCTGTTCGTCATCACACTCCTCACAAAGCTCCCCGAGAGCCCAGTCATCCACAAGATATCGTGGCTTTTGCGGGCGAGGCTACCGCATCTGCTTGAATGCGTCGCGCTCCGATTCCTATACTCCGGCCATGGCCGATCTCTTCCAAACAGCTCCGACGCAAGACAGCTACACCGCCGCCGACATCGAGGTCCTGGAGGGCCTGGAGCCGGTACGGCGGCGGCCCGGCATGTATGTTGGCGGCACCGACGAGCGCGCGCTGCATCACCTCGTCGCGGAGTTGCTCGACAACTCGATGGACGAGGCCGTGGCGGGTCACGCCAGTCGAATCGAGCTCGAACTGGCGGCCGGGAACCTGATCACGGTCAGCGACAACGGCCGTGGAATCCCCATCGATCCCCATCCGAAGTTCAAGGAAAAGTCGGCGCTGGAGGTCATCCTGACCACCCTGCATTCCGGCGCGAAGTTCAGCCAGAAGGCCTACGAGACCTCCGGCGGACTGCACGGGGTCGGCCTGTCCGTCGTCAACGCTCTCGCCGAGGAACTGCGCGTCGAGGTGGCCCGCGACCGAAAGCTCTGGCGGCAGGTCTTCCGGCAAGGCGTCCCGCAGACGGGGTTGGAGAACGTGGGCGGCGCGCCGAACCGCCGCGGCACGACCGTAACCTTTCTTCCCGACGCGACGATCTTTGGGGCCAACGCCCACTTCTCGCCGGCCCGGCTCTACAAGATGGCCCGCTCCAAGGCCTACCTCTATCGGGGCGTGGAGATCCGCTGGAAATGCGCCGCGGAGCTGCTCGGGGAAAGCGATACGACGCCCACCGAAGCGACCCTCCACTTCCCCGACGGGCTCAAGGACTTCCTGACCGCCAGCCTGGGCAAGCGCAAGACGCTTGTGCCCGAGCCTTTCGCGGGCGAGGCCCAGTTCCCGGACGGCCAGGGACGGGTGGAGTGGGCCGTTGCATGGCCCGCCGACGAGGACGGCTTCGCTTCGAGCTACTGCAACACGGTCCCGACGCCGGAGGGTGGCACCCACGAACAGGGACTGAGATCCGCCCTGCTGCGCGGCGCCAAGGCCTACGGCGACCTGATCGGCATCAAGAAGGCCGGTCAGTTGACGGCCGAGGACGTGCTGGGCGGCGCCTTTCAGCTGCTTTCTCTCTTCATCCGGGACCCCCAGTTCCAGGGGCAGACCAAGGAGAAGCTGGCGACGGCGGAAGCCACGCGTCTGGTCGAGAACGTCGTCAAGGACCACTTCGAACACTGGCTCTCCGCCCGGCCGGACGAGGCGCGACGGCTGCTCGACCGCTTCGTGGAGCGGGCCGAAGAGCGTCTGCGCCGGCGACAGGAACGCGAGCTCAAACGCCAGACGGCGACCCGCAAACTCCGCCTGCCCGGCAAGCTGACCGACTGCAGCCGCACCTCCGCCGAGGGCACCGAGGTCTTCTTGGTCGAGGGCGATTCGGCCGGCGGGTCGGCCAAACAGGCCCGCGCACGCGAGACCCAGGCGGTGCTGCCCCTGCGCGGCAAGATCCTGAACGTGGCGAGCGCCTCCGCCGACAAGATGAAGGCGAACCAGGAAATCAACGACATTCAGCTTGCGCTCGGATGCGGCGCGCGCGCGCAGTTCGATCTGGACAAGCTGCGCTACGAGCGCGTCGTCATCATGACCGACGCGGATGTCGACGGCGCCCATATCGCCAGCTTGCTGATCACCTTCTTTTTCCAGGAGATGCCGGATCTGGTCGCGGCGGGACGCCTCTATCTCGCGCAGCCGCCGCTGTACCGCCTGACGGCCGGCGGTGTCACCCGCTACGCGCGGGACGACGCCCATCGGGAGGAGCTGCTTGCCAGCGACTTCAAGGGCAAGTCGAAAGTCGAGGTCAGCCGCTTCAAGGGCCTGGGCGAGATGCCGGCCGCGCAGCTGCGCGAGACGACGATGAACCCCAAGACCCGCACCTTGCTGAGGGTCGTGGTGAACGATGCCACCGATCCCGATCCGCAAGGCGAAGAACGGCTGGCGCGCGAGCGGGTGGACCAGTTGATGGGCCGCAAGCCGGAACTGCGCTTTGCCTTCATTCAAGAGAATGCACGCTTCATCGCCGCCGAAGAACTGGACGTCTGACCGACGTCTCGCCGAGCGGCGAAGGGTCCCTATGACAGCCTTCACAGCTTACGCGAGGTGAAACGCCGAAGCTGGCCGCGTAACACTGTCATTGACCTTGCGGATAGCGGAGACGACGAATGAAGACAAAAGCGCTCGGCGGCCTTCTGGCGGTCTCGCTCGGAGGCCTCCTCGCAGCCTGCGCACCAAGCGGCGCGCTTGGACCCAACGGGGTTTTCGTTACTCAGGGAACGATCGATTCAAGCTACGATCCAGCCGACCTGGGCTTTGCCCAGAGCCGCGGCGGTGTTCGTCTGGACATCGGCGGACAACCCTTCCCCGGCGACTCCACGGCCTTCGCGGAGGACGTCGGCGCGCTCTTCGAGAGCAGTCACTTCGGACCGCCGGTGGACTTCGTCGTCGCGCCGCCCGACGACTTCCGCAGCGCCTACCGAGTCGTCGCTGTCTTCGACGCCCCAGCTGCGACCTCCGCGCCGCAGCTCTGCCGAAGCCCCAACGTGCCGGCCGTTCAAGCCGACGGTGCCGACGGACTGCGGGTCGTGGCGGCCTACTGCGTCGGCACCGACCGGGTGACCTCAGCCACCGCGAACGTGGGCCCCGTGACTGGCACGGACGACCCCAGGTTCGTGGACACGATCCAGGCCCTCGGATTGGCGCTCTTCCCGCCCGCCAGCGCGAACGACGAACTGCGCCGCAGCGGCGACTCCCGTCCGGGTGGCTGATCGGGCGGCACCTCGTCAGCCGCAGCTCAACTCGTCAGCCAGCGGCGCAAAGCCGCATTGGTTTCCGCCGGCCGCTCCAGGGTCACGAGGTGACCGCAGGTGTCCAGCATCTCCAGGCGGGCCTCCGGAATACCGGCGGCAAGCTCCATCGCCATCGCCGGCGGGGTCAGCGCGTCTTGCCGTCCGACCACCACAAGCGTCGGACAGCGGATGGCGGGTAGCAGGGAGCGCATGTCGGCGCGGTCCAGGATCGCCGTCTGCTGACGGACGAAGCCGGCCCGGCCGACGCTCTCGGCCATGGCGAAGATGACCGAAGTCAGCGCCTCTTCCTCAAGCCTTTCGGGGTGGATCAAGCGCGGCAGAAGCTGTCGCGTTACCCCTTTGAACTGGCCGCGGTCGGCCAGTGCCAGAAGATCGCTGCGCCGCTGTCGGTCTTCCGGCGTGTCGGCTGTGGCCCGTGTCGCGAGCAGAGCCAGACGCGTCACCCGCTCGGGCGCGGCGCGCAGAATCTCCAAGGCCACGTAGCCGCCCATCGAGAGACCCGCCAATGCAAAACGCGGCGGCAATTGGTCGAGGCAGCGCTCGGCCATGGCCGCGATGCTGTCGTCTCGCGTCAAGTCCGCGACCCAAGGTGCCACGAGATCCGCAAGCGCTCCGACTTGCGGTCGCCAAAGACTGGCGTCGCAGAGCAGTCCGGGCAGCAAGGCAAGAACGGGCTTCTCGCTCACCTCGACGCTTTGCCTTCGGCTAGGCCGCTGTCCCTGATCCTTGCGATCAGGGATCGGAAGGCCGGGTTATCCGAGTCCTCCAGCCACTCAAAGATAGCGGATTCCGCAGGCAGCGGGATGGCACCCGCTGCCGCAAGACGCTGCAAGGCAAGAGTTCGATTGTCCTCTCGACGGCTGCCGACGCCGTCGGCCAGCACGAAGGTCTCGATTCCGGCGGCCAGGAAATCGAGCGCCGTCTGCAGGACACAGACGTGCGCTTCCATACCGCAAACCAGAACCTGCGAGCGGCCGAGAGCGGACCAGCGTGCTGCGAAGTCCGGCTCCCGCAGACAAGAGAAGTGGGTCTTCGCGAGGCGGGCGGACTGCGGCAGCCGCGTCGCCAGCTCCGCGACCGTCGGCCCCAGTCCCTGGGGATACTGCTCGCTGGCGAGCACCGGGATCCGCAGGGCTACGGCCGCATCGATAACCAGACCGATCCGCTCCACGGCGCTCGCCCCGCCCACGATAGCCGGCGCCAAGCGTTCCTGTACGTCGACCACCACCAAAGCCGAATTCTCGGCGGCGAGCAGGGACGCTGACCTGGAGCAAGGACGGGCAAGAGGAGGCGCAGACGGCATCACGCTCAATGTATTCCAGCGCAGAAGCGCGAGTAACCGGAATAGTAACGATTTGTCCCGAAGCGACCAAGACGCGCAACACTTGATCCGAGTTGCTCAAATAAGGGGCAGTGTTACCTCGATTTCCTGCAGGTCGTGTTGACTTTTGCCGTTGAATCCGAGACAAGGGTGACCATCTGGGGGCCGAAGAGCGACTTTGGCTCTGAGATCGCGTCAAAATCATGGCCTAGGCCAAACGCCGATCCACAGCTCCCTTACATCTTACGAAGAAGAAACGATTTCACGCATGACCTTCGAAGAGCTCGGACTGAGCCCAGAGGTGCTGCGCGCCGTTGCCGAAGCCGGCTACGAGACGCCCACGCCAATTCAGCAGAATGCCATTCCCTACGTCTTGATGGGCCGCGACGTCATGGGCGTCGCCCAGACCGGTACCGGCAAGACCGCTTCCTTTACGCTACCGATGATCGATATCCTGGCCAGCGGCCGGGCCAAGGCGCGCATGCCGCGCTCGCTCATCCTGGAGCCGACCCGCGAGCTGGCCGCCCAGGTCGGCGAGAATTTCGAGAAGTACGGCAAGTACACCCGTCTGACCCATGCCCTGTTGATCGGCGGCGGATCCTTCAAGGACCAGCAGGCCCTTCTGGAGCGCGGCGTCGACGTCCTGATCGCCACGCCGGGTCGCCTGCTCGACCTCTTCGAGCGCGGCAACATCCTGCTGGCCGACACCAAGACTCTAGTGATCGACGAAGCCGACCGGATGCTCGACATGGGCTTCATCCCCGACGTCGAGCGGATCGTCAAGCTGTTGCCCCCGCTTCGTCAGACCCTCTTCTTCTCGGCCACCATGGCGCCCGAGATCCGCAAGCTGACCGAAGCTTTTCTGATGAACCCCAAGGAGATCCGGGTCGCCCCGCCCGCCTCCCCGGCCGCGACCGTGACCCAGCGCCTGGTGCGCTGCGGGTCCGAGCCGAAGCACAAGCGGGCGGCACTGCGAGACCTGCTCGACCGGGCCGGCGAGAACCTGGGCAGCGGCCTCATCTTCTGCAACCGTAAACGGGACGTGGGTATCGTCTACCGCTCGCTTCAGCGGCACGGCTACGATGCGGCCGAGCTGCACGGCGACATGGCTCAGCCGGCGCGCATGGAGACGTTGGACCGCTTCAAGAAGGGCGAGGTGCGTCTGCTGGTCTGTTCCGACGTCGCGGCGCGCGGCCTGGATATCCCGAAGGTCAGTCACGTCTTCAACTTCGATGTGCCCAGCAATGCCGAGGACTACGTTCACCGGATCGGCCGGACCGGTCGCGCCGGACGCAGCGGCGAGGCCTTCACGCTGGTCACCCGACTGGACTTCAAGCTCCTGTCCGCCATCGAGAAGTTGATCGGCGGCAAGATCCAGGAGCTGGATGCGGCTCCCTCGGACGAGGCTGAAGCCGCCGTCGAGGAGTCGGCGAACGCCAGCGCCTCCGAGGATCGGCCTGAAAGCGCTTCCTCGCAGGAGCGCGGCACGCGCCGGTCCGGACGCCGCCGTGGCGGACGCGGACGACGCAAGACAAACCAGACCGAAGCAGGCGCAGAGACGGGGGCCAGCGACGCTCAGACAGCGAGCGAACCGCTCGGCGAGGCGACGCAGGAAGATCAGCCGACGGCGGGCGCGCTCAACGCCGCGGCCCAACGTTCGGCCGAAGCCGGTGCGCAACGGGCACGCCGCCGCCGGAGCGATACTCCCGCCGAAGAGGCGGAGCGAGGACGCAAGGCGGAGCCGCGCCGCAGATCGGACACCCGCTCCCGCGCGGCAGCTGACACGGATGCGTCCGAAACCCGACAGCCCGACGGCCGCAACCTACCGCCGGAGGCACGAGACACTGCTTTCGGTGCGGATATTCCGGCCTTCCTCCTGAAGCCCGTCCCGCTGGCGGCAAACGGCTGACGCTTCCGCTTTCGTCCGAGGCGTGGGTATGCCCCGCGCTTCTGGCGGACGTTGCGAGAGCGATTCCACCGAGCGCGATCCTGCTCTAGACTGCCGCCATGCAGACGATTTTCATCCAGATCAAATGCGATCTCGGGCGCGCCTACGAGGTCGCCGATGCGCTCGTGCAGGGCGTCGAACAGGTCTCGGAGGTCCACTCGACGTCCGGTCAGTACGACCTGCTGGTCAAGTGCTACCTGCCGAGTGACTTGGACATTGGCCACTTCGTCAACGAATCGATCCAGCGCCTGCCCGGTATCAAGGACACCTTCACCCTGATCGCCTTCAAAGCCTTTGCGTAACGGCAGCCTGCTGCGGAACGGTAGCTTTGCCAGCATGGCCTGTGGTGCCGCTTGCCGGCCTCACTCTTAGCTTGTATCCAGCCACGCGCTTCCGCATAACTGTTTAGCGTTTGTTCTTCTCGGCGACCGCATGATGTCGGGCGCCTGAGGGCTGGAGTAACATCTAGGCTGGAACGGATCTTTCGAGTCCGTCCCTGAGCCTGCTGGAGGTAGAATGGAAATCGACGGCTTCCTCGTCTTCATCATCGTCGCCACGGTTCTGATCGTCGGCCTGCTTCTCTTGAGTGCGAAGGTCGTACCTCAGGGCTTCGAGTACACCGTCGAGCGCTTCGGTCGTTGGCGGACGACTCTGCAGCCCGGCCTGCACTTCATCGTCCCCGTAATCGACAGCATCGGTCGTAATATCAATGTGATGGAGACGGTTTTAAACATTCCGTCTCAATCGGTGATCACGCGCGACAATGCGGAGGTCGAGGTCGACGCCGTGGTCTTCTATCGGGTGATCGATGCCGCGAAAGCGGCTTATCAGGTCGATAACCTGGAGGCCGCCATCGAGAACCTGGCGATGACCAACATCCGAACGGTTCTCGGTTCGTTGGAGATGGACCAGGCCCTGTCGGAGCGTGAAGCCATGAACCGCAAGCTTCTCTCCGTCATCGACGAAGCGACCAGCACCTGGGGCGTCCAGGTTCGACGGGTGGAGATCCGCGACATCTCCCCACCCCAGAACCTTGTGGCCGCCATGTCGCGGCAGATGGAGGCCGAACGTCACCGCCGCGCGGAAGTTACCTTGGCCGAAGGGAAGAAGGCGGCCGCGATCCTGGAGGCCGAAGGGCGGCGGGAAGCCGCCTTTCGCGACGCCGAGGCGCGCGAGCGTTCGGCCGAAGCGGAGGCGAAGTCAACCCAGTTGGTCTCCGATGCCGTTCAGGCCGGCGACTCCCAGGCTTTGCAGTACTTCGTCGGACAGCAGTACATGGAGGCTCTGAAGGCCTTCGCCGGCTCGTCCAACCAGAAAGTCCTACTCATGCCGCTGGAGACGACCGGCGTACTCGGCAGCCTTGCCGGTGTCGCGGAACTGCTGCGCGACAGCCTGACGACCGACGAGACTGGAGCGCCGCGCCGCCGGGGACGCAGCCCCCTGCCCGCCTCCGGGACGCCTACGAGCTCGACCTGAACGTTGAAGGCGGCCCATTTTTAGGGAGGCGCAAACATGACCTTCGTCTGGTGGCACTGGCTGACGCTCGGTCTGATTCTGATCGGCGCGGAACTGCTCTTGCCCGGCTTCGTCCTGCTCTGGTTCGGCGTCGCGGCTCTTACGGTCGGCGTTATTCTGACTCTCGCTCCGGACGTGGCCGTGAGCTGGCAACTCGCGATTTTTGCCGCCACCGCCGTTCTGACGACGCTGTTGTCCCGGGTCTGGTTGCGCCGCTTCGGCGGCAGCGGTGGACGCCCGAGCCTCAACCGCCCGGACGAAGGCCTGACCGGGCGCGTCTTCCGGCTCGAGAGGCCCATCGAGCATGGCTTCGGCGAACTCTGGATCGGAGACGTCCATTGGCGGATCGCCGGCCCCGACCTTCCGGCCGGTCGGGACATCCGGATCGTGAGCTGGGACAAGACGGCCGGCGCCCTGACCGTTGTTCCGGTCGAAGCTGAAACGCCAAGCAATCCGTAACGCGGGAGGCGGGCGCCCCTGCGTCGCGTGCTCTCCCTAGCTCACATCGCCTAGCCTACGCTGCCTGGGCCGCCGCCTTTCCGAGCTGTTCCAGCAGGCGGCGCACCCCCCGCATGCGCTGTTGCGGGCCGTCCCAGCCACGCTTGTAGACCAGCTTGTGGTCGGGCCGGAGCTTAACCGTCCCGGCCTGGGACTGGATGAACTGCACGAGGCCCTGCGGGTTGGCGAAGAGGTCCCCGCGAAAGGCGATCACGGCGCCCTTCGGTCCGGCATCCACTTTCTCGACACCGGCATCGCGGCACAGCTGTTTGATCGCGATCACGTCGAGCAAGTTCTGCACCTCTTCTGGCAGAGGCCCGAAACGGTCGACCAGTTCGGCGGCGAAGGCGTCGATCTCGCGCTTGTCGACCAGCTGCGACAGTCGCCGATAGAGGCCCAAGCGAACGTGCAGGTCGGGGACGTAGACCTCAGGGATCAGTACGGCCGTGCCGAGGTTGATCTGCGGCGCCCAGGTTTCGCCCGTCGCCGTCGTCTCCTGGCTCTCGCTCCCGCTTTCGCGTGCCGCCGCCACCGCTTCCTCCAGCATCTGCTGGTAAAGCTCGATGCCGACCTCGCGGATGTGGCCCGACTGCTCTTCCCCCAAGAGGTTGCCGGCGCCTCGGATATCCAGATCGTGGCTGGCCAGAGTGAAGCCGGCCCCCAGGGTGTCGAGGGTCTGCATAACGTGCAGACGCTTCTCCGCCGCACTGGAGAGGATGCGGCCCGGCGGCAGCGTAAGATAGGCGTAGCCGCGCTGCTTGCCGCGGCCGATCCGCCCGCGAAGCTGGTAGAGCTGGGACAGGCCGAACATATCGGCGCGGTGGATGATCATCGTGTTGGCAGTCGGGATATCCAGCCCGGACTCGACGATGTTCGTCGACAACAGAAGATCGAACTTGCGGTCGACGAAGTCCGTCATGGTCTCCTCCAGACGGCTCGGCGCCATGCGCCCGTGCGCGACCGCCACCTTGACCTCCGGCACCAGCTTTGTCAGGCGCTCGCGCAACTCGTCCAGATCCTCGATCCGCGGACAGACGTAGAAGCTCTGACCGCCGCGATGGTACTCGCGCAGGATCGCCTCGCGCACCACCACCGGGTCGTAGGGCAGCACGAAGGTACGCACCGCCAGGCGGTCGACCGGCGGCGTGGCGATCAGACTCATCTCCTTCACCCCGGACAGCGCCAGCTGCAGCGTACGAGGGATCGGCGTCGCCGTCAGGGTCAGTACGTGCACCTCGGCGCGCAGCTGCTTCAGCCTTTCCTTCTGCTTGACGCCGAAGTGCTGCTCCTCATCGACGATCATCAGACCGAGATCTTTGAACTTCACGGAATCGGAAAGCAGCGCGTGGGTGCCGACCACGATGTCGATCGTGCCGGCCTCCAGCTCCTTCTTCACCTTGTTGGCGTCCTTGGTGGTAACCAGACGGCTCAGTTGACCGACGCGTACCGGCAGACCGGCGAAACGCGCCTTCACTGTCGCGAAGTGCTGCCTGGCCAGCAGTGTGGTCGGAACCGCGATGGCGACCTGATGGCCGTTGAGCGCCGAGACAAAGGCCGCGCGCAGCGCGATCTCCGTCTTGCCGAAACCGACGTCGCCGCAGACCAGCCGATCCATGGGCTTGCCGGAGTTGAGATCCGCCAGCGTATCCTCGATGGCGCGCAGCTGATCGTCCGTTTCGGGATAGGGGAAGCGCGCGGCGAACTCCTCATAGAGGCCGTCGGGTCGCGGCACGGCCTCCGACTTCCGGAGTTCGCGTTCGGCGGCGATCTTGATCAGCTCGTCGGCGATCTCGCGAATGCGCTCCTTCACCCTGGCCTTACGGGCCTGCCAGCCGCCCTGCCCCAGGCGATCCAGCTCGACCGTGGCTTCCTCGCCGCCGAAGCGGGACAGCACCTCGATGTTCTCGACAGGGACGTAGAGCTTGTCGCCGCCGTGATAGACTACCCGCAGGCAGTCGTGCGCGGCCCCGCCGATGTCCAAGGTCTCCAGGCTCTCGTAGCGGCCGATGCCGAACTCCACATGCACCACATGGTCGCCTTCGGCCAGAGTCGAGACTTCGGTGAGGAAGTTCTCGGGACGCCGGCGTCGCGCCTGTGCACGGGCGATCCGCTCGCCCAGGACGTCGGCCTCGGTTAGCACCGTCAGGTCCGAAGTCCCGAAGCCGCGTTCCAGACCCAGCGCGACGACGCCGAGAGTCCCGGCCGGCAACTGCTGCGCTGCGCCCCAGGTCTCTACAGAGGTCTGAGGCGTCAGACCGTGGTCCGCCAAGACATGAGACAGCCGGTCCCGGCTGCCGCGCGAGTAGCCGACCAACAGAATCCGGCGGCCGGCCTTCTGTTCGGCCGCCACATAGGTCTTCACCGCGTCGTAGAGCTGCGACTCCCCGGCAAGGCGCTCCGCAGCGAAGTCCGGCGCACGCCGCCCGCCAGCATCGACGATTCCAGCCAGGTTCTCCGGCCCCGCGAAGGGGGAGAGGTCGCCGGTCGCCCGTGCTTCCAGCCGCTGCGACCAGTCCGCCTTGGTGAGATAGAGTGCGCCCGGCGGCAGCGGGTTGTATACGCCGGCGGTCGCCGCCTCGGCCCGGCCCAGAGTTTGGCGGGCGTCGTAGAAGTCGGCGATGGTCTCGAGACGGGTGTCCTTCGTCTCTTCGGCCTGATGGTCGAGGGTCACCGCCGCGCCCGGCAAATAGTCGAACAGCGTCTCCAGCCGTTCGTAGAACAGGGGAAGCCAGTGCTCCATGCCCGGGTGAGGCCGGCCGGCGCTGACGGACTCGTAGAGTGGATCACTGCCGCTCTGCGCGCCGAAGGCCTTGCGGTAACCGCTGCGAAAGCGCTCGATGCTGTCGGGCTCTAGAAGCACTTCGCTGACCGGCTTCAGGCTTAGACTTTCGGCCGGTCCGCTGGAGATCTGTGTCAGCGGATCGAAGCTGCGGATCGACTCCAGCTCATCGCCGAAAAAATCCAGGCGCAAGGGCTGCTCGGCACCCGGCGGAAAGACGTCCAGCAAGCCGCCGCGCAGGGCGTACTCGCCGGGCTCGCCGACCGTTTCGACCCGCAGATAGCCGTTGTCGGCGAAAAAGGCGGTCAGGCGCTCCACGGCCAGACGGTCGCCCGGCCTCGCGTCGAGCGTGCGGCCCGACAGCGCCTCGCCCGGCAGAACGCGTTGCATCAGGGCGCTGACGGTGGTGACCACAAGCAGCCCGTCCGCGCTCTCGCGCTCGGCGCGCAAGCGCGTCAGGGTCGCCAGGCGGCGGGCGACGATGTCCCGATGGGGACTGACCCGGTCATAGGGCAGACAATCCCATGCCGGGAACAGCAGGACTTCGGCCTTCGGCGCGAAGAAAGACACGGCCTCCGCAAGGCGCGTCATCCGCTGGTCGTCGCGGGCGATATGCAGATGAGGCCGATCCGGCGTGGCGGCGAGCGCCTGCGCGATCAGCAGCGCATCCAGCCCCTCGGGCGCGTTGACGATGCGTCGTCGCCCGGGAGCACTCAAAACCTGGTGCAACACGTGTTCTGTACCGGAAAGCTTCGTGGGTTGAGATCAGCTGGTAACGGGCTTGTACTCGAAGGCACGCATCAGGCGCATCACGTCGTGATCCAGGTTGGAAGGCGGATCGCTGCGCCCGATCATCCAGGCATAGAGATCGGGGTCGGACTCCAGCAACAGACCCTCGAAAAGGTCGAGCTGCTGCGACTCGAAGCGGTCGAGATGGGCGTCGGCAAAGCTGCCGACCAGCAGGTCCATCTCCCGCGTACCCCGATGCCACGCGCGAAACCGCAAGCGTTTCCGCCGTTTTTCCAGTGATTCGCCGTTCGGCGCCTGGTCCTGCATGTCGTCTCCGTTCTGCTGTCGTTAGGATATAGACCGTCGTGCGCCGCCTGTCAGCCGGGGCGGCATCGCGCCGGAAAACGTCTGACCTCTTTTCTTCCCGCTGCTCTTCCGTCAAGAAACCCCTGTGCGGCCGAACATCCTCAACCCCCTCTTCGCCGAAGTGACGGCCCTGCCGGGCGTCGGGCCGCGATTCGCCAAACTCTTCGCCAAGCTCGCCGGCACGCGCGCCCTGGATCTCTGCTGGCATCTGCCCAGCGGTCTGATCGACCGCTCCTACCAGCCGCGGTTGGCGGAGGCGGAGATCGGGCGGGTCGCCACCGTGACGGTCACCGTGATCGAGGTAGAGCCCGGTCGTACGGCCCGCCAGCCCCTGCGGGTGCGCTGCGAGGACGCGACCTCGACACTGGACCTGGTGTTCTTCCACGCCAAGCCGGACTGGATCGCCAAGCAGCTTCCGCTCGGCGCAACACGGGTGGTCAGCGGCAAGATCGAGTCCTTCGGCAGCCATCTGCAGATGGTTCACCCAGACTACATCGCATCGCCGGAGGAGAAGGACAGTCTCGCCGGCGTCGAGCCGGTCTATCCGCTGACCGCCGGACTGACGCCGAAGACCGTGACGAAGACGGTTCGGACCGCCGTGGCGCGGGCACCGGAGCTGCCCGACTGGCTGGACCCGGCCCTGCGGCGCCAACGCGGCTGGCCCGACTGGCGCATGGCCCTGCAGGCCGTCCACGCGCCCGAATCCGAAGCGGATCTGAAACCCGAAACGGCCGCGCGCCAGCGCTTGGCTTACGATGAGCTTCTCGCCAATCAGCTTGCGCTGGCCATCGTCCGCCTGAACCAACGCAAGGCCAGGGGGCGTGCGCTGCGAGGCGACGGGCATCTCACCGCCAAGGCTCTGGCCGCCCTGCCCTTCGACCTGACACCGGCGCAGCGCCAGGCCTGGGCCGAGATCGCCGCCGACCTGGCGACGGAAACCCGCATGCTTCGACTGCTGCAGGGCGACGTCGGCAGCGGCAAGACTGTCGTAGCCCTGCTCGCTATGTTGACGGCCATTGAGGCGGGGCATCAGGCCGCGCTGATGGCACCGACCGAAATCCTGGCCCGCCAGCACTACGAAACCATCGCGCCGCTCGCCGAAGCCGCCGGCGTCGAGCTTCTAGTCCTGACCGGACGCGACAAGGGCAAAGGCCGCGCCGCCGCCCTCGGGCGCCTGGCCGACGGCTCGGCGAAACTGGCCATTGGGACCCACGCGCTCTTTCAGCAGGATGTCGCCTTCGCCGACCTCGGGCTGGCCGTGATCGACGAGCAGCATCGCTTCGGCGTGCATCAGCGCCTCTCCCTGGCGGCCAAGGGGCGCGCCGTCGACGTTCTGGTCATGACCGCCACGCCGATCCCGCGCACCCTGGTGCTGACCGCTTACGGCGACATGGAGTCCTCACGCATCACCGGCAAACCGCCGGGCCGCCAGCCGGTCGACACCCGCACCCTGCCATTGGAACGGCTGGAGGAGGTGGTGCAAGCCGTCGGCCGCAAGATCGCCGAAGGCGGCAAGGTCTACTGGGTCTGCCCCCTGGTGGAGGAGAGCGAGACCGGCGATCTCGCGGCGGCGGAGGAGCGCTACGCCCAACTGTCCGAGCGCTTCCCCGGCAAGGCTGGGCTGCTGCACGGACGTATGAAGGCGACGGACAAGGATGCCGTGATGGCCGGCTTCGCCGAGGGGCCGCTGCAGCTGCTGGTCGCGACCACGGTCATCGAGGTCGGCGTCAACGTCCCCAGCGCCACGGTCATGGTGGTCGAGCAGGCCGAACGCTTCGGCCTCGCCCAACTGCATCAGTTGCGCGGTCGGATCGGCCGCGGCTCCGAGAAGTCCATCTGCCTGCTCCTCTACGCCTCGCCCCTCGGGCAGGTCGCGCGCGAACGACTGAAGGTTCTGCGCGAGACCGACGACGGCTTTCGCATCGCGGAAACCGACCTGGAGCTGCGCGGCGCCGGCGAGTTGCTGGGAACCCGTCAATCCGGCCTGCCTCAGTTCCGCCTGGCCGACCTGGAAACCCAGGCCGACCTGTTGGCTGTCGCGCGCGACGACGCCCGCCTGATCCTGGAGCGCGATCCCGAACTGCAGAACGCACGCGGTCAAGCTCTCAGAGTGCTGCTCTATCTTTTCGAGAGGGACGAGGGGATCCGCTACCTGAGGTCCGGTTAGCCGCTGCGCGAACCGTCGAGCAGCCCTACTCCTCGACCAGATGCCTCTGGCGAACAGGCCCCCGGTACTTGGCCGTCAGATCGTCCGGAACTTCGCTGCCGTCCTGCAGGAATGGCAGGATGCCGCGCCGCAGGGAGCGGCCGCGCATGGCGTCGATATCGGCGTCGGACCGTGTGACGCGCTGAGACAGGCGCCGGCCCCAGGCTGCAAGCTGCTCATAAAGTCTGACCCGCACCTCCTCGTGCGCAAGGCTGTCGCCGAGATCGCGAAACTCCTCAGGGTCGGTCTCGAGATCGAACAGCATCGGGCGGAAACCGCCCTCGGCGTGGATCATCTTCCAGCGGCGGTCGGCCACCATGAAGAGCCGTGCGTCCCGCGCCGTTACCCCGAGCGTCTCCCGCATCGGCGTCACCGAGTAGTCGTATTCGCTGATCACCACGTCGCGCCAGACGGCCGGGGTTTCTCCCTGTAGGAAGGGCATAAGCGAGCGCCCCTCGATGATGTGGCCGGGCACCTGACCACCGGCGGCCTCGACGAAGGTCGCCGCCAGGTCGATGCTCTCCACCAAGGCGTCGCAGGTCGTGCCGCGGGTCGCGTCGGCTTCCGGCCGAGGATCGTAGACGATCAGGGGAATCTTCACCGAAGGATCGTGGAACAGATCCTTTTCGCCCAGCCAGTGATCGCCCAGATAGTCGCCGTGGTCTGACGTCAGAACGATCATGGTGTCCCGCAGGCGTCCCGTCTCCTCCAGGTAGGCGAAGAGGCGTCCCATCTGGTCGTCGGCTTGCTTCACCAACCCCATGTAGGCGGGGATCACCTTGCGCCGCACCTCCTCCCTCTGGAAGGCTTGACCGATACGATTGCCCATGAAGGCCGCGTAGATCGGATGGGGGTCGTAGCGCTCGATCTCGCTGCGGATGGCGGCGGGTACGTGGTTTGCACCGTACAGCGCATGATAGGGCGCCGGCACGATGTAGGGCCAATGCGGCTTGATGTAACTGAGATGGCAACAGAAGGGTGCCTCGGCCTGCTCCAGAAACCGTAAGGCCTCGCCGGTCAGCCAGGGCGTCTCGCTGTCCTCCTCGCGGATGTTGGCCGGCTTGTCTGCATTGTCGAAGAACCAGCCGCTGGCGATCTCCTCCCCCTCTACACCGGCATTGGCGTAGTCGGCCCAAGGGTTCGACCCGTCGTAGCCTCGGGTCTTGAGGTACTCGTTGTAGGGACTGCGTTTGGCGTCGTAGAAGCCGTCGGGACCTTCGGCCCAGAGCCCGTCGTCCCGCACCCAGGCATCGAAGCCGCATTCCGCCTGACGCGCGCCGATCAGACTGTCGGGCGACAGCCCGAGCCGCTCCAGTCCCTCGGCATCGGCCTTCATATGGGTCTTGCCGACGAGCCAGCAGTCCATGCCGAGCTTACGCAGATGATCGCCCAGCGTGACCTCGCCGACCCTCAGCGGAAAGCCGTTCCACTGGGCGCCGTGAGACGAGGTATAGCGTCCGGTGTAGAAGCTCATGCGCGAGGCGCCACAGATCGGCGACTGTGCGTAGGCGCGCGTGAAGCGCACCCCCTTGGCCGCAAGCGCGTCGATATTCGGCGTATGAAGATGAGGATGCCCGGCGCAGCTCAGGTAGTCGAAGCGCAGCTGATCGAACATGATGAAAAGAATGTTCATGGGTGCCGTTCGGTCCGTCGCGAGGCCGGCCAGCGTCGTGGCGCCGGCCGGCGGTTTCAAAGAGTCTGACATGCGGTTTCCGTCACCGCTCCCAAGCTAGTTCACCGGTGCCGCACTTCCCTCGGGAACACTCACACCGATCTCGCGGTAGTAACGCTCGGCGCCGGGATGCAGAGCGAGACCGCCGTCCTGGACGGCGTAGTCGAGCGTGATGTTCTCCAGCCAGGGCGCAGACGCCTGCATGGCTTCCACACCCTCCCAGAAGGCTTTGGCGACTTTGTAGACGGTCTCCTCTTCCAGATCGGCACGGGTCGCGACGCCGACGATAGAGTTGATCGTATAGACGTCCTCCTCGTTCACGACGCCGTCGCCGTAGACCGCGACCGGGATGGCGTCGAGCTTCCGGCCCGGAACGCGCGCCGGCGCGAGCTTCGACTCCTCCATGGTTTCGACCTCCGATTTCGTCGGCCCGAGCAGCCGTATCTGCGAGGTCGCCGTGAGCTGCTCGACCTGCGGAAAGGGTGCGATGCCGCCGTTGACGTACACGTCGATCTGCCGATCCTGGAAGGCCTGAAAGGCGGAGGACCAGGAGCCGTTGAAGTTCTCGAAATCCTCCTCGGGCTTCAGTCCGGTCTGAGCCTCGATCCATTTCTGCGCGGTCGCCCAGGCGCCGCCGCCGGGCGGGCCGAGAAAGACCGTCTTGCCGCGAAGGTCCTCCAGCGAGGTGATGCCGGACTCCGCGTAGGTCAGGACGTGATAGGCGCCGTAGGGAAACCAGAAGACCAGGCGAAGCTCCTCGGCCAGCTCCGGCGCGCGCTCCAGCTTCTGGTACATCCGCGTTCCCTCGGAAAGGAAGCGGTAGATGGTGGGCGAGGTCATGGCGAAGTCCAGTTCGCCTTCGGCGAGGCTGATCATGTGGCGCGTCGCGGCGCCCGTCGCATCGACGGTGATGTCGTAGTCCTCCTGCCCCTGGTTCACCAGGGTGGCCATCGTGGACATGGTCAGATAGGCGGAAGACCCCGGTGCGATGGTCGCCATCTTCAGACTCTCGGCCTCGGCGGCGCCCGTGAAGGCCGTCACGGCGAGCGCGACGAGGCAGGCTTTCCCCAACAGGAATTTCCCAACTCTCATGTCTTTCCTCCCATTTCGATTGTCGTGGTTCTTGTCTTGAACCTGTTGAGTCTGTGCAGCCCGATCAGCGCCACGGACAGGGCCAGACCCGCGAGGCTGACGGGCAGATAAGGTACCAGGGTCAGCAGCGCCGCCGTCAGTCGCAGTCCGGCCTCCAGGCCCGACAGGGGGCGCAGATCGAAACGCGGCAGAGCGGTGGCCAGCATCCAGGTGGCGCCGCCGAAGATCGCAAAGGCCCAAAGCAGTCCCGGCAGACTAAAGCCCTCGATCAAGAGGAGGTCCGGGTGCCAGACGAAGAGAAAGGGGATGACGAAACCGGCAAGCGCTAGCCGAAAGGCCTCGCCTCCCGTCGCCATGGGGCGCGCACCGGCAATCGGCGCCGCCGCGAAGGCGGCGAGCGCGACCGGCGGGGTCACGACCGAGAGCACCGCGAAGTAGAGCATAAAGAGATGCGCCGCGATGGTCGGCAGACCGAGCTGTTCCAGCGCCGGTCCCATCACGATCGCGACGATCAGGTAGGCCGGGGCCGACGGCAGGCCCATGCCCATGACCAGGGAACCCAGCATCACCAGGAGGAGCGCCAGGAACAGCGAGGTTCCGGACACGGCCAGGATCGCTTGTGCGAACTTCAGGCCGACTCCCGACATGTTGATCACGCCGATGGCGAAACCGACGGCCGCGACGATCACCATCAGGGTCGCGGCCGTGCGTCCCGCCGCGACGAGGGCATCGATCCAGGCCCTCGGATGTCGGAAGGCAGGAAAGAGAAGCAGACAGAGCAGGCTCGCGACGATCAAGGCCGAGAAGCCGGCGAACTGCGCCGTCCGCCCCTGCAGCAGGACCACGACGATGGTCGCGAGCGGCAGGAAGAAGGAGAGGCTTTGCAGCCAATCGCGCGAGGTTACGGCCTCCACCTCCGGCGCTGGCAGAGCGGCGATCCCCCGTTTTCTGGCCTCGATCAAAACCATGGCGAAAAGGGAGAGATAGTAGAAGAGGGCCGGTATCAGCGCCGCCACCACGATCTGGAGGTAGGAGATGCCCGTCACGTCGGCCATCAGAAAGGCGACCACGCCCATCACCGGCGGCATGATCTGACCGCCGGTGGAGGCAGCCGCCTCCACAGCACCGGCAAAGGTCGGCCGGAAGCCCGCGCGCTTGATGATCGGAATCGTAAAGACGCCAGTGGAGACCACGTTGGCGATGGGGGAGCCCGAGAGCGTACCGAAGGCGCCCGAGGCGACGATCGCGGCGTGAGCCGGCCCGCCCGTCACGCGGGCGGTCGCGGCCAGCGCCATCTTGAGCAGCACGGCCCCGGCGCCGGAGGTCTGCAGCACCGCACCGAAGACGATGAAGACCAGCACGACGCGCCCCACCACCTCGACGGGCCGGCCGAAGACGCCGTCGGTGGAGTACCAGAGGTTCTCCGCGACGCGGCGCCAGCTTTCGTCGGCACCGAAAGGCGCCAGCAGGTAGACGGCCAGGACCAGACAGACGAGCAGCATCGGCCAGCCGAAACCGCGGAAGGTGGCGTAGAAGACCAGCACGATGGCGGCCCAAGCCAAGGCCAGCTCACCGTCCGTGATGTCGATAAAGAAGACCTCTTGAGCGTAGAGGATCGTGACCCAGAGCCAGATCAGACCGGCGAAGGCAACGGCAAGGGCGGCGTGCAGCAGCCGCAGCGGCGCTCCGCCCGGCTGCGATAGGAGCAGGATCGCCAAGCCCAGAGCGACGGTCAGACCGGAATAGAGAGTGGTGTCGAACACGCCGAAACCGGCGGCATGAACCGCCAGAGCCGACAACGCCAGACAGAGCGTCGCTGTCAGTCCCGCCGTCAGGGCGTCGGACCTGCGCACGATGAGGTCCCTCACGTCTCCATCCCCTTTTTATCCATAGCATGCGGCCTGATCGCTTGATCGCAAACGCTATTCCAAAACGTGCCACCTGGTGGCACGCTCAGTCTCATGGTCAAGGAGAGCCGTTCGCTCGACCGCGGACTCACGTTGATGGAAGCGCTTGCGCGCGAGGACTCCTTGTCGCTCGCCGAACTGCACAGGGCGACGGCCCTGCCCAAGTCGACCATTCGCCGTCTGATGGCCACGTTGGTGAGACGCGGCATGGCGCGGCGCTCCCTGGCGGACGGCCGCTATCGACTCAACGTGACGCTGCCGGACATCTCCTCCCAGCCGATTCCACGCGGCCTGAGTCTGATCGCCGACGTCGCGCTGCCGGACACGCTCGCCCTAACCCGCGAGGTGGGCTGGCCTTCCGACCTGCACGTGCTCGACGGCACCGCCATGCAGATCATCGACTCGACCCGAGTCTTCAGCCCCTTTCAGCTCAATCGCGAGGAGATCAATCGCAGGGTCAACGTCTTCGGATCCGCAAGCGGGATGACTTGCCTCTCCCTTCGCGACGAGGCCGAGGTCGCCGCTCTGCACGAAGCGACCAGACACGACCAGACCTGGGGCCTCGCCCGTTTCGGCCTGGAGTTGGACGCCTACCTGACGATCCTGGAAGAGGCGCGCAGGCGCGGCTACGGCACGCGGCTGACCAACTATCACGGGGAAAGATGGCTCGACGGTTCCCTCTCCGCCATCGCCGTGCCGATCGGACCGCGCGGCTTCGGGCTCGGCGCGCTTACGCTGCTCTGGCCGCGGGCCTTTACCTCGGCCGAGACCTTCGCATCGCAATACCTGGACGCACTCCGCTCGACAGCGGAGGCCATCAACCGGGCCCTGGATGCCAGCCCGCGCATCGCGGGGCAATGGCTCGAAGCGCTGTAAACCTGCGGCAGGAAAAGACCCGCCACCCGGCTTGGGACGATTCCCACTGGGCGGCTTTTCGTCAGCCTTGCGCGCGCAAAACCGGGTCAGGCGCGCTAGAATTCCACCAATGACAGGGGTCTTGATCACCGGCAGCGGACAAGACCATGACCAGCGAACGCTACTACAGACCCGAAATCGCCTCCCCCTACCCCGAGGCCTTCAAGCGGATCGACGACTTCGACTACAGCTCGCACCTGCACATCGGTCGCAAGGCCAACAAGATCCTTCGCTACCGGCAGTCGGAAACCAACTATGTGGTCCTCCGCGACTACCGGGTCGGCTTCGCAGTCGATGGACAACCGAGAGAGTTGATCGTACCGGCCGGGATGATCACGGACCTGGCGTCGGTTCCCGCCTTCGCGCGCCCGGCCATCGGCCGGGTCGGGCCGCATCTGGAGGCCTCCATCGTTCACGACTTTCTCTTCGTGGCCTGGCAGTTGCTGCCGAGGGGGATCGCCCGCCGCAGCGACTGGCGTTTCGCCAACGAGGTGATGTACGCCGCGCTCCGCAAAACAGCGATGTCCGGCTGGAAGCAGTGGGCGATCCGGCGGGCGCTGAACGGCTTCTCCTGGCCGGTCTACCGGGACGCGGAACCGGATCCGGGCCGACTGTTTCTCGACCCTGGACGAGACTGCCTTTTCAGGCAGAGCCACCATCGGCCGACCGCGGACAGGGCAAGCGGTCCGCCGAGACCTTTGCTAGATCTGGGGCTGGTGCCGCTGTCTCCGTAGAGCAGGATCAGCGGTTGCCCGAAACCATCTCCAAGGGATCGGGCAAGTCGTCGCCCAGCGCCTGTCCGCGCTCCCCGTTTTTGCGGTCCGGCGGCGTCACGATCCCGGCGGACACGACCATCTTCAGGCCTTCCTCGACATTCATCACAAGCTTGGTGATCTCGTCGCGTGGCAGGAACAGCAGGAAGCCCGACGTCGGGTTGGGCGTGGTGGGCAGGAAGACGTTCACCACCTGCTCGTCCGTGATCTCCTGAATGTGCCCCTCGGTCTTGCCGGTGATGAAGCCGATCGCCCAGCTTCCCGGGCGCGGATACTGGATCAGCACACACTCGCGAAAGGCATCTGAGCGCGCGGCCAGCACCGTCTCGAAGATCTGTTTGACGGCGCTGTAGAGGCTGCGCACGACCGGAACACGGCCCAGGATCCATTCGCTGGTCCGCATCAGCCAGCGGCCGACGATCCCAGCCGCGAACATGCCGATCACGGTCAGGCCGATGAAGACGATCAGCAGACCGATCCCCGGCAGACCGAAGGGCAGGAAGACGTCAGGTTGCCACTGCGCCGGCACCAGAGGCGTGACCCGGGCGTCCACGAAGCTGATAAACTGCCAGGCCAACCAGAAGGTGATGGCCGCCGGCGCCGTCACCAGAATGCCGGCCAACAGGTAGTTGCGCAGCCGCTGGGGCAGCGCCGGGCGGATCGACTTGGCCTCGGCCTGCTCGTCCAGCAGACGCTGGATCGCGTCGTTCTGACTTGGACGCGCATCCGATGGCGGGACGACGATGCCGCCGGAGACGACCAGCTTCAGTCCCTGCTCTACGGTCATGTCGAGGATGTTCACCTCGTCGCTGGGCAGAAACAGCAGGAAGCCGGTCGTGGGGTTCGGCGTGGCTGGCACGAAGACGCTGACCAGCGTCTCGTCGGTCAGGCGCTGCACTTCCCCTTTGGTCACCCCCGTGACGAAGCCAATGGCCCAACAGCCACGCTGGGGATACTGCACCAGGGCCACTTCGCGAAATGCTTGGCTGCGCTGGGCCAGCACCGTCTCGAAGATCTGCTTCACCGCGCCGTAGATGGATCGCACCACCGGCACCTGATCCAGCAGCCGTTCGAACTGGCGCATGACCATGCGCCCGGCGATGCCTGTGAAGAGCATGCCGACCAGGATCAGAAAAATCAGCACGACGATCAGGCCCAGGCCCGGCAGCCCGAAGGGCAGATAGGTCTCCGGATTCCAACGAGCCGGAACAAGCGGCGTGACTCGCGCGTCGACGAAGGAGATGACACCCCAGGTCAGCCAGATCGTGATGCCGAGCGGCGCGGCGATCAGCACACCGGCGAAGAAGTAGTTGCGCAGCCGTACGGCCAGGCCGGGACGCGCCACGGTACTGTGTCTCGACCTGGGTCTTGAAGCGGGCCGGGCCGGGCGGTCGCCGGGGCCAGCGGGCGTTGGCGGGTCTCTGAAAGCGGTCATCTGAACTCGAAAAAGAGAGGCGACTGCGAAAGATAGGCCGCGGAATGGGCTAGAAGAAGGCCTCCAACGCGGCCAGCGTCTCGGCCGGCGCTTCCTCGGGCACGAAGTGACCGCAGGGCAAGGCCCGCCCTTCGACCTTCTCGGCCTTCTCGCGCCAGACCGCCAGAACGTCGTAAGTCCGCTCTACGACTCCCTTCTCGCCCCAGAGCACCAGCAGCGGACAGTCGATCCGCGCGCCGGCGTCGGCCTCGTCATGCTCCAGGTCGATAGTGGCGGAGGCCCGGTAATCTTCGCAGGTGGCGTGCACCCCTGCCCGGTCGAAACAGCGCTCGTATTCCGCCAGGGCTTCCGGCGCGAAACGCTCCATTCCGCTCTTACTCCAGGCGCCCAGGCAGTGCCGGAGCCAGCCCGAGGGGTCGGCGGCGATCATCCGCTCCGGCAAGTCGTAGGGCTGGATGAGATAGAACCAGTGAAAATAGGCCGAGGCGAAGGCCATGTCGGTCCGCCGGTACATGGTCAAGGTCGGTGCAATATCGATCACGCAGGCACGCCGCACACGCTCCGGATGGTCGAGGCAGAGTCTGTGGGTCACGCGGGCCCCACGATCGTGACCAACCAGGCCGAAGCGGCCGAAGCCGAGCTGATCCACCACCTCGACCACGTCGGCCGCCATGGCGCGCTTGGAATAGAGCGCATGGGTGCCGCCGCCGGGGGGCTTGGCGCTGTCGCCATAGCCGCGCAAGTCCGGGCAGATGACCGTAAAACGCTCGGCCAGCTTGGGCGCCAGAACGTGCCACATGACATGGGTTTGCGGATAACCGTGCAGCAGGACGAGCGGCTCGCCGCTGCCGCCGATGCGCAGGTTGATCTCGGCATCGCGTGTCACCACGCGGCGTTGTTCGAAGCCTTCGAAGAAGCTTTCAGACACCCCGACCTTCCCCCAACAGAGAGCTGTTCGGCGGCGTTGCCCGCCGCTCGCCGCTCGCTGCGCTACCCTAGAACAGGATCGTCTTGGGTGGAATCGCGATAGCGCAGCCGAAAACGCGAAACGGCGCCCCGAGGGACGCCGTCTTTCGCTGTCTGACTTGCTTCCCCGAAACCGGAGAGGCAAATGGTGCGGCTGAGTGGACTCGAACCACCACGGCCTCGCGGCCACAGATACCTGAAACCTGCGCGTCTACCAATTCCGCCACAGCCGCAACACGTGACGCCGGCGGCCCGCTTGGAGCCCGAAAGCAAGACCCGTTCCGACAAGGCGGTGGTGCGGCTGAGAGGACTTGAACCTCCACGGGGTTTCCCCCACAGCGCCCTCAACGCTGCGCGTCTACCGATTCCGCCACAGCCGCGCGGGTCCCGCGAACAGTCCCACCTGGACCGCCGAGGCGCCCGGCGAAGAAGGTCGAAACCCAGCCCCCGCCGAACGAGACGGCGTATCTAGCGCGTTCGCCCCGGGCGCACAAGAGGCCTGGCTCGATTTTCGGACAGCAGACAAAACCGTCCCTCGGCGGCTCAACGTCAGCCCGCCGAGCCTACCGGGAGATTTCACGCCTCCCATCCGGGCTTTTCTGACGCAGGCTGCGCGACGGCCCTGGAGCGCGCCCGCGTCGCTGCCTATAGTCCGCGCGCCATGAGATACCTCCTGATCGGCGGCGGCCTGTTCGGCATCCTCGCCCTGTCCCTCTACTTCGCCATCGTGACCTGGATCGACCTGGGCGAGGTTTCGCTGGGATGGTTCGGCTGGTTGACCATGATCGTCGGCTCCCTGATGGCGCTCGGCCTCGGCGGGGGATTGATGGCGCTGGTCTTCTATTCGGCCCGTCGCGGCCACGACGACGCCCACCACGATCAGGGTGCCTTTCGCCTTACCTCCTTTCAAAACGAACCCGAGCCGGATCCCGATCCGATCCCGGACCCGAAAAGCGAGCGCGAGCGAGAGGAGCGCCGCAAGGGCGACGACAGGTGACCGATCTGGTCCGACATCCCCGTGAGAACCGGCCGCTGCGGGTCCTTCAGGTCATGGCCGGAGCGCCGCAGGGTGGCGCCGAGACCTACTTCCTGACGCTGAGCCTGGCCTTGCAGCGCGCCGGCGTGACACAGGCTGCGGCGATCCGGCGACACGGCGCACGGCGGGCAGCCTTGAGCGGCGCCGGCATCTCCGTCACCGAACTGCGCCTGGGGGGACCGCTGGACCTGGTATCGCCCTGGCGGCTGAAGGCTCTAGCCGAGCGTTTTCGGCCCGACATCTGCATGACCTGGATGGAGCGGGCCAGCGCCCGCATGCCGCGCGGGCGCCATCTGACCATCGCGCGGATTGGAGGCTACTACAAACCCAAGTACTTCACCCGTTGCGACCACTTGGCCTGCATCACGCCGAAGCTGGTCGAGCGGATGGTGAATCAGGGCTGGCCCGCCGAGCGGGTGCATTTCCTCCCCAACTTCTCCCAAGTGGAGCCTCAGCCGCCGATCTCCCGCGCGCAGTTCGACACGCCCGAGGGCGCCCCCCTCCTACTCGCCCTCTCCCGCCTGCATAGCAACAAGGCGCTCGACATTCTGCTTCGCGCGCTGGAACGGCTTCCCGGCACCTATCTCTGGCTGGCCGGAGAAGGGCCGGAGCGGGCCGCGCTGGAGGCGCAAACCGCCGCGGCCGGCCTGAACCAGCGCGTGCGTTTTCTGGGCTGGCGGCAGGACCGCAGCGCGCTGCTGGCGGCCTGCGACATCGTCGTCTTTCCCTCCAGGCAGGAGCCCTTCGGCAGCGTCACGCTGGAGGCCTGGGCCCACGGCAAACCGCTGGTCGCCGCCGCGGCCGACGGCCCGGCCGGTTTCATCCGTTCGGGAGAGGATGGCCTGCTCGTTGCCATCGATTCGGTGGAGGAATTGGCGGACGCTATCCGGCAGGTGATCGCGGCCCCGCCTTTGGCTGCCCGACTGGCGGCGGCCGGCCGCGCCCGCTACGAGGCGGACTTTACGGAGCAAGCTGGCGTCGCCCGCTGCCTTCGCCTGTTTCGGCGACTGCTGGACGAAGCTTGAGGCGCCCGAGCTGCGGCATTGCGCCAATGTGCGGGAGGCCGCATGATCTGGCTAACGTTGCAAAAGAAGCGACCTTAGGGGGAAGCCCGTGGATCTGATCTACTTTCTTGAGTCCGGCGGGACACTGTTGCTCGCTGCCCTGATCGTGGCCTTCGTCATCGGACGCAAGAAGGCCGCCGCCGGAACCTGGCCCACGTCGCTGGTCGTCGCCAACGGCTTGGTAATCTCGACGGTCGGCCTGACAGCGCTGGGAGTTGTCCTTATGATCAAGAGCTTCAGCGGCGCTCCTTGAGTTTTATCTCAATCTTTGCCGACGTGGCTCAACCCTTCGGGCCGAACAAAAGCCAGGCGATGAAGCCGATGAAGGGAAAGACCAGAAGCACCACGACCCAGACGACCTTCGCCCCGGTCGAGGCGCCACTCTGGACCGTCTTGACGATCGCGTAGACGATCAGGATCAGGCCGATAAGCCCAAGAATTCCAGCGACTTCGATACCCATCTACAAACGACTCCGACCCGTTGTTCGACAACCGCACTATCACAGAGACGGCGGAGTGCCGCCAGCACGACCCGACACCTCCGACCTTGTGACCGGTCGGTCGAGATGCTACCGCTGAGCGAAACCTGACGGCAGCGAGAGGGCTTGGCCGTGATCCGATGGATCGTCTTGTCTGTAACCCATCTGGGAACCCTGTTCGTCGGCTTCGCGCTCGGCATCTACCTTCTGCCGATACTGACCGCACCGGAGGGGCCGGACGAAGCCACCCTCGCGGCTACCGCTGAAGGCGCGCTCTTTACCGCGAGCTTCACGCGCGACCTTGCAGGCAGCGACCTGCTGCACTGGGGCGAAGGCCAGGTCAGCATCACGCCACAAAGCATCGTGCATGAGGGCCGCCTGTCGCCCGGCCCGGACTACAAGGTCTATCTGGTGACGGAATTCGTCGAGGACGAAGAACAGTTCCTGAGGCTCAAGGCCGACTCCCACATGATCGGCGACGTAAAGACCTTCGACGGCTTCATCGTCTCAGTGCCGGAGGGCGTCGACGTCACCGCCTACACGACAGTGCTGGTCTGGTGCGAGTCCTTCGACGAATTCATCACGGCCGCCCAGTACCGCTAACGGCCGAGTTCACCACGAAACGTCAATCCTCCAGCGGCAGGCAGACCTCGGTCAGCCATTCGCTGGGCGGCAGGCTTTTGGGATCGTTGAGATACTCTTCGTAGGCAGGAACGTTGGCCGGCTCGCGTCCGCTCTGCGGCAGCCAGCGCCCGAAGAGGAAGTGGTAGGCCCGGTCCAGATCGGCATAGGGACCCTTGTAGAGCAGACAGGCGGCGCGGCCCGCCGGGATGTCGGCCTCCTCGAAATCGTCGGGCCGCACGGCATCCGGGCCGACAGCGATTCCGGCGAAGGAGCGCAGCTCCTCGGCAGGAAGCGAGCCGGGATCGTCGTAGTAGATCCCGAAGTCGCGGGTCTCGGGCGTCAAGAGGCCATGGGCGGCGCCGAGGGCGAAGACCTTCTCGAAGACCGCAACGATGGTGTTGTAATCGCCCCGATGCGGCAGCCCGAAGAGGCGGAACCCCGGCAGCGGCTTGATCTCGACCTCATAGGCCAGTTCCTCCGCCAGGGTGCCGGGCGGCGGGGGCGGCGTCATACCGCCGCGCGGAAGCTCGCCGAAAACCCGCTGCGCTCGATAGGTTGAGGGCGTGTGCCCATAGGCCGAGGTGAAAGCGCGCGAGAAAGCCTCGGACGAGCCGTAGCCGGCGCGTTGCGCGATCTCGGCCAGCGGCGGCTCCACCTCTGACAGGGCGACCGCCGCCCGGTGCAACCGCAAGCGCCGTATCGTCTGGTCCGGCGTCTCCCCCACCACCAGGCGATAGGTGCGATGGAAGTGATAGGGGGAGAAGCAGGCGACGCCCGCCAGGCGCTCCAGGTCTAAAGCTTCGTCCAGGTGCTCGCCGATATGCGCCACCACCCGCGCCATGCGCTCGGCATAGTCCAGTTTGGTCGCTCTGCGCAGCATGACATCCCCTCCCCAAACGCTTCAGGGAGTCTAACCGAGACCGCCTGATACAGGTTGCGGTCTTGAGCAATCAGCCGCTTGCCAGGCGCCGACTGCGAATCCAGCGTCGCGCCAGATGGGCGATTCCGCAGACGACATGTCCCACGATCAGAGCGGCCAATAGGCGAACCGCCACGCTCTCGACCGTCAACGCCAAGGGATCCTGGCCGAAGTCGCTCCAGAAGGACCAGAGGCGCAGACTGAAGACGGCGCCGAGGATCAGACCCGCGCAGACGGCGGCAAGCAGCATCCGCCTGTAGGTCCTCGGCAGCGCGCCGGCGAGCAGAAAGATGACGAGATTGATGGGGTCGGCGATGGCGCCGGCTACAGACCCGAGAAACAGCAAGACCTCTATCGGCATGGCCTGTCTCGCCCGGTTTTTAGGTCTGCCCGGTTCCAGGTCTGCCGGCCGCGCGACAGCGTGGAATGGTGAGCCCGGCTGGGTTCGAACCAGCGACCTACTGATTAAAAGTCAGTTGCTCTACCAGCTGAGCTACGGGCCCCCGCGCCTACCTGCCGGGGTTGCGGCGGCAGCGTCCTACTTGAGACCGCAGCGCCGCTCTGGCATCGACGCTCGCCACCATAGTGACAGCGCGCGCCGGGTCAAGCCATACGCACCGCAAGAGAGCCGCCAGGACAGGGTGTCGCGCCGTTACGAGTCGCGAAGCGTCTGAACCTTCTTGCCGTCGTCGTCGCCATTGCGGGATTCCTGGTGGAAGCGCTCGGCCAGACGCGCGGCCACCTTCGGCGGCACGAAGCTGGAGATGTCTCCGCCCAGACGGCCGATTTCCTTCACGAAACGCGAGGAAATGAACTGCTGACGCTCGCTGGCCATCAGGAAGACCGTTTCGATTCGTCCATTCAGGCGCGCATTCATCCCCGCCATCTGAAACTCGTATTCGAAGTCGGACACAGCGCGCAGACCGCGCAGGATGGCACTGGCGCCGACCTCCTGGCAGAAGTGCATCAGCAGAGTATCGAAGGCCTGGGCCTCGATGACGGTCGCATTGGTATCGAGCGCGGCAATCTCCTCCCGCACCATGGCCAGCCGGTCGTCGATGCCGAACAAGGGCCCCTTGCCGGCGTTGCGGGCCACGGCGATGATCAGGCGATCGCACAGCCGCGCCCCGCGCCGGATGATGTCGAGATGGCCCAGCGTGATGGGATCGAAGGTCCCGGGATAGACCGCGATGCGCGGCTCATGCCCCTGTTCGGCCATCTGGTCCCCCTTCCCCCGCAACTCGGCCCCCGCAACTCGGCCGTCTCGACGGCTCCAGATACCTGCCCTTCGAGACGCAGTCTTCGGTCTTCTAGCTCTCGCCTTGCGCCTGGTCGTCCTGACCGGGCGCCCGATCTTCGGTCTCTTCGGCAGCCGCGTCCTGCCCGTCCTCGTCGGCTTCCGACTCGTCGCCGTTCTCCAGATCCGCGATCCGCGCGACGGAGACGACATGCTCGTCTTCGGCGACCCGGAAGAGGCGGACACCCCGAGTCGAGCGGCTCGCGATGCGGACGTCGTGGATCGGCGAGCGGATCAACTGCCCCGCATCGGTGACCAGCATGATCTGGTCTTCCGGTTCCACCGGGAAGGTCGCGACGACACGGGCCGGTTCGCTGCCCTTCGGACGCGCCAGATCGATATTGGCAATGCCCTGCCCGCCGCGCCCGGCAATCCGGTACTCGTAGGCGCTTGTGCGCTTGCCGAAACCGTCGGTCGCGCTGGTCAGCAAGAACTGCTCGCCCTCGGCCAAGGCGGCCAGACGGGCCTCGTCCAGCTCGACGGCACCGTTGCCCTCCGGTTCGCCGGTCTCGGTCTCCGCGTCTTCCTCCTCGCCGTCGGACGCGCGGCGTTGAGCCGCCGCCCAGCGTAGATAGGCGTCGCGCTCCTCCATCGCGATTTCCTGATGACGGAGGATCGAGAGAGAAATCACCTCGTCGTCGCCCAGCAGCTTGATGCCGCGAACGCCGACGGAGTCGCGTCCGGCGAAAACCCGGACATCGGTGACCGGGAAGCGGATCGCCTTGCCGGCGGCGGTCGCCAGCAGGATGTCATCCTCCTCGCTGCAGACCTGCACGCCGATCAGTCGGGTTCCCTCGTCCAGCTTCATGGCGATCTTGCCGTTGGCCTTCACGCTGGTGAAGTCCGACAGCCGGTTGCGCCGCACCGTCCCGGCCGAGGTGACGAAGACCGCGAAGAGCTGATCCCAGGTGTCCTCGTCCTCTGGCAGCGGCAGGTAGGCGCTGATGGTCTCGCCCTCCTCCAGCGGCAGCAGGTTGACGAAGGGCTTGCCGCGCGCCTGGGGCGTGCCGAGCGGCAGGCGGTAGACCTTCTGCTTGTAGGCCATGCCGCGCGAGGAGAAGAACAGCACCGGCGTGTGGGTGTCGCAGACGAAGAGGCGCGAAACGAAGTCCTCCTCGCGCATCGCCATGCCTGCCCGCCCCTTGCCGCCGCGCTTCTGGGCCCGATAGGTCGAGAGACGCACGCGCTTGACGTAGCCCGCGTGGGTCACGGTCACGACCATCTCTTCTCGCGGGATCAGGTCCTCGATGTCGTGCTCGAATTCGGCCTCGACGAGTCCGGTCCGCCGCGCCTCCTGGCCGAAGCGCTCCTTGATCTCCACCAGCTCGGCCCGCAGCAGCTCCATCAGATGCGGACGCGACTCCAGGATCTGCAGGTACTCGCGCACCTTCCCGGCCAGAGCCTCCAGCTCTTCGCCGATCTTGTCGCGTTCCAAGGCTGTCAGGCGCTGCAGCCGCAATTCGAGAATGGCCCGCGCCTGTTCCTCGGTCAGACGGGTCGTCCCGGCCCGCTCGCCCTCCTGCGGGATACTGATCCGCGGGTCCTCAATCAGACGGATGTAGGGCTCGGCCCGCTGCGCCGGCCAGTCGCGCGCCATCATCTGCTCGCGCGCGGTCACCGGGTCCGGCGCGGCCCGGATCAGGGCGATCATCTCGTCGATGTTGTCGACCGCGACGATCAGGCCGGCCAAGACGATCATGCGCTCGCGCGCCTTGCCCAGCTCGTAGGCCGTGCGGCGGCGGATCACTTCCTCGCGGAACTCGACGAAGGCCGAGATCACGTCCTTCAGCGTCATCTGGCGCGGCCGGCCGCCGTCGATGGCCAGCATGTTCACGCCGAAGGAGGTCTGCAGCGAGGTGAAGCGGTAGAGCTGGTTCAAAACCACCGGCGCATCGGCATCGCGCTTCAGCTCCACCACCACGCGCAGACCATGGCGGTCGGACTCGTCGCGCAGGGCCGAAATGCCCTCGACCTGCTTCTCCCGCACCACCTCGGCGATGCGTTCGATCATGCGGGCCTTGTTGACCTGATAGGGCACGTCCTCGATGACGATACGCTGCGGATCCTCCTCGCTCGGCTCGAAGGAGGTGCGCCCGCGCATGACGATCGAACCGCGGCCCTCCGTGTAGGCTTTGAGGATGCCGCTGCGCCCGACGATCAGACCGCCGGTCGGGAAATCCGGCGCCTTGACGATCTCGATCAGCTCTTCCAGGGAGACTTCCGGGTTGTCGACGTAGGCGCAGCAGGCCTCCAGCACATCGCCGAGATTGTGCGGCGGGATGTTGGTCGCCATGCCGACCGCAATGCCACCGGCGCCGTTGACAAGAAGGTTCGGAAAGCGCGCCGGCAGGACCGTCGGCTCGCTGGTGCTCTCGTCGTAGTTCGGTTGGAAATCGACGGTATCCTTGTCGATATCCTCCAGCAGCGCTTCGCTGGCCAGCCGCATCAGCCGCGCTTCGGTGTAGCGCATGGCCGCCGGCGGATCGCCGTCGATCGAACCGAAGTTGCCCTGGCCGTCGATCAGCTCCTCGCGCATGGAGAAGTCTTGGGCCATGCGCACCATGGCGTCGTAGATCGCCTGGTCGCCATGCGGATGGTACTGACCCATCACGTCGCCGACGATGCGCGCCGACTTGCGATAGGCGCGGTTCCAGTCGTAGCCCTCGGTCTTGGCGGCATAGAGGATGCGCCGGTGCACCGGCTTGAGGCCGTCGCGCACGTCCGGCAGCGCGCGGCTGACGATCACCGACATGGCGTAGGCGAGGTAGGAGCTCTTCATCTCCTCCTCGATGGTCACCGAGGTGAAGCCGCCCTCGCCATCGTCGGTCGGCCCGCCACCGCTGGGCGGCAGACCGCTTCCGCCGCCCTGGCCGCCCCCGCCCTGGAGATCTTCGTCCTGAAGGGTCTCGGCCGGCAAACCGGTGTCGCCCGTGTCCTGCGGGCTGTCAAAATCGCTCAAGTGTCTTCCCTAGATTTGTCGATCTTGTTGTATCGAGAGGCTGGAGGCGACCGGGTGCCGTGGATAAGCTTCCCGAGGGGCCGTCGCGCCCTCGCGAGTCGCCTCGTGAGAAGTCGGAAATCTAGCAGATACCGCACCCGCGAACAAATCGGCGAAGCCGCGCAGCAGCCCTGCGAGCAACGCCATTCGGCGCGGCCACCAGCAGATGTCTTTTTCTGGAGGAACTTCCTCATCAGAAAATCGCCTTATCTCATAAATATCAGATAATTAGATGTTTTTGCTAATGCGTTGCAGAAGATGTTCTGCGGTCATTCCTAGGCGACAGGAGTAACAATTGACGGCATCTCGTAGTCAACGACGCGCGCAATCGGCTCACGCCCATGGCCACGACGTGCGACTCGAGGCCGGATTCAGGGTCGGAATCCCCCTAGATTGGACGTCGCTGGCTGATGGCTGAGCACAGCGTCCCGGCCGCCCCGAGGCTTCCCGAGACAGCCATTGTCCTCGGAAGCGCGGCGGCGGCCTCCGCCGCCATGATCCTGCTGGCGGCAAACCGCTTCGGCGCAACGGCTGCGGATTGGCCGGGCTTGGCGGCGGCTACGGCAACTCTCTTTTTCACGGGACTTGCGGTGTTAGCCGGAACGCCGAGGGGCTGGCGCTGGATCGGGGCCACGGTCTGCGCCCATCTGGGCCTGCATCCCTGGCTGGCGGAAGCGGCGACGGTCAATCCACTCGGCGCGCTGAGCGCGGCTTTCGTCGCCTTGGCCGTCTGGATCTCGCTCGGACTCTTAAGCGAGCAGCGGCTGCAAGGCTGGGCGAGCGCCCCCTGTCTCGGTCTGCTGGGTCTCGGTCTGCTGGCCGGTCTATCCGTCCTGGTTCGGCCGGATCTACCGGTCCTGATCCTGCCGCTGGCGGCCCTGGCCGTAGGACTGCGCCAGGAACGCCGCAGGCTCTGGCGCGATCTCGCCCTCTTCACTCTCGCCGGCGGGGCAGCCGGCATTTGCGGGCTGCTGCTGCGCGGGCAGATCTTCGGACTGGACAGCCGCTGGGCGCCCGGCAACCCGGCTGACCTTTACGAGTTTGTGCGGATCAACGCGGTCGGGATCACGGCCGGGCTGGCGGCCTTGGCGCTACTCGGCAAACGCGCTTGGCGGCAGGCGGCGCTGCTCTTCCTGCCGTTGGCGATCTTCGCGAGCGTTACCCTCGGGTGGAGCCTCCAGCAGGATGGCACGAGGAGTCTCTACCTCCCCCTGCTTCCTCTGACGGCAATCACCTTCGGAGTCCTGCTGGCGCGGGCGCTCGACGCACTTCCCGCGCTTCGGCCCAGGGACGACCTGGGCAAGATCGCGGCTTTGATCCTGGGCCTAGTTTTCGTTTTTCACCTGCTGCCTCCGAATGGCGGTTGAGACTCGCAAAGGAAGCGCAGACACCACAGGGACGCCGGCTCAGTTGCGACTCAATCGCATTTACTCTAAGACCCGTCCCGCAGGCGTCGCGGTCGCGGCTCTGCCCCACCGCTGTTTCGCTCTGCCCGACCGCCATCACGCGAGGCGCACCTCTTCAACCATGTCCGTTCGAAGCAACGCCTCGTCGAGCTTGGTCGTAAGCTTCGAGACGCACTACAGCGACCTCCTGCGGTTTCTGATCAGACGGACCGGTTGCGTCGAACTGGCAGCCGATGTCGCCCAGGACACTTTTCTTCGGGTCGCCGGGACAGAACCGACTCAAGCTATCGACAATCCACGCGCCTATCTGTTTCGCATCGCAAGCAATCTCGCCACCGACCTCTTGCGCCGGGAAACCCGGTTAGCCCAGCGTTCTGCCGTACTCGACGCAGGAAGCGAGAGCCGAACGAGATCTCTTGCGGATCTTTCAAGCTCTCCTGAATCGGTTTTTCTGGCGCGCGAGCGCTTGAGGCTCCTGGACGACACACTGCTGCAGCTGCCGGCAAACGCACGGCGAGCCTTGCTGATGAGCCGTGTCGAAGGCGTCACCTTCGCTTGTATCGCCGCCGAACTCGGCGTCTCTGAAAGCATGGTCGCGAAGTACATCGCCCAAGCGCTCAAAGCCTGCCGCGACCGCCTACGCCAGGCCGATGCGGAGCAACCGCACGACCTCACGCGCATGTAGAGAGGACTGCCAGAGGCCAGCGTCCTGCTACGCGTCGCCGAAACGATCCGGGCCGCAACCTTTCAGTCGAGGATCGATGCAGGTCATCCGGCAACGACTGTCGGACGCGACAGACCATGGGTAGGCTGGAGGCCATGGGTAAGCTGAAGGCTTGTCAATCCGGGCAACGTCGGTGCTACCGTCGATCTTGTGCGCGTGCCCCGGGAACAGCGCCAAAGACTGGAGGGATCACAGCATCGATGACCGACAAGGCCGCCGATGATCGAGCGCCCGAGGACAGGACTCTCAGCGACCTCGCCATCGAACATCTCGTTCATCTGCAGTCCGGTCGCGCAACAGACAGCGAGCGAGAGCGCTTTGCCGCCTGGCGTCGAACGAGCCCGGCTCACGAAAGGGCTGCGCGCGAGGCGGAACGCATCTGGGTCGATTTGGCCGAGACCGAAGTGGCCAGCAGCCACTGCACAGCGCAGACGAAGGACACGTCCCGACGGCGACGCGAGCAGGCTCGCCTCAGCCCCGCCCGAGTATGGATCTCGCCAATGTCGCGGCGAGCGCTGATCTTCGCCGGCGGCGCTGCCGCCTGCTCGATCGCGGTGGTCGGCGCAGGCAGGTTCGGCGACCTTTCCGGCCTCCTCGCCGATCATGCGACCGCGCACGGTGAGCGCCGGGAGGTCCTATTGCCCGACACTTCGACGGTCGCGCTCAACAGCGCCACGGCAATCAGCCTCGACTACACCGCAAGTGCGCGGCGTCTGCTCCTGCATCGGGGCGAGGCGCTCTTTACCGTAGCTCGCGACGCAACAAGGCCGTTCATCGTCACGAGCGAACTGGGTGCGGCCAAGGCCGTCGGAACCGTCTTCGCCGTTCGGCGGGAGGGAGCGCAGTCACGCGTTGTCGTTGTCGAAGGCGCGGTCGACGTTCGGCAACATCAGGATCCCGGCCGCTCCCTTCGTCTCGCAGCCAATCAGCAGACGACGCTCGGCTCCAACGGCCTCTCGGCGCCCCGGACGGTCGACGCCACCGCCGCAACGGCCTGGACAAGAGGCAAGCTCGTCTTCAACGCAACTCCCTTGGCGGCGGTCGCCGCCGAGATCGAGCGCCACCATGCCGGCCGGATCATCATCCTTGATGACGGACTAAGAGAGCTGCGCGTGTCCGGAATCTTCGATCTCGGTCAGCCGGACGCCATTCTGCGCACGCTCGAACTGACGCTTGACTTGGATATGGTCCGCCTGCCCCTTCTGACGATCATCCGTTAAAGGCGCAACATCCGAACAAGGTTCGGACCGCGCAAAGTTTTTTCGCCAGGGCACTGCAAGATCGTGCGTCCTGCTTCGTCTATGAACCAGTTATGCAAATAAGTCGCATTTGCATGGGCGGCTTGGTTCGAAAGACGGAGTTGGGGGACAATGGGGTTCGGAAGCACAGTCTACCGAGGCAAAGGATCGACAGCGCCTGGAGTTTCATTCGCATCGCTACGTACGACTGCGGTCGCAAAGGGGCTGGGACTTACCCTCCTCGCGTTCACTGCTGAAGCCAACTCCCCGTCGGTCTCCGCTGGGCCGCATGGGCAACCACAGCTTACGCAGGCTTTCAGTCAGGCTTCAGGGGCAAGCGAAGAGATTTTGGTGTTCGACATTCCAGCTCAGGCCCTCGACTTCGGACTTACGGCCCTCGCGGATCAGGCAAACCTGGAAATCTTCTATAGCTCCGATCAGGTCGCCGGGCGCAGGACCGAGGGCCTGTCAGGCCGGCACACGCCCGAGGCGGCGCTTGATCTTCTGCTCGCGGGCAGCGGCATCACCTACCGTTTTCTGGACGGCAATACAGTCACGCTCGAACTGGTGGCTGAGACGCAGTCCGGCGGGGATGCAAACGTACAGTTGGAGCCGGTTGTCGTCTCCGCCACCCGGACGGCAACGCCGATCTCGGAGCTCACTCGCTCTGTCACCGTCGTGACCAGGGAGGAGATCGACCAGCAGAAGCGGATCGACCGCAGCGTCGGCGAAATCCTCTCCAAGAGCGTGCCCGGTTTCAGCCCCAGCACGGAAGCCTTGACGGACTTCGGGCAAACCTTGCGTGGCCGGACCTTCCTGACCCTGATCGACGGTGCACCGCAGTCGACGCCTCTACGCGACGGCCGGCGGTCGCTCAACTCCATCGATGCCGATGCGATCGAGCGTATCGAGGTGGTACGCGGCGGCTCGGCAGTCTATGGCTTCGGCGCCAGCGGCGGCTTGGTCAACATCATCACCCGCCGGCCGGAAGAGGGCACCATCAACGCCGAGTCGGAGGCTGGGGTTAAGTTCTCAGCGACTCACCCCGACGACTCCGTGGAGTGGCACACCAACCACCAGGTCTCGGGACGTATCGAGGGGTTCGACTACCTGCTGAACGGCACCTTCGTGCAGCGGAACAGTTTCTTCGACGCCGACGGCGACCGTATTTCCGCCAATGCCTTCAGTGTCCAGGGCGGGTTGGCCGACACCGACCAACTGAATGTGCTGGCCAAGCTTGGGTACGAGTTCGACGACTCGAACCAACGCGTCCAAGTGAGCTTCAATCACTTCGACATCTTTCAGGATACTGACTTCGCAGCTTCGACAGCGGGCGATCCGGAAAGACGGATCAAAAGCCGGGCCGTGCGCGGCAATCCCAACGAGAAAGAACCGGGTACGCGCAACACGCTCGTCAATCTGGAATACAACAACCGCGACATCTTCGGCAGCGATCTCAAGCTTCAGACCTACTATGGCGATCTGAAGACCAGGTTCGCGCTCTTTCCAGGCTTCCCACAGAATGAAATCAACTCTGAGAAGATTGGGGCACGCCTGACGGTGGACACGCCCGTCAAGTTCGAGCCCCTGCCTTTCAACGTGGTCTGGGGCGTCGACTATCTGCACGACGACACAGAGTCCCCCCAGTTCGGCGGCCGCTCCACCTCACCCGACATGTCGCAGGACGCAATCGCCGGCTTCGTACAGCTTGGCGTGCCCCTGGGCGACTGGGCTCTGGTGAGGGCCGGGGTGCGTCATGAGGCGATCAAGGTCGACGTCGACGATGTCTTGAACTTCCGAAACGTCTTCGTTCGGGGCGGAACCCTCGATTTCGACGAGACGCTGTTCAACGCGAGTGCGACGCTCTTTCTGACGGACAACTTCGAGGCCTTCGGCGGCTTCTCTCAAGGCTTTTCGCTCGCCGACATCGGTCGAATCATTACCGACACCACGGCAACCGACGTCTCCCAACTCGAGTCCGAAGTGCAGGTCGTCGACAGCTACGAGCTTGGCTTTCGCGGGCGCGGCACCCACTGGGATGCTTCGATAACCGGCTTCCTGAGCGAGTCGGACAGCGGCACCACCTTCTCCTCCAATCTTCTGATCGCGAAGCAGCCGGAACGGATCTACGGCGTCGAGCTGGCCGCCAACGTCGATCCGTTCGATCAAGTGCGTCTGGGCGGCACGGTGAGCTGGCTTGAGGGGCGAATCGATCTGGACGACGACGGCGACTTCGACGAGGACCTGCCGAGCACCAGGGTCCCGCCGCTCAAGATTACCGGCTACGTCGACTACAGTCCCTTCGACTGGTGGACGGCACGCCTGCAGGGCCTCTACTCCGGCCACCGCAACCCGGACAGCACCCAGTTCGGCAGCGGCGACGTCGACCCCTACGTGGTGTTCGACCTCTTCAGCAGTTTCGATACCGGTTTCGGCGTCGTGGATGTCGGTGTCGAGAACCTGCTGAACGAAGACTACTTTCCCGTCCTCAACCAAGCAGCGGCGCAGCCTTTCGCCTTCTCGACGGCACCCGGAACCACGGTCTCCCTAACCTACTCCATCGCCTGGTAAGCGTTCGGTGGCAGAACGCAAGCGGCAGCCGTGACGCGCAGGTCCCTCAAGGCGTGGTATCTCGTCCACAAGTGGACGAGCCTCGTCTGCATGGTCTTTCTGCTGATGCTCTGCGTGACAGGGCTGCCGCTGATCTTCCACCACGAAATCGATCACGCACTCGGCCACAGCGTCCACGCGCCCGATCTCGCTTCCCATCCGGATGACAGCCTGTCCGGAGCGTTGCCCCCCCGGATGCCGCAGGTCGCCGATCCAGGCCGCATCGTCGCCGATGCAGCACGACGACGTCCCGGAGAGGCGGTCCAGTTCCTCATTCGAGACCCCGAAGAACCGAACCTCTGGTTCGTCCGCCTGGGCGAGCGCATCGACGCGCCGGAGGCTTCGGCCTTCTTTACCTACGACGCGCGAACCGGCCGGCTGCTTAACGAGTATCCGCTCAATCAAGGTGTGATGAACGTGGTGTTCCGACTGCACTACGACCTGTTTCTTGGACTGCCGGGGACGCTGTTCCAGGGCTCCATGGGGTTTGTCTTTCTGCTGTCGCTGCTCTCGGGCCTTTTTCTCTACGGCCCCTATATGAGCAAGCTCCGCTTCGGGACCGTCAGAACGACTAGAAGCAGACGCGTTCGCTGGCTGGACCTGCATAACCTCTTTGGGATCGCGACGCTGGTTTGGCTTTTCGTCGTCGGTCTGACCGGCGTGATCAATACGCTCGCGGTGCCGATCTTCGGCCACTGGCAAGAGACCCAACTTGCCGAGATGATCGCTGACATACCCGATGCTCCGGTCGTGCGGCCAATTGCACTGCGCGTGGGTAAGGCGGTCGTCGCCGCGCAAGCGGCGGCTCCCGAATTGGAGCTTAGCTTTCTGGCCTTTCCCGGTACCGACTTCTCGAGTTCCGGGCACTTCGTCGCCTTCATGCAGGGACGAAGCGCCTGGAGCTCCAAACTGCTCACGCCGCTTCTGATCGACGCCCGCACCTCCAGGGTCGTCGATCGGCGCCAATTGCCTTGGTACGTCACCGCGCTTCTGATTTCGCAACCCTTGCACTTCGGAGACTACGGCGGCTTACCGCTCAAGATTCTCTGGGCTCTCTTGACCGTGGCAGCCATCCTGATTCTCGGCAGCGGTCTCTATCTGTGGCTCAAACGGCACAGCGTCTCGTTCGATTCCTGGTTCGCGGTACTCGAAGAGGAGCAACGGGGAACCGTCCAGAATGGCCGCCGCTTGCGGGAGGGGATCCGGGGGCCGTCACACCGGCGCGCAGGGCGAAGCGATCGCTTACGCCAGGGCAGATCTGGAGGGCTCCGCTCGCCCTCGGCATCGCCTGCGCGGTGGGTTTGACGGCTGCGCTTCTGTCGGACGGCGCGGGCGACCTGCTTTCCTGGATCGCGCTGAGCCTGCCTCTTCTGGTCGCTCTGCGATACGCGCTGCTCTCGTCCTCGCGGCGGTAGGAAACGCCGCGACAGGCCTCAGAAGGGAATATCGTCGTCCAGATCGCCGGGTCCGGGCGCACCGCCGCCGCCAAAACCGCCCCCTCCCCGGGAGCCGCCGCCTTGGGAACCGCCCCCCTGGTAGCCGCCGCCCGAGTCGCGCTCGTAGCCGCCGCCACCTCCGGCGAAGTCGTCACCGCCGCCACCGCCGCGCCCGTCGAGCATGGTCATCTCGCCGCGATAGCGCTGCAGCACCACCTCGGTGGAGTAGCGCTCTTGACCGCTTTGGTCGGTCCATTTCCTGGTCTGGAGCTGACCTTCCATGTAGAGCTTGGCGCCCTTCTTCACGTAGCGTTCGATGACGTCGATCAGCCGTTCGTCGAAAACGACGACTCGATGCCATTCCGTCTTCTCGCGCCGTTCCCCGGTCTGGCGGTCGCGCCAGTTTTCGCTGGTGGCTAGCGAGAGATTGGCGACCTTGCCGCCGTTCTGCAGGGAGCGGACCTCGGGATCCCGCCCCAGGTTGCCGACCAGAATGACCTTGTTGACGCTACCGGACATAAACCGAAACCCCTTCCTGAACTCGCGCGACGTGCGATTGACGCGCGAGCCTAGAGCGCGATGGTTTTCGATGGAAGCGGCTTCGCTCCGACCGAAAAGGTGAATTGCCATCCGGTGTAGCCAAACGCTTGTCGAAGGGAAACAAGCAAGCAACACTGCCTTGTGGAAAAGGCGGCACCTAGGAGTCGCCAAACACCCTGTCGGCATCCATATTGGCGTCGGCGGGCTGCCGCGACGCGCCGGTCCGAACTCCCGACACGCCTTGCTGAAACCGCGAGCAGACGAGAGGCCATGGCCCAGCGAAAAGCCAGGGGTGCCGCTAAGGCATCCACCGTGGATGCGCCCGTGATCGAAGTGCGCGGCGCGCGCGAGCACAATCTGAAGAACGTCGACGTCGTGCTGCCGCGTAACAGCCTGGTGGTGCTGACGGGGCTGTCGGGCTCCGGCAAGTCGTCCCTCGCCTTCGACACGATCTATGCGGAGGGCCAACGGCGCTACGTCGAGAGTCTGTCGGCCTACGCCCGTCAGTTCCTGGAGTTGATGCAGAAGCCCGACGTGGACTCCATCGAGGGGCTGTCGCCGGCGATCTCCATCGAACAGAAGACTACCTCCAAGAACCCGCGCTCGACCGTCGGCACGGTGACGGAGATTTACGACTACCTGCGTCTGCTCTACGCCAGAGTCGGTATTCCCTATTCGCCGGCCACGGGCCTGCCGATCGAAAGTCAGACCATCAGTCAGATGGTCGACAAGGTCATGGAGATGCCCGAGGGCACCCGGCTCTATCTGTTGGCGCCGGTCGTGCGCGGCCGCAAGGGCGAGTACCGCAAGGAGCTGGCCGAGCTGCAGAAGCGGGGTTTTCAGCGGGTCAAAATCGACGGCCGCCTGTACGAAATCGACGACTCGCCGAAGCTGGACAAGAAGCGCAAACATGACATCGAGGTGGTGGTCGACCGCGTCGTGGTGCGGGAGGGGCTGGAAAGCCGGCTGGCCGATTCCTTCGAAACGGCGCTGGCGCTGGCGGACGGCCTGGCCTTCACGGAGGAGGCAGACGGCGGCGCCCGCGCGACCTTCTCCGCCCGTTTCGCCTGCCCGGTCTCCGGCTTCACCATCGACGAGATCGAACCACGGCTGTTTTCCTTCAACAATCCCTTCGGCGCCTGCCCCGCTTGCGACGGTCTGGGGCAAACGACCTACGTCGATCCGGAGTTGGTGGTACCGGAGGCGAACCGCAGTTTGCGCAATGGCGCCATCGCGCCCTGGGCCAACTCCTCCTCGCCCTACTACGCGCAGACGCTGGAAAGCCTAGCGAAGCACTATGGCGTGTCCTCGAACGATCCCTGGGAGGAGCTTCCCGAGGCGGCACGCACGGCGATCCTCTATGGCACCGACGGCAAGGCGGTCGCCATGGCGTACGACGACGGCCTGCGCAGCTATCAGACCGACAAGGCCTTCGAGGGCGTTATCCCGAACCTGGAGCGGCGCTGGCGCGAGACGGACAGCGATTGGGTACGTGACGAGATCGGCAAGTATCAGGCGGCCAAGCCCTGCGACGCCTGCGACGGACACCGCCTGAAACCGGAAGCCCTGGCGGTCAAGGTCGACGGTCTGCACATCGGCGAGGTCTCGGCCATGTCCGTAGCCGAGGCGGCCAAGTGGTTCGCAGGCCTGGAGGCACGGCTGCGCCCGCAGCAGCAGGAGATCGCCCGGCGGATCCTGAAAGAGATCAACGAGCGGCTGGGTTTCCTGAACGATGTCGGGCTCACTTACCTGACGCTGGGCCGTGCGTCCGCCACCCTGTCCGGCGGTGAAAGCCAGCGTATCCGCCTCGCCTCGCAGATCGGCTCCGGCCTGACGGGCGTTCTCTATGTCCTGGACGAACCCTCCATCGGGCTGCATCAGCGCGACAACGCCCGCTTGCTGGAGACGCTGCGGCGCCTGCGCGACCTCGGCAACACCGTCGTCGTGGTCGAGCACGACGAAGACGCCATCCGGACCGCCGACTGGGTGGTCGATATGGGGCCCGGTGCCGGCCAACACGGAGGGCAGGTGGTCGCCGAGGGCGTGCCGGCGAAAATCGAGCAATCTCCGGAGAGCCTGACCGGTCAATATCTGACAGGTCTTCGCCAAATCGCTGTCCCGACCGAACGTCGGAAGGGACACAAGGGGCAGAAGATCAAGGTGATCGGTGCCAGCGGCCATAACCTGAAGCAGGTCGACGCGGAGATTCCGCTGGGAACGCTGACCTGCGTCACCGGTGTGTCCGGTTCCGGCAAGTCGACCTTGACGATCGAGACGCTCTACAAAGCCCTGGCGCGCAAGCTGAACGGCGCGCGCGAGGTGCCGGCGCCGCATGAGGCCGTCGAGGGCTTGGAGTTTCTCGACAAGATCATCGATATCGACCAGTCGCCCATCGGCCGCACGCCCCGCTCCAACCCGGCGACCTACACCGGCGCCTTCACCCCGATCCGGGACTGGTTCGCCGGCCTGCCGGAGGCCAATGCTCGCGGCTACGCGCCGGGACGCTTTTCCTTCAACGTGAAGGGCGGGCGCTGCGAGGCTTGCCAGGGCGATGGCGTTATCAAGATCGAGATGCACTTCCTGCCCGACGTCTACGTCACCTGCGACGTCTGCAAGGGCAAGCGCTACAATCGGGAAACGCTGGAAGTTACTTTCAGAGGCAAATCGATCGCGGACGTTCTTGAGATGACGGTCGAGGAGGCGCTCGATTTCTTCAAGGCGGTGCCGGTGATCCGCAACAAGATGGAGACGCTGCAGCGGGTCGGCCTCGACTACGTCAAGCTGGGTCAGCCGGCGACCACGCTGTCCGGCGGCGAGGCGCAACGCGTGAAACTCGCGAAGGAGTTATCGAAACGCTCCACCGGCAAGACCATCTACATCCTGGACGAGCCGACGACGGGTCTGCACTTCGAGGACGTGCGGCGGCTGCTGGAGGTTCTCCAGGCGCTGGTGGACGCGGGGAACACCGTCGTGGTGATCGAACACAACCTCGAGGTCATCAAGGTGGCCGACTGGATTATCGATCTCGGTCCAGAGGGCGGCGATGGCGGCGGCCGGATCGTGGCGCAGGGTACGCCGGAGGAGGTGGCCCGCAGCGAAGGAAGCTACACCGGCGCTTTCCTTGCCCCCTACCTGCCGAAGCCGCTGCGCACAAACCGCCGCAAGCGGGCCTAAGGAAAGCCGTCCGTTCCGCAGCTCCGCGAGCGGCGGCGTGACCAACGGCGGGCCGGAGTCCCAGGCTCGCCCGGAAAGAAGAAACGCAGTGCTCGACGAACTGACGAAGATGGGCCCGCGCCCGGATCTGCGGGAAACGTTCGAATGGCTGACAAGACAGGCCATGCAGGAGGTGCGGCGTGCCAGCTTTCTGCTGGCCGGCACCTGTCAGCGGCTGCGCGAGGCCGGGATCCCAATCGACCGCTCCAGCCTGCACATACTCCAGCTTCACCCGCTATTTTCCGGCCGAACCCTCGTCTGGACCTCGGAGACGGGCGGAACGGTTCAGGTCGACCGGGAACATGGCGTCCAGAACACCGAGATGTACCTGCGCAGCCCGATCAAGCCAATCTACGACGGCGGCCCGGCCCTGCGGCGGCGGCTCGACATCGACGAGGGCGACTTCGACTTTCCGATCCTCCACGATCTCAAGGCCCAGGGCTTCACGGACTACACCATTCGACCGGTTCTCTTTTCACGCGGCCAGACCATGGCCGTCAGCTTCACGACGCAACGGGCCGGCGGTTTCACGGAAGCCGAAATCGAAGCACTGGACGAAATCCTGCCGACCTTCAGCCTGGCGTTGGAACTGCAGGAAACCCAGCGGACGGCACAGCTCCTGCTTGAGACCTACATCGGCCCGATTGCCGGCGAGAACGTGCTGGAGGGGTCGATCCGACGCGGCGACGGTGCCGTGATACATGCGGTCGTCTGGTACTCCGACCTCCGGAACTTCACAGGGCTCTCGGAGACACACCCTCTCGACGAAGTTCTGGACGTTCTCAACCGCTATTTTGACGCCATCTGCACGGCGGTCACGGGGCACGGCGGCGAGATCCTGAAGTTCATAGGCGACGGTGTGCTCGCTATCTTTCCCATCGCCGAGCACGGCGCGGGCGACCGCAGGATCGCGCAAACCGCCATGGCGGCGGCTCGGCAGGCTCTTCGGGCTCTTGAGGATCACGGCGATATCCGCTGCGGCATCGCCCTGCATCTGGGCGACGTGATGTACGGCAATGTCGGCGCACGCGACCGGCTCGATTTCACCGTGATCGGGCCGGCCGTCAACCTCGCGACCCGCCTGGAGCCTTTGACCAAAGGCGAGGCTCCGACGCTCGTGCTCTCCGAAGAGTTCCTACAAGCCTGGGGCGGCAAGGCGCGCTCGCTCGGCAAGACTGAGCTAAAGGGGATCAGCGAGCCGCGCGAGGCCTTCGTTCCGCAGTTCGAGGATTAGGGCGCGAGTCACGCCTTAGGTGGGATCGCTCTGGCGCCCTCACCTCGGGCGATCCTGCTCTAGAAGCGCACCCCGAGAGTCACCGCGCCAAAGAGGTCGTAGTCCTCGTCGTCCTCCTGTTCGGGCGAGCGCAGCACCGTGGTGAAGACCAATCGCGCCCGGTCGTAGGAGACGGCCGCTCCGCCCTGGAGATCGAAAACCAGGTTGTTCTTCTTCACCGACTGGCTGTCCCGGAAAGTGTTGCCGTCCAGGAAGATGTTACGCACAACCGCCCGTGCCTCACCGCCGCCGAAGAGGTACCAGCCAAGCCGCTTCTCGCGGGTGAAAAAGTCAGACCCTGGGACCGAGGGACGGATCCGGGGCGGCCCGAAGTCCCGGTCGGGCAACCCCCCGCCGATCCGGAAAGTGGCCCCCACACCGGCATGAGTCATGACGTTGCCCAGCGAAGCGCCCGCGTGCGGCAGCACGTCGGCCTGCATACCCAGGAACTCTCCAGGCGTCCGAAACCGCCACTTGCGTTCGTAGGAGAGGACGAAGCCGGGCTCGTTCTCGAGCTGATTGTCCCAGCCGTCGGCTTCGGGGACGCCGATAATATTGTGGAAGGTGTTCTGAACGAACTCGCCCTGCGCCAGGGGACCGACCACCCCGAGATCCAGATTTACGGCCTCGTAGTTCCTGTAGGCCTCGTCGTAGGCCACTACGCCGAAGCCAAGGTACAGCCAGGCGGCATAGGGGCGATCGTCGTCGATCGGATCCTCCGCCCCGGTGTCTTCGGGCGTGAAGAGGCTCTGCCCCAAGGCCAGCTTCCAGCGCCGGTTCGGATAGGGATCGGGAAAGGGGACCGACGAAGCCCAGCTCTGCAACGTTTGATGAGGGCGCCGCCAGTCCTCGCCCCCGCAACCGCCGTTGACCTCGGGCGACAGCAGCGAGAGTCGCGTTCCGTGCGTGTAGTTGCGGTCGGTGCCGGCGATCTTATCGTTTTCGATCTGCAGGCTGACGATGACGTCGCATTCCGGACGGTCATCGGCCTTTACAGGGGATGCCGGCAAGAGCGCGACACTGCCAACTGCAAGCAAAACCAGAAATCGCATCAAGGGACCGACCTTCCGAAATCCAAAGAGCGCCTACAGTCCAGAGCCAGAAACTCGGACGCCGGACACTGCCTCAGGCACGAACCGCAAAACAGCCTACCTCAAACAATGTCGCTCTCTTGTCCGTAGCCTGACCTGAGCAAGGCACCGTTTGGGGAGCAGTCTGCGGACGAGATCGTGATATTCGCGATTTTCCTACGAGTCTACGAGGTTGCAACTCGAAAGGTGTAACGCGCCTGCTAGAGCGCGATCGTCTCAGGTGGAAGCGTTTGGCTTCCGCCTGAGACGTGAATCGCCCTCTAACCTTGTGATAAGAGTCGGATTCACGCCTTAGGTGGGATCGCCACAGCGATCCCACCTAAGGCGATCCTGCTCTAGTCCTTTGGTTGCACCGGCAGGGGGCCTCGGCTATCTGTCGAGACATGACGGCCACACAACAAACAGTCATTCACGTCGTCGGCGGCGGTCTCGCAGGCTCCGAAGCCGCCTGGCAAATCGCGAAACGCGGCGTCGCCGTGGTGCTGCACGAGATGCGGCCAGAGCGCGGGACCGACGCACACCAGACCGATGGTTTGGCCGAGTTGGTCTGCTCGAACTCCTTCAGATCCGACGATGCGCTCAACAACGCTGTCGGCCTGCTGCATGAGGAAATGCGGCGCTGTAACTCCCTGATCATGCGCAGCGGCGATGCGCACAAGCTGCCAGCCGGCGGCGCGCTGGCAGTGGACCGTGACAGCTTCTCCGCTGCCGTGACGGCGGCACTGGAGGCCGAACCGCTGATTACCATCGAGCGCGGAGAGGTCGAAGGCCTGCCGCCGGCCGAGTGGGACTCCGTGATTCTGGCGACCGGCCCCCTCACCTCGCCGTCCCTGGCCGAAGCGATCGGACGTTTGACCGGCGAGGCGCAGCTGGCCTTCTTCGACGCCATCGCCCCCATCGTCTATCGGGAGTCCATCGACTTCTCCAAGGCTTGGATGCAGTCCCGCTACGACAAGCCAGGCCCCGGCGGTTCGGGCAAAGACTACGTGAACTGCCCATTTACGAAGGAAGAATACGAAGCCTTCGTAGCCGCGCTGCTGGCCGGCGAAACCACCGATTTCAAGGACTGGGAAAAAGACACGCCCTACTTCGAGGGCTGTCTGCCGATCGAGGTCATGGCAGCGCGCGGCATCGACACGCTGCGCTACGGCCCCATGAAACCGGTCGGCCTGACCGATCCCCGAACCGGACGTCAGCCTTACGCGGTCCTGCAGCTGCGCCAAGACAACGCCCTCGGCACGCTCTACAACCTCGTCGGCTTTCAGACCAAGCTGAAGTACGGCGCGCAGAGCGAGATCTTCCGCATGATCCCCGGCCTGGAGGCGGCCGGCTTCGCACGGCTAGGCGGCCTGCACCGCAACACCTTCATCAACGCACCGCGTCTGCTGGATGGCGAGCTGCGGCTGAAGGCGCAGCCGCGCCTGCGCTTCGCCGGTCAGATCACGGGAGTCGAAGGCTACGTCGAGTCGGCCGCCGTCGGCATCCTGGCCGGACGCTTCGCGGCGGCCGAGCGGCTGGGGGAGACGCAAACTGCACCGCCCGGTACGACGGCGCTCGGCGCCTTGCTCGGCCACATTACCGGCGGCGCGGACGCGGAGACCTTCCAGCCAATGAACGTCAATTTCGGGCTCTTCCCGCCGCTGGGCGCCGGCCCGGACGGAAAGAAGATCAAGAAGCGCGAACGCAAGCCGGCGATGGCGCGACGAGCGCTGGCCGACCTGGACGGCTGGCTTGGCGGATCCGAGCCCGAAAACCGGACTCCGGGCAACCGGCAGGCGGCGGAGTAGGCCGAGCATGGCGTTTCTGACCGATCTGCGCGAACTTTTCCAAACGCAAGCGGAGCGCCTGCGCAACCGTCCCTTCCTGGAAGCGGCGATGGCGGCCTCGGCCCTGGTGGCGACGGCCGATGGCGAAGTATCCTTTTCGGAGCGGATGCGGGTCGACGAGCTGCTAGGCAGCCTGGAGCTGCTCAAGCTCTACGACGTCCATACCGCCGTCGACCTGTTCAACGACTATGTCGCCGCCCTGGAAGGCGACCGGGACGCGGGCCGCACCCAGGTCTTCACGGCCGTGGAGAAGTTCGCCGAGGATCCGCAGTGCGGTCATCTGCTGCTCCGCATCAGCCGCGCCGTCTGCGAGGCCGATGGTGCCTATTTGGAAAGTGAAAAGCGCGCGGTCGAAGAGTTGGCGAAGCGGCTCAACCTGCCCCCTCACCTCCTCAGCTAGCCACCGTTCCGCCGGGCTTGGCGGGCGATATCCGCGCGGCGCTGATCTTCTTCGCTGAGCAGCCCCTCGTGGCGAAACAGCAGAACCAGAACCAGCAGCAGACCGATCAACCCCATGCGCAGCGCGCCGGCCTGGGTCGCCAGCTCCGGCGGCAGCCAACCGGTAACGATCTGGCTGCCGGACCAGATGCCCCAGATGATGAAGGCGCCCAGGACCGCGCCCTTGGTGTTGCCCGACCCACCGGCGATCAGCATGACCCAGACCAGAAAGGTCGTCTGCAGCGGCACGAAGGCTTCGGGGCTGATGAAGCCGACGAAATGCGCATAGAGCGCACCGCCGAGTCCCATGAGGGCGGAGCCGAGCACGAAGGACTGGAGACGGAAGGACTTCACGGTCTTGCCCGATGCCAAAACGGTCAGTTCGTTCTCGCGAATGGCCCGCAGCACCCGCCCCCAGGGAGCCCGCCGCGCCCGCTCGACCAGCAGGAAGATCACCAGCACGGACAGCAGCACCAGCACCATGTTGGCCAGTGCCATGCCTTCCGGACCCAGGTCGGCGAAGGGTCGCGGGACACCGCCGATCCCGCGCACGCCGTTGGTCAGCCACTCCTCGTTCTTCAGAAACAGGCGCACGATTTCGGCGATGCCGATGGTGGCGATGGCCAGATAGTCGGCCCGCAGGTTCAGGGTGATCAAACCGATCAGGAGCGCAAGCACGGCAGAGACCAGCATCGCCCCGATGAAGCCGACCGCCAGCGGCAGCCCGAGGCCTCCGCCAAAGGTCGCCGAGGGCTCGATGGTGAGCAGAACGGAGGTATAGCCGCCGACGGCAACGAAACCGACGATGCCGATGTTGAACAGCCCCGTCAGGCCCCACTGCACGTTCAGCGCCAGCGTCCAGACGGCGTAGATGCCGGCGATGGTGACGAAGAAGATCGCGTAGTTCAGCAGAGGGTCCATAGCGTCTTCGTTCCTCTCCGCGCCTAAGTGCTGCTGCCGGCAAAGATGCCGCGCGGCCTGACGATCAACACCAAGACCATGATCCCAAAGGAGACGGCCGGCTTGTATTCGGGCGGGATCACCAGGGTCGAGAGTTCCTGAGCCAGTCCGATCGTCATTCCCCCGGCGATGGCGCCGTAGGGTTTGCCGATCCCACCGAGAATGGCCGCCGCGAAGATCGGCAGCAGCAGTTGCCAGCCGAGATTGGGATGAAGTTGCGCGTCGAGCCCGGCGAATATGCCGCCGACGGCGGCCAGGGCGATACCGATCCCCCAGGTCCAGAGAACGACCTTCTCGGTATCGATGCCGGTGACCCGCGCTAGGTCCGGATTGTCGGACATGGCGCGCATCGCCTTGCCGACCCGCGTGTACTGCAGAAAGAAATGCAGCGACGTCACCAGCACCAAGGCACCGCCCATGATGACGAGATGATCCGGCTTGATACGGATGGCGCCGTCCCCGAAGGGAATCACGTAGGGAAGCTGAATGCCCTGGACATAGACCTGGACGTTCGGGCCCCAGATGATCTGTACCGCGGAGCGAAGGATCAGCGCGACGCCGACGCTGGCGATCAGCAGGATGACCGGCTGCGTGCGCCTGAGGCGCCGATAGATCAGACGATCCGCGATCAAGGCGACCAGCAAGGTGGCAAGAGCCGCGATGGGAATCGAGACCAGGATCGGCAGTTGCGCCGTCGCAATCAGGCTGAGGGCGAAGTAGGCGCCGAGCGTCAGGAAATCGCCGTGCGCGAAGTGCGCGAACTTCAGAATGCCGTAGGTCAGCGACAGGCCGATGGCGCCCAGGGTCAGGATGCTGCCAAGCACCAGACCGAAGAGAATAAGTTGCAGCAGTTCCGCCATCGCTCGTCGTCAGCCCCCCAGGAACATCTCGGCGACTTCGCGGTTTGCCAGGAGGCTCGCGGCACTGTCTTCGTAGCGATTGCGACCCGCCGCCAAGACGTAGCCGCGATGGGCCATCCCGAGGGCCTGCTTGGCATTCTGCTCGACCATCAGGATCGACACGCCAAGCTCGCGATTCACATCCCGGATGGCGGCGAACATGTCGTTGACGACGGCGGGGGCCAGACCCGCGGTCGGTTCGTCGAGCAGTAGCAACTTGGGTTCAAGCATCAGCGCGCGCCCCATTGCCACCATCTGCCGCTGACCACCGGAAAGCTGCCCGGCCGGTTGCCGTCGGCGGTCTCTCAGGATCGGAAAGAGATCGTAGACCTTCTCGCGTTGGGCCTCGAAATCGTCGCGCCGGACGAAGGCGCCCATGTCCAGGTTCTCGGACACCGTCAAGCTCGGAAAGACGTTCTCCGTTTGTGGGACGAAGCCGATTCCCTTCAGGACGATCTTGTTCGGCGCGAGGTTGGTGATGTCCTGGCCGTCGAAACGCACCGAGCCCTCGCGCAGATGGACGAGACCGAAGACCGCCTTCATGGCCGTCGACTTGCCGGCGCCATTGGGGCCGATGATCACGACGATCTCGCCGGGCGCCACGGTCAACTCGACACCCTGCAAGATATCGGCGCCGCCGTAGCCGCCGGTCATCCCTCTGGCTTCCAACATGGCGCTCAGGCCTCCTCCGCCACGCCGAGGTAGGCTTCCAGGACTTCGCGGTTGCTTCGGATCTCCGCCATGCTGCCTTCGGCGAGCACCCGACCCTGGGCCATCACGATCACGGGACTGCAGAGTTCGGCAATCATCTCCATGTCGTGCTCGATCACGACGAAGGTATAGCCGTGGTCTTCGTTCAGGCGCTGGATCGCCTCGGTAAGCTTGCCGAGCAGCGTGCGATTGACGCCCGCCGCCGGCTCGTCCAGCAGCACGACGCGCGGCTGGGTCATCATCGTGCGCCCCAGCTCCAAGAGCTTCTTCTGGCCGCCCGACAGCCGCCCCGCCAGCTCGTTACGAAGCTCGTAGAGGTTCAGGAACTGCAGAACCTCCTCGGCGCGCTCACGGATCTTCCGCTCTTCGCGGCGGACCCGTCCCGGCTGCAGCCAGGCCGCCCAGACCCGCTCCCCCGTCTGGTCTGCGGGAACGAGCATCAGGTTCTCCAGAACCGTCATGCGGGACAGCTCATGCGGAATCTGAAATGTTCGCACCAAACCCTTGTGAAATAGGGCTGGCGGACTCAAGCCGGTGATATCCTGCCCATCCATCAGAACCCGGCCGGAGTTGGGAGTCAGAAATCCTGCGATGATGGAGAACAGCGTCGTCTTGCCCGCGCCGTTCGGACCGATCACGGCGGTGATCGAGCCGGCGGGAACCGCGAGCGTGCAGTCGTCGACAGCCGTCAAGCCGCCGAAACGCTTGACGAGATTTTCGACTTTGATCACCGGACTTCCAGACAGGCCATGCGACGCCGTTCAACCGTAGCGTAACAAAAGATCGCATGTGCTAGACGAGCGGACCTGTCCTGTCCAGAACCATTCCAACCGGGATCGCGCAGTCAGACGGCTGGCTCAGACATAGAGCCCCTTTTTGCGCGGCGGGGTCTTATTCGACGTTCGATCTCGGGCATCACCGCCCTGCCCCAACCGACTTCGCCCCATCACGTAGTCGAGCTTGCGCACGGCGAGATCCTCCAGTGCCGCCTCGCCGGCATGAGGATCGCCGACGATAGAGACTTCCGTCCCGGTGGCGACGTCGATCGCCGATACCTTGACGTAAGCGCCGCTCGGCAAGAACTCGATGATGACATCGCGAGACTTCACCATGCCGCCAGACTCTTACCGGCGAAGGTCAAGGAAAGGTTAAGCATAAAGTCGCCTGCCACCGGCTCTTGGGGCTCCCACCCGGCTTAGGCTCCCCTGCTTAGGCCTCGCGCCGTTCGGCCTCCGCGACCTGTTCCTGCGGCGGCTCGACTGCCAAAGCCGCGACCTCTACCGGGTCGTCCAGTCCCCGCAGCGTGCGGGCACCGAAGCCCTCCCAGGCTTCCGACGGCAGCAACGTCGCGAAGTCGGCGCTCGCCAGCACAGGACGATCGAGCGTCTTGCAGAGTTCCTCCAGCCGCGCGGCCACGTTGACCGCCCGTCCCACGGCGGTGAACTCCAGCCGCTCCCGGGTGCCGATGTTGCCGAACAGCAGTTCCCCGACATGCAGGCCGAGACCGAATCGCAGAGGCGCCGCGCCCTCCGCCGACCGGCGAAGGTTGATCGTAGCCATATCCGCCTGGGCACGCCGGGTCGCTGCCAAGGCCCGGCGGCAGGCGTCCGAGGCGCCGCCCTCCTCGACCGGAAAGATCGCCAGCACCGCGTCGCCGATCAGCAGCAGCACTTGACCGCCCTCGGCAATGACGGCGCCGGCCGTTGCGTCGAAATAGGTATCCAGGGTCGCCAGGAAGTCTTCCGGGTCCAGCCGCTCGGCCAGTTCGGTCGAGCCGCGCAGATCCGAATACCAGATGGCCGCCTGGAGCGCCTCGCCGTCTCCGCGCTGGATCTGGCCGTCGAGAACCTTCTCCGCCGCTGCCTCGCCAAGGTAGGCCGAGAGGACGTTCCGGGCGAGCTGTTCGCGCATCACGACCTTCAGCGCGACGGCCAAACGCGACTGAATGCGCTGAAGTGCAGCCACCTGCATCTCGGTGAAGCCAGACAGTCGAGTCGTCGCGAAGGAGCCGACGGCCCCGTCGTGCCGCTCCTCGTCGAAGATGGACAGCCAGCCGAAGTAGTCGGTAAATCCCCGTTCGGCGAGTTCCTCCAACAACGGGAAGTCCAGCATGGCTTCGGGGCCTGCAAGACGGCGACGGAGATAGGGCACACCTCGGTCGACCAACCACCGCAGCGGACTCAGCCGCCACTGTTCGCTGACCTTGTCGTTTCCGTGCAGGAAGTGTTCCTCGACGAGACCGGATTCGGCGGTCCAGGTGTAGGTGAGCGTTTCGAACAGGGGGTGCAGCGTCCTAAGACCGATGTTGGCCCGTGCGATGGGCAGGCCGGCGGCGATCATTCCGTCCAGGGCGCCCGTCAGCAGATCTTCGAGCGTGCTGCCCTTCAGCGCCTGCTCCATCAGCCAGTCCGTGACTTCGTCGATCAGAATGTCGCGTCTGGAGGCGGCGGCGGTCTCGGGCGGGAGTGCGGTCATCGGGCGGTCTTTCGGCGCGAGAGGTCGACTCTTATGACGCTAAGGCGGTGCTATTACGCTAAGGCGGTGTTGCTCTGCCCCGCAGGTCTTCCAGATATACCGGTGACATAGCGGCCATGATGCCCCTAGCCTAGCCCAAGAGCGGAAACCGCCATATATCTGGCGATTGAATACAACCTTTGGCCGGCTGTCCGGCATCGCGCCCGCTACGGCGAGGCATGCCGCCAACCGCGTCCAGGACAACGTCGACGCACTACCGGAGGAACGATCCAGTGAGTCCCGCAGAACCCGCCGCCAAGCTCGAGCCCGCGACCCAGGCCCCGGCCGCCCGTTTTCAGTGGGACGATCCCTTCCTGCTGGACGAGCAACTGAGCGAAGACGAACGCATGGTGCGCGAGGCGGCCTATCAGTACTGCCAAGAGCGGCTGATGCCGCGGGTGCTGGAGGCGAACCGGCACGAGCGCTTCGACCGCGAGATCATGAACGAGCTTGGCGAACTGGGCTTTCTCGGCTCGACCCTGCCCGAGGAGTACGGCTGCGCGGGGGCGAACTACGTGTCCTATGGCCTTGTGGCCCGCGAGGTCGAGCGGGTGGATAGCGGCTACCGCTCCGCCATGTCGGTGCAGTCCTCGCTGGTCATGCACCCGATCTACGCCTGGGGCGACGAGAGCCAGCGTAAGAAGTATCTGCCGAAACTGGCGACCGGTGAATGGGTCGGCTGCTTCGGCCTGACCGAGCCGGATGCCGGCTCCGACCCCGCCTCCATGCGCACCACGGCGACCAAGGTCGACGGCGGCTACAGCCTCAAGGGCGCCAAGATGTGGATCACCAACTCGCCGATCGCCGACGTCTTCGTCGTCTGGGCGAAATCCACGGCGCATGACAACAAGATCAAGGGCTTCATCCTGGAGAAGGGCATGAAGGGCCTCTCCGCGCCCAAGATCGAAGGCAAGTTCTCTCTGCGGGCCTCGACCACCGGCGAAATCGTCATGGACGAGGTCTTCGTGCCCGACGAGAATCTGCTGCCCAACGCCAGCGGGCTGCGCGGCCCCTTCGAATGCCTCAACCGCGCGCGTTACGGCATCGCCTGGGGTGCGTTGGGAGCCGCCGAGTTCTGCTGGCAGGCCGCGCGCAGCTACACGCTGGACCGCCAGATGTTCGGCAAGCCCCTGGCGGCCACCCAGCTGGTCCAGAAGAAGCTGGCCGACATGCAGACCGAAATCGCGCTCGGTCTCCAGTCATCTCTGCGGGTCGGTCGTCTGATGGACGAAGGCAAGCTGATGCCGGAGGCGATCAGCCTCGTGAAGCGGAATTCCTGCGGGAAAGCGCTGGATATCGCGCGGATCAGCCGCGACATGCACGGCGGCAACGGCGTCGCCGACGAGTATCACGTCATTCGGCACGTCATGAACCTGGAGGCGGTCAACACCTACGAGGGGACCCACGACGTACACGCGCTGATCCTGGGCCGCGCGCAGACGGGCCTGCAAGCCTTCGGATGACCGGAACGATCGCCAGCCTGCAGGCGCTGCGCGAGCAGTACGGAACGCCCAAGGCGACGACCGAACTCAAGCGGCTGGAGCGGCTGGACGGCCACTGCCGGGCTTTCATCGCCGCCTCGCCCTTCGTCGTGCTCGGCACCTCCGACGCCGAGGGCAACCAGGACGTCAGCCCGCGCGGCGACCCGCCGGGTTTCGTCCAGGTACTGGACAACACGCGCCTGCTGCTGCCGGATCGGCCGGGCAACAAGCTGATCGACAGTCTGTCGAACATCCTGTCCAACCCGAAAGTCGGCCTGCTCTTCCTCGTGCCCGGCATGAACGAGACCCTAAGGGTCAACGGCCAAGCCCGGATCGTGACGGACTCCGCTTTGCTGCAGCCTTTGGCGGTCGGAGGACGCCTGCCGCCCTCCGCTCTACTGATTGAGGTGGAGGAGGCTTACCTGCACTGCGCCAAGGCCTTCATCCGCTCGAAACTCTGGGAGCCGGAAAGCCGGATCGAGCGCGAGAGCTTCCCGAGCCTGGGCCGCATGATCGCCGATCAGATCGCCGGGCTGGATGCCGAGGAAACGGAAGCCGGCATCCAAGAGTCCTACAAGAAGCGGCTTTACTGAGCCCTCACGCCGTAAGCAGCCGTCGGCAGAGGTCGAGCAGCTCCTTCTCGTCGTAACTGCGGCAGTTGCTGGCGAGCATCGGCGCGTTCTCGGGCGTTCCCGCCTCTGCGGCCAGTTCGACCGGATCCAGATCGAGCGACGTGAGATCGCGGTCGAGCCCGACCTGTTCGAGCAGTCGGTCATAGGTCTCGGCCAAGGCGGTGGCGGAGAGGGCGTTGTCGCCTTCGAGACCCAGTGCCCGCGCGACGGCCGTATGCTTCATGGGTGCCGCCGCCGCGTTCGACGCGAGCGCCACAGCAAGCGACAGACCTACGGCGTGGCCATGATGGACCCGCCCGAGCGTGCCGAGCGCATGACCCAAAGCATGTGCGATTCCCGTGCCCGCCGTGTCGATCGCCTGCCCGGCGAGGAAGGCGGCAAGCTGGACTTGCCCCCGTGCCTCCAGATCGTCGCCCTGGGCCACGGCCCGCCCGAGACTGCCGGCCACCAACCGGATCGCCTCCAATGCCGGCGCCTGTGAGAAGCTGTGGGCGTTGCGGTTGGTTGCCGCCTCGATGGCATGGACCAGTGCATCCACACCCGTCGCCGCCGTCAGATGCGGAGGCAGGCCCACGGTGGTTTCGGGATCCAGAATCGCCAAGCGAGGCTGCAGCTCCGGCCCCCAGGCCCAGAGCTTCACATCGTCGCCCGTTTCATCCGGCCGGGAGAAGATGGCGACTCGCGTCGCCTCGGACCCGGTACCGGCCGTCGTGGGAATCGCGATGACCGGTAAGGCTCCCTCGGGAAAGGGCCGCGCCGCCAAGGCATAGTCGAGGACTGGCGCGGTACCGCCGGCCACGGCGGCCACCAGCTTGGCGATATCCAAAGCCGAACCGCCGCCGAGTCCGATCACGAGGCTGGCGCCGCTCTGGCGCGCCAGGGCAGCAGCGGCTTCCACCTGCACCGCCTTGGGGTCGCCAGCCAGGTCGGAAAACCGCGCTACCTCGCAGCCCGCCGTCGCGAGGCAAGTTTCCGCCCGCTCGGCGAGCGCCTGAACGCCGGGATCCGCCACCAGCAGGATCGGCCCCTGACGACCGGAAAGCGCCGTCGCTTCGGCGCCCAAGCGATCCATCGCTCCGACGCCGCTTATCGCGCGGGGTCCGCGCTGCCATTCCATCAAAGTCATCGTCCCGTTACCTGCCCTCCGGCCCTGCAGAGTCGGCAGGCTATACCCGCGCGCCCGAAGCGGCGTCGAGGTTTCTTGAGGACAGGACAGCCTTTTCGTTGACGGCCTTGGTCACCATCCGCAGGCTCGTCGCGTTTTTTGTCCTCAGCCGGTGGGATCGACAGCCTCAATCATGGAAATCACGCGTATCGTTCAAAGCGTTCATCGCCTGCCTCTCGACCCGCCGTTCCAGGCCTCCTGGGACACCCGCCCGCGCCGGCACTTCGATCTGCAGCTCGTGCGGGTCGAAACCGACGTCGGCCTGATCGGGATCGGGGCAGGCGACGCCATGCCGGGTTTCGCGGGGCACGAGAACCTCTTCGTCGGTCAGGATCCGCGCGAACTCGACCGGCACTTCCGGGTTATCGAGAACCTGTCCTTCCACTACGGGCGCTGCTGGCCGCTGGACATCGCCCTCTGGGATCTGTTCGGGAAGATCCTGGGCGAACCGATCTGGCGGCTGCTCGGCGGCGCCTCCGACAGGGTGCCGCTCTACGCCTCCTCCGGCTCTCTGCGCGACGGCGCGGAATTGGTCGATCTGGCCCAGGCGCTGCGCGAGGAAGGCTTTTCGGCCCTGAAGGTCCGTTTCCAGCGCCCGCACTGGCGCCAGGATATCGCGGTCCTGGAGCAGCTTCGCGAAGCGGTCGGGCGGGACCTTGAGCTGATGGTCGACTGCAATCAAGCCTGGCGCATGCCCTGGGATACCGCCCTGCCCTGGACCTTCAAGGATGCCCTGCAGGTCGCCCGGTGCCTGGAGGACCTGGAAATCTACTGGATGGAGGAGCCGCTTCATCGCGGCGACTACGAGGGCATGGCAAGGCTGCGCGATGCGGTCGAGCTGCGTATCGCCGGCGGCGAGATGACCCGCGAGCTGCACGAACTGCGGGAGATCGTTGCCCGCCGCTGTCTCGACGTTCTGCAGACCGACGTCGTCTGCACCGGCGGCATCAGCGGCCTGCGGCGCGTGGCGCAAAGCGCCTTCGACGCCGGTCTGGAGTTCACACCGCACACCTGGGGGCACGGCATCGGCCTGCTGGCCAACGCACATCTCTCCGCCGGCGTTGGCGGCTGTCGCTTCCTGGAATATCCCCTCGACCCGCCGACCTGGACGCCGGAGCGGCGCGACTTCGGCTTGACCGAGGCCGTGGTGGCCAACGACGAGGGCCAGCTGATCCTGGGCGAAGCTCCTGGCCTGGGGATCGACCTGGACGAGGACCGGCTGTCGGAGACGCGGATCGGGTGAGCCCGAGACGCGCAAAGACGACACTCGCCGGTTCCGCATTGGCCGGTTCCGCATCGGCCGGTCCCGCATCGGCCGGTCCCGCATCGAAGGAGACTGCGGCGGTGGCAGGCAGAGCCAAGCAGACCCGGCCGAAACTGGGCCTGGTACTCGGCAGCGGCTCGGCGCGTGGCTGGGCGCACATCGGCATCTTGCAGGAACTGGAGGCCGCCGGCATCCGACCCGACATCGTGGTCGGCTCCTCCATCGGCGCTCTGGTGGGCGGCGCCTACGTCTGCGGCGGGTTGGAGCGCTTGGCCGACTGGGCGCTCACCTTCAACCGTCTCGACGCCTTGCGAACGCTGGACCTCCGGATCGCCAACGGCGGGCTGCTGGGCGGCGGCCGTCTGATCCGACGGCTGCTGAAACCCCATCACGGCGAGGCTATCGAAGACCTCGCGCCCCGCTTCGCCTGCGTCGCCACAGATCTCTACAGCGGCCTGGAAATCGCGCTCGACGAAGGGCCGCTGGCCGAGGGCGTGCTGGCGTCTCTCGCGATGCCGGGGCTGTTCGCACCGGTCAAGCGCGGCGACCTTTGGCTGGTCGACGGAGGCATCGTCGATCCAGTGCCGGTCACCCTCGCCCGGACGCTGGGCGCCAAACGGGTCATTGCGGTCAATCTCAACTCCAAGATGGCCAACCGCCGGCAGCAGCGCCGACAGCACAGGCAGTCGCAGCGGCGCAGTCCGGGCCGTCCCCGCTTCCCGCTACCCGGCGTGAAGACGCTACTGCGCACCCTGCCCCAGGATTCCGGCCTGCGCGCCCTGCTCGCCCACACACCGGCCTCGGCCCTGCAGGCGGACATTCCACGCTACCTGGATGTGGTCTTCGGCTCGATCCACATCCTTCAGGACTACGTGACGCGCAGCCGGCTGGCCGCCGACCCGCCCGACCTGCTGATCGAACCAGCCCTGCAGAACATGGCGCTGCTGGAATTCAATCGCGCCGAGGAAGCCATCGCGGCAGGCCGTGCCGCCCTACGCGACTCGCTGGAGGATCTGGCGGGTATCCTGGACTGATCGTCGGACTTGGAGAGGACTCGACTTGCCAAAATTTGCCAAAGCGCCCAGTCTGACAGCATGACGACGATGAACATCTCCCTCCCGAACAGCCTGAAGTCCTTCGTCGACGACCAGGTCGCCTCGCAGGGCTACGGCAGCTCCAGCGAGTACGTCCGCTACCTGATCCGCCGCGACCAGGAACGGCACCGCCTTCGAGACCTCCTGTTGGAGGGGCTTGAGTCGGAGCGGTCTTCGCCTGCCGACCGCACCTATTTCGACGGCCTTCGCCGGCAGGTTGAGGGTTCGCGAAAGACGTGACAGGCAAGCCGGTGACCAAGCCGGTGACCAAACCGGTGACTCTGCGCGAACGCGCGAAGACCGATATCCAGGAGGCCATAGACCGTTATCTGCTCGAAGCCGGAGCTGACACCGCGCTCGGCTTTATCGAGGCTCTGGAAGCCGCCTTTCGACAGATCTCGGACCATCCGGAAAGTGGGTCTCCGCGGTACGGCCAGGAACTGGAGCTCCCCGGGCTGAGAGGCTGGCCGCTCAAGCGCTTTCCCTACCTGGCATTCTATCTCGAATGCGCCGATTATCTCGATGTGTGGCGGGTACTTCACGGCGAACGCGACATTCCCGCCTGGATGCGGGAACCGGACCCCGTTCAAGAGTAGGGCCTGAAGGGTGCTTTTCTTCGTCACTCTGCTTCTGCTCTGCCAGCTGATCGGCGAAGCCGCCGTACGGCTGATCGACCTGCCGGTTCCGGGCCCGGTGGTCGGCATGGCGCTGCTGTTCCTCGGCCTCCTGATCCGGGGCGGGGAGCCGCCAGAAGAGCTGGGCCAGGTGGCCGGCGGCCTGCTCAACAACCTCGCCCTGCTGTTCGTACCGGCCGGGGTCGGAGTCATGCTGCATCTCGATCTCGTGCGCGCCGAGTGGTGGCCGATCCTGGCCGCCCTGATCGGCAGCGCGGTCCTGACCGTCACGGTCACGGCGTTGCTGCTCTCGCTGACGGCGCGGCTGACCGGGGCCGAGGCACGGCAGGAAGAGCGCAAGGAATGAGCGAGCCGGACATTCAGGCGCCGCTCGATCCGGTCGCGAGCGAACTCTACGAGGTCTGGGTCTACCTCTCGGCCTCGCCTCTGCTCTTCCTGACACTGACCCTGGCTGCCTACCTTCTGGGCGACTGGGTCTACCGCCGCGCCGGCCTCAGCCCCTGGGCCAATCCGGTCCTGATCGCCGTGCTGCTGCTGGTCGGGCTGCTGGTCGTCACCGACACCAGCTACCGGACCTACTTCGACGGCGCCCAGTTCGTGCACTTTCTTCTGGGGCCGGCGACGGTGGCGCTGGCGGTGCCGCTCTACCGCAACGTCCGCGCTCTTAGGCGCACGCTCCTGCCGCTGCTGGTCGCCCTGATCGGCGGTGCCGCAACGGCGGTCGGCAGCGCCATTGGTATCGGCTGGCTGCTGGGCGCGACCGAAGAAACGCTGCTCAGTCTGGCCCCAAAGTCGGTCACGACGCCGATCGCCATGGGCGTGTCGGAGGCTATTGGCGGCCTGCCCTCGCTGACCGCAGTCCTGGTGATTCTGACGGGGATCCTGGGCGCGGTCCTGGCGACCGGAACGCTGAACCTGCTTCGTATCAGAGACTGGCGGGCGCGGGGCTTCGCCATCGGCCTGTCGGCCCATGGTATCGGGACCGCCCGCGCGCTGCAGATCAATGAAGTGGCCGGCGCCTTCTCGTCCCTGGCGATGGGACTCAACGGGCTAGCCACGGCGTTGCTGGTGCCGCTGTTACTTCGCCTCTTCGGCTAGGAAGAGCCCAGAGACCGAATAGTCTTCTAGGCGGCGGGGCTTAGACGGCTGAGGCGCTGCGGCGCACTAAGAAAGCGCAGCAGGCGTTCCAGGGTCTTGGTCGACTCTTCCAACTCGGACTCGACCAGACCGCTCTCGCCCATATCACCCGCATGACGTGCGAAGAAGTCGGCCAGCATCTTACAAATGTTACGGCCATCGTCGGATGCGCGTACATTAAAGGAGCGGCGATCGTGCAGCGAGCGCTCCTGGATCAGGTAGCCGTTTTCGACCAGCTTCTTGACGTTGTAGGAGACGTTGCTGCCCAGATAGTAGCCGCGCAGCGTCAGCTCGCCGACCGTCACCTCTTCGTCGCCGATATTGAAGAGGATCAGGGCCTGGACGTTGTTGACGTCGCGGATTCCGCGCTGGTCGAGCTCGGACTTTATGACTTCCAGCAGCTGACGGTGCAGACGCTCGACAACCTGGAGAGAATCGAGATAGGCGGCCAGCACGGCACATCCTCCAGTCTAAAATACGATCTTTCACAGCCATTAGGCGCAGAGGCGGGTTAAGGCGCCCTTAAAGGCCACCCACCGCAGGTTACCTGGGTGTTTCGGCACCGTCTTGTCAAGCGCGGCTTTGCAGGCATCCGACCCATCTCGGGTCCGGTCGCGGTCTTTCGACCGCTTCCGTCTGTTCCCGCCATAGCTGCGCATCTTACACCGCATACGAATGAATTTGCACGCAGAGTTCTGTGCGGCAGCGGAGCGCGTTTGCCAAGGGGTTCAGAATGTGTCGCTTGGGCAACCCATCGTCAGGCTCCGACCGGCTAAGATCGGAGAAAGCGAGCCGTCAGGCGGTCTGCTCGAAGAGTTCGCGGCCGATCAGCCAGCGGCGGATCTCGCTGGTGCCTGCGCCGATCTCGTAGAGCTTGGCGTCGCGCAGCAGCCGGCCGGTCGGGTACTCGTTGATGTAGCCGTTGCCGCCCAGCACCTGGATCGCCTCAAGCGCCATCCAGGTCGCCTTCTCACCGGCGTAGAGGATCGCGCCGGCCGCGTCCATGCGGGTGGTCCGGCCGGCGTCACAGGCTTTGGCCACCGCGTAGACGTAGCTCTTGCAGGCGTTCATGGTGGTGTAGAGGTCGGCCAGCTTGCCCTGCATGAGCTGGAACTCGCCGATCGGCTGGCCAAACTGTTTGCGCTCGTGCACGTAGGGCAGCACCACGTCCATGCAGGCCTGCATGATACCGAGCGGCCCGGCGGCCAGCACCGCGCGCTCGTAGTCCAGACCGCTCATGAGGACGTTGACGCCCTTGCCGACGGCGCCCAACACGTTCTCCTCCGGCACCTCGCAGTCCTCGAAAACCAGCTCGCAGGTCGGCGAGCCGCGCATGCCGAGCTTGTCCAGCTTCTGGGCGATGGAGAAGCCCTTGAAGTCCTTCTCCACGATGAAGGCGGTGATGCCGCGCGACCCAGCCTCGGGGTCGGTCTTGGCGTAAATTACCAGGGTCTCGGCCTCGCTGGCGTTGGTGATCCACATCTTCGAGCCATTGAGGAGGTAGCGGTCGCCCTTCTTCTCCGCACGGGTGCGCAGGCCGACCACGTCGGAGCCCGCGCCCGTCTCGCTCATGGCCAGGGAGCCTACGTGCTCTCCGGAGATCAGTTTCGGCAGATAGCGGCGCTTCTGCTCTTCCGAGCCGTTGCGGCGGATCTGGTTGACGCAGAGGTTGGAGTGAGCGCCGTAGGACAGGCCGACCGAGGCGCTGGCCCGACTGACCTCCTCCATCGCGACGACGTGCTCCAGGTAGCCCAGGCCGGCGCCGCCCTCCTCCTCCTCCACGGTGATCCCGTGCAGGCCGAGCGCACCCATCTCCGGCCAAAGCTGGCGGGGGAATTTGTCCGTCCGGTCGATCTCCGCCGCCAGAGGCGCGATCTTCTCCTGCGCGAAGCTCATGACGCTGTCGCGCAGCAGGTCGGCCGTCTCGCCGAGGTCGAAATCGAGGGCGGGAAGCTGATTGGAAATCATGGGCCGGAGTCTCCGAAGGGTAAGGAAATCTGTCTGAAGAGATGTAGGTCTCAGCCGGCGGCCGGCAGGTCCGCACGGCCGTCGATCCGCATGAGGGTCTGCTGCATCTTGGCGCAGATCCGCTGGCCCTTCGGGCCGATGACGAAACCCTCGACATCGCAGAGGGTCAGGGTGCGGCCGGGCTTGTAGACGCGCCCCCGCGCCAGAAGCCGCTCGCCCTCTGCCGGCGCCAGAAGGTTGATCTTGAACTCGACGGTCAGGATCGAGGAGTCCGCCGGAAAGAGGCTGAAGGCGGCATAGCCGCCAGCCGAATCCATCAGGGTCGAGGTGACGCCGGCATGGAAGAAGCCGTGCTGCTGAGAGAGGCCGTCGCGGAAGTCCACAGCGATCTCGACCAAACCCGGCTCGACCTGCGTCAGCTCAGCTCCGAGGGTGGTCATAATGCCCTGGCGTGCGAAGGACTCCCGGACCTTCGTTTCCCAGTCGGGATCGCCGGGTTGCAGTGCAGTCATGTCGCCGCTTTCCCGTCAGCCGCCTTTCCGCCAGTAAGTTCGCCAAGCCGCCTGCGGCAACCGCGCTCGACCTCATCCAGCTCCTCCAGCGCCGCCGCCAGATCCCGGCGCTTGAACTCCAGCGCGGCCCGCCGTTCGGCGATCCGGCCGAGCAGCAGGGAGAGCTGACCGGCCTCACCGGTCTCCGCATCCTCGTAGAGTCCGAAAATCTCCCGGATCTCGGCCAGAGAGAAGCCGAGCCGCTTGCCGCGCAGGATCAGCCGCAGCCGCGTTCGGTCGCGCCGGCTGTAGATACGCCGCTGTCCCGCGCGCCTCGGCGTCAGCAGACCTTCGGCCTCGTAGAAGCGGATCGCCCGCGCCGTCGTCTCGAAGTCCGCCGCCAGGTCGGCGATCCCCCAGGTTTTCTCGGCCGCCTCAACCGCAGTACAGATCTGGCGATGTGTCTCGACCATAATCGAAACATAATTGACGTTTACGTAAACGTCAATTCTAGGCAGCGAGCGGCCCGGTCACGAAACCGGGCCGCGAGACCGCGTCAGGCAGCGCTCTACGATAGTGCCGCAGGGGCCTCCACCGGACGCCCCTTCGGCGAAGCACTCTCCTCCAAGCGAGCGAGAGTCTCCAGGATCTGCAAACAGGCGCCGGCGGCCTCCGCCCCCTTGATCGGGAAGTGCGCCGCGAAGAAATCCAGATGCGGGGTCTGTTCCTGAAAGTGGTGCGGCGTCAGCACGGCGGAGACCACGGGAACGCCAGTCTCCAGTTGCACCTGCATCAGCGCGTCGATCACCGTCGAGGCCACGAAGTCGTGCCGGTAGATCCCGCCGTCGACGACGAAACCCGCCGCCACCACAGCGTCGAAGCGGCCGCTCGCCGCGAGCTTCTTCGCCAGAAGGGGAATGTCGAAGGACCCGGGAACTTCGAAGGTCTCGACACGGCAGTCGTCGCGCTTGCGCCGTGCCAGTTCCTCCAGGAAGCCGGTCCGGCAGCGTTCGACGATGTCCGCATGCCAGCCGGCCTTGATGAAGGCGATAGAGATTTGAGAGGGGGACCGCTGCTGATTCATGTCTTGTCTCCAATCGACGTGAATCAGGGCGAGCAATCGCGATGAGCCCGTCCCTCGCGAGACAGGCTCCCTCGACTGTTCTCTTCCATCCGGACTGTGACCGTCGGCTCCGGAGTTGCACCGGATCTGCTGACCCTTCCGCCGAAGCGGAAGGCGCTCGCGGGCTTGCACTGAGGTGCTTACCGCCGGTGGGGACTTTCACCCCGCCCTGAGAACAATGCGCTGCCGCAGAATGCGACGCGCAGCTCAGCCTAGAGCGCCATCCTCTTGGGCGAAAGCACTATGTGCGACCCGCCAGCAGCTTGACGCCGAAGCCCATGAAGACAAAACCCGAGAGCGCCGTCAGGCCGCGTTCGGCGCGGCGGTAGAGCCGGGCCATCGGAGGCAGAGTCACGAGCAGCGCCATGCTGCCGTACCAACCGCCGGCACCGAGTCCCACCGCCCCGACCAGGGCGGCGACCAGCCAGCCTGGGGCCTCGGGCGGGACCGAGACGGCGAAAAGGCTGGAATAGAAGGCCGCCGACTTGGCATTGGCCAGATTGACCAACAAGCCCTGGCGGAAACCGCGCCAGCCCGAGGGCCGCGACGGCAAGTCGCCATCACTTCGGATCACCGGCGGCCGCCAAGCACTGCGCAGCAGGTTCAGGCCCATCCAGATCAGGAAGGCACCACCCGCGATCATCATGGCGCCATGAAGCCAGGGGGCCAAAGCGAAGAGCAGATTGAGACCCAGCAAACTGCCCGCCGCCCAGATCACCGAGGCGACGACGATCCCGAGAACGACGGACAGGCCGCTGCCTCGCCCGCCGGAGATGCTCGCCTGTACGGTCACCAGCAGATTCGGACCGGGCGTCATGGCGGCCAGGAGATACAGGGCCATGACAGTGGCGAAGATACTCCAGGGTTCCAAAATCCGAGTCTCCGAAAGGCAACTCCTACAAACGCGAACCGAGGTCGTAGTCCGTCCAGAGCGGTGCGATCTTCGGGCGAGTGACCGTCGCCTCCAGAAGCCGCTTGAGTCTGGGAGAGCGACTCACGAAGTCGCCGGCATCGCGATGCCAAGCAAGAACCATGGCCGTATAGAGGTCGGTCAAGCAGAAGGTCTCGCCCAGCCAAAAGGGCCCCTCGCCCGCTCTCTCGCTCAAGGCCTCCTCCACGATGGCCCAGTCGCGGTCGATGCGCGCACTGGCCGCCTTCGTCACGGAATCGGCGTGCTCGGGCGCGGAGACGTAGCGCTGGGGATAGCTTTCCAGCAGATCCACGGGATAGACCTCACAGGCTAGGAACATCAGCCAGCGCAGGGCCAAGGCACGCTCCGGCGTTCCCGGCGGGGGCAACAAGCCGGCCTCGGGCTTCAGCTCTGCAAACCAAAGAGCGATGGCAGCGGACTCGGTGACGACCTGGCCGTCATCCAGCAACAGCGTGGGGATCTGCCCCATGGGATTATGGCGCTTCAGCTCCTCGTAGCCGGCGCGCTCGGCCGGATCGCTCGACCGGTGATCGGCCCGCACCCGTTCGTAGCTCAGCCCCGCCTCCACCGCCACGGCCTCCGGCGCGAAGGAGCCGCAGCGCAGGTTCCAGTAAAGCTTCATGGTCCGCCCTTCCCGTTCTCGTCCGCGCGAGACTGCGACGCGGCGCAGAGGGCGACAAGCAACAAAGCCTCATGTCACGCATGAGCGAAGCTAAGGCGTCTTCGACGTGCCGGCGATCAGCTTGATGATGGCCGAGTAGTCCAGATCGGCGTTTCCGGCGTTGGCGAAGAGCGTGTAGAGGGCGGCCGCCTCGGCGCCGAGCGGTGTCGCGGCCCCCGCCTCCTGCGCCGCCGCCTGAGCGAGCTGCAGATCCTTATGCATCATCGCGGTGGCGAAGCCGGGCTTGTAGTTTCGGTTGGCGGCGGCCGTCTCGACGACGCCCGGCACCGGGTTGTGATGCAGCATCGCCCAGCAGGAGCCCGAGGCGGTCGAGGAGATGTCGAACAGCACCTTGGGGTCGAGCCCCAGCTTCTCGCCGAGGGTGAAGGCCTCGGAAATGGCGATCATCGAAATCCCGAGGATCATGTTGTTACAGACCTTGGCGACCTGGCCGTTGCCCGCGCCGCCGGCGTGGATCACCTTGCCGCCCACGATCTCCAGGTAGGGTTCGGCCGCCGCAAAGGCCGCGTCGGCGCCACCGACCATCATGGTGAGCGTGCCAGCCTCCGCCCCGCCGACGCCACCGGACACCGGCGCGTCGACCATAAGGTGACCGGCCTCCGCCGCCGCCGCGTGAACCGCGCGCGCAGAGGAAATGTCGATGGTCGAGCTGTCGATCATGACCGTTCCCGACCGCGCCGCGGCGATGACACCCTCGCCGCCGTCTCCCAGGTAGATGCCGCGCACATGACGGCCGGCCGGCAGCATGGTGAAGACGACCTCGACGTCGCGGGCGGCCTCGGCCGCCGTTTCGACGGGCGCGATACCGGCGGCCTTCGCTGCCTCGACGGCGGCAAACGTGACGTCGAACCCTTTTACGGCGTGGCCGGCCGCGACAAGATTCCTCGCCATCGGACCACCCATGTTGCCGAGTCCGATGAAGCCGATGTCCGCCATGCCGTCCTCCTCCCGATTTTTTCTGTTTGGACTCGCCCGCCGGTCGCTTCTACGGCACCGGGTGGACGTGCAGCGTCAAAACCTGAGGTCGCCGGAAGCCGGTTCGGCGAAGTAGGCTTCCAGCATCTCTGCACCGACCTCGCCGAGGCTGGCCGGCTGCCACTTGGGGGCATGATCCTTGTCGACCAGCACGGCGCGAATGCCCTCGTAGAAGTCGTGACCGGCCATGGCGGCTTGGCTCATCCGGTACTCCATGGTCATGCAGGCATCGAAATCCAGGCCGCGCCCGCGCAGAAGCTGCTCGGCCGTGACCTTCATGGAGGTCGGCGAGCGGCTTTCCAGGATTTCGAGCTGGCTCTTCGCCCAGTCGCCGGCGTCCGCCTTCAAGGCCGCCAGGATCTCTGCGACCCCGTCGGCCGCGAACAGTCGATCGATCTCCGCCCGCCGTTCCGCGAGGGGCGCGGGGCCGGGATCGGCCGCGAAGCGCGCGATGACGGCGTCGACAGCCGCCGCGGCGTCGTCGCCTTCGGTCAAGGCCTGCGCCAGCGCACCCTCCAGTTCGCCGTAGTCGGCTGCGGGCACGTAGTCGGTCGCGACACCGGCATAGAGGGCGTCGGCCGCCTTCAGGCGCGCGCCGGTCAGGGCCATCCAGATGCCGAGACGACCCGGTAGGCGTGGCAGGAACCAGCTCCCGCCGACATCGGGGAAGAGACCAATGGCCGTTTCCGGCATCGCCGCCAGCGTCCGGTCGCCAGCCACCCGGTGCGACCCGTGGACCGACAGGCCGATTCCGCCGCCCATCACGATGCCGTCGATCAAGGCCACGTAGGGCTTGGGGAAGACGTGGATGGTGCGATTGAGCCTGTATTCCTCATAGAAGAACTCGCGCGTCAGCGCGCCGCCCTCCTGGCCCGCCTGCCAGACCGCGCGCACGTCGCCGCCGGCACAGAAGGACTTCTCCCCCGCTCCCTTGATGGCCACGGCCTTGATCGCTTCGTCGTCCGCCCAGGCCTCCAGCTTCGGCTGCAGAGCGCGGATCATGCCGAGGGTCAGGGCGTTCAACGCCTTCGGGCGGTTCAGCGTGACGACGGCCAGCGGGCCGCGGGTTTCGAATTCGATCTCGGGCTCTTGGCTCATCGGCTCCTGCGTCTTCCCTCTCGCGTTTCGGACCCGCTCTCCGACGGGCGGCCGCAAGGAAGCGCAAAAGCGGCGGCTTTGTCCAGCGAAGCGACCTCGACCGGCAAGAGGAAAGGGCTCAATCGGCCAGAAGCTGTCTGCCGACGATCATGCGCATGATCTCGTTGGTGCCCTCCAGGATCTGATGCACCCGCAGGTCGCGCAGATAGCGTTCGATCGGGTATTCGCGGATGTAACCGTAGCCGCCGTGCAGCTGCAGCGCATCGTTGACGATGGCGAAACCCGCATCGGTCGCGAAGCGCTTGGCCATGGCACAGTGCTGCGTCGCGTCGGGATGCTTGGCATCCAGCAGGCAGGCGGCCTGACGGATCAGAAGCCGTGCCGCCTCCAGGTCTGTGGCCATATCGGCCAGCTTGAACTGCAGGGCCTGCAGCTCTGCCAGCGCACGGCCGAACTGGCGGCGCTGTTTCATGTAGTCGCGCGCCTGCTCCAGGCAGAAACGCGCGCCGCCGATGGAACAGGCGCCAATGTTCAACCGCCCGCCGTCCAGTCCCATCATGGCGACCTTGAAGCCGATCCCCTCCTCGCCCAAACGGTTCGCGACCGGAACGCGGGCATCTTCGAAGATCACTGCGCGGGTCGGCTGGCTGTTCCAGCCGAGTTTCTCCTCTTTCTTGCCGAAGGAAAGGCCGGGCGTGTCTTTCGGCACCACCAGGCTGGAAATTCCCTTCGGGCCCTCCCCGCCCGTCCGGCACATGACGACGTAAACATCCGACTCGCCGCCGCCGGAGATGAAGGCCTTCTGTCCGTTGAGCAGATAGTGATCGCCCGAGCGTTCCGCCCTGGTGGTCAGATTGCCGGCGTCTGAACCATGTCCCGGTTCGGTCAGGCAGTAGCTCGCGAACTGCTCCATCGTGGTTAGCTTCGGCAGCCAGGTCCGGCGCTGTTCGGAACTGCCGAAGTGATCAATCATCCAGCAAGCCATGTTGTGGATCGAGATGTAGGCCGCCGTTGAGGGACAGGCCGCCGCCAGCTCCTCGAAGATGATCGTGGCGTCCAGGCGACTAAGGTTCGACCCGCCGACATCCTCGCCAATGTATATTCCGGCAAAGCCGAGCGCGGCCGCCTTGCGCAAGCTGCCCACCGGAAAGGTCCGGCCCTCGTCCCAGCTCGCCGCCTGAGGAGCCATCTCCTCCAGAGCGAACCTTCGCGCCATATCCTGGAAAGCCTGCTGATCCTCGCTCAGCCCGAAGTTCATATTTTGCCCGCCTGTTTTAGACTTATTTTATCGTCTTTTATTTTGTTTAACTTATTGGGCCGAGGTTTTCCTTACTCGGCCAAAGACTAAAGATCGGGATGATAGAGGCGGTCTTGCACCTGTCAACGCTAGCCACTGTAGAGAGCAGTCGCAGCCCGTCGGTACGCGCGGCGGATGAACCGAGCGGATCCTGCCCGCGCCGGGGCAATCGGTAAGATTCATTAAGGCCTTCACCAATAGGATGCGACGCGGCAAAATGCTGGGAAGTCGGGTCCGGCAAGGCAGTTAACGCGGCGAACCGCCGGCCCGGATAAAGGTCAGGGGCAGACCGGCAGGGCAATCCAGTAGGGATAGGTCTCCAAAGTGTCGATAGCCACGGTGATCAAGTCGGCGAATTGCCTTTACTGGATCGACGATCTGGGCCAGTGGCACGGGGTCGATCCGGCAAGTCCCTTCGAACACCTGCGCGAGCCGATTGCCGAGCGCCAGCAAGGCCACGCCTTTCGCTGGCTCGGCATGGTGCGCGTCCTGATCCAGAACGGCTGCCTCTACGCGAAGTGGGACGTCCGTCATGTCGATCCCCAAAGCCTGAAGGCGGTCGAGACCTGCATTTTGCAGGAGCGCTACCGCGAGATTCATCTCGACTTCTTCCACGGCGGCTGGAACCGGGAGGTTTTCACGGACCATCGCGCAGCGGCACGACGGCTCGATCGGACTCGCAATTTCCGCAACGTCGCCTTTATCGCGCCGCTGACGGTCGCCCGTCTGTCGCCTCACGAGCCTAAGTTGGCGCGTTCGGAATTCGTGCGCGAGGACGTACCCCTGACGGCCCGCGCGCTTGCAGCTTGGGAGGCCTCCGATCGTATTTGGGCACACAACCGGCCGATCGCCTGGCTGGCCGAACATATGCTCGTCATGTCGCCGCCGAGACAGCGCCAGACCAGTGCCAGGATCCACCACGTGGGCGCACGGCATGCCCTGACCGAGGCGCTAGGTCCAAGCGTGGCGAAAAGCTTCGAGGGTGTACTTTGCGACTTCCCCTGGCTGCTGCCGGACCAACTCAACCGCTTGTTGCTGGCCTACCAGGAGGTCACGGCGTCAGGACGGCCGCATCTGGAGGATATCCGCTCGTTGATCCTACCCGAGAGCGAGGAACCAACCTGGGTTCCCTACCGGCGCCTGCTTCTGCCGAGCCACAACCTCAAGGGCGAACCTCTGGTTCTCTGCATCGCGGAGATACGACAGGATATCTCAATCCCCTTCATGGGTGAGGTTGCCTAAAGAGAGTCCGACTGACGTCTCTTTTGCCGGACTGTCTGATTGCACTTGACTGAAAGTCGAAGGTGACGCACGTTCTTTCCAGCGCCGATTTGAACCTCAGATTGCGGGCGCTTTAGAAATGCGGCTAAAGAGAGGCGGATGATCCCGCCCGGCTTGCCGCGGCGGGTTTTGTTTTATCCGGGTCCGGCGCCGCAGCGCCCGCCCCGTCTGGTCTGGCCGGCCGAACCGGCTCCCGGGATTTGAGGGGCAGCTTGCTCCGGGTCATCAAAAGCTAAAGCGCCACCCCTAGTGGGCCCCTCGACATCGCGTGACGTCCCACGGCTCCGGAGAGTCAGTCCGACTGCCGGCCGCGGGGAGCGTCAAACCAGGAAACGCGCCCGCCGTTTGCGCGGGCAGAGAGGGAGTCGAAGACATGAGCGACGCATCCAAAGCCGTTACCTCGCGCAACCCCGAAACCCTGGTCCTGCACGCCGGCTGGCGCGCAGATCCGACGACCGGCGCAGTGGCCGTCCCGATCTACCAGACCACCAGCTACCAGTTCGACAACACCCAGCATGCAGAAAACCTCTTCGCCCTAAAGGAACTGGGCAACATCTATAGCCGCATCATGAACCCGACGGTCGACGTGCTGGAGAAGCGCATCGCCGCTCTGGACGGCGCCGCCGCGGCCCTGGCCACCTCCTCAGGCCAGGCCGCGAGCGCCCTGTCCATCCAGAATATCGCACAGGCCGGCGACAATATCGTCAGCTCGACAGATCTCTATGGTGGCACCTGGAATCTCTTCGCCAACACCTTCGCCACACAGGGCATCGAGGTCCGTTTCGTCGACCCGAGCGATCCGGAAAACTTTCGGCGCGCAACCGACGCGAAGACCCGCGCCTACTATGCCGAAACCCTGCCCAACCCCAAGCTGACCGTCTTCCCGATCGCGGAGGTGGCGAAGATCGGACGCGAAGAGGGCGTACCGCTGATCGTCGACAACACCGCGGCACCGCTGCTGTGCAGGCCGCTGGATCACGGCGCAGCCATCGTCGTCTACTCGACGACCAAGTGGATCGGCGGTCACGGGACCTCCGTCGGCGGCCTGATCGTGGACGGCGGCACCTTCGACTGGGAAGCCCAGGCCGAGCGTTTTCCGCTGCTGACCCAGCCAGATCCCAGCTATCACGGCGCGGTCTGGACCGAGGCGGTCAAGCCTCTGGGTCCCATCGCCTATATCATCAAGGCCCGGGTCACCCTGCAGCGCGATCTGGGGGCCGCCATGACGCCGCAAAACGCCTTCCTGTTCCTGCAGGGCCTCGAGACCCTACCGCTGCGCATCCGCGAGCATAGCCGCAACGCTCTCGCCGTGGCGCGGTACCTGCGCGACCATCCGGCCGTGAAATCCGTCACCTACGCGGGTCTCCAAGACGATCCCGAACAGAAGCGCCGGGCCGAGACCTATCTGCAAGGCGGCTTCGGCGGTCTGGTCGGTTTCGAACTGAAGGACGGCGCCGAGGCCGGACGACGCTTCATCGAGGGCCTGCAGCTTTTCTACCACGTCGCCAACATCGGCGACGCGCGCTCCCTGGCCATCCATCCGGCCACCACCACCCACTCGCAGTTGACGCCGGAGGAACAGGCGGCGAGCGGCGTGACGCCAGGCTACGTCCGCCTGTCTATCGGGATCGAGCATATCGACGACATCTTGGCCGACCTCGACCGAGGTCTCGCGGCAGCCGCCGCGCAGACAGCCGCAGCCGCGGAATAGAGGCCCTTCTCGACGGGGCGACCGTTTGGGCCGTCCCGTCCCTCTATCCCAGCAGTCCCAACGCCCCCGACAGGACAGTTTGCCCATGAACCGGCTGCGACCGCCGGCGCTGATCGTGATCGACGCGCAGGCCGCAATCGACGATCCCCGCTGGGGCCGTCGCAACAATCCCAAAGCGGAAATGACCATCGCCAGGCTTCTCTCGGTCTGGCGTAGCGCAGGCGCTCCGGTCATCCATGTTCATCACCTGCCGGGAGAGGAAGGCTCCACCTTTCAGGGGCCAGGCAGCGCGACCAAGCCGGAAGCTCTGCCGCAAGCGGAGGAATGGCTGCTCTGGAAATCGGCGCCCTCGGCCTTCGCCGGTACGCCCCTGACGCGCCTGCTCGCCGCCGCCGAGGCTCAGACCCTGGCGATCTGCGGCTTTGTCACCGACAACTCGGTCGCGGCGACGGCTCAGGCGGCCAGCGGCCTCGGATACGCCACGCAGGTTGTCGCCGACGCCTGCGCCACCTTCGACCGCCGCAGCCCGAGCGGCGATCTGCAGTCCGCCGAGGAGGTTCACGCCCTCAGTCTCGCCGATCTGAAGCGGGCCAAGACCGAGATCGTGGAAAGCACCGCGTTTCTCTAGATCGCCCAATAAACCTTATGATTTCAAAGCAGGATCGCGACGCGACATGATCAGCGTGGGTTGGCCTCTGTAGAGGCCCGTCGTGTCCTCGAGGTACCCGACTTTCCGGGCCACGCCGATAGAAGCGAGATGCTCCGGCGCCATGATGCAGACCGTCTTCTCGAATCCTCGGCGCCCGTCCGCCCACTCAAGGATGCGCGACATCGCCTCTGTCGCGAAACCTCTGCCGTGCTCTGCGCTCTTCAAGACCCAGCCGGACTCTGGCAAGCCGTCGAGCGACGGCGTCATGCCTCTGCGATGGTCGGCGAAGCCCACTTCGCCGAGAAAGCGCCGATCCTGTTTGCTCTCGACCGCCCAGTAGCCGAAACCCAGCAACGACCAGTGCCCCCTGTACCTCAGAAGACGCGACCAGGACTCCTCCGACGATGAGGGCGTCCCGGAAATGCGCTGGACGACCTTCGGATCGGCCCACATGGCTGCAGTCTCGGTGAAGTCGCTCAGCCGGTGCCCCCGCAACAGCAGGCGCGGGGTTTCCAGTTCCGGGGCGCAGCCGCCGTCAGGGTCCTGTGCAACGGTCACGCCACCGGCCTCAAAACGGCCTAGCCCGCCGCCAGACTGCGCATGTTCAGCACGCCCTGCTCGCCGTGCGGCCCATAGGCCCGCGCCTTGGCCAGGAAGTCCATGTAGCTCTCATGGACCCGGCGCGTGAGGTCATCGCTCGCCGCGACCTCCTCCAGTACCAGCCGGCTTTCCTCGCCGAGCCGTTCGACGACCGCATCGGGGAAGCGACGGACCTCCACGTCCAACTCATCGCTGAGCGTCTGGAAGGCGGCGATGTTGTGGTAGGTGAAGTCGGCCAAAGTCTCCAAGGCCGTCGCCTCCGCCGCTGTCCGCACCGCCTCCTGCAGATCCGGTTCCAACGCCTCGAACGCCCAGACGTTGGCGATCACCTCCAGGCTCGGTCCCGGCTCGTGAAAACCCGGCATGTAGTAGTACTTGGCGAAGCGATGCAGACCGAAGGCGATGTCGTTCCAGGGGCCGATCCAGTCGGCGCCGTCGACCGTGCCGGCCGCCAGCGACGGCATGATCTCGCCCGGGGGCGTCAGCACCGGGGCCGCGCCCAGCCGCCGCAAGACCTCGCCGCCCAGCCCGGCGATCCGGAATTTCAGGCCCTGAAAATCTTCGACGCTGTTGATTTCCTTGTTGAACCAGCCGCCGGCCTGGGTCCCGGACGAGCCGGCATAGAACGGCAGAACGCCGAGCGGCGCATAGACCTCCTCCCACAGATTCTGGCCTCCGCCGAAGCGCAGCCATGCCGCGAACTCGACGGCCGTCATGCCGAAGGGTATCCCGGTGAAGTAGTGGAGCGCCTGAGACTTGCCGACCCAGTAATAGGGCGTGGCATGGGCTAGGTCGGCGGTGCCTTCGCGCACGGCGTCCAAAGCCTCGAAGGGGGGCACCAGCTCTCCCGCCGCGAAGAAGTCGATCTCCAGGCGGCCACCGGACAGGCGTCTCAGCCGCTCGGCAAAGCGGTTGGCGTTGACCCCGACGCCCGGCGCGTTGGCCGGCCAGGCGGTGACCATGGTCAGTTTCTGCGGTGCACCTTGAGCCAGGGAGGGCGCCGCGAGCGGTGCGGACGCGACCGCCGCCGCAGCGGTCGCGCCGGTGGCGGCGCCCGCTGTCCTCAGAAAGCTACGACGGCTGGTTGGCATTTGCTTGGCCCCTCTTCTCGGAAAGCGTTTATCAGGGCGGCATCTTGCCCCTCCGCAAACAATTGCGCCATCACTTGAGCGACCGTTGCGGGAGGCCTATTCTCTCCGACCAAACGACAAGCACGCAACGGGTGCGGGGGAAAGGTCGATGCCGGAGGACAGCCCGAATTTCTTGCGCCAAACGGCGGTCGCGCTGTCGGCGCCCGCCGTCACCGGCGCCTACCCTCAGCTCCGACTGCGCCGCAATCGCACTCACGGCTGGACGCGCAGGCTCGTCGCCGAGGCGCGGCTGGGCGTGGACGACCTGATCTGGCCGATTTTCCTGCGCGACGAAACCTGCCGGGAGGCCGAGATCCCCTCGATGCCGGGAGTCCGGCGGCTCTCCCTGGCGGAGGTGTCGGATGCGACAGGGCGTGCCGCCGAGCTCGGGATTCCCGCCGTCGCCCTCTTCCCCTACGTGGCGGAAGATAAGAAGACGGTGACCTGCGACGAAGCGACCGATCCCGAGAGCCTGGTCTGCCAAGCGGTTCGCAAGATCAAGGCCGAGACCCCAAACCTCGGCGTGATCTGCGACGTTGCACTAGATCCCTTCAATGCCCTGGGCCATGACGGCATCGTTCATGAGGATCGGGTCCTCAACGACGAGACTATCGAGATTCTCTGCCGCCAGGCTTTGGTCCAGGCCGAGGCCGGCTGCGATCTGGTCGCTCCCTCGGACATGATGGACGGACGTATCGGCGAGATCCGCCGGCGTCTGGACCGCGAAGGTCATCAGGACGTCGCGATCTGTGCCTACGCGGCCAAGTACGCCAGTGCCTTCTACGGTCCCTTCCGCGAGGCCATCGGCTCGGGCACCGCCCTGAAGGGCGACAAGCAGACCTATCAGATGAGCCCGGCCAACTCCGATGAGGCACTGCGCGAGGTCGCGCTCGATCTCGACGAGGGCGCTGACATGGTCATGGTCAAGCCCGGGATGCCCTATCTCGACATTATCCGACGCGTGAAGGAAACCTTCGCCGTTCCGACCCTCGCCTACCAGGTCAGCGGCGAATACGCGATGATCATGGGGGCCGGCCTCAAGGGCTGGATCGACGGCGATCGGGCCATGATGGAGGCCCTGCTAGGCTTCAAGCGCGCCGGTGCCGACGGGATCTTCACCTACTTCGCCATCGAGGCGGCGGAACGGCTGCGCGCCGGCTGAAGCGCCGCCTCCTTCAAGAAAATCTCGAACCGTCGGTTGTGCCAGGGCGTCGAACCGCCGCGGCCGTGAAAGCCAACGTGTCCGCCGTGGTCCGGCGTCGACAGAGTCAAGTGCGGGTTCTCGCGCCAAGGCTCTCGCAAGTAGCTCTCTCCAGGAATCCAAGGATCGTCCAGCGCCGCGACGATCAGGGTCGGAACCGTGATCCCGCGCCAGTAGCCCTTGGCGGCGGAACGCGCGTAGTAGTCCTCAGCCCCAGCGAAACCGTTGGGCGGCGCGACCACCTTCTCGTCGAACTCCCAGACGCTGCGTACCTGGGCGAGCACCTCCGGATCCGCCCGGCTCTCCGCCTTCATCCGACGCAGCAGATAGGCGTGATAGACGGCATTGCGGGGCTGCATCATTCGGACCTGGGTCGCCTTGAGATCGATCGGTGCGGACAGGCTGGCCGCGGCCAGGACGGGGAGCGGCAGGTCGCCCTCGCCCAGCAGCTTCAGCAGGACGTTGCCGCCCAGGGAGTAGCCCATCAGCGCCACACCCGCCGACGCCTGCGGCACCAGCTCGCCCAGGGCCGCGAGACCGCGCCGCAGATCCGCCGAACGGCCCGCATGATAGTGTCCCTGGGCCAAGGGACGCCCTGGCCCCGCCCCCCGCAGATTGAGCCGCACGACCGGATAGCCGAGGTTCAGGAAATGCGCCGCGCTGGCCCGCAGGTAGGTGGAGTCCTCGCAGCCGGTCAGGCCATGGATCAGAACCAGAAGCGGAGACACGCCGGCCTCGCCAGTGAGATGCAGTTTCGCCAGCAACCGGTCCCCGTCCCCGAGGTTCAGTTCCAGCCGCCGCTCCGGCCACGGCGAGAGATCAATGCGCGGGCGGACCAGGGTGTTGCGCAGGGTCTGGAGATCGCCCGTAAGCCAGGGAAAACGCGGGAGGAAGTCAGGGAGCATAAAGGAGAGATAGGAGCGCAGCCGCCCGGGCACAGCGGCCGGCGGTCGCGGGTCTGCGGCAGACCGCCCGATCAGGCATGGCGGAGGTAGACGGCCCAGTAGACCCCGGCCACGCCGAGACCGCCGCCGAGAATGTTGCCGAGCGTCACCGGCAGCAGATTGCCGAGAAATGCTGAGAGATCGAGTCCGCCGCCGGCGAGCTGCCCGATGGGGATGAGATACATGTTGGCGACCGAGTGCTCGAAGCCCAGCGCGACGAAGGCGGTGATCGGCCAGAGCAGCGCGAAGATCTTGCCGGGCACGCTATGGGCCGCGAAACAGAGCCAGACCGCAAGGCAGACCAGCGCGTTGCAGAGGATCCCGCGTACGAAAGCTTCCAACGGCCCCAGGGCGGTCTTGCCCTCGGCAATCGCAGCCGCCGTCGCGGCCACCTCGCCAAGCGCCAGGCTGCCGGACAGCCAGACCAGGGCGACCATCGCCAAGGCACCGATCAGATTACCCAGGTAGACGAGTCCCCAGTTGCGCAGCAGCCGCGCCGTCGTGACCTTTCTTTCCGCCCAGGCCATTACGATCAGGTTGTTCCCAGTGAAAAGCTCGGCACCGCCAACCACCACCAGGATCAGGCCGAGACAGAAAGCCAAGCCGCCGAGCAGTCGCGCCGGCCCGAAGCCCAGCGGACTCCCCGTCATCACCAGGGTGAAGAAGGCACCGCCGAAGGCGATGAAGACTCCGGCCAGAACGGCCAGCACCAGAGTCTGGGTGAGAGGTGCGGCCGCCTTCTTGACGCCGGCACCGGCCACGCGCTGCGCGATTTCAGCCGGTGCGTAAGCGTCGATCGCGGTCGGGTTCGGTTGCCCAGCGCGCGTGCCAACTGACTGACCTTCCGGCATGAAGAGGGTCTCCCATAGATTGAAAGCCCTAGCCTGCGCTCCCTTAGGTGGCTTCGGCGTTGAGACAGGTCATGCAGAAGGTAGGGCTGAACCCTTGGGGACGCGAACCGCGCCGGTCAGCCAGTCACGAATGGTCTCCCTCTCGAAGGCGCTCAAGAGCGCTGGAGCATGGCCCGCGCCGGCAATCTCGACGATTTCGGTGGCCGGCCCACGCCGCGTCATCTCACGTGCGGTCTCAGCAGTCAGCAGATCCGACTCTGCGCCGCGCAGCAAGAGGACAGGACAGGTGATGCGGTCCCAGACCGGCCAGAGGTCGACATCCTCCAACGGCTGTCCGACGAAGGCCTCGCCGATGCGAGGATCGTAGTTGGGCCGAAACCCGCCATCGGGCGCCGCCTGCAGGGAGTCATCGGCCAACTTCGACCACTGGGCCTCGCTCAGGTCGCCGAAGCCGCTGTAGGCCTTCATCACATGCTCCAGGGCCGCGCGCCTGTCGGCGAAGACCCAGGACCGGCCGACGTAGTCGGCGATGCGCTCCAAGGCCGCCTTGGGAATCAGCGGGCCGACGTCATTGATCACCAGGCGCCCGACGGGATGCCCGCCCGAGGCCGCTAGCATCATGCCGATCAATCCGCCCATGGAGGTGCCGATCCAGTCGACCTGCTCCACATCCAGACGCGCCAGCAGCGCCGTCATGTCCTGGAGATACTGCGGATAGCCGTAATCCGCCCCGTCGCCGAGCCAGTCACTGTCGCCACGGCCGACCACGTCCGGACAGATCACCCGCCAGCCCGCCTCCGCCAGCGTGACGGCTAGGACGTCGAAGTCGCGTCCGTTGCGGGTCAGACCGTGAACGCAAACCGCCGTGCGCGCGGCGTCGGGCTGTCCCCATTCCCGATAGGCGATGCGGTGAAAACCGCTCTGCGACAGGCCCAGAAGATGTCTCTTTTTCGGCGTCATCGTTCTTGGACGTCGTCTCTAGAGACCGCGCGCCAAAGGCGCGTCCTGCACCGTGACGAAGGTTTCCGGGTAGAAGCCGTTGAAGTTGGTCGCCAGAGCGTTGGAATAGGCGCCCACCTGATCGACTTCGATCCAATCGCCTTCGCGCAAATCGACCGGGAGACGAAAACGCTGCGGCAAGACATCCAGGGAATCGCAGGTCGGGCCGTTGACGATAAACTCCTGTTCCTCCCCACTCGGCTCCGGCCCGTCGGGTCGCACCAGACGGACCGGCAAACGGATACCGGCGTCCACCATCTCCGACAAACTCCCGTAAATCCCATCGTTGACGTAGAGCTGCTCACCCTTGCGGAGCTGTACCTGGATCAGCAGGGAGCAGCCGGAAGCTACCAGCGCTCGTCCGGGTTCGCAGAAGACCTCGACGCCCTCGAAGCCGTTGGCGGTTAGGCCGCGGGTCACCTCGTCGAAGTAAAGCTTGAGGGGCGGCGCCACCATCTCGACGTAGTCGGCCGGAAAACCGCCACCGACATCGAGACAGTCCAGTTCCACCTTTGCCTCGGCAACGACGCGGCCGCAGATCTCAAGCGCGGTGCCGTAGGCGCCGGGCGTGCGGCACTGGCTGCCGACGTGGAAAGCCAGCCCTACGCGGCAGCCGGCCGCACGCGCCTGACGCAGCAGGTCGACGGCCTCGCCCTCCGAACAGCCGAACTTTGCGGCCAGGTGATAGAGGGTTCCGGCCGCCGGCGGCGTGGTCAGCCGCACAACGATCACCAGTTCCTCAGGCGATCCCTTACGGGTTTCCTCCAACACCTTCTCCAGTTCGTTGGCGTGGTCGACCACGAAATGGCGCAGGCCGTAGACCTCGTAGGCCGTGCGGATTACCGCCCGTCCCTTCACTGGATGCATGAAGTAGGTCCGGGCATCGGGATAGGCCTCGGACACCTGGGCGATCTCGGGCAGGCTCGCGGTATCGAAATGCCGGATGCCGGCATCGTAAAGCGCGCGCAGGACAAGCGGGTGTGGATTGCATTTGACCGCGTAGAGCACCGATCCGGCGAAACGGTCCAGGAAGGCCCGGGCATTCGCAGCCAACTGATGCGGCCGCAGGAGATAGATCGGGTAGCTGGGCGAGAGCGCCCGCGCGACCGCCTCGGCGTCGGCGTAGCTAACGTTTCGGGAGCTTTGGCGTTGTGACATGGCGCACGACTCTCCAGCGGGGCGGAAGCACCACCTTGATGAGCCTATCAAGCCAAACGCGCAAGACGGCAGTACGACGCGGAAGAGGGAACCGCGAGCTAGCCGAGCCCGAGCCGCCGCAGTGCCGCACCGCCACCGCCCTCGCGGGCCCGTTTGGCCAAAGCCTTGACGTCGGTACTCATGACCACCGTGCTTTTCGAGACGAAGGCCTCGTGGTTCTTCTCGATGTCATCCAGGATGTAGCGATAGTTCACCATGATCCCGGCGGACTGGCGCAACCCCTTTAGCGCGGTGTCGCCCAGCCAGTTGATCCGCTCCAGGCGTGCGCCATTGCGCAGATGAAAACGGGCGACCGGGTCGAGCGGCAGGCCGTCGGACCGCGTCTCAGTGAAGTAGCGGGCGGCCAAGCGGGACAGCGGCCCCTCCAGCGCCTTCGCCGTCACGGTGTCCTCCGGCCAGTTCTGGGTTTCCAGGACGGACTGGAGCGCCACAGAAGTCTCGTCACTGCCGCCGAGCGCCCGCAGCCCGCCGCGCTCCTCCTCGCTCATCGCCTGTTCGATCGTCTCGGACTCCAGGCTCTCCAGCCACCTGCGCAGTCCCGGAACGGGCGAGAGCGTTGCGAAGACCTTGAGGTTCGGGAAGTCGCTCGAGAGTTCGCGCACCACCATCTTGATCAGGTAGTCGCCGAAGGAGATGCCCTGCAGGCCCGGCTGGGTGTTGGAAATCGAGTAGAAGATCGCCGTGTTGGCATCCTTGGGGTCGGACAGCGGCGCCTGTTCGTCGAGCAACGACTGGACGGAACCGGCGAGTCCCTTGGTGAGCGCAACCTCGACGAAGGCCAAGGGCTCGTCGGGCATGCGCGGATGGAACAGCGCGAAGCAGCGCCGGTCGGAGTCCAGGCGATTGCGCAGGTCGTCCCAGGAGCGGATCGCATGGACCGCTTCGTAGGCGATCAGCTTCTCCAGAAGCGAGGCCGGCGAGTTCCAATCGATCTGCCGCAGGTCAAGAAAACCGACATCGAACCAGGAGGTCAGCAGCTCATGCAGATCCTTGTCGAGACCGTGCAGATAGGCGTCCTGCTTGGCGAGCGGCAGCAGATCGGCGCGCAGATCGGCCAGGAACTTCACCCCCTCGGGCAGGCCGTTGAACTGAGTCAGCAGTTTGACGCGTGGGGGTACGAGGGCCTGACGCAGAGCATGTTGGGCCGTCAGTCGCGCTTCCTCGTCCTCCGCCGCGCCGTAGGCGGCCATGGCGCCTTCCACCGCCGCCTGATCGACGGCGAAGCGGCTGGCCAGGACCTCAAGAAAACGGTGGCGCCCCTCCTCCTCAAGCTGCAGATAGATTCGGCCAAGCTCCGCCGCCCGTCCCCGCGCGGCCACCTCGCCGCCCCGCGCCTCCAGGCAATCGGCCATCAGCTTTTCCAAAGCGTCGGGATTGCGGGCGGCCTCCGCCGGAGAGATCACGCCGACGGTCCGGGCGGCCGTCGCGGCGATGTCGCGCCAAGCGCTCGACACGTTGCCGAAGGCTCGTTCGAAGAAGCCTTCCTTCACCGCCTGCTGTTGATCGCTCGTCGTCATGGCTGCCGTCGCTACTTGATCGCCGGACCCATCACCAAATCCGGGAGCCAGGTCGCGATTCCCGGAAACACACAGAGAAGAAGGATCGCCACCACCATACAGCCAACGTAGGGCAAGGATCCTTTCAAGATCGTTTGCAGTTTGATGTCGGGCGCGATGCCGTTGATAACATAAAGATTGAGACCGACAGGGGGCGAGATCAGGCCGATCTCCATGTTGATGGTCAGCACCACCGCGAACCAGTAGGGATCGAAACCGGCGGCAGCGACGATCGGCAACAGGATCGGCGCCGCCATCAGGATCACAGCTACCGGCGGCAGGAAGAAGCCGGCGATCAGAAGGAAGATGTTGATCGCGAACATCAGGACCCAGCGGTTGACGTCGAGCTGCGTGATCCACTCGGCGATCGACTGAGTGATGAAGAGGCTGGAGAGCATGTAGCTGAACAGCCCGGAGGCGCCGATGATCAGTAGGATCATCACCGACTCCTTGGTGCAGTCCCGTAGGACCACCCAAAGGGCCTTTGCCTGCCACATGCGGTAGACCACCACCGCCACGACGATCACCAGCAAGGCCCCGACGGCGGCGGTCTCCGAGGGAGTCGCCACGCCGCCGTAGAGCGCGAAGAGCACGCCGAGAATGATCGCGATGAAGGGGACGACCCTCGGCAGGGCCGAGAACTTCTCCGCCCAGCTATAGACCGTCGGGCTCAGCACCTCGCCCCCGCCCTTGCGCCAGGTGTCGTAGATCGACCAGGCCATGAAGAGCCCGACCAGCAGAAGCCCAGGCAGGGCTCCGGCCAGGAAGAGTCGTCCGATGGAGGTCTCCGTGGCGATGCCGTAGACGATCATGGTGACGCTCGGCGGGATGAGAATGCCGAGCGTTCCACCGGCGGCGATCGATCCCGAGGCGACGGTGTCTGGATAGCCCCGCTTGCGCATCTCGGGGATGCCCATCTTGCCGATGGCCGCACAGGTGGCGGGCGACGACCCCGATAAGGCCGAAAAGATGGCGCAGGCGCCCAGATTGGAGACCACCAGGCCGCCGGGCACGCGGGTCAGCCAGCGTTCCAGCGCCTCGTAGAGATCGCTGCCGGCCCGACTCGAAGCCACGGCGGCCCCCATCAGGATGAACATCGGAATCGACAGCAGCGCGAAGTTGTTGAGCTTGCCGAAAAGAATCTCGGGCAGCAGCGTGACGGAGAACCAACCGTTCCAGTCGAACATCCAGATGAAGCCGATGGAGACCACGATGAGTCCCATCGCAACCGAGATGCCGGAGAAGAGAACCAGGATGGTGGCCAGAGCGACCAACGCCCCGAGCGTCAGGGGATCGAATTCCATGGCGTCAGCTCCGGCTCAGCGCGGCAAACCGCGCGACGCGCTCTCGGCGGCCGCAGCCGTTCCAAGGGCATCGTCGGGCAGGTCGAAGGGCTTGGCATGACCGGTCAGCAGCGCCAGCAGATCGGCGATGTACTGCAAGGACATCAGGCCGAAGCCGAGCGGCAGGGCGGCGTAAGGGACATCCAGCGGCACCGCCCAAACCGTGTCGGAGGTCCAGTCGCCCGCCCAGGCCTCATGCCACATCTCGAACCCGTAAAAGGTCAGCAGCAGGCAGACCGCCAGCGACAGCAGATAGGTCCCGATGGCCAGGGCGAAACGCGCGCGACCGCGCAGATAGATCGGCAGCAGGTCGACGTTCACGTGCCCACGCAGCTTCTGGACGTAGGGCATGCCGATCAGCGTGGCGGCCAGCATGCAGTAGGTCACGAACTCGGTCTGCCAGACGGTCGAGGCGTTTTCGACGTAGCGCAGATAGACCATCTGACAGACCACGAGGATCGAAATCGCGATCATCGCTGCGGCGAGAACGCCGCTGATCAGGGAAATCCGTGAGACGAGACGGAAGAAAATCACCATCGGACAACGGCCCTTGTGACCAGGGGACGGCGGATGCCGCTCGACAGAGATCGCGCAACGAAGACCGCTTGGGTGCGGGACAAGGGCGGCCCGGCCCCTCTTTCATCTCGGGGCTGGGCCGCCGGACCCGCCGACCGACGGTCGAACCGGGGCTCTACTCGACAGAAAGCGCCATATCGAGCAAGCGCTGACCGTCGGGCACAGACTCGACGAAGGCCTCGTAGGAGGACTGCGCGGCGATCTCCCGCCAAGCCTCGAATTCCGTCTCGCTCATCAGCGCGATCTCGACGCCGTTCTCCTCGAACACGCGTCGGGCGTTGGCATCCTGCTTCTTGGCTTCCTCGAAGTAGAAGGCCTCGGCCTTCTCCGCACCGGCCTCAAGAGCCGCACGCTGGGCGTCGTTCAGGCGCCCCCAGCTCCGTTCGGAGATCAGTACGGGCTGATACATGAACCAGAGAGCGTAGTCGGCGACCGGCGTGAAACAGGCGACCTGTTCGTAGATCCGGAAGGAGACGAAGCTGGAGGAACTGGTGTTGGCCGCGTCCAGCACACCCGTCTGCATGGCGTTGTAGATTTCCGACGAGGCCATCGAGGCGATCGAAGCGCCGGCGGAGGCCAGCATCTGCTCGAAGGCCTTACCGGCCGCGCGGGTCTGCAGACCCTGCACGTCGTCTGGCGAGGTGATGCAACGGTCCTTTCCGGCGAAGCCGCCGGCGAGGTAGCCGTCGACCAGGATCCGAACGCCGTCGTCCTGCGCGATCTGCTTGATCTCATCCATGAAGGGAGAGTCGTTGAGCCGCGCGGCATGGTCGTGGCTCTTCACCAGGCCGGGCATCAAGGTCAGGTTGAATTCCGGGTTGATGCCACCGGCATAGGCCAGGGGAAAGACCGTCATGTCGAGCTGGCCGCGACTGGTCGGCTGCCACTGCTCGCGCGCCTTGAAGAGGCTCTGGGTCGGGAAGATCTGGATCGAGAGATCGACGCCCGCCTCTTCGACGTGAGTTTTGATGATCTCGGCAACCTGGTGACGGACGTCCGCTGTCGACCACTGGTGCGACAGCCGGAGCGTGGTTTCGGCAGCGGCCGGAGCGGCAAGCCCCGTGGCGGCAACCATGGCCGCGACGGCGGCAGCGGTCAGATGCTTGTGCATATCCTCCCTTTCCCTTGTTTTCAGCGTCTGTCGGCTCGGCGATCTGCGCGCTCTTACGGACGACGGACGGCTTTTTGTCTCTAAGGTGAACGCAAACCTACACGGGGATTGGAGCCCCCCTCCGATCTGCGAACCAAGGGGATCGTAGCTTCTTGTATACAAGAGCGCAAACCTTGTATGCAAAGTTGAGGTTCATGTATATCTGCGGGCGAGACTGTCCTGGCCCGCAACCGATCCTGAAGAGATCACGGACGGCCGAACGCGAGAGAGGAGGCCGCTGTGGCGGCGGAACGGCGGGCCGACCGCATTCGCCAGACCCTGGAACAGGAGATCGTGACCGGACGGCTGCCGCCGGCGGCACGCCTGGACGAAACGCGTCTGGCCGAGCGCTTTCAGGTGTCGCGGACCCCGGTTCGCGAGGCGCTGATGCAGCTTTCCACCAGCGGACTGGTCGAGATCCGCCCACGCCAGGGCGCCACCGTCGCGGAACTGGGCCTCAAACGCATGGTGGAGATGTTCGAGGTCATGGCCGAGTTGGAGGGCCTCTGCGCCCGCCTCGCCGCCCGGCGCATGGGCCAGGACGAACGGGCCGAACTGCAGCGCCTGCACGAGGATACCCGGCGCTTCGTCACAGACAACGACCCCGACGCCTACTACGCCGCCAACCTGGATTTCCACGAGGCGATCTACGCCGGCAGCCACAACGGCTTTCTGGCGGAGCAGACGCGCGGCCTGCGCCAGCGCCTGACGCCCTATCGTCGCATTCAGCTGCGCCGGGCCGGACGCCTGGAGGACAGCTTCGCCGAACACGAGGCTGTGGTCAGGGCCCTGCTGTCCGGTGATGCCGACGATGCGGAGCAGCGGTTGCGCCGGCATGTGACCGTCCAGGGCGGTGCCTTCACCGACTTCCTCTCCACCCTGCCTTACGGCGACAGGGGACCGGCGGCGAGTACGAACGAAGCCCGCACTGATGGCACGAAACAAGACAGCAAACGACGGACTGCAGGATGAACGAAAATCTTTACGACGTACTGGCGGACGGCTTTCCAAGCGACCGCGCGCGGACGGTCATGGAACTGGAGGACGGCAGCCACCTTAGCTACGCCGATCTTGAGGCGCAGGCCGGCCGCTACGCGGCGCTGCTGATCGCGTTGGGCGTCGAGCCCGGCGACCGGGTCGCGGTGCAGACCGACAAGTCGGCCAACGCGGTCTTCCTCTATCTCGGCGTCGTGAAAATGGGGGCCGTCTACCTGCCGCTCAACGTCGGCTACACCGGCGCGGAGATCGCCTACTTTCTCAGCGACGCGACGCCGGCGCTGGTCGTCTGCCGTCCCGAGAGCGAGGCAGCCCTGCGCGAGATCGCGACGAAGAGCGGCGTGCCCCATGTCCACACGATGGACGCGGCGGGCGGCGGCAGCCTGACCGACGCGGCAAGCGACCTGGCGCCTGTGATCCAGAGCCATCCGGCGGCCGCCGGCGATCTCGCGGCAATCCTCTATACCTCCGGGACCACCGGCCGCTCGAAGGGCGCCATGCTGACCCATGGCAATCTCAGTTCCAACGCGCTTGCGCTCAAGGATCTCTGGGGATTCCGTCCCGGCGACCGCTTGCTGCATATGCTGCCGATCTTCCATGTCCACGGTCTCTTCGTCGCCATCAACACCACCCTGGCCAACGGCAGCGAAATGGTCTTCCTGCCCAAGTTCGACGCGGCGCGTGCGCTGGAGCTGCTGCCGCGCTGCAGCGTGATGATGGGCGTACCGACCTTCTACGTGCGCCTGCTGGCGGAAGCCGGCTTCACGCGAGAGGTTGCCGCCGGTATTCGCCTCTTTGTCTCCGGCTCGGCGCCGCTGTTGGAGGAGACCTTCGAGGCCTTCGAGCAGCGCATCGGTCAGCGCATTCTGGAACGCTACGGCATGACCGAATGCGGCATGATCACCTCGAACCCCTACGCCGAGACGCCGGAGTGGCAGCGGCGTGCCGGAACCGTCGGCTTCGCCTTGCCCGACGTGGAGGTGCGGGTCGCCGACGAGAACGGTCGGGTGCTGGAGCGCGAAGAGATCGGGGTTCTGGAGGTCAAGGGCCCCAATGTTTTCAAGGGCTACTGGCAGATGCCTGAGAAAA